>JBJHBZ010000019.1:0-74176 GCA_050485765.1 Phycisphaerales bacterium | reverse complement strand
GTCGGGCGACCGCGCTGGTCATCGACCACCGAGATCTCCGGGCGCGACGCGCTCAGCTTCGCGATCGTGCGCACGAAGTTGTGCCCCCACGGCGCGTACAGCCAGCTCGTCCGCACCGTCAACCACCCGCCCTCGCCCGGGCCCGCCCCGGCGAACGCCGCCTCGATCGCCGCCTCCCCCGCCGCCTTGCTCCGCCCGTACGCGTTCAGCGGGCGGCGTGCCTCGCCCACCCGGTACGGCTCGCTGGACTCCCCGCCGAACACGTAGTCGGTCGAATAGTGCACCAGCGTCGCCCCGCGCTCGCGGCAGGCCCGCGCCAGGTGCCCCGGGGCCGCCCCGTTCACCACCGTCGCGTCGACCTCGTGCGCCTCGGCCCCGTCCACGTCCGTCCACGCCGCGCAGTTGATCAGCGTCCCCCACCCCGCCGCGGGGAGCCTGCTTCCCACTTCAGAATCCGCCAGGTCCACCTCGCCCGGGAGCGGCGCGAGGCAGGGAACCCCGTGCCCCGCCAGCAGCGTCCGCCACGCCCGCCCGAGCATGCCCTGCGCGCCCAGCAGCAGCACGCCGCGCGCGCGCATCGCGTCCATCGCGCGCCCGGTCGCCTCCTCGCGGGCGCTCACGCCCCCACCGCCGATGTGCCTAGAACCGCCCGCTGCACCATGCGCCCCCTCAAACGTCGCGGCTCGCGCGACCGTGAAGAGCATGGTACGCCGCGGCGCGATCGGGTCACGAGCCCCGCCCCGCGCCGCCCCGTTCGCTCAGCCGACGGGCGGCCTGGATGAACGCCAGGTGCGAGTACGCCTGCGGGTGGTTCCCGAGCGCCCGCTCGGTCACCGGGCACCACTGCTCGCTCAGCAGCCCCGTCGGCCCGATCAGCTTGGTGAACGCCTTGAACAACGACCGCGCCTCGTCCAGCTTGCCCACCATCACCAGCGACTCGATCAGCCAGCCGGTGCAGATGTGGAACCCGCCCTCGCGCCCGGGCAGCCCGTCGTCGCAGAGGTAGCGGTAGACCACCGGGCCTTCACGCAGGGCGCCATGGATCGCCTCGACCGTGCGCACTACGCGCTCGTCGTCGGGCGGGAGCATCCCGCTCAGCCCCACCCAGAGCGAGGCCGCGTCGAGCTCCGGCATCTCGTACGCGAACGTGAACGCCCCGAGCTTCTCGTTGAAGCCCCGCTCGAGCACGTCGTCCTTGATCTGGTCCCGCAGCTCGCGCCACTTGGGGCGTTCCCGCTCCAGGAACTGCTCGGCGATCTTGATCCCCCGGTCCACCACGACCCAGCACATCACCTTCGAGTGCACGTGGTGCCGACGCTGCAGGCGGACCTCCCAGATCCCGTGATCCGGCTCGGCCCACTTCTCCTCCACCGCTTGCACCATCGCCTCGACCAGGCGCCAGTGCTCGCTGGAGATCGGCGCCCCGCTCACCAACAGGTCAAGCACCAGGTCCGCGATCGGGCCGAAGACGTCGAGCTGAATCTGGCGGCTCGCGGCGTTGCCGATCCGCACCGGGCGGCTCCCGCCGTACCCGCTCAGCTCCGTGATCTCCGCCTCCGGGCCGAGCTCGTGCCCGGTCACCGTGTACACCGGCTGCACGCGGTCCGGGCTCGGCAGCTCGTCGACGATGTTCAGCACCCAGTCCAGGTACCGCATCGCCTCGCCGGTGCTCCCGAGGTGGACCAGCGCCTGAGCCGTCAGCGCCGCGTCCCGAGGCCAGCAATAGCGATAGTCCCAGTTCCGCACGCCGCCGAGGTGCTCGGGCAGGCTCGTGGTCGCGGCGGCCGCGATTCCCCCGCTCGGGCCGTGCACCAGCGCCTTGAGCGCCAGCGCGCTCCGGCGCACGCGCTCGGGCTCCACACTCGGGAGCGTCAGCCCCTCCGCCCAGTCGCTCCAGAACCGCGACGTCTCGCGCCGTCGCTCGGACTCGCTCGCCTTGGTCGCGTCGAGGCGACCGGTCCCGAATCGAAGCTCCAGCACCAACGGCTCGGACCCGAGCTCCACCTCCGCGACCGCCGTCTGATGCTTGCCCTCGTCGCGCAACGTCCACTCGAGCCCGGGTGCGCGCAGCACGACCGGGTCCAGCGTGTCGTCGAGCACGAGCCCCTGCTCGCGGATCTCCATGCGCGTCGGCGTGCGCCCGAAGTCCAGGCGCGGGGCGAACTCGATCCGCACGCGACCGCTCCCCTCGATGACGCGGATCAGGTCCGTCCGCCCCGCCCGCTGCGCGACGCGCCCGCCCGAGCAATCGAGGTAATCAGTGACGCTGATCCCGTCCCAGCCCGTGCGCACGAGCATGGTGTCCCCGCGGTACTCCTGTCGCGCCTTGCCGTGCCCGTCGCCGACGGGCGCGACGGCGAAGTACCCCGCGGTCGGGCCGCCGAGCAGCTCGGCGAAGAGCGCCGAACCATCGAGCCGTGGCGCGCAGAACCAGGTCACGCGCGCGTCGGGCGTGAGCAACGCGGCCGTGCGGAGGTCGCTGAGCATCGCGTGCTTCTCGATGGGGACGGCGTCGGACCCGCCGAGCCACGCCGCGCGCCGCTCGGCCAGCTTCGCCAGGAGCTGCGCCACCGCGTGCGTGTCCTTCACGCGGTACTTCGCGAGGCTCTCGCCCTCGCCCACCTTCACCCCGACGTCCGGGCCCGCGAGCGTCGCGAAGGCGTCCTCGTCGGTCTTGTCGTCGCCGAGGAAGAGCGCCGCCGACGCGCCCACGCGCCGACGGATCGTCTCGAGCGCGCGCCCCTTGTCGGTCCCGACGACCGCGAGCTCGACGACCATCTTCCCGTGCTTGGTGTAGACGCCCTCGACGGCCGCCGGCCCGCTCAGCACGCGCTCGACCGCGGCTTTCGCGTCCCCGTTGTCCGCGTTGCGGTAGTGGAACGCGACGCTCGCGGGCTTGGTCTCGACCGTGAAGCCGTTGCCGCTCCCGGCGATCTCCTCCAACTCCGCCTTCAGGCGTTCGCGCAGCTCGACCTCGCGCTCGCTCAGGTTCTGCACGAAGTCCTGATCGAACTCGCTCCCGTGGCTCCCGACGAGGTGGACTTCCGTCGGCGCGCCCGTCAGGCGCGCCAGGTCGCGGAGGGCGCGCCCGGAGATCACCGCGACGTGGGTGCCGGTCATCTCCGACAGCGCCTGGAGCGCGACCATGGACTCGCGATCGGGCCTGGCCTGCTCCGGGTCGTCGACGATGGGGCTGAGCGTCCCGTCGTAGTCCGAGGCGATGAGCAGCACCGGGGCCGCCGCGAGCGACTCCACCACGCCGTCGAGTTCGGTCATATCCATTATCCGTGCATCCGCCGCCCGTTCGCTCACGCGCGCACCGCCTTCAAAAACGCATCAGCCCAATCGAACACGCTGTGCCGGCGCACCACGCGCCGCAGAGCCGCCATCCGTTTGCCGACCTCCGCCTCGGGCAGGTGCAGGGCCGCCTCGAGCGCCTGCGCCATGCCGTCGATGTCGTGCGGGTTGACCAAAAGAGCCCCCCGCATCTCGTTCGCCGCCCCCGCGAACTCGCTCAGCAGCAGCACGCCCGTCCCGTCCAGGCGCGACGCGACATACTCCTTGGCGACCAGGTTCATCCCGTCGCGGTACGGCGTCACCATCAGCACGTCCGCCAGCAGGTAGTACGCGACCAGCTCCTCCACCGGGAGGCTCCGGTAGAGATAATGCACCGGCACGCGCCCCGGCTCGGTGAACGCGCCGTTGATCCGACCCACCACACGCTCGATCGACTCCCGCTCGTGCGTGTACTCATCGACCTGCTCGCGGCTCGGCACCGCGACCTGCACGAACACCGTGTTCTTCGCCGAGACCGTCTCCCGCGACAGGAGCTCCTCGAAGCTCCGCAGGCGCACGTCGATGCCCTTGGTGTAGTCCAGGCGGTCGACGCCGAGGATCACGCGCCGCTCCGGGCCCAGGATCTCGCGCAGGCTCGCGACGCGTGCGCGCACGGCGTTGCTGCGCGCCAGCTCCCCGAAGCGGTCGCCGTCGATCGAGATCGGGAACGCCTTGACCTTGATCTTCCGGTTCCGGAACCGCAGCTCGCTGTCGGAGCCGGTCGCTTCGGTGAGTCGGCGTGCGGCCCGGGCGAAGTTGCTCGCCGCGAGCTTGGTCTGGAAACCGATCACGTCCGCGCCCAAGAGGCCCTCGACGATCTGGCGACGCCACGGGATGCGTGCGAACAGCTCCTCCGGCGGCCAGGGGATGTGCAGAAAAAACCCGATCCGCGCGTCGGGCTTTTTCATGCGGATCATCTGGGGCGTGAGCATGAGCTGGTAGTCGTGGACCCACGCGACGCCGTCCTCGCTCAGACGCTTGGCGGCGGCGGTCGCGAAGCGGTTGTTCATCTCGACGTACGGCCACCACCAGCGCCGGTGAAACTCCGGCGGTCGGACGGCGTCGTGGAAGAGGGGCCAGATCGTGCGGTTGCAGAAGCCGTAGTAGAACGACTCGAGCTCCGACACCGAGAGCCCGACGGGGACGTTCCGGATGCCGTCATGCGTAAAGGGCTTGGGCGGCTCGCCGGTGTCGCCGGGCCAGCCGACCCACGCGCCCTTGCCGCTCTCACGCAGGATCGGCGCGAGCGCGCTGACCAGGCCCCCCGGGCTGGTCGCCCACTGGTCGCCGCTCGGGCCGGTGTCGATCTTGCGCACCGGGAGCCGGTTGGCGACCACCACCAGTTCGCTTGTGCCCGACGTCGCCATGCGCGTCTCCGTTTTCCCCGGAAACCAGCGGCTCGGCGGACACCCCACGCGCCCGCAAGCCCAGCATAGCCGCCGACACGACAACCTTCACCCGAACGACAAACCTTCACGCGCACCGCAAGAAAACAGCGCGCAAGACACGTCACCCCGCGACAAAAACGCTCGGGGGTGAGGGCTCGACGCCCGGCGTCCAGCCCATCATCTCCAACAGCAGCCCGTCCCGCATCCCCCGCGCGTTCACGATCACCCGCTGCGCCCCCAGCGCCGACATCACACGCTCGATCACCAGCACGCCCGCGAGCGCGATCTCCGCGCGGCTCGCGCTCAGCCCGCGGATCGACCCACGCTCGGCCACGGGCGTGGCGCGCAGCAGCTCGAGCACGCCCGTCACCTCGTCGCGGTGGACCGGCATCCCGTGCACCGGCGACGCGCCGTTCCCGCCCGAGCTCTGCCCGCGCAGCCCACGGACGATCTTGGCGACCATCGGGAACGAGCCCCCGCTCCCCACCGTCGCCTCGATCGGGACGGGCAGGCCCTCGACGAGCGTGCCGATCGCCGCTTCGACGTGCTCGCGCATCGCGAGGAAGGTCTCGTGCCGGACGCGCTCTCCGCCGCCGAAGCGCTCGGTGAGGCGGACCGCGCCGATCGGTGCCGATCGGACCCAGTCGAGCATCCCGCGCCGGACGGCCGCCAGCTCCGCGCTCCCGCCGCCGAGGTCGACGACGACCGCGGCGTCGACGCCGAGCCCGAACGCGCCCGCGGCCGAGAGATACGCCAAGCGCCCTTCCGCCGCCGCGTCGATGACGCGCACCTCGACGCCCGCTTTCGCCGACACGCGCTCGAGAAACGCCGAGCCGTTGGCGGCGTCGCGCGTCGCGGCGGTCGCGACGGTGAGCAGCCGCGTCACGCCCAGGCGTCGCGCCTCGCCGACGAGCTCGGTCACCGCGTCCAGCGTGCGCTCGACCGCGTTCTCGGTCAGCACGCCCTGCGAGCCCAGCCCTTCACCGAGCCTCGGCGTGAGGCGGCGCTCGCCGATGATCCGGTAGCGGCGATCGGGCCAGACCTCGGCCGCGACCAGGCGCACGGTGTTGGTCCCGATGTCGATCGCCGCGATGCGTTCGTGCGCGCTGATCAGCTCGGCCGGCGAGCCCGCGACGGTCGGCGTGAGCCCGTGCCCGCGCATCTCTGCGCCCTCGGGGAGGGAGGTCGGCTCCGCGAGGGCGCGGCGCAGCTCGGCGAGCTCGGCCGAGGAGCCGCGCGAGCCCCACCAACGCAAAAACAGGTCCAGGCGCTGCGCACGGACCCGCTCGGCGCGTTCGGCGAGGGTCGCGAGACGTGAGGCGGTCCGCGCCTTGCGGTTCTTGGTCACGAGTCGATCGCGTTCCTTATGGACGCGTTCGGCGAGCGAGGCCGCGTCCTGCACGCCGCCCAGGCGGTCCTGCAAGCCGCGCATCGCCCCGTCGAGACGGGCCGCGAGCCCGGGCTCCAGGCAGGGGCGGTAGGCCTCCAGCCCGTAGCGCAGAGCCTTGACCGACAAGCGGAACTCGTGCAGCGGCTCTGCGTTGCGCAAGTCCGCCCCGGCCAGGGACATCGCCGAGGCGAGCAGGCGGTCCAGCGCCACGTGAGCCGCGTCGACGAATCGCGTCCGGTCTGGGTTGGCGGCGAGGGCGTCACGGATCTCTTCGGCGAGGGCCGCCCACGGCTCGCGGGGGTCCTCCCCGATCGCCTCCAGCACGCGGGCCTGCCAGCGGACACGCCGACGGGAAATCCGGTCCAGCATGTACGAAGCCGCCTTCGCCCGCCCGCCCTCGGCCCGCGCGCGCACGGTTTCGAAGACGCCGAGCTGCACGTCCGCGTCGCGCACGCGCCCGGCCGGGCGACGGACGACCCGCAGCGCGGCGAGCACGCGATCGCGCAACGCCTCGGGCAGGCAGCTCTCAAAGGCGTGGACGCCCGCTTCCACCCGGCGCACCGCGACACGCAGCTTGTGCACCGCCCGGGCTTTCTCCGCCCGGCAGGCGACGACCCGCTTGGCGGCCCGCCCCACCCGATCCAGGCGTGCCGTCAGGACCCGCTCGGCCGCCTCCAGCAGGAGCGTCCCCGGGCCCAGACTCGACTCGGGCTCCGACGGGTCGCCGGGCGTCTCGGGCACGACGTCCGCGAGCGCCTCGGAAAGGGAGGGCATCGACGGATCGTCCATCGGGGTCGCGCCGCGCCGGCGCAGGGCCCCGGCCAAGGAGGCGTCGGTCACCCCCGAGCCCTTCCCGGCACCCGCTTCGCTCGCATCGCTCGGCACACCAGAGTCTATCGGCTCGGTCGCCCGCCCTCTCCTCCCGCCGGACGGTTCGGCGCCGAGGAACCGATGCCCCTCGCCCCACGAAACCTCCCCCGTCGCCAGCCCCGCCCCCTCCGCCTTGCTATCGTTTCGCCCCCGAGGGGACGCGATCGGCGGCGGGGCGAGCCCGAACGGCGAGCTGAGCCCGAATGTGATCCGAACACGATCGCACCCTGGGACGCCGCCCGTCCTGTGCGGACGCGGACGACACCGCCCGCCGATCCGGGCCCCGACGGGCGACCCGACCCATGACCGAGCGCGCGGCGCTCGAGACGACACCAAACCTGCCACCACATACACCAGAGAGGGCACCGCCACCATGGCCGAGAACGATCCCCAGCAGCAGCAGCGTCAGATCCAGCTCCGCATCGACGAGAGCAAGATGACGACGACCTACAGCAACACGATCCGGACGTCGACCACGCAGGACGAGGTGGTGATGGACTACGGGATGAACATGCCGGTCCAGGGTCAGGACGGTCAGCCGGCGATGCTGTTCGCCGTCGGGAGCCGCGTGATCATGAACTGGCAGGCCGCCAAGCGTCTGGCGATCAGCCTCGGGCAGGTGATCCGTCAGTACGAAGAGCGCCACGGCGAGATCGAGCTGCAGCGCCCGCCGCAGAACCCGCCTGCCAACGGGTGAAACCGAACCCGCCTTGATCGGCGAGGCAGCCCCGCCGCCCGGGGCGCGAACGCGGCGAGCCTGCAACAGGCTGCGGCGCTCGCGCCCCGGGGCAAGGGCCACACCAGACGGGCGGCCCACGCCCGCGATCCGATGCCGGGCCCGAGGAACACCACCGCATGACCAGCGGCCCCCAAACGACCGAGCCCCAGACCGCCGAGAACGCCGACGACGCCCGGGCGCCCTACCCCGGCGACCACCCGGCCCCCGCGCCCGCTCGCCCGCACGCCGAGCCCCGCGACGTCAAGCACGATCTCCGCGTCTTCCTCGAACACCTCCTGCGCCTGCAATGCGAGACCGCGCGGGCGAGCGTCGGGCTGATCTATCTCGGTGCCACCAGTGCCCGGCGGCCGGGCGTGGTCGCGCGCCTGGCGCGTGACCCGCAGCAGGGCGCGCTGCTCCAAGGAACGCACGCGCGGACGCTCGAGCAGCTCGCGACGCGGACGCTGGAGCGGGCCGAGCGGACGGGCGAGGCGGGCATTCAAGCCGAGCGGCTGCGCCTCCCGGGCGCGGCCTCCGGGCTTTACGGGAGCGAGCCGGAGCTGACGGCTCTCGCGGCCCCGCTCGCGGCGGCGGGACGCGTCGAGGGCGTGAGCGTGCTCGTGCTCGACCCCAGGCACGCGCACCCCGCGCACGAAGCCGTCGAGCGCGTCGCCCTCACGAGCGCCCGTTTCGAGGCGTTCCTGTGGGAGCAGCAGTGCCTCGCCGAGGCGCAGCAAAAAGGGATGCTCCGCGAGACGCTGGAGTTGCTCGACGCCGCGCAGCAGGCGACCACCGCGCCCGCGATGGGCGCGGTGCTCTGCCACGAGCTGCAGCGCCGCTTCGGCGCGACGCGGGCGTCGGTCGGGATTGAGCGGAAGCACCGCGTCCGCGTGCTGGCGGTCGGCGGGAGCGACGAGCCGGACCGGCGTTCGGAGGCGGTGCAGCTGATCGAGGACGCGATGGACGAATGCCTGGCGCAGGACGCCGAGGTGCTCTTCCCCGTGCCGGCGGAGCTGGAAGCCGACCCGTCCTCGCGCCGCGTGACCCGGGCGCACGAGGCGCTGGCGCGCCACGGGACGCCGTCGGCGGTGCTGAGCCTCCCGCTGCGTTTTGAGGGGGAATCGCTGGGCGCGATCACGCTTGAGCGGGACGCGCAGGACCCGTTCCCGCCCGGCGCGGTGGTGCTGCTGCGCCTGGTCGCCGAGTACGCGGGCCCGGCGATCGTGACGCGCCAGCTCGCGGACCGCGGCCCGTTCCGTGTCACACGGGACGGGGCGGAGAAGCTCGGGCGCTTGCTGGTCGGCCCGCGTCACACGGCCGTCAAGCTCGTGCTGCTCCTGATCCTGCTCACGCTGCTGGCGGCGGCGTTGGTGCCGATCCCGTCACGCGTGGCGGCGACGGGCGAGGTGCGGGCGTCGAGCGTGCGCACGATCGCGCCGCCCTTTGCGGGGTATATCGCGAGCGTGCAGGCCGAGCCGGGCGACGAGGTCCGCGTCGGGCAGACGCTGGTGCGGATGGAGACGAGCGAGCTGCTCCTGCAGATCGCCGAATACGAGAGCCAGCGCCTGACGGCTGTCACCGAGCGCGACGACGCGGACGCGGCGCGCGAGCTCGCGCGGGCCCGCCTCGCCGCGGCGCGGATCGCCGAGATCGACGCCCAGCTCGGGCTCCTGCGGGACCGGGTCGAGCGTTCGGTGATCCGCTCGCCGATCGACGGCGTCGTGGCGCGGGGCGACCTGGAGCCGTTCGTAGGCGCGCTCGTCCAGCCGGACCGCGCGCTGCTGGAGCTCGTCACGCCCGGGCGCCTCGTCACGATCCGCCTGGAAGAGCGGGACGTGGCCCGCGTGCGCCCGGGGGATGCCGCGCGGTTCACGCCGCGCGCGACGCCCGAGGTCCGCATCCCGATGACGATCCGGCGTGTGAACCCGGCGGCGGAGGTGGACGGGGGTCGGAACGTGTACTTCGCCGAGGCCGAGGTCGACCCGGACGACCCGCGCGGCTCGGGCCTGCGCCCCGGCGCGACGGGCACCGTCCGCGTCCACGACGGGCGCACGACGGCCCTGCGCTGGCTGCTCAACCCGCTCGTCGACGAGGCCCGCCTCCGCCTCTGGTGGTAAGAACAGGACACCCGCGCGATGATCCGCACCGGCCTGCTCCGCGACGACCCGGCTTCGACGTTCAGCGACGTCTGGTACCGCGTCGCGCCCACGCGCCCGCGCCTCAGCCCGCACGCGACGATCACCCCCCAACGCTTCGGGCCCAAGACCGAGTACGTCGTCGACGACCCGGCGACCGCGAAGTTCTACCGCCTCTCCGGTGCGGCCTACCTCTTCGCCGGCATGCTCGACGGGCGAAGGACCGTCGACGAGGCGTGGCAGGCCGCGTGCGCCCGTCTGGGCGACGACGCGCCCACGCAGAAAGACTGCGTCGACCTGCTCGGCAAGCTGCAGTCCTTCGGGCTCCTGCTCGGGGAGCTCCCGCTCAGCCCGGAAATGGTCGAAGAACGCCGCACCCGCGCCCGCAAGAACCGCATCCAGCGGCGCACCGGCAAATGGTTCTTCTTCACCATCCCCCTGATCAACCCGGAGCCGGTGCTCCACCGCACGGCGTGGCTCTGCCGGGCGCTGTTCAGTAAGCCGATGGGCGTGCTCTTCCTTCTCCTGCTCGGCGCGGGCGTCGTCAGCGTGCTGACCAGCATCGAGCGCCTGGGCGACCCGCTGAGCAACATCCTCGAGCCCGCCTCGCTGGTGCTGATCACGATCACGTTCCTGGTGCTCCGGGCGCTGCACGAGCTGGGGCACGCCGCGGCGTGCAAGGCGATGGGCGGACGCTGCACCGAGATCGGCATCATCCTCATCGCGCTGATCCTCCCGCTGCCCTACTGCGACGCCTCCGCGGCCTGGCGGTTCCGGAGCCTCTCGGCCCGGGTGCTCGTCTCCGCGGCCGGGGTGCTGGTCGAGCTGTTCATCGCCGCGATCGCCGCGATCATCTGGGCCAACGCGCCCGCCGAGCAGGCCCTGCTCCGCACCGTCTGCTTCAACGTCATGCTCGTCGCGAGCGCGACCACGCTCCTGTTTAATCTCAACCCGCTCCTGCGATACGACGGGTACTACATCCTCAGCGACGTCCTCGGCGCGCCCAACCTCCAGCAACGCTCGAAAGAGCTCTGGCAGTTCTTCTTCGAGCGCCTCGGGTTCGGCGTCCGCGGACGCCCGCCCGCGGTGCGCTCCAAGGGCGAGGCGTGGGTGCTCGGCGTCTTCGCGGCCCTCAGCTTCCCCTACCGCATCTTCATCCTCTTTGCGATCGTGCTGCTCATCAGCACCCAGTATCTCACGATCGGCATCGCGCTGGCGATCGTTGCGATCGCGATCATGGGCGTGTGGCCGCTGCTCAAGCTCGTCGGATACCTCGCGGGCTCGCCCAAGCTCAGCGGGCACCGCTCGCGCGCGGTGGGCGTCTCGCTCGGCGCGCTGGCGCTGGCGATCGTCGCGATCGGCGTCATCCCCGTGCCGACGCCGGTCTACGCCTCCGGCGCGGTGGAAGCGCGGCGCGACCTGCCCGTCCGCGTCGCGGAAGCGGGGTACGTCGACCAGGTGCTCGTCGAGCCCGGGCAGGTGGTCGAGCTCGGGCAGGCGTTGTTCGTCCTGCGCAGCCCGGAGCTGGCGGCCGAACTCGGCGCGACCGAGGCCCGCATCGCCGGGGCGCTGGTCAATCTCGACCGCGCGGCGACCGAGAGCCCCGCGGCCGAGCAGATCGCGCGCGGGCGGCTGCGCGTCTACCAGGGTTCGTTCGAGCGCCTCCAGGAGCGGGGCGAAGCGCTCGTCGTGCGCGCGCCCGTCCGCGGGCGGTTCATCCCGGAACCCGGGGCGAGCACGCCGGACCTGGTCGGCCTGTTCGCCGAGCGCGGCGTGCGCCTCGGGCGCGTCGCCACCACCGACGACCCCATCGTCCGCGCCATCCTCCCCGATCGCGACCACGCCTTCGCCTTCGGCACCACGCGCCCGCTCGAGCCCGGGGCGGACGGCGCACGCGATCCGTCGTCGACGCAGCTCCGGCGCGTCGCGTTCCGCGTGCGGGGCGACGCCGGACGCGTCATCCCGGCCCGCCTGCTGCGCACATCGCCCGTCGGCTCGCGGGACCTGGAAAACCCAGCGCTCGCAACACTCGCGGGCGGCGACGTCCGCCTGGATCCCAACGACCCGGAACAGCGGCGCACGCTGACGCCGCAGTTCCTGATCGAGCTCGAACCGGAATCGGCGAGCTCGTGGCCCGGGATCGGGCAGCGGGCGCGCGTGCGCCTGGACCTGGCGCGTGCGCCGCTCGCGTCGCAGTGGTGGCGGCGTGCGATGCAGTACCTCGAATCGCGGCAGGCCGGCGAATGACCACCGCCCCTGTGAACAACCCGACGCCCGCGTTCCCTGCCCCGCGCCGCGCGGGGGAGGCGAACGCGCCGGCGCCGAGCCCGGAGCGCCTGTGGCCGAGCCTCTCGCGCCAAGCGCCCAAGCCGCGTCCGGCCGAGGGGGCCGACTTGTTCGGCGAGTGGGTGCGCGGGTCGATCGCGCGCTGGCGGGCGGCGCACGCCGGCGACCGCGATCGGGCCGCGCGCATCTGCCGTCGCAGCGCGGCGTTGGAGTCGTTCTCCGAAGCCGCGCTCGCCGACGCCGTCGAGCGCGCGCGCGAGCACGCGATCCTGCACCGTCGCGACCCCGGCGCGCTCGACGAGGCGTTCGCGCTCGGGCGAGAGAGCGTCCGACGGACGCTCGGGTTCCGCCTGCACCCGGAGCAGGTGATGGGCGCGCTCGCGATGTCGCGGGGGTGCGTCGCCGAGATGGCGACCGGCGAGGGCAAGACCGTCACCGCGATCCTGCCCGCCGCGTGGCTGGCGTGGCGCGGGCGCGGCGTCCACGTCATGACCGTCAACGACTACCTCGCCGACCGCGACGCCGTCACCACCGAGCCCGCCTACCGCCTCCTCGGCGTCACCGTCGGCGCCCTGCGCGACAAGCAGGAACGCGACCAGCGATCGCGCATGTACGCTCGCGGCGTGACGTACGGCGCGGAGAAGCAGTTCATCTTCGACCTGCTCCGCGACCGCACGCACACGCCGCTGCGCGCCACCACGGGCACGCTCGTGCTGGACCAGCTCACGGGCGAGACGTCGATCGACGGCGGGGCCGCGGGATGGAGCGGGCTGGTCGTGCAGCGCGGTCACTTTGCGGCGATCGTGGACGAGGCGGACAGCATCCTGATCGACGAAGCCGTGACGCCGGCGATCCTGGGCGAGGACGCCGAGTCCCCCGCCGCCGAGCACTACAAGCTCGCGGCCGAGATCGTGAAAACGCTCGAGCGCGACCGCGATTTTGAGGTCGACGGTCGGCGTCGACGCTGCCGCCTGACCGACGCCGGGCGCGAGCGGCTGACGCAGCTCGCCGGGCGTCTGCCCCCGTTCTGGTCCGGCCCGCGCCGGCGCGAGGAACTGGCCGTCCGGGCGGTCGAAGCGCGCGAGCTCTACACGCGCGATGACGACTACGTCGTCCGCGACGGGCAGATCGTGATCGTCGACCGCTCGACCGGGCGGCTGCTCGAAGGACGTCAGTGGCAGCTCGGCGTCCACCAGGCGGTCGAGGCCAAGGAATCGCTCGAGATCACCGCCGACCGGCGCACCGTCGCGCGCCTCAGCTACCAACGCTTTTTTCAGCGGTACCGCTTCCTCGCGGGGATGACGGGCACGGCGAAGGAAGTCGCGCAGGAGCTCTGGCGCGAGTACCGCACGCCCGTCGTCCGCGTGCCGACGCACAAGCCGGTGATCCGCACGCGCGGGCGCGACCGCGTGTACACGAACGAGCGCGCCAAGCTCGAAGCGGTCGCCGACCGTGCGGCCGAGATCCACGCCACGCGACGCCCCGTCCTCATCGGCACGCGCAGCGTCGAGACGAGCGAGGCGCTCGCGGCGTTGCTCCAGGACCGCGGCACGCCCTGCCGCGTGCTCAACGCCCACCGCGAAGCCGCGGAAGCGGAGATCATCGAGCAGGCCGGCGAGCCCGGCGCGGTCACCGTCGCGACCAACATGGCCGGCCGCGGCACGGACATCAAGCTCACCGACGAGACCCGCGCCCTCGGCGGGCTCTTCGTCATCGCCACCGAGCGGCACGACGAGGCCCGCGTCGACCGCCAGCTCTTCGGACGCGCCGGCAGGCAGGGCGACCCCGGGCACGCCGAGGCGTACGTCGCGCTCACCGATCGGGTGATCGAGCGTTTCGCCCTGCCCCCGCTCACCGCGATCGTGCGCACGCTCCCGCCGGGCGTGCGCGACGCCCCGGCCCGGGCGCTCTGGTGGCAGGCACAAAAAACGGCCGGCGCCCGCCACGCCGTCACACGCCGACAGACCGCCCGGTACGACGCCTGGAGCGAACTCGCGATGCACCACGAGACCCGGTAGCGACATGCCCGCACCGGTGAGGTTCTGCTTGCCGGATCGAATCCGTCTTCTGAAGCTTGGTGGGATGGGCCTCCGGCCCGTCTCGACCGACGCTCCTGACGGGCTCTGGCGCCCGTTGCACCGATCCCTGATGAGATGCTACCCCCGCGGGCCGCGGGGGACATCATCGTCCCGGGAGCGCTGGGCCGAGATCTCGTTGCTCGCGGGCGTCTGGGGCGGGCGGCTCCAGAGCGTCCAGTACAGGCCCAGCTCGCGCACCATCTCGATGAAGCGCCCGAAGTCCACGGGCTTGCGCAGAAAGCTGTTCGCGTGCTGGGCGTAGGCGCGGACCCGCGTGTCCGGATCGTCGTCGCTGGTCAGCACGATCACCGGAATGAAACGCAGGTGTTCGTCCGCTTTGACCTGTTCAAGAAACTCCAGCCCGTCCATGCCGGGCAGGTGCAGGTCGAGCAGGATCACGTCCGGCCGCATCGCGCCCGCGTGCGATCCTTCGCGGCGCAGCAGGCGCAGGGCCGACTCGGCGTCGGGCACCACATCGATGGAGTTCGCCACGCGGTGCTCACGCAGCACGAGCTCCACCAGGCGCGCATGCGAAGCGTCATCCTCGATCAGCAGGAATCGAATCGGTGTCATATGTGCGTATCCCCGGAACTAACGTATTTTAACCGGGCTGCAAACCCCCGACCACCGCGAAACATTCCGCTCGCACGGGTGAATCCACCTGCAACAACACCCCAAAGCGCGGGGCTTCACCCGCCGAGCCGCGTCGGCGCGCCCGGGCCCACCGGCAGGCCCAGCGCGAACACCCACACGTAGAACAGCGCGATCCAGCCCAGCAGGAACGCGATCGAGTACGGCAGCATCGTGCTGATCAGCGTCCCGATTCCCAGCTTCCGGTCGTACCGGGCCGCGAACGCCAGGATCAGCCCGAAGTAGCTCATCATGGGCGTGACGATGTTGGTGCAGCTGTCCCCGATGCGGTAGGCCGCCTGCGTCACCTCGGGGCTGTACCCGAGCTGCATCATGATCGGGACGAAGATCGGCGCCGTCACCGCCCACTGCGCGCTCGCGCTCCCGAGGCTCAGGTTGACCAGCGCACACATCAGGATGAACGGCACAAACACGATCGGGCCATCCAGATTCATCGCGACCAGCGCGTCGGCCCCCAGCACCGCGACGACCTGCCCCAGGTTGGTCCACCCGAAGAACGCGACGAACTGGGCCGCGAAGAAGACGAGCACGATATAGAGCCCCATGCTGCTCATCGCCGACGCCATCGCGTCGATCACGTCGCGATCCGTGCGCACGGTCCCGACCGTTCGCCCGTAGACAAACCCCGGCACCAGGAAGAACACGAAGATCATCGCGACGATCGACCGCGTGAACGGGCTGCCCAGCAGCTCGCCCGAGACCGGGTCGCGCAGGACCCCCCACCCGGGCAACGCCGAGACCACCGGCACCGCCGGCCCGGCCGACCAAACGATCAGCCCGCTCACGCCCACCACCGACGCGAACGCCAGCAGCAGCCCCTTTTTCTCGCTCTTGCTCAGGCGCTCCAGCGCCGGGTCGTTCGCCAGGTCCGCGCTCCCGAGTCGCGGGTCGTACCGCCCGAGCCGCGGCTCCACGATCCATTCGGTCACCACCCACCCGAGCCCCGTCACCAGGAACGTGCTCGCGATCATGAAGTACCAGTTCACCGCGGGGTGGACCTCGTAGGTCGGGTCGATAAACCGCGCCGCCTCCTGCGTGATGCCCGCCAGCAGCGGGTCCACCGTGCCGATCAGCAGGTTGGCGCTGTACCCCCCGCTGACGCCGGCGAACGCGGCCGCGAGCCCGGCGAACGGGTGCCGCCCCAGCGCGTGGAAGACCGCCGCCGCGAGCGGGATCAGCACGACATAGCCCATCTCGCTCGCGGTGTTGCTCACCACGCCCGCGAAGACGATCACGAGCGTGACCAGGCTCCGCGGCGCGCCCAGCACCATCCCCCGCACCACCGCCCCCAGCAGCCCGGACTTCTCCGCGACGCCCACGCCCAGCAGCGCCACCAGCACCGTCCCGAACGGCGGGAACGACGAAAAGTTCGTCACCAGGCTCTGCGCGATCCAGCGCAAGCCGTCGCCGGTCATCAGCGACTGGACCCGGATCATCCCGTCGGCGGCCCGCCCCGCGGAGCCCGCCGGGCGCGGGTCCTCCACCGCGACGCCGAGCGCCGCGCAGAGCCCGCTGATCAGCACGATCGCCAGCGCGAGGATCGCGAAGAGCGTGACCGGGTGCGGGAGCAAGTTGCCGGCCCACTCGACAAAGGCCAGGAACCGCCCCATCGGGCCCTTCGCCTTCGGACGATCGAGCTCGGGCGCCGCCGGAGGCTCGCCTTCTTCGGACGGACGCTTCGGGTATTCGGTCATAGGGGGCGAATGTACCCGCGATCGCACACGAGCACGGGTCCGACTCTGGGTCGGGCCGGGCCTCGGGGGTCTGGGGCGGGGTCAGGCTCGGGTCAGGCTGTGGCGATCACGCCGCCGGCGTGCCGGGCCTCGACCATGCGAGCCTGGAGGCTGCGCCCCGGGCAGGCCGACGGGCGGAGCTCCTGGTGGGTGTAGACGCGCCCCGCGCGGACGCCGAAGGCGTGCATGCGGCTCACGATAAACCCGTGCAGCGCCCGCACCGACTCGGGCGTCGGCGTCTGGCGCTCGTAGTTGCCGAGCATCACCACGCCCATGTTGTGGTGGTTGTGGTCCCGCACGTGCGCGCCCTGCAGCTCCAGCGGGCGGCAGGCGTAGACCCGCCCGGCCGGGTCGATCGCGTAGTGATACCCGATGTCCGCCCACCCCAGCCCTCGGTGCGCCTGGCGGATGAGCTCCAGACGCTCCATCGCTTCGGACTGGTTGGTGGTCTGGAACGGGCTCATCCCGTCGTGGTGGACGGTGATCGAGTGGATCCCGTGCATCGGCTCAGCGAGGTGGATCGCGGGGCCCTGGCGCGTCCAGGCGGCGCGGGCGATCACGCCCGGCTCGACGACCGGGGCCGTGTGGGAAGGCTCGTTCGACAACCGCGGTCGCGGGCGGTGCGTCGAGCGGTAGGGCTCTCGCTCCGGCGGGAGGGGCGCGCGATCGCGGAAGTCCCGGACCTTGCCCGAGCCCGAGGCGCACCCGAGGGCGGCGAGCACGTACGCCCCCCCAGCCACCGCACCGGCCCGGATCACCATCCGCCTGTTGAGTTGGTCACCACCCATGTGCCATTCCATCGACCGCTCCGGCGCGGCCGCTTCAACATCGGCCCTCGCCACCCTCCGGCGTCAAGGCGGACGTGGAGTCTACACCCCGCGGTTGCCCAGTCCGGCGGGCTGGGCTAATTTTGGGGTTCAATATCGGACCAGGGGCACAGGGGGTTGCCCGCAAGGAATCGTGCCCATCCCGGATCATGGGACGGGCGCCTGAGAGAGGAACACCGCATGACGCTGCTGGAACGCCTGTCCCGTCCCTTCGCCGCCACCGCCGCCGGGCTCGCCCTCTGCGGGCTCGCCGGGCACGCCGCGGCGCAGGACGTCGTCGACCCCCCCGCCGGCAACGGCGCCGTGGAGGAAATCGCCGAGGAACCCGCCCCCTTCCTCGACCTGACGAGCTGGGACGGCTCGGTCGAGCTCGGGCTGACCGGGTCCAGCGGCAACAACGAGCGCGTCAGCCTCCGGGCCGCCCTCGGGCTTGTCCGCACCACGGAAGAACTCGAATCCGCCTTCCGCATCGTTTACCGCTACGCCAAGGAAGATGGCAACGAGACCGATAACCGCTTGCTGACCACGCTCCGCAACGACTGGCTCATCCCGGACAGCCCCTGGCGGGCCTGGGCCCGGGCCGAGCTCGACGTCGATGAGTTCCAGCAGTGGGACGCGCGTTGGAGCATCGCCGGCGGTCCCGGTTACGAGGCGATCGACACCGAGAGCACCTTCCTGCTCCTCCGCGCCGGTCTTGGCCTGACCCAGACCATCGGCGGGGGCTCGGAAAACAAGATCGTCCCCGAAGGCGTCCTCGGCTTCGACTTCACACACATCCTCAGCGAGCGCCAGCGCGTCTTCGCCAATTTCGACTTCTTCCCCGCGCTCGACGAGATCGGGCCCTACCGCTTCGTCGCCAACGCCGGGTGGGAGATCCTCGTGGATCCCGAGCTCAACATGACCCTCAAGGTCGGCATCGAGGACCGCTACGACTCGCGCCCCGGCGACGGCTTCAAGCGCAACGACTTCGACTACTACGTCACCCTCGTCTGGTCCTTCTGATCGACCGCTGAACCCCGCGCCGCCGCTCCCCGCGGGGGCGCGACCACCACCACCGCAGAGGGGCGCCGGGCGGCGTACGCCCGGCGCCCGCGATCGGAGCACAAACCGATCCACGCACAACGCGCGGCGCCCCACGCGGGCGCGGATGGGAGCCGAAGATGTCGCTCACGAGCATGTTGCACGCCGCCGCCGCCGGGCTCGCGGTCGCCCAGAACGGCGACGCCCCCGAAGCGGACGTGCCCCCCACCGAGCCCGAGCCCACCGGCAACATCGACCTGCTGCGCACCATCGAGAACGTCAGCAACGACCCCGAGGGCGCGATCAACGCCGTCGTCGCCGGCACCACCAGCGTCGTCGCCGAGTACGGGCCCAAGGTCCTGCTCGCGCTGCTCGTCCTCCTGCTCGGCATGATCATCGCCGGCTGGGTCGGGCGCATCGTCACCAAGGCCTCCGGACGCGCCAAGGTCGAGCCCACGCTCGCCAAGTTCTTCGGCACGCTCGTCCGCTACATCATCATCATCATGGTCGTCATCTCGGCGATCGGCACCCTCGGCGTCGGGATCACCAGCTTCGCCGCCATCCTCGCCGCCGCCGGCTTCGCCATCGGCCTCGCCTTCCAGGGCACGCTCGGCAACTTCTCCTCCGGCGTCATGCTCCTGCTCTTCCGCCCGTTCAAAGTCGGGCAGGTCGTCACCATCGCCGGGCAGACCGGCACCATCGACGCGATCGACCTCTTCACCACCACCCTCGACACCCTCGACAACCGGCGGTTCATCATCCCCAACGGCGCCATCTTCGGCTCCACCATCGAGAACATCAGCTTCCACGCCCAGCGACAGGTCGTCCTCGACCTCGGCGTCAGCTACTCGGCCGATATCGACCACACCCGCCAGGTGCTCACCAAGGCCGCGATGACCATCGAGACCCGGCTCCCGGACAAGGAGCCCAACATCGTCCTCAAGGACCTCGGCGCGTCCAGCGTTGACTGGTCCGTCCGCGTCTGGGTCCCCGCCTCGGACTTCTGGCCGAGCCGCCAGGCCCTCATCCGCGCGTGCAAGATGCACCTCGACGAGGCCGGCATCGGCATCCCCTTCCCGCAGATGGACGTCCACATCGACGGCAAGATCAGCCGCGACTAAACCCGTGGCACGGGCGTCCCGCCCGTGCGTCGACGAGCCGCATCAAGAAGTTCGAACACCGGTCCGAAAACTCACGCGGCCGAACGAGAACGGCCCGCTCCGAATCGACGGGGCGGGCCGTTCTCTTCGCTCTCGTCATCCAGCGCGATCAACCCGGGCGGCTCGCCCCCCGCTCCATCGCCCGAAGCCACCACGACCCGATCCCGGCGCTGCTGCGCCCAGATCGAGAGCACCAGCAGGTTGTACAGGCGCTGGCTGTGGTCGTGCGAACCCGACATGTGCTGCGCGAGCAGTCGCATGACGCGACGGCGACGGATCGCGACGTCCAGCCCGGGCCACGGGTCGGCGCTGTTCAAGCGATCCATCAGCAGCTCGCCCATCCCGCCGAAGTCCGCGCGGAACCAGTCGCCGACCGGGATCGCAAAGCCCATCTTCGGGCGATCGACCACGCTCTGCGGCAGGTGGCGGCGTGCGAGCGCGCGCAGCAGGCCCTTGCGCTCCCCGCCCGGCATCAGCACGCGGTACGGCTGCGCGAGCGCCGCCTCGACCACGCGCCTGGCGAGGAACGGCGACCGCACCTCGAGCCCGCAGAACATGCTCGCCGTGTCGACCTTGCGCAAGAGATCATCCGGCAGATACCGGAGGAAGTCGTCCCGCGCCGGGTCGCTCGTGCGCCCCAACTGGTGCAGGTACGCCGCCCCGGCGTGCCCTTTGAGCAGACGCCGCAGCGCCTTGGCAGGGAAGACCTGGACCAGGTCGTGATACCCGCCCGCGCGTGCCGCGGCCGCGAGGCGGCGCAGCTTGCTCCGTCGGCTTTTCGGATCCTTCGCCGAGAGCACCGAGGAGGGCAGCAAGCGCAGCAGCCACCCGTACCGGTCCAGCACCTGCCCCGCGACGTACCGCTCGTACCCGCAGAACAGCTCGTCCGCCCCGTCGCCCGAGAGCGCGACCTTGACCTTCTTCGACGCCGCCTTGCTCACCCAGTACGTCGCGAGCAGGCTGCTGTCGCCCAGCGGCAGCCCGAGGAACTCGATCAGACGCACCAGGTCGTCGCTCGGGCGCGACTTGACCTCCAGCGTGCGGTGCTTGCACCCCAAAGCCGTCGCGACGTGCTTCGCGTGCATGCTCTCGTCGTAGCGCGGGTCCGGCATCTTGACGCAGAACGTCTCGAGATACCGCCCGCGTTCCTGCATCACGCGCTGGGCGTAAAACGCGACCAGCGAGCTGTCCACCCCGCCCGACAAGAAGCACCCCAGCGGCGCATCGCTGATCATCCGCGAACGCACCGACTCGGCCAGCATCCCGTCCAGGCTCTCCACCGTCAGCGGGTGCGCGGGCGAACGACGGTTGCCCGCGGCCCGCGCCGGCGCGCTCCAGTGCCGACGCGGCTTCAGGCTCACCAGCGCCCCGCCAGCCCCGCTCCCAGGCGCGATCCGAAGACGCTGCGCCGGCGGCAGCTCGTGCACACCCTCGATCGGCGTGTCCCCGCCCGCGCCCCGCGCCACCCACTCCACCGCGTTCACCACCCGCGGCTTCCCGCCCCGCACCAGCTCCAACAGGCGGTCCAGCCCCGCCGCCGAGGAGGAAAACGCCTGCCCCGAGCCGTCCGGCAGCGTGCAGGCGTACAGCGGCTTCTCCCCCGCCGGGTCGCGCGCGAGCAGGACCTCGCCCTTGCGCGCGTCCCAGATCGCGAAGGCGTACATCCCGTCGAGCGATTCGGGCAGGTTCGCGCCCAGCTCGCGGTAGCCGTGGAGCAGGACCTCGGTGTCGGAGTGATCGGTCGTGAAGCGGTGCCGGGCGGATTTGAGATCCTTGCGGAGCTCCTCATGGTTGTAGATGACGCCGTTGAAGACCACGGCGATGCGCCCGCGGTAGTTGCTCCCGCCGACGCTCATGGGCTGGGCCCCATCCTGCGGATCGATGATCGCCAGTCGCCGGTGGACGAGGGCGACGTCGGCGACGACGCCGTTGCTGAGCTCGACGCGATCGCGGAACCGCCCGGCGTCGTCGGGCCCTCGGGGGCGGATCGCCTCGTCAAGGATCTCGAGCCATTCGTCGGGCAGGCGCGCGTCGGGCGGGCCGGGATCGTCCCCGGGAGCCGCGTACCGCACGATGCCCGCCAGCCCGCACATGCCGGAAGTATCGGTTGAAAACGTCGGCGGCGACGAATCCCGCCGCCGGTCGCCGCCCTTCAATCAGGCCCGGGGTTGCACACACGCCCCGCCCCGCCGACACTGCACGCACCGCACGGAGACCCCATCATGCCCGACCCCTACACCCCCACCCCCAAGGACCGCTTCACATTCGGGCTCTGGACCGTCGGGCACACCGGTCACGACCCGTTCGGCGGGGCGACCCGCCCCACACTTGCCCCGGCGGAGATCGTGGACCTTCTGGGCGAGGCCGGGGGCGTCCACGGCGTCAACTTCCACGACAACGACCTGGTCCCCATCGACGCCACCGAGAACGAGGCCTCCGAGATCAAGCGCGACTTCACCGCCGCCCTCAAGCGGACCAAGCTCAAGGTCGCGATGGCGACGACCAACCTCTTCGCCGACCCGGTCTTCAAAGACGGCGCCTTCACCAGCCACGACGCCGAGATCCGCGCTTACGCCCTGCACAAGACGATGCGGGCGATGGACCTGGGCGCGGAGTTCGGGGCCGAGGTCTACGTCTTCTGGGGCGGGCGCGAGGGGGCGGAGTTCGACGCCGGCAAGGACCCGGTCGAGGCGATCGCCCGCTTCCGCTCGGCGATCGACTTTCTCTGCGCGTATTCGATCGACCGGGGGTATCCCTACCGCTTCGCGCTGGAGGCCAAGCCCAACGAGCCCCGCGGGCACATGTACTTCCCCACCACCGCCGCGTACCTCGCGTTGATCCCCACGCTCGCCCACCCGGACATGGTCGGCGTCAACCCCGAGGTCGCCCACGAGCACATGGCGGGGCTGAATTTCGCCCACGCCGTCGCGCAAGCCCTCGAAGCGGGCAAGCTTTTCCACATCGACCTGAACGACCAGGAGCTCGGGCGCTACGACCAGGATTTGCGTTTCGGAGCCGCGAGCCCGAAGCAGGCGTTCCACCTCGTCCGCTTGCTGGAGCAGCACAAGTACGAGGGGTTCAAGCATTTCGACGCGCACGCCGTGCGCACGAGCGACCGGGAGGACGTGCTCGCCTTCGCGCGCGGGTGCATGCGGAACTATCTGATCCTGAAGGAGAAGGCGCGGATCTGGTCGAAGGACCACGAGGTGAAGCGTCTGCTGCGCCAGCTCAGCCGCGGGTCAAAGGACCTGGACGAACTGATGCTCGAGCACACCCCAAGCCGGGCCGAGACGCTGCTGGGCATGACCTTCGACCGCGAACGCCTCGCCGCCCGCAAGCTCCCGCTGGAAGCCCTCGACCAGCGAACGACCGAGATCCTCCTCGGCGTGGAATGACCCAACACCAGCGGGGCGAGCCCGCGCCCGCAGCCCGGGCCGCCCAGGTTCTGTTTGACGGATCGAATCCGTCTTCTGAAGCTTGGTGGGATGGGCCTCTGGCCCGTCTCGACCGACGCTCCAAGACGGGCGGGACGCCCGTCCCACCGATCCGTCAAACAGAAACTAGAGGGTGCGCAATCACTGGTTTTTTCGGACTCCGCACCCCGAAACCATTGCAAAATCAGGGCTTCTGGCTGGTGTCGCGTTCGCGATCGGCCGATATGTGAGCCAGCAGCTCGGGCCGAGAGGCACGCGGGGGACGGCCTGAGCAGAAGGGCGGACCCGTGGTCGCGCGCCTCCACATCCCGAACCCTCTCCACGGGCTCGCGCAGACCGCCCCCGCCGACACCGGTCGCTGGGCCGAGATCACCCGCGGGCTCCAGGGCTACTTCGACGAGCAGCAGGAGATCGCCGCCACGGGCGGGATCGTCCTGCTCGCGATCGCGGTGGTGGTGATCAACATCCTGATCGCGCGCCGGATGCTCCGGGCGCTGCTGCAGGACGACACCAAGAACCACGGGCAACGCCGCACGCGCACGCGTTGATCGCACACCAGATTCGCGCGGCGTGCCGGTGCGCGACCTGCACACAACGCAAGCCGCGTGCGCACAAAGAAAGCCCCGCCGTTGCGAGCGGGGCTTTCGAGGAACTGTGTGCGTGCATCGTGTCCGGGAGACGACGAAACTCAGCGTCGACGGCGGGCGGCCAGCAGGCCCATGCCCGCGAGCAGACCCATCGCGCCCGGCGCGGGGATCACAAACTCGACGGTCGGGGCGATGCCGGTGTAGGTGTTGGTGACGGCCGTCAGCTTGGGGTTCTCGACGCCCGAGTACCAGCTGCTGGCGACGGTGTCATCGATGCCGGTGATGATGAATCGGAAGGTCGAGCCGCTGGCGATCTGATCGAGGATCACGCTGCCGAGGACCGAGAGGTCAACGTCGACGGACCAGGTCGGGGTCGGGTCGACGCCGATGGTGCCGCGCTCGAACGTGCGGGTGTCGAGCAGGTAGAGGTCGGAGAACTGCTCGCCGATCCCGTTCTGCGCGTCGACGTCCCAGACGTACCCGTTGGAGGCGTCGAGGAGGTTCTGATCCCCGTCGGTGGTGAGGTAGATGCTCATGGTGCCGCCGAAGAGGATCGGGTGGAGCTGAGCGGTGGAGTCCGGGCGGGTCTCGGCGCCGTTGATGGTGAGGGTGAGGCGCTCAAGCTGGTCGACGGGCCCGCTGAAGACGGTCGAGGTGTCCACGTTGATCGAGGTCCACTGCCCGAAGAGGCGGTTCGACGGATCGGGGTTGCGCCCGTTGACCTGGAAACGCCCATCGACCACGTCACGACGGACGGTGTTGCCGAAGATCCCGCCGATGTTCTCGCCGATCTGGTGGATCGAGAAGTCCTGGGGCCCGGTCAGGGTGATGGACTGCGCGTTGGCGATCCCGGCCAGGGCAACGACGCCCGACGCGGCCGCCACGGTCATGGTGCTTTTCTTCATACTGTGTCTCTCCACTTCTTCTTCGCGACTGCTTCATTCACCCCACGGCACAAGCCGGGAAGCGACGCCAAAGCCCGATCCGAGCGAACACAACCCCGACCCACGCGCGTTCAAGCCCACAATGACTCGCAAGCCGCGGATGCGTACGATCTTTGTTCACCCCGATACGGGCCACCTGTGCAGGTGTGCTTTCGATATCACCCCCGAAGAGTTGCAGGAGGATAAATCCTCAAGCAAAAATGCGGGGATTTCCATTGTTTATTCATGTAATGCATTGCAAAACAGCCCAATCAGGGTGGGGTTATGCTTGGGAGATGATCATGACCGGCGGACAGGCAACGTGGGCGCTCGTCATCGTGGCGGTCATCGCGGGGATGGTTCTCCCCCTACAACCGGGGATTAACGCGGAACTCCGCCTGCACGTCCGCGGAGCGACGATGGCCGCCGTTATCAGCTTCGCAACCGGGCTCGCCCTTCTGCTCCTCGCCGCGTTCGCCATGCGGAGCGGCATCCCCACCCTCGCCGAGATGCGGGGCGCGCCCTGGTGGGCTTGGCTGGGAGGCGCGATCGGGGCGGGCTTCGTCCTCGCCTCGCTCCTGCTCGCCCCCAAACTCGGCGCGACCCTCCTGGTCGGGAGCGTCGTGACCGGGCAGCTCATCGCCTCGCTCGTGATCGACCAGTACGGGCTCGTGGGCTACAAGGCCCAGCCGATCAACGCCGGACGCGTGCTGGGCGTCGCCCTGCTCGTCGTCGGCCTGCTCCTCGTGCAGTTCAGCAGCGTCCGCCCCGGCGCGGGCGCCAGCCCGGGTGCGGCCCCCGGTGTCGGGGCCGGCACGCCCCTTGCCGAACGCGAAACCCCGAACTAACCCCACCGCACCATCGCCCGGTGTCGCCTTTATAATCCGAGAAGACCGGATCAACCGACCGGAAGGAGCCGAGCCGTGCGCGAGGACATCAACTACAACCGGATCATCGACGGCGCCGAGAACGACGCGGCCCAAGCCGCCGCCGATCGAGCCGCCAATCTTCCCGCCGACGAGATCGACCCCGGCACGTTCTACGTCACCCAGAGGTACGACCGCTACTCCGACGAAAACCACGAGGTCTGGGAGGCCCTCTACAAGCGCCGGTGGGAGGTCCTCGAGCAGCAGGCGTCGCGTGTCTTCATCAACGGGCTTAACGCGATCAACCTCGTGCCCGACCGAGTCCCCCTCCTCTACGGGCAGGCCCCCGACCCCCGCGGCGGGGACCGCGTCATCAAGGGCATCAACGAGTACCTCCGTCCCCTGACCGGGTGGCAGAGCAACGCCGTCCCGGGCTACCTCCCGGCCAAGGCGTTCTTCGCCTGCCTCGCCCGGCGCGATTTCCCGACGACGATCACCATCCGCCCGAAGGATCGGATGGACTACCTGCCCGAGCCGGACATCTTCCACGACGTCTTCGGGCACGTCCCGCTCCACGCCGACCCGGTGTTCGCTGAGTTCCTGCAGACCTACGGGCAGGCCGCCCTGATGTGCGAGGATCCCTACCACGTCGAGCGTCTGGGGCGTCTGTTCTGGTTCACGGTCGAGTTCGGGCTGATCAAGGAGGACGGTCGCCTGAAGCTCTACGGCTCCGGGCTCATCTCCAGCCACGGGGAGGCGAAGCACGCCCTGGAGAGCCCCGAGGTCGAACGCCGCCCGTTCGACCTGGACCGCGTCTGCGAGACGACGTTCGAGATCGACCACTACCAGCCGATTCTGTACGTGCTCGAGAGCTTCGAGCAGCTCCGCGACGCGATGAACGGGTACGCCGAGCGCGTGCTGGGCGGCGCCGGCGCCAAGAGCTGATCGCCGGCCCGCCCGCCCTGATCTCACTCACCCCGGTCTGGCCCGCCGCCGCCCCCGCGGGCGCTATCGTTGCTCTTGACCATGACACCTGACCAACGCGCATCGGTCCTCCCCGCCGCCCCGCACGCCGGCGCGAAGGAAACGCCAGCCTGGACCCTTCAGGACGCCGCCGATCTTTACGGCGTTGACGCCTGGGGCGCGGGCTACGTCGCCGTGACGCCCCGCGGCACGATCGAGGTCCGCCCCACGCAGGATCCCGGGGACGCGATCGACCTCGACGAGGTCATCGAGGGGCTGGCCGAGCGCGGGTTCACCACGCCCGTCCTCCTCCGCTTCCCGGACCTGCTGCGCCACCGGCTCCAGACCATCCGCGACGCCTTCGACACCGCGATCGCGGACAACGAGTACAAGAACGGCTACCGCGGGATCTACCCGATCAAGGTCAACCAGAGCGCCCACCTCGCCGAGGCGATGCGCACCTTCGGGAAGGAAGTCGGCTTCGGGCTCGAAGCCGGGAGCAAGCCCGAGTTGCTCGCTGTCCTCGGGCTCACCGCCCAGCGCGGGTACGAGCAGACCGTCGTCGTCTGCAACGGGTACAAAGACGAGGAGTACCTCGAGACCGCCGTCCTCGCGACCAAGCTCGGGCGCGAGGTCGTGCCCGTCATCGAGCGGTTCCGCGAGCTCGAGCACCTGATCGCGGCGGCCGAGAAGCACGGCGTCCGCCCGCGCATCGGCGTCCGGTGCAAGCCCTCCAGCCGCGGGCAGGGGCGATGGGGCGCCTCCACCGGCGAGCGGAGCAAGTTCGGGCTCAGCGCGACCGAGATGCTCGCCCTCGTCGAGCGCCTCAAGCGCCACGACTTGCTCGACTGCCTCAACCTGCTCCACTTCCACATCGGGAGCCAGGTGCCCGACATCCGCCGCCTCAAGGACGCCGTCAGCGAGCTCGCCCGCGTCTACGTCGAGCTGGTGCGCCTCGGCGCGCCGATGGGGCGGATCGACGTCGGCGGGGGCATGGGCGTCGACTACATCGGCTCCGGCTCGGCCCGCGACGGGAGCATGAACTATTCCGTCGCCGAGTACGCCAGCGACGTCGTTCACCGCATCAAGACCGTCTGCGACGAGGCCGACGTCCCCCACCCGGAGATCCTCACCGAATCCGGTCGCGCCATGGTCGCGCACTCGTCGATCCTGGTCTTCGACGTCTTCGGGCGCACGCGCTTCACGACCGACCCGGACATGGCGAGCGTCCGCGCCCTCATCGAAGACCCCGAAGACAACACCCCCCAGCCCGTCGCCGACCTCGCCGACGCCTTCGAGCGCCTGCCCAAGACCGACGACGCCGACGACCCGGCGGCCTACCTCGTCGAGATCTGGCACGACGCCGAGGGCGCCCGCGACGACGCCGAGAACCTCTTCGGCTACGGGCACCTCTCCCTCACCGCGCGCGGCGCGGTCGAGCGCCTGCACGCGGCGATCGGTCGCGGGGTGATGGCCGCTGCGCAGCGCCTCGAAATCGAACGCGAAGAGTTCGACGCCCTCCCCGACCGCTTCAGCGATCTCTACTACGCCAACCTCAGCATCTTCCAGTCCATCCCCGACTCCTGGGCGATCGACCAGCTCTTCCCCGTCTGCCCCATCCACCGACTCAGCGAACGCCCCACCCGCCTCGGCACCTTCGCCGACCTCACCTGCGACTCCGACGGCAAGCTCGACCACTTCCCCAACCCCGACGGCGGGCCCACGCGACGCGCCCTCCCCATGCACGAGGTCCGCGAGGGCGAGCCCTACCGACTCGCCGTCTTCATGGTCGGCGCGTACCAGGAAGTCCTCGGCGACCTCCACAACCTCTTCGGCGACACCCACGCCGTCCACGTCCACCTCGACGACGAGTCCGGCTGGGCGATCGAGGACGTGGTCAACGGCGACACCGTCCGCGAGGTGCTCGAATACCTTCAGTACGACGTCGCCGACCTGCGCGAAGCCGTCCGGCGCGAGGTCGAGCGCGCGATCCGCAAGAACGTCCTCACCCCGCGCGACGGGCAGGACTTCCTGCGTCACTACGACGCCGGGCTCGACGGGTACACCTACCTCGAGGACCACTCGCGGTGAGCGCGCCCTCGCCGGTCAGCCCGCCGACGAGCACCGACGCCGCGGACGAGCAAGCCCTGCTCGAGCACATCCAGAGCCGCACGCGCGACCTGTTCGCCGCCCGATCCGACGTGCCCGTCGGCCCGGGGGACGACTGCGCCGTCGTGCGCACGCCGAGCGGCGATGAGCTGCTGATTACCGTCGACCAGCTCGTCGCGGGCGTGCATTTCGACGCGAGCGCGACGCCGGACCAGATCGCCCGAAAAGCCGTCGCCCGCTCGGTGAGCGACATCGCCGCGATGGGCGGGCGGTGCTGGTTCGCGACCGCGACCGCTCTGCTCCCCAAGGGGTACGCGCAGGGCGCGGAGCTGTTCGACCGCGTACACGCGCACGCCGCCGCGTTCGGGTGCCCGGTGGTCGGGGGCGATATCGCCTCGGGCGAGGCGCCGCTGACGCTGACGGTCACCGTGCTCGGACGCCCGCACCCGGCGCGGGGCGCGGTGCTCCGATCGGGCGCCAGGGCGGGCGACCGGGTGTACGTCACCGGCAAGCTCGGCGGCTCGCTCGCCTCCGGGCGTCACCTCGCCTTCGAGCCCCGCGTGCGCGAGGGCGCGTGGCTCTGCGACACGCTCGGCGAACGCCTCCACGCGATGATGGACCTCTCCGACGGGCTCGGGCTCGACGCCGACCGCATGGCCCGCGCCTCCGGCGTGGTCATCGAGCTCGACGCGGGCGTCATCCCCCAGCACGCCGACTGCCCCGACTGGCAGGCCGCCCTGAGCGACGGCGAAGACTACGAGCTGCTCTTCACCTGCGACCCCGAGTCCGCCCTGCCCGACGCCTGCCCGGGCGAGACGCCCGACGGGACCAGCCTGCGATGGATCGGGCGCGTGCTCGCGCCGGAGCCCGGCGAGGAGCCGCACGCCCGCGTCATCGACACCCACGGCGACCGACGCCCGACCCGACGCCTCGGCTACGTCCACCGCACCGCCTGAGCCGTCCGGGGCTCAGCAGACAGGATTCTCTAGGTGTTCAGGGACGCTCAGCGGGCGTCGTCGTCAAAGAGCGCTTCGAGCTCGTCGATCGGGGCGTGGCGGAGCTGGCACATCGCGCGCTCCAGGGCCCCGACCATGCGCCGCGTGCTCTCGATCGCGTGATCGATGCCGCCGGCGCCCGGCTCGAGCGTGGGCTCCCCGCGGATGCGGAGGTGACGCCGACCGGCGGCCCGGGCGCGGAGCAAGCCACGGAGCAGGGCCTCGGCCTTTTCCCGTGCGGCCGCCGTCTCCAGCACCAGGCGATCGCCGGCGCCGCCCGCGTGCTCCGGACACGCCTGCATGGGCGCGCCGGGGCGCAGCGCGGCGCCGCTGAGGGCCCCGGGGCGTCGGGTCATCGGGATGGATCCGCCGGGCGTTTCCATGACGCACCGTCATTCGGACGAACGGGCCCTCGACTGGAGCCGTGCCGGTGCGGAAAGGCCGAGAAGACGGGGCTGATTCCGAGAACCACGCGCTCGCGTCGCGATCGTCCCCCGCTCAGGCCGCCGTCGCGGGTGTCGCCGAGCCGGTTTTCCCGGTCGCGGGCTTGGGCTCCTCGGCCGTCGCGTGCCCGCGCAGCTCCGGCACCCACCGCGCCAGCGTGCCCAGCACCGCCGCCCGGTCCGTCGAGTGCTTCACGCGCGACAGCTCCGACACCATCGACGCCAGGTCGCACCCGCCCTCGCCGGCGTCGCGGAGCACGCGCACCCCCGGGTGGCGCGTGCGGCTCAGCGTCTCCGCCTCGTACGCCAGCGCCTCGTGCAGCTTCTCCCCGGGGCGGATCCCCGTCAGCACCACGTCCATCCGCGCCCGACCGCCCGGCTCGCCGATCCAGCCGCTCAGCGCGTCGCCCTGCCCGGCCTCCACCACACGCGGCTCAAGCCCGTGCAGGCGCACGAACCGCTCTGCGAGGTCCAGGATCCGCACCGGCTCGCCCATGTCCAGGACGAACACTTCGCCCGCCGCCCCGCCGGCCGACATCGCCCCCGCCTGCACCACCAGCGTCGCCGCCTCGTGGATCGTCATGAAGTACCGCGTCATCCGCGCGTCGGTCACCGTCAGCGGGCCGCCCTCACCGAGCTGCGCCGACCAGATCGGGAGCACGCTCCCCGCCGAGCCCAGCACGTTCCCGAACCGCACCGCGCACCGGCGCATCCCCCCCGCGCCCGCGCGCCCGCGCACGTACAACTCCGCCAAACGCTTGGTCGCCCCCATCACCGAGCTCGGACGCACCGCTTTGTCGGTCGAGACCAGCACAAACCGCTCGGCACCGACCGCCTCGGCCGCGTCCAGCACGCTCCGCGTCCCGAAAAAGTTGTTCAGCACCGCGTGCGCCGGGTGGTCCTCCATCAGCGGCACGTGCTTGTGCGCCGCCGCGTGAAACACCACCTGCGGGCGCAGCACCCCGAACTGGTGACGCGTCGCCCCCTCGTCCACCACGTCGTGCAGCACCGCCCGGCGCGACAGCTCCGGGTGGCGGCGGGCGAGCTGTCGGTCGATCTCGAACAGCGCGTTCTCGCTCCGCTCCACCAGCGCCAGAGACGCCGGGCGGAAAGTGGCGACGATCCGCGCCAGCTCCGAACCGATCGACCCGCCCGCGCCGGTGATCAGCACCCGCTTGCCCTCGAGCGCCGCCAGGGCCGCCTCGCGGTCGATGCCGTACGGCTCGCGCCCGATCAACGCCGCCAGGTCGAGCGTCGAACCCGCCAGCGGCGAGCCGTGCGGCCCCGCCACGCCCCCTACAGGCATCGGCGCGATCCGACCCGAACCGTCCATCCCCCCCGGCACGGGCACACGCCCGGCGACCAGCTCGCTCACCATCGGCACCACGCGGGCCTCGATCCCCAGACGCGCCAGCTCGTCGCAGACCGCTCTGGACACCGCGCGGGCCTCGCTGGGGAGCGTCACCAGCGCGGCCGTGAACCCCATCGCCTCGTGGACCGACGCCAGCTCCCCCACCCGCCCGAGCACGGGCAGGCCGGCGACGGTGTGCTCGTCGCGGGGGTCTTCGAGCAGGCACCCGAGCACGCCGGGTGAGGCCGCGATCGCGTGCATGTGCCCCGCCAGCTCCGCGACCGCGGCCGACGTTCCGATCACCACCACCGCCTCCCCACCGCTTCGGGGTGTGGCGTTCACAGGCTGAGCAGCATCGGACTCAGGCATCGCGGGCACCTCCGGGTCGTGCTCCGCTTATCGGCTCCGCCCGCGCCTTCGCCTGAGCGCCGTCCGCGTTTGCGGCAAAACCTGCGCACAAAACAGGCGATCCCGTCCGTTCAAGCGTCGGACGACCGGCGGAGGATGCCGATCCCGCCCCAGCTCACCTCGGACTGGGTGGGGCGGTACCACCCGCGGTTTTCCGTCTGGGTGACGATCCCCGTCTCTGCCAGCGGGAGCCCGCGGGCGAGGGCGAGGCGGATGCCCTCCGCGACCCACTGGTTGTACCAGTCGTGGCAGAGGATCCAGGCGCCGGGGGCGGTGACGTCGCAGAGGCCGGCCAGGTCCCGCGCCACGCCCTCGGGCGAGTGGTCGCCATCCACAAACACCAGGTCGAACAGCCCGCCAGCCGCTTCGACGGCTTCGGGCAGCTTCGCCGGGCTCGTGCCGACCATGAGGTGGCAGCGGGTCAGCTCCTCCCACTCGACGGTGATCTTGGGCTCCGGATCAATCCCGACGTGGACCCCCTCCGGCAGCGGTCGTCCGAGGTCTTCCAGCGCCCAGTGAAACAGGCGGCTGGTCCCGCCGTGGCAGACGCCAATCTCCAGCACGCGGGCCGGGTTCTTCGCGAGCGTCATCGCGTAGATGAACGCCTGCTCGCGTGGCGGGAGCAGGGCCTCGGGGCGCGGGATGTTCGCCCGCGTCATCCGCTCGGGGACGGCGTGGATCGCGGGATCATCGCGGTAGGACTCGAACGGGTCCTCGTGGACGCCGGTGAACTTCTCGACGGGCATCAGGCGGGCTCCCAGGTGTCACAGGGCTGCGAGAGCCTACGTCCGGTGCCATGGAAACGTGGAGCCGTCCGCGGCGGAGCCTTTTCATATCGTGATGAGATGGCGTGCGGCGCGGCGGAGAGAGGGAGAGAAGAAGAGAGAGAGTCCCGGAAAAGCTCCGCCCGCAGCGGGCTGCGCGTTTCCGGGGCACCGTCGGGCTCCTGGTGGCAGCCTACGCCGATACACTCCGTCCATGGCACTCACCCGCGATGAAATCACCCAACGGGCCGCGAAGGAACTCCGCGACGGCTACATCGTCAACCTCGGCATCGGCATGCCCACCCTCGTCGCCAACCACATCCCGGACGGGATGGACGTGTGGCTGCAATCGGAGAACGGGCTGCTCGGCATCGGGCCCTTCCCGACCGAGGCCGAGGTCGACGCCGACCTGATCAACGCCGGGAAGCAGACCGTCACCGCTCGCACCGGCGCCAGCTACTTCTCCAGCGCCGACAGCTTCGCGATGATCCGCGGCGGGCACATCGACATGTGCATCCTCGGCGCGATGCAGGTCTCCCAGGAAGGCGACATCGCCAACTGGATGATCCCCGGCAAGATGGTCAAGGGCATGGGCGGCGCGATGGATCTCGTCGCCGGCGTGAAAAAAGTCGTTGTCACGATGGAGCACAACGCCAAGAACGGCGACGCGAAGATCCTCAAAGCCTGCACGCTCCCGCTGACGGGGACGCGGTGTATCGACATGGTGATCACGGACCTGTGCGTGCTGAAGATGGACGCCGAGCGCCGGCGGTTCCGCGTGATCGAGCTCGCGCCGGGCGTGACGCTGGACGAGGTGGTCGCCAAGACCGAGGCCGAGCTGCTGACGGATCAGAAGCCGGCGGTGGTGGCGGTGTGAGGTTGAGAAGAGACAAGGCACTAGGCATTGCGCACTAGGCAGTAGGCAGTAGGGCGGATGCGCAGTGGACCCCTTTGTTTGCGGAACATCCTCGCTGCGATGAACGGTTTTCGACCTTCAGACATCCTGCTCAGGCCTATTGCCTAGTGCCTATTGCCTAGTGCCTAGTGCCTCGCCTCACACACAGCAACCCCATCCAGAGCACCCAAACCATGCCCACCTTCTTCGACGCCCACCTCGACCTCGCGATGATGGCCGAGCGTGGGCGGGATATGCACGCCCCGCTCGCGACGTGCCGCGGCACGCTCCAGCCGGCGAGTGTCACCCTGCCGAGCTTGCGCGACGGGCGCATGGCGCACTGCCTCGCGACGGTCTTCACCGAGGCCCGCCCGGACCACGCCGACGACCGCGAGTGGCACCCGTACAGCTATCCGCAGGGCGACGCCGACGCGGCGTACCGATGCGGCATGCGCCAGATCAAGCTCTACCACGCCTGGCACGACGCCGGGGTGCTCGAGCTCATGCCCCGCCGGGGCGAGGCGAAAGCCGCGCGCGAGCGTCACCCGTTCAACGACGACGCGCCCGCGCACGCCCCGCTGCACGCCGGCATTCTGATCGAGTGCGCCGACCCGATTCCGTCGCCGGACGACGTCCCGGAGTGGGCGGCACTCGGCGTCGTCGCCGTCGGGATGGCGTGGTGGCACCAGGGGCGGTACGCCGGCGGCAACGGCTCGGACAACGCCGGGCTCACCGACCTCGGGCGCGCGCTCATCCCCGCGCTCAACGCCGCGAACATCGTCCACGACGCGAGCCACCTCTCCCAACGCTCGCTCGACGAACTGCTCGACGCGACCGACGCCGTCGTGATCGCGAGCCACTCCAACTGCCGGGCTTTGCTCCCGGGCGACAACCATCGCCATCTCACCGATGACGCAATCCGCGAGATCGCCCGACGCGGCGGCGTCATCGGCATCAACCTCGTCAAGAACTTCCTCAGCCCCGAGCTCGCCGTCGGCGGCCCGCCCAGCAAGAACAGCGCGAAAGGCAAGGCGACGATCGAACAGGTCTGCGACCACATCGAGCACGTGTGCGCCATCGTCGGCGATCGGGATCACGTCGGGCTCGGCTCGGACATGGACGGCGGCATCACGGCCGACGACCTGCCCACCGGCATCCGCACGCCGAGCGATCTCGGCAAGATCCTCGACTCGCTCAGCGCCCGCGGCTGGTCACCGACCGAGCTTGACGCCTTCGCGCACGAGAACTGGCAACGCTTCTGGCGCAGCACGCCGACATCATGAGGGTGCCATGGAAACGCGGAGCCGTCCGCGGCGGAGCATTTCCATGCCGAGGCCGGACGGCCTGCGGCGCGGCGGAGAGAGGGAGAGAAGAAGAGAAAGAATCCCGGAAAAGCTTCGCCCGCGGCGGGCTGCGCGTTTCCGGGGCACCGGCTGTGGGCGCAAACTCGACGCACAATGTCCGGCCATGGAAACGCGGAGCCCCGAAGGGACGCAGCTTTTCCATAATCGGGCGAGGACGGACCGAAGAAGCCGGCCTACTCCGCCGCCGCCATGGCGCAGACGCCGCACCACGTGGCGGGGTTGTTCCAGTCGATCTCGCCATCACCCGCTTCATGGGCGTGAGCGAAACGGGCGACGCCGCGGTGTCGCGCAGGCGGAAGCTCGGCCAGGCGGCTGAGGAACTGCGTCTGGTAGCGATCCCGGTGCAGCGAGTACTGCGGGTTGTTCTGCGTGTAGGCGAACGGCCCGCGGATCAGGTCGTCGATGCGCCGGACGCGCGTTTCTGAGAGCGGGTGGGTGCTGAGGATCTCGAGCTGGGCGCTCCCGCCGCTGGCGGCGCCGAGGATCTCCTGGATCTGTCGCGCGCCGAGCGGGTCGTACCCGACGTTGACCATGTAGCGGACGCCGAGCGCGTCGGCCTCAAGCTCCTGCTCGCGTCCGAAGCGCAGGAGATAGCCCTGCCCGCCCACACCGACCAGCAGAGGCAGCCCGGCGCGGACGAGTTCACTCTCGCTCAGACCGGCTGCCGCGCCGACGCCGGCGATCAGCCCTTGAGCGACCATGCCGCGGGTGATGCGTTCGGGGACGTGCTCGGCCGTCACGTGCCCGATCTCGTGCCCGACCACGGCGGCGAACTGGGCCTCGTTGGTCATCCGCTGTGCCAGCCCGCGCGAGATGAAGACCTGCCCCCCGGGCAGGGCGAAGGCGTTGAGCACGTCCGAATCCAAGAGCGTGAAGGCCCAGGGGAGGTCGGGGTAGTTCGCCTCGGTGGTGGCGGCCATCCGCTCGCCGATGTCGCGGAGATAGGCGCGGAGGCGCTCGTCGCGGACCTCGCCGCCGTACTGAGCCGTCAGCTCCGGCGCGGCCTCGGCCCCCAGGGCGATCTGCTGCTGCATGGAAATGAGCGCGAACTGGGATCGCCCCGTCGCGGGATTGGTCTTGCATCCGCCGAGGGTGATCGCGGCGAAGCCCGCGAGGAGGGCGGCCGCCAGGACGCAGGCCGCACGTGTCAAGCCGTGATGACGCATCTTGCTCGTTCCTTTCCGCGACCCCTGCGAAGGGTGCTTAGGATCGCCCCGTGCCGACGACGACCCCACCGGAACACGATACCGCCGACTCGGGCCGCGGGATGAACCCGCCCGCCCCGGCGTGGCGGGACGACGAACTCGCGAGCGATCCACACGCCCACGCCGAGAAGGCCCCGAAGGTCCGGGCGATGTTCGCCGCGATCGCTCGGAGCTACGACCTCAACAACCGCGTCCACTCGCTCTGGCAGGACCAGCTCTGGCGGGCCTCGGCGGTCCGGGCGGCGGAAGTCCGCCCCGGGAACCGCGTGCTCGACGTCGCCTGCGGGACGGGCGACCTGACCCAGGCGTTCGCCCGCACCGAAGCGGGCGAGGTCGTGGGGCTGGATTTCACCCGCCCGATGCTGGACATCGCCGAGCACAAGCAGCAACGCCTGTCGCCGAAAGCGGGCTCAAAGATCACGTACGTAGAAGGCGACGCGATGGCGTTGCCGTTCGAGGACGCGTCGTTTGACGTGCTCTCGATCGCGTTCGGGATCCGGAACGTGCAGGAGCCGCGGAAGGCGCTGTCGGAGTTTGCGCGCGTGCTGAAGCCGGGTGGTCGCTTGGTGATCCTGGAGTTCGACACGCCGCGTTTCGCGCCGGTGCGTTGGTTTAACAATTTTTACGCCGGGTGGGTGATGCCTCGGACGGCGACGCTGATCAGCCGCGACCGTTCCGGGGCGTACCGCTACCTGCCGCGGAGCGTCGGCGCGTTCATGACGCGCGAGGCGTTGATGACGGCGATCGGCGAAGCCGGCTTCAGCGACGTGCGGGCCCGGGGTCTCAGCCTCGGGATCTGCGTGCGGTACTCGGGCGTCCGCGGCTGAATGCGACGCGACCGGGCGTCCGAAACGCACACCGCCCCCGCACCGCTCGCCGCGGGAAGCGGCGAAACCGTGCAGGGGCGGTGCGTCGTGTGTGGGCGCTCTGCAAACGTCTGAACGATCGCGGCTCAGGCCGCCCGGCGCTGCTTCTGCTGCCGGGTCCGCCCGACCGTGCGCTGCGTAGGCTGCGCCCGGCGCAGCGGCTCGTTGGTCATCGACTCCACCAGCTCGATCGGGTCGCTCGCCCACAGGTCCGCGCCGATCTCCTCGGCCAGCCCCTCGGCCCGGTTGAACACACCGCCGCCCACCACCACCTGCAGGTTCGGGCAGGCGTTGATCTCCCGCATGTGGTCGATCATCCCGCGGATCTCGGGCAGATCGCTCGGGGCCGAAGCGAACAGCAGCAGCACGTCCGGCTTCTCCTCGTGCACGTACCCCATGATCTCGTCGCTCGGGATCGCGCCCCCGGCGTACGTCACGTCGAACCCGCTCGCTTCCAGAAGATCCACCGCCATCTGCGCCCCGAGCTCGTCGGCGTCGTTCGGCCCGCAGACCGCGAACACCCGACGCCCCACCGGCGCCCCGCGCTCCAGCCCCAGAGCCACCTGGTCCACCATCACCCGCAGCAGGCGCGTCGCCAGGCGGTAGCTCAACTGGCTGAGCTGGTCGTTGCGGAACAAGCGTTCCACCAGCTCGTAGGTCGGCCAGAACAGCTCGGACACGAGCTGGTCCGGCGCCGTGCCGCGTTGCTCCGCCTCGCGGAGAAAACGCCGGGCCGCCGGGCGGTCCCCGTTGATCAGAACCTCAAAGAAACGTTCAACCTGCTGGTCGGTGGTCATCGCACGACTCCGCGTCTTATGCCGAGCGGCGCGGTTCCACCGCGGCCTCCCCTCGTCCGTGTATGGGTGGTGTGGCGGGCGTTGGTCCGTCCCTGGACGCCCGGCCGCGGCCTCCGTCGCGACACACGAGGATCGGGCCCGCAATCCCCACGGGATCAGGCCGCCTGAATCGCGCGAAACCTGCGCCGAGCACGTCCAATAACAACCCGACGACGTCCCAAAGCCTCTCCAAACCGCCGTCGCACCGCTCCAAAGCAACCCGTTCAAGGGGTGCCACGCCCAGCCGAGCGTCTCAATCACGCCGACACGCCCGCCAGGCTCCGCCGATGCGCCCGCCAACAATCTGCCGATGACACCCTCGCCCGATCCGATCCAACGCGACTGCCCGACCGAAGACGCGACCCGGCGGCTCGGGCTCGACCTCGCCGCCGTCCTCCGCCCGGGTGACGCGGTCGAACTCCGCGGCCCGCTCGGCGCGGGCAAGACCACCCTCGTGCGCGCCATCGCCGAGGGCCTCGGGCTCGGGACCGACGCCGTCAGTAGCCCCACCTTTGTCATCGTCCACGAGTACACCCCCCAGAATCGGCACGAGGCGGACGACGACGACGACGGGCCCCACCGCCCGATCCCGACGCTGGTGCACGCCGACTTTTACCGCCTGGGCGAGTTGGACGAGCTCGACGCCCTCGGGTGGGACCGTCTCGCGGGCCCGGAAGCCGGCACGATCGTCGTCGCCGAGTGGCCCGAGCGCGCCCCGGGCGCGCTGGACGCCCAGCCCGGCGGCATCGCCCGCCTGACCCTCGAGCCCACCGGCGAAACCAGCCGCACGATCACCATCGAGACCCCTGCTGCCTGGCACGAGCGGGCCGCTTTTGACGCCCTCCGCCCCAGGTCGCCCACGACCTGCCCCGTCACGGGCCGGCCGGTGCCCGCAGACAGCCCGACCTGGCCCTTCGCCGACGAGAAAGCCCGCCTGGCGGACCTGGACCGCTGGTTCACGGAGCAGTACACCGTGAGCCGCGAGATCCGCGACACGGACCTGGAGCTCGGCGACTGAGCGGACCCGGACGCGAGCGGGGCGGACCGGTACGCTCCGGGCATGAACGCGCACCCGCTCTGCATCGCGGCGTCCCTGCCCGGGGGCGAGCCCTTCGGGCTCTGGGCGCTGTTTGTCCAGTCGCTCGACGTCTTCACCGTCGTGCTCGTCGGGGGGTCGCTCTTTGCCGTCGCGTGGATCGCGTGGTGCGCGATCGAGGTGCGGGGCTCGCGCATCCTGCCGCCCGGCTCGGTGACGCGTGCGCGCGCGCTGATGGGCGCGGGGTCGGACGCGCCGGCGTGGCGGCGCTTCGCCGAAGAGGACGGGGCGTTCCTCGGCGCGGTCGCGTCTTCGTCGTTGACGGCTTCGGCGCGCGGGCGGGGGGCGATGCGGGAAGCCGCCGAGCTCCGCGCCAGCGCGGAAACCGCCTCCTGGTTCCGCCGGATCGAGATCCTGAACGTGATCGGCAACCTCGCGCCGCTGGTCGGGCTCGCGGGGACGGTCTGGGGGATGATCATCGCGTTCAGCTCGCTGAGCGCCGCCGGCGGCGAAGCGGGCCCGGGCGAGCTCAGCGCCGGCATCAGCAAGGCGCTCTTCCACACGCTGCTGGGCCTGCTGCTGGCGATCCCCTGCCTGCTGGCGTTCGGGCTCTTCCGCGCGGTCGTCGATCGGGCGTGTACGGAGGCGATGGTGCTCGCCTCCGAGATGGTCGAGCGGATCCCCGCGGGCCTCGAACGCGAGACGCCGACCAAGGGTGAGGGCTGAGGCATGCGACGGCGCGTCTTCCACGCCCCGCACGCGGCCGGCAAGATCAACGTCACGCCGATGATCGACGTCGTGATGGTGCTGATCATCTTTTACCTGCTGGTCGGCAAGCTCGCGGGCGATCGTCGCCCCGCGATGGCGCTCCCGGCGAGCGCCGCGAGCGTCGAAGAGAACGCCGGCGACCCGATCATCGTCAACGTGCGCGCGCCCAGCGGCACGGGCGCACGGGTCGAGGTCGAGCAGCGGGAGTTGAACATCGACGCGCTGGGCGTGCTGCTGCGCACGGCCGAGCCCGGGCGCGCCGTGCTCGTGCGCGCGCCGCGTGACATGCCCTGGTCGGGCGTCGAGCCGGTGCTCCGCGCGTGCCGAGCCTCGGGGCGTGCGGTGCGTCTCGCGACGGAGGGCGGGCGATGAAGCCGAACGACGCCGTCCAGCCGCTCGAGCCCTCGAGCGATCGCGAGCTGGAGCCCGCGCGCCCCTTCCGGCGTCGCGACGCGCGAGCGGTCTGGGACCTGCACTTCGGCCCGAACATGACGCCGATGGTCGACGTCACGCTCGTCATCCTCATCTTCTTCATGGCCAGCACCGCCTTCATCGGGCCCGAGTGGGTGCTGGAGCTGGCGACGCGCGACCGCGACCCGTCCGCGCTCGCCGCCCGCGCGACGCTCCCCGGCGCGGTCTTCGAGATCGAGATCCGGCGCACGCCCGAGGGCCTCCGCCTGCACGGGCTCGGCATCGAGACCGACGACCCCGGCGCGATGGCGCGCACGGGGGCGGACGTCGCGGCCGGTGCGCCGACGTCCGCGTTTGTCCTCCGCCCCGAAGGGGGCGTGCCGTATCAGGACGTCCTGCGCGCGCACGAAGCATTCGCGAACGCCCGCCTGAGCGTCAGCGTCAGCGTCGACGGCTCTCGCCTGCCGAGCCCCTCCGAATAGACGGCTCGACAGCCACCGGGGCGCTCGCACGCGTCGACCGGCTCATTCGCCCGTTGCCCCGTCCTCGCGTCCCGGGCGCTCGCCCGTCGCGCGGTAGGTCGTCCGGCTCTCGGCGTACTCCTGCGGGCTGATCTTCAGGTCCGGCGTCTGCCCGCGCTGGTGCTGCGCGTGCAGATGCTTCAGAAACGGCACGCACCACTGGCACCCCGTCCCGGCCGACAGACACTCGCTGATCAGCGACGCCACCGGCGGGTCTTCGCGGTGCAGATACGTGCGGATCTTCCGCAGGCTCACGCGGAAACACAGGCAGACGTGATCGTCGGGGTCCACGCGGGAGTGTAGGTGTCTAGGACGCTGTGCCGTGGGCGAAGGGGGAGCGCGGGGAACACAGGTCGGAGACGTGTGCCGCCGGTGCGATCAGTCGCGCCAGCGCTGCGCGATCGGCATCCGACGACCGGGGCCGAACGCGACGCTGGTGATCTTCAAGCCCACGGCCGTCTGCTTGCGCTTGTACTCGTTCACGTCGATCAAACGCACGATCCGGCGCACCGTCGCGAGCTCGATCCCGGTTTCCCGCGCGATCGTCGCGGCGGACTGGTGACGCTCGACCCGGCGCTCCACGATCGCGTCCAGCTCGTCGTACGCCGGCAGCGAATCGCTGTCGAGCTGATCCGGCGCGAGCTCGGCGCTCGGGGGCTTCTCGATCGTGCGCTCCGGGATCGGCGGCTGCGCGAACCCGCACTCGGCGTGGTTCGCGTTGATCCATCGCGCCAGCGTGTACACGAGCCGCTTCGTGCAATCGCTGAGCACCGCGAGCCCGCCGTTCATGTCGCCGTAGAGCGTGCAGTACCCCACCGCGAGCTCGCTCTTGTTCCCCGTCGTGAGCAGCATCGCGCCCGTCCGGTTGCTCAGGGCCATCATCATCGCCCCGCGCACGCGGGACTGCAGGTTCTCCTCCGCCAGGTCCGGGCGGGTCGAGCCGATCACCCCGCGCCCGAGCTCGGCGAACAGCGGATCCAGCGTGCGCCGGTACCCCTCGAACGGCTCGCCGATCGGCGCGACCGGGCACAGGATCCCGAGGCGACGCGCCAGGTCCTGCGCGTCCTCGATCGAGTGCGAGCTTGAGTACACGCTCGGCATCGCGACGCCGACGACCCGCGGCGCGCCCAGCGCCGCGACCGCGATCGCCCCCGTCACCGCCGAGTCGATCCCGCCGCTGAGCCCGAGCACGGCGTCGGTAAACCCGGTCTTGCGCAAATAATCGCGTACGCCGACGCGCAGCGCGTGAAACGCCAACCGCTCCGGCTCGCACGCGAGGCGCGGGTCCTCGATCGGGCGCTCGGGCGCGCGCACGCGCGGGTCGATGTCGGCGATCACGACCGCGCGTTCAAACCCCGGCCCGGCCGCCGTCACGCGCCCGTCCGGCGCGTGCACCGTCGCGTACCCGTCGAAGATCAGGTCGTCGTTCCCGCCCACCTGGTTCACGCTCGCGACCCAGAGCCCGTGCCGCTCGGCACGGCTCGCGAGCACGCGATGATGACGCAGGCCCTTGCCGAGCACGAACGGGCTCGCCGAGGGCACGACCAGCGCCTGCGCCCCCGCCTGCGCGAGCGCCGCGACGGGATCCGCGCACCGCGCGTAGCGGCTCTTGAACCCCGCGTCCTCGCCCTGCCACAGGTCCTCGCAGATCGCCAGCCCGACGCGCACGCCGTCCACCTCGATCACGCACGCCTCGTCGCCCGGCTCAAAATACCGATCCTCGTCGAACACGTCGTAGGTCGGCAGCAGACGCTTGCGATAGACCGCGAGCCGCGAGCCGGCGCGGTACGCGATAAGCGCGTTGGCCGTCGAGCCGTCGTCGTTCGCCAGCGGCGTGCCGAACACCACCGTCGCGTCCGTCCGCGTGCTGACCTCTCGCGCCAGCCCGTCGCACGCGTCCTCGCACGCTCGAACGAAGCCTTCCATCAGCAACAGATCCCGCGGCGGGTAGCCGCAGATCGACAGCTCCGGAAGCACGATCAACCGCGCGCCGCCCGCCTCCGCCTCGCGCACGGCGTGGCTCGCGAGGCGCGCGTTGCCCTCCAGGTCGCCGACGGCCGGGTTGATCTGACAAAGGGCAAGACGCATACGCGAAGCGATCGTAGGAAGGCTCAGCCCCGGGCCCCGCCCGCGTCCGGATCGGCATCGGGATCAAGATCGGGCTCGGTATCCGCATCGCTCGCGCCCGCTTCGCCTCGGCGGAGCAGGCGATCCGGGCGGAGCCAGACGCCGCCGATCGCCGCCCCGATGAGCGCCGTCACCGCGTCGACCGCGCCGACGAGCAATGCCGTCGGCGCGAACACCTCGCCACCGACGCCGAGCGCCACCGCGATCCCCGCGGCCCCCGCCTCGCGCGTCCCCAGCATCCCGAACGGGCTGAGCATCCCCACCATGAAATACCCGAGCGCCAGCACGACCGCCGAGCCGAGCGTGAGCTCGACCCCGAGCACCTCGCCCGCGATCCAGAGCCTCGCCGACTGCACCAGCGCGTCCGCGACGCGGAACGCGATCCCGCCGGCGACCGCCCGCGCGTCGCCGGTCATCGCGAACCCGTGGTGCACGTGCCCGAACGCGACCGTCCGCGTCAGCCGCCCGGCGAGCGGGAGCCGATCGGCGATCGCGTGGATCCGCACCAGCCCGCGCTCGCCCGCGAACACGCGGCTCGCCAGGATCAACGCCGCCGCGCAGACCGCGATCCCCGACGCCCCCGCGAGCACCCAGACCGCGTCGATCGCCGGACGCCACAGGCTGACCGCCACCAGCGGCGCGAGCGCTACGAGCAGCACGAGCGCGACACCCGCGAACCACGCGCCGATCGTCAGGAGCGGCACGCTGTCGCGCTTGCGGTGGATCACCACGCGCAGCAGCAGCCCGATCTTGAAGGGCAGAAACGCCAGAAACGACGCCATCGCGTTGACCGCGACCACGTCCATCGCCCGCAAGCGATGCACCGGGCGCACCGCGACCCAGAACGAGAGCCCGTTGAGCACAAGGCTCACCGCGCTGAGCCCGACCATCGCCAGCACCGGGCCCGCCCCCGCGCCCGCGAGCCGGTCGAGCTGCTCGCGGTTGTCCGGACTCAGCGCGAGCTGCGCGCACCAGCCCAGCAGCGCCAGCCCGAGCAGGAAGCCGAGCAGTTGCACGCCCGTGCGCACGAATCGTCGCGTCGCCGGCGTCACGGGCGGCGCTCCGGGCGCAGGATCCGCTCGCGGTGCAGTTCGATCAGCACCGACCCGCGCGGCCACGCGCGCAGCACGCGCCCCTGCCCCTGTTCTTCCACGATCGTGAGCCAGAGCGAGGCCGACGCCGCGTCCACGCCCGCCGGCGCGTACCCGCTGCGCTCAAAACGCGAGAGCTCCGCGAGGTTGACCAGCGCGTGCGTCGCGCCCGCGTCGATCAGCGCGTTCGACCACCGGTGCGGCGGCACGCCGGCCTCGTCGCCCACCGCCCACGCGTCCCACACCGTGCGGTAATCGTGCGCCACACGCAGATACAGCGGCGTCGCGTCGCCCAGCAGCATCAGCCGCGAGCCCGGCGGGAGCAGCAGGTTCGCCAACGCCACCGGCGACTGATCACGCATCAGTTCGTTCCGCCCCGCCTCGTCCAGCAGCCCCATCGTCTCCCGCGCGAGATCCCCCGTGTACCCCTCCACGCCCGAGAGCAGCGGCAGCACCGCCCGACCCTCCCGCTCGGTCACGAACAGGAACGCCGTCGTCGCCGACTGCGCCAGCACGAGCCCGCCGCCGAGCGCCATCACCCACGGCGCGCGCCCGCGCGCCGCGATCGCGCCGAGCGCCAGCCCCACCGCCGGCGCGAGAAGCACGAGCGACGGGAGCAGGAACCGCGATTGCACGTGCGTCAGCGTCAACCAGGCGGCGAGCTGCGCGAGCAAGCCCACGCCAAGCACCACGCCCGCCCCGCGCGTCGTGCGGGCCGCGAGCAGCGCCACGATCGCGAGCCCCGCGACCGGGAACAGCACGCCCCACTGCGGGTGCAGCACCCCGCGGTGGCGCTGGCGCAACGCCGACGCGGACGCGCCCTCGCGCACGGGCTCCGCCCACGCCGCCAGACGCACGCGATCGGCGAGCGAGCCCTCCGCCCGGTGAGCCGCGGCGTACCGCTCGTGCTGCGCCGGCGACCAGTGCCCGGGCCCGAACACGCTCGAGGCGAACGGAAAAACCGGGTTCCCCGAAGCCGCCGCGTTGCGCACCAGCCACGGCGAGAGCATCACCATCCCCGCGACCACACCCACCGCGAGCGGGCGGGCGAGCCCGCGCACGCGCTCGCCAAGTCGCAAGCCCTGCGTCTCGTGCGCTCCGGTCCAGAGCAGCGCCATCGCAACCGGCGGCGTCAGCATCAGGATCGCCGTCGGCTTCGCCCCGCACGCGCCGCCAACCAGCGCCGCCGCCAGCAACCAACGGCGCGTCGGATTCACCCCCGGCATCAGCGCCGCCAGCATCGCCCCCGCGCCGAGCGCGACCACGTACATCTCGTGATACGCCATCGACCCGGTCACCACGCTCCAAGGCGTCGCGAGCACGAGCAGCCCCGCGAACCATCCTGCAACCCGTGCCCGGCTCTCAGACTCGCCCGCGGCTTCCCCCGCCCCGCGCACGCGCCGGTCCAAAGCCGCAGCCGTCGCGCCGACAAGCCACGCCGCCACGATCGTGACCATCGCCGAGAGCATCTGCGCCCCGTAGATCGGCGCGCCCGTCAGCAGCCCGCGCGGCGCCGAGAGCCCACCGGGCTCACCGGGCGCCAGCGACGCGCTCGCCAGGTGCAGCCACCCCGCCTCGGCGTACCCGGGCAGGAAGCTGTACACGTTGTGCGCCATCGGCCACAGACGCCCGTGCTCCAGCCACTCCTGCGGCAGTTGCAAGTGGTAGCTCAGCGTGTCGTACCCGCCGAACTCGCTCCCCCACAACCACCCCGGCGGCACCGCCGACGCGACCCACAGCACCCCAGCCGCCGGCAACGCCGCCAGACCCACCAACCAGCCCCGACCCAGCCGCCCGCCCGCGTCCCAGCCCCATCCCAGGCCCCTCCGCAAGCCCTCCCCGCGCCACGCGCGTAGCGTCAGCCCGACGCCGAGCGCGATCGTCCCGATCGCGACAACCCGCCCGACCGCGTTCGCCCCCAGCAGCCCGAGCACGCCGAGCGCGTGGCTGAGCGTCAGCATCGCCCCGAGCCCGATCGCCATCGCGAGCGGCGCCCACCCCGCCCCGCCAGTCAGCCGCTTTGCGATCACCGCCCCATAGCCGAACGCCGCGAGCAGGTACGCCCCCGCGAGCGTGCCCCCGACGAGCCACCGCTCGATCACGACCGTGAGCCCGAGCCCGAACGCCGTCTCGCTCCCCCAGTCCGCCAGCACGCCCCCGACGATCAGCAGCCCCGCCCCCGCGAGCAGGCACGCTTTCGCCACGTCGCCCCGGGATCGGTCGACGGCGGGCTCCGAAGACGGGCTGGCGGCGTGGGGCGTCGGCACGCGCGGAGTGTAGCGATCGAGCCCCGGCGCCCGCCTACGCCACGCACCGTGCGGGCGAGCCCGGGCTACGCTTGAGGTCATGGAACTCCCGCGGACGGGCGAGTCGGGCGAGCTGGAGATCATCGAGCCGTTGTGCGCGGTCTTCCGGCGCAAGCTCAAGAGCGAAGGGCTCAAGTACACGCCCGAGCGGGCGCAGGTGCTGGACACGATCATCCAGCTCGACGGGCTCTTCGAGGCCGAACGCCTGATGGACGACCTGAAGGACGCGGGCTTCCGCGTCTCCAAGGCGACGGTCTACCGGACGATCAAGCTGCTGCTGGAGGCCGGCATCCTGCAGCGCGTCGCGATCGACAGCGAGCACGCCCGCTACCAGCTCGTCTACGGGCGACGCCCGCAGGTGCTGCTGATCCGCATCGACACCGACGAGATCGAGCCGGTCGACATGCCCGAGCTGGCGGCCGCGATCGAACGCCTCTGCCAAGCCCGAGGCCTCCAAGCCCGAGGGCACCGAGTCCACGTCTTCGCCGAAGCCAAGCAGTAAGCACATGTGCCACTGACCTCTTCTGAGAGGTCAGTGCGCCCAAGCTCCACCCGCTCCCCGCACCACCACACGACGAGCACGAAAAGAAAGACAAGAGCAGCCCGAAGCACTGACCTTGCAGACAAGGTCAGTGGCACAACAACAATCCCGTGCCACTGACCTCTTCCGAGAGGTCAGTGCGCCCCAACCCTCTCTCCACCCTCCTCCCGCTCAATCTCATCAACGTCTTCTCCCTCCCCCTCCAACAGCCACCGGATCACATCCTCCGGCGGGCGGATGATCACTCGTGCCAACCGGCCATCGGGAACCCTGAACGATCCGATGAGCATGCCCACCAATTCCCACACGCCCTCCTCGGCCCGATACCGCCCGACAAACGATCCGGAGCTTCCTCCAGGCTGCTTGTCATCATGCTTCGCGTACCGCTTCGGGATCACGATCCCGAAGATGTCATCCGGAAGCGACCGATCATCCTCATCCAGAAGCTCAAAAGCGATCATTCGCAGAATCTCTGCTTCAAGCCCAAAGCGATCCTTCACGCGCACCACAAAGAGGTGCTCACCGGGACGAACCGGCTCACGAGGCGCGATCCAACGTGCCCCACCCGCATGCGGATTCACATCGAGCGACAAACTCGCCCAATCGCTGCGCAAATTTGAGCTGGTCCACGTCTCCTGATGTGGAAACTGCACGGCGGGCAGTAATGCCGTAATGTCGCCGTGTTCATGGATACGGAACGACACTCGGTGTTGATTCACGTACCCACGCGAGGTCGTCAGCGCCGATGAATCGTTGAGCGGAAAAATGTGGAGCGCTGTGAGAACGCGATTGCCGACGAGAATCGCGTTCCCGCTCCGCCGAGCGTCGGTTCGATCGGGATCATCGATCACGAACGAGATCACCCGCGGCGCTTCAGTCGGCATCGGCGGCCAGGACGCACACCCCGCGCCCAACATGCCGTAACACAGCACGCAAACCCAGAGCCAAGCCGCACGCACACCGCACCCCCATTCCCATCTCAGGCTAACAAAGCGCCCCCAACAACTCCAACACCCCCCGCACCTCCGCCCCCTTCGCCACCGCGTCGGCCTGCGCCTTCAGCCCTTCCTCCGCGTTCGACGGGCACCCGAACCACGCCACGCGCTCGCGGATCGCCACGTCCCCCATCGTGTCGCCGATGCCCGCCAGGCGCGACCCACGCAGCCCCGCCGCCGCGATCAGGCGATCGATCCCCGTCGCCTTGCTCACGTGCGTTAAGTCGCAGTTGATCCACCGCACCGAGCTCGACACCCGCAGCCCCCAGCCCTCGCGCTCGAACACTTCCACAAGCCGCGGCTTCAGGCTCATCAGATACGCCGTGTCGTCGTGGTACAGGCTGACGCTGCTGGTCTTGCCCGGCTGCTGGACGACGCCACTCGGCCCGAACTCGCGCTCGATCCATCGCGACGCCGCCTCGACCGCCGCCTGGTGCTCGGGCAGGATGCGCGGGTCGCGCTCGTACCGGTTCTCGCGCGGGAACCAGAGCCACACGCCCATCTCGCACACGATCGGGAGCGTCCGATTCCCGATCATGCGGCACACCGCCTCCGCGAACGGCTGCGGGCGACCCGTGCAGAGCGTCACCACCGGGCGATCGCCCTCGCCCTGCGCCCGCTCGTTCCATGCCGCGACCTCGCTGAGGGCGGCCAGGTCCAGCGGGGCCGTCGTCTCCGGAGCGAGGCACCCGTCGATATCACAGAGCACGGCGTCGAAGCGTCGACGCGATCCGTGCGCCGTTTCGCGGTCTTCCGCACGTTCAGGGCTGTTTTCAGGCATCGGGAGCGATCGTAGCGGGCCCCGGGCCGATACCCTTCGCCCATGCTCCCGCTCTACGTCATCGCGGTCACGCTCGCCGCCGCCCTGCTCTTCGCGGTGCAGCCGATGGTCGCCAAGCTCCTGCTCCCCCTGCTCGGCGGGAGCCCGGCGGTCTGGAACACCTCCATGGTCTTCTTCCAGGCCCTCCTCCTCGGGGGCTACGCCTACGCGCACGGGCTCATGCGCCTCCGGCGCTGGCGGGATCGCCTGATGCTCCACGGCGCGGTGCTGATCCTGCCCGCGCTCGCGCTCCCGATCGCGCTCCCTGCCGGGCTTGAGCCGCCGAGCGGCGCGATGCCGATCCCGTGGACGCTCGCGACGCTCGCGCTCGTCGCCGGGCTCCCCTTCTTCGCGATCGCCAGCGCCGGCCCGCTGCTCCAAGCCTGGTTCTCACGCACCGGTCACCGCACGGCCCACGACCCGTACTTTCTCTACGCCGCCAGCAACGCCGGGAGCATGCTCGGCTTGCTCAGCTACCCCCTGCTCATCGAGCGCGCCTTCACCCTCGACGATCAGGGACGCCTCTGGACGCTCGGGTACACCCTCTTCGCCGCCCTCATGCTCGCCGCCGGCGCGATCGCCTGGAAACGCGCCGGCGACGAGCCGATCCGCGCCCACGCCGACGAACACACCAACGACCGCACCACCATCGGCTGGCGCCGACGCCTGAGCTGGGTCGGGCTCGCGGCCGTCCCGTCGAGCCTGATGCTCGGCGTCACGCAGTACGCGACGACCGACATCGCCGCCGTCCCCCTGCTCTGGGTCATCCCCCTCGCGCTCTACCTGCTCACGTTCGTCGTCGCCTTCAGCGGTCGCGTGCGCCTGAGCCTCGCGGTGCTGAGCCGCCTGGCGCCGATCATCGCGATCGCGATGGCCGTCGCGTTCCTGCTCGAGGCCCGCGAGCCGATGGTCCTCCTCCTCGGCGTCCACTTCGCGGGCTTCACCATCCTCGCCCTGCTCTGCCACGCTCGGCTGCGTGAGGACCGACCGCCAGCCTCGCGCCTGACCGAGTTTTACTTCTGGATCGCGGTCGGCGGCGTCAGCGGCGGCGCGTTCAACGCCCTGCTCGCGCCGGTCGTCTTCGACCGTATGGTCGAGTACCCCATCGCGATCGCCGCCGCCTGCCTCGCCCGCGTCGTCATCGCCAAGCCACGAAAAGCCGAGACGGACGCGGACGCCGAGCCCGGTCCCAAGTCCAAATCCAAGGCCCAGTCCAAAACCAGTCGCCCGCCGATCTGGCGCACCGGTATCGCCGACCGCTGGCTCACGCTCGGCGCCGTCGTCGTGCTGCTCACGCTCCTGGTGCTGCTGGAGAACCTCGTCCCGGGGATCGACGTCGCCGACGCTTCGAGTGAGGACGCCTTCGAGCCCGAGCCGGGGTGGATGGTCGCCACCCGCGTCGGCATCTCCAGCGTGCTCTGCTTCCTGCTCGTCTTCCACCGCGTCGCGTTCAGCTTCGGGCTCGCAACGCTGCTGATCTTCGCCGTCGCCCTCCAGCCCCAGCTCCGGCGCGACGTCCTCCACGTCGAACGCACCTTCTTCGGCGTCCACGAGGTCGTCCGCAGCGAGGATGGCAACTGGGTCACCCTCATGCACGGCACCACGCTCCACGGCATGCAGGCGACCGACCCCGACTTCCGACGACTCGCGACCGCCTACTACCACCCCGCCGGGCCCGTCGGCGACGTCTTCCGCGCCCTCCACGGAGACCCGCGCCGCGAGCGATGGGGCGTGCTCGGGCTCGGCACCGGCGCGATGCTCGTCTACGCCAACGCCGGCGAGCGCGTGCTGGTCATCGAGATCGACCCGGCCGTCACGCGCATCGCCAGCAACCCCAACCTGTTCACCTTCGCGACCGACGCCTTTGAGCGCGGCGCGATCCTCCAACTCGAAGAGGGCGACGGGCGCCTCGTGCTCGAACGCCTCGGGCAAGACCCCGACTTCGAGCCCCTCGGCACGCTCTTCGTCGACGCCTTCACGAGCGACGCCATTCCGATGCACCTGGTGACGATGGAGGCGGTCGAGATCTACATGCGGGCGCTGGCCGACAACGGCGTCCTGGTCTTCCACGTCAGCAACCGGCACCTGGACCTGGTCCCGCCGCTGCTGCGGATCGGCGTCGAGATGGGGCTCGTGGGGATGGTGCACGTCTCCAACCCGCCGCCGGAGCTGCGCACCCGCGGCATGCAGCCCTCGACCTGGGTCATGCTCGCCCGCCACCCCGACCACCTCGCCCCGGAACCCTGGACACGCAACCCCGGCGGGCAGTGGCAACCGGCCCTCCCCCCCGACGGCACACGCCTCTGGACCGACCGCTCCAGCAACATTCTTGATGTGCTGAGGCTCGATTAGCCATCGGCCATCAGGGATCAGGGATCAGCCATCAGGGATCAGCCATCAGGCTCCGGATTCCCGGCTGATGGCTGATGGCCGATCCCTGATCGCATCCTCCCTCCCCTACTATCTCTCCATGCCTCCCCTCGACTATCAGACCGCCGGCGAGAGCCACGGGCCCGGGCTGGTCACGACCGTGATCGGGCTGCCCGCGGGCCTCGAACTCGACGAAGATTTCATCAACGCCGAGCTCCGCCGGCGTCAGGGCGGGTACGGCCGCGGCGGGCGCCAGCGGATCGAGACCGATCGCGTCGAGTGGCTCACCGGCGTGCGTCGCGGGCGCACGACGGGCGCGCCGCTGACGATGTTCATCGTGAACAAGGACAGCCGCCTGGACGACCTGGAGCGCACGCCGCCGGTCTACCGCCCGCGCCCCGGACACGCGGACCTGGCGGGGAGCGTGAAGTGGCTGACGACCGATTGCCGCGAGACGCTGGAGCGCGCCAGCGCACGGGAGACGGCCGCGCGCACGGCCGCCGGCGCGGTCGCCCGCTGCCTCCTCCGCGAGTTCGGCATCGAGGCGTTCGCCTTCGCCCGCTCGATCGGCGGCGCGCGCACGGACGTCGCGGTGACGGCGGACAACTGGCGCGAGATGCAACGCCTGCGCGACGAGAGCGACACCTATTGCCCGGACGCCGACGCGAGCGAGCGCCAGCGCGAAGCCGTGCGGAAGGCCAAGACCGAGAAGGACACCGCCGGCGGGCTCGTGGAGTGCCACATCTTCGGCTGCCCGCCGGGCATCGGCTCCTGCACGGACTGGCGCGACAAGCTGGACGCGCGCCTCGCCTACGCCGTGATGGGCATCCAGGCGTTTAAAGCGGTGGAGATCGGGCTCGGGCGCGCCTGTGCGGACCTGCCCGGGAGCGCCGTCCACGACCCGATCGGGTTCGACCCGACCCGGATCGACACCAGCACGCTCGGCTTCGTCCGCGAGCGCAACAACGCCGGCGGGCTCGAGGGCGGCATGACCAACGGCGAGCCCGTCGTCGTCACCGGCACCATGAAGCCGATCGCGACGCTCCTCCAGGGCATGCCCAGCGTCGATCTCAACACCAAGCAGCCCGAACGCAGCGCCTACGAGCGGAGCGACGTCAGCGCCGTCAGCGCCGCGAGCGTCGTGCTGGAAAACGTCGCGGCCTTCGAGCTGGCGCGCTGCTTCCGCGACAAATTCAGCGGCGACTCCATGACCGAAACCCGCGCCCAGTTCGACGCCTTCATGCAGATCGCCCGCACGCTCCCGCTCGACCCGCCGACCGCGACGCTGGCGTGAACGCCAAGTGAAGGGGAGCGAGCGGGGCGTCCAAGAACGGACCGTTCAGGGCGAGCCATCGCGCAACGGCTCGTGTGCACGCCCGCACGCCGGGCAGACCCCGGTGATCGCTTCGGTTTCCGCATCAAACACGCCCTGCTTTTGCTTGCGTCGCTTGGCGATCTCATCGGTGAAGCCCGCGCCGAGGATCCCGGCCGGGAGGGCGACCATGCCGATGCCCAGGATCGCGATCACCGAGCCCATGAACCGCCCCAGCGTGGTCACCGGGTAGACGTCGCCGTACCCAATCGTCGTGAGCGTCACCACCGACCACCAGACCGCGTGCGGGATGCTCGCGAAGACTTCCGGCTGCGCCTCGTGCTCCGCGTAATACATCAGCGTCGCCGAAACGATGATCAGCATCGCCACGATGCCGATCACGATCACCAGTTCGGGCCCGCGGTCGCGCACCACGTTCGCGATCGTCTCCTCGGCCTGCGAGTACCGACCAAGCTTGAGCAGCCGCGCCACCCGGAGCAGGCGCAGGGCGCGGAGCGCTCGCAGGTCCAGCCCTCCCAGCGTCAGCAGCGAGGGCAGGATCGCCAGCAGGTCCACCACCATCATCGGGCGCAGCGCGTAGCGCACCCGTCCTCGGATGGGCGAGGCGTAGCGCGGGTCCTCCACGCACGACCAGAGGCGGAGCAGATACTCCACCAGGAACAGCCCGGTCAGCACGATCTCTTCCACACGAAAGAACAGGCGGTACGAGTCCCACAGCGACGGGATCGTCTCACCCATGACAAACGTCACGCTTAGGAGGATCAGCGCCACGATGCCGACGTCGACCGCACGACTCGCGCGGTCCCCGGGCCTCGCCACCGACAACAACGTGTGCATCCGAGCACGCGAGATCATCGGGGTATCCTACCGGATCCCACCCAGAACTTGCACGCCGCGGCAAAACCATGTCCACGCTGAGCCGGCACAAGCCCCCTGGGAGGAGCCGCCAGGCAAGGCTCAGCCGCCCTCGCCGGCGCTGAGGCGCGCCGCCGCTTCGCGGAGGAGCGATGCCAGGGATTCGTACTTCATCAGCTCCGCCGCCTCCGTCAGCGTCGCCCAGCGGCGCTGGCGCGTCGCGTCCTCGGCCCAGCGTTCGAGCTCGCGATCCAGCGGGATCAGGAAGACCTCGACCGCGCACCGACCGCCCCACTTTTCGTAGCTGTAGCGCCCGATCGGCTCCGCCTCGGCCTTGCCGATGACGCCGGCCTCCTCGAGCGCTTCGATCTCGGCCATCTGCCTGGGCGTCTTGCCCGGGTCGATCAGGCCCTTGGGGATGGTCCACCCGCCCGAGTTGGCCGTGACGATCACGCACTCGGCCGGGCCGCCGCCCGGTGGGCGTCGGTAGACCAAGGCCGCGGCTTGCGGGGTGACCGGGAGCGGGGGGCCGCCTGCGGACACATCGGGCGCGAACGCGGGGCGGGGTGTTCTCGAGCCGGGTTCCACAACGCATCCTCCCGCTCGCCGCTGCGCCGCTCGCGGGCCTCAGCCCCGGGCCGCGGCCGGCTCCCCTGTCGACCAGATCGGGTATCGCCCGCAGAGTTCGCGAACTTCTTCGCGCACGCGCCCGGTGACGGATGCATCGCCGCCCGCGGTGAGCACCTGTTCGATCCAGTCGGCGATGCGGGCCATCTCGGGCTCGCGGAAGCCGCGGGTCGTGGCGGCGGGGGTGCCAAGGCGGACGCCGCTGGTCTGCTTGGGCGGGCGCGGGTCCTGCGGGACGCCGTTCTTGTTGCAGATGATCCCGGCGTCCTCCATCCACCGCTCGGCGTCGGCCCCGGTCAGGTCGGCGCTCTTTGGGCGGAGGTCGACGAGCATGAGGTGGTTGTCGGTCCCGCCGCTGGTGATGCGGAAGCCGCGATCGGTCAACGCGCCGGCCAGCGCCTTGGCGTTGACCTTCACCTGCTGCTGATACCGCTTGAACTCGGGCTTCAATGCCTCGCCGAAGGCGACGGCTTTGGCCCCGATGACGTGCATGAGCGGGCCGCCCTGCATGCCGGGGAAGAGGGCGCGGTTGAACTTCTTTGCGAGTTCTTCATCGTTGGTGAGGAAGAGCCCGCCGCGCGGGCCGCGGAGGGTCTTGTGCGTCGTCGTGGTCACCACGTGGCAGTGCGGGAAGGGCGAGGGGTGCTCCCCGGCGGCCACGAGCCCCGCGATGTGCGCGATGTCCGCGTGCAGGATCGCGCCGCACTTGTCGGCGATCTCCCGGAACCGCTTGAAGTCGATCTCGCGCGGGTACGCGCTGTACCCGCACATCAGCAGCTTGGGCTTGTGCGCCATGCACACGCGCTCGACGGCGTCGTAGTCGATCCGCTCGAAATCCGGGTGGGACTGGTCGTAGTGCAGCGGGTAGTGGACGGGCTTGAACCACTTGCCGCTCATGTTGACCTTGAGCCCGTGGGAGAGGTGCCCGCCGTCGGAGAGCTCGAGGCTGGCGAAGGTGTCGCCGGGCTGGAGTAGGGCGAGGAAGAGGGCCGCGTTGGCCTGCGCCCCCGAGTGCGGCTGCACGTTCGCGAACGCGCACCCGAACAGGCTCTTGGCCCGGTCTTGGGCGATCGTCTCGATCTGGTCGTGCCAGGCACACCCGCCGTAGTAGCGCGCCCCCGGGTACCCCTCGGCGTACTTGTTGGTCAGACACGTCCCCATCGCGTGCATCACCGGCGGCGAGGCGTGGTTCTCGCTCGCGATGAGCTCGATCGTCGTGTCCTGACGCTCGCCCTCTTTCTCGATGAGGTGCGCGATCTCCGGATCGGCGTCGCGGAGAAGGGCGAGAACGTCGCTGGTGATGGGGTCACTGCTCATGGGCGATTCTAGGAACACCATCGGCGGAGCGGTGGGCCCCGGGACGGCGGTGTGCGGCCTCAGAAATACACCCGGGGCAGCTCTTCACGGAACAGCACGATCCCGACACAAACGATCATCGCCACCACCGTCAACAAGGCCCACACGACCCAGCCCATGTGCATGCGATAGGCGATGACGATTGCGCGGTTCCAGTACCACACAAGCCAGATCACGTACGCCACGCCGAGCGGGCGGCCGAACGCCTCGCGGTATTGCAGCATCCGGAAGTACCGGATCCAGTAATGCTCCTCCGGGGGAAGGGTCGCGCCGGGCGGCCATCGAAGCGTGGGCGGCGATGCGATCGCTGATGCCGCCGCCAGCACCGCGAACAGAACCTCGACGCACGACACCAGCACGATCAGGCTCAGCCCGTACGCCGCGGCTCGCGCCACGTGCGCCAGCTTGAGCTTCGCCAGCCTTCGGCTGGTGCCAAGGATCAGCAGCATCGACGGATAAGCGAGTGCGGCGAGCACCAGCGGCGCCAGCCCGCCGATGATCATCGCCGTCCCTGTCCAATCCACATCCCCCGGCCGCCAGATCGCGAACGGGAGCGTCACGATGTCGCAACAGCTCACCAAGAACCCCGGCTGCCCGGGGCCGCCGAGCCCGCGCAGCGGGATCGAGACAAAAAACGCCGCCCGCGCCACCATCGCCAGCACCAAGAACATCAGCGGCAGCCCGACGACCCAGCCCACCAGACGCCACGGACGCACCTCGTGGTGCAGCTTCACACGCCGCCAGAACCGGAACGGGAGCACCAGCCAACCGACCGTGCGCACAAACGCGGCCGGCAGCCGCCCACACGGCTCATGCTCCCAGAACCCCGCAAGCCGCCCGTACGCCGGATTCAACACATCCCGGCAGGCCCACTCCTCGCCGCACTCCGAACACGTGATCTCCAGCGGGCAACACGCCGGCTCCGAGCGGCCCCACGACGCGACCTCACCCGAAAGGTCGTAGCCGCACCGGGGGCAGGATGGGGACGATGTGGACATAAGGAAATGACAACTTCAAATCGAACCCTGCACCCACATTCAGAACAGAAAGGGCAAGAACACAATAGCGATGCGAGCCGCGACACCAGTCACCAGCATCGCGATCCCGATCAATACCCAGGGCCACATCTCGCGCATCTTGCACCCGACGGCCATCGCCTGATGCCAGTACCACGCGAGCCAGAACATGTACGCGTAGAAAAAATAATGCTTCAAGAAGACCATCGGGTACGAAGTGCTGATCTCCCGCCGCCACGCCTCATAGCTCACAAACGGCTCGGTTATGGTGTTCATGCCCGGCATCTCCAACGGATGCACGATCACGCGAGAACTCACCACGATGGCGTACCCGAGTTCCAGCAACGCCGCGAAAATAAAGACCACCAGCCCGTACGGCGCGGCCCGCGCCACGATCCCGGCCCGCTTCCTGTCGCGTTGGCTCACGAACCACGCCAGCAAGGCCATCGGAAAAAAGAGCGCCACCACCACGTACGGCAAAAACGTGATGAGCAGGAAGTAGGCGTCGTACCAGTCGCTGCCGTACGGACGTCGCGTCCCGAAGGGAAGCGTGTAGATGTCGCTGACGCTCGCGCTGTAGCTGGGGTTGTACCGGTCGGCGATCCCGCGGAGCGGGAGCCACACGAAGCTGATCGCCCGCACCGGCATCGCGAGCAGGAGCAGGACGGCCGGCACGCCGAGCACCCAGGCGACCAGACGCTTCGGACGCACCTCGTGGTGCCACCGGAGTCGCGCCCAGAACCGGTTCGGGATCACCAGCCAACCCAAAGTCCGCGCGAACGCCCCTACCAGCCGATCCCGCGGCTCATGCTCCCAGAACCCCGGCAGATGCGAGTTCAGCCGCACCACGTCGCGGGACGCGAACGTCCGCCCGCACTCCGAGCACTTGATCTCCAGCGGGCAACGCGCCGGCTGCAATGCCGACCACGACGCGGCCTCACCGGAGAGGTCGTACCAGCAGTTCGGGCAATAGGGGCTGTGGCTCGGCACGTTCGGCATCTTACAGGCGAATGCCCATCACTCGACGAACCTGCCCCGCCCGCTCGGCTCAGCGGCTCAGCGGCAGGACCATCGCCACCGCTTCCGACGCCAGCGGCTTGTTCGACAGGTCGATCGGCAGGTACACCCCGCGCTCGTGGTCGCTGTTGAGCACCACCGCGTTCGGCGGCACCAGGTGCACCCCGTTCGGCGCGTGCTCGTGACCCAGCACGAACAGGTTCACCCCCCACCGCTCCACCAGGTCCTCGAGCTGGTCCGCGTCGTACTTCCGCCCCCACACCATCATGTGGGCGCTGCCCGTCCGCGGCGCCAGGTCCTCCTCGGTCAGCTCGCGCTCCAGCACCGACGGGTCGAAACGACCCATCATCGCCGGCCCGGGCACGCTGTGCGCACACAAGATGTCGCCCCGAGGCGTGACGCAGCGCAGCGCCAGCGGCATCGCCCGGATGAACGACTTGATCGACTTGCGAACCAGCGGCGCGTCGTCCTGAAACTGATAATCGAGCGCGTCGTCGAACGCGTCCACGCAGCGCACGCCGTCCTTCACCACTGCGCCACCCGTGAGCTGCGCCAGCTCGTGGTTCGCCAGCAGCGGGTGGACACGCTCGGGGGCGGCGGCTTTGAGCGCCGCGACTCGGGCGAGCGCGCGGTAGCTGAAGTCCATCCCGTTGAGCAGGCGATCGGAGTGGATGATCTCGTGGAGCGTCAGGTGCGGGCCGACGGGATCGGGCGCGTCGCCCTCGAGCCCGGCCGCTGCGACCAGGCGCGCCAGGTGGATCGGGTTGTCGTGCAGGTCCCCGGTCGCGATCAGCGTCCCGGGGCTCTCGATGATCTCGATCGAGCCCTCTCGGCAGGCGGCGTCGCGACAGGCCTCGGCCCCCGACTCAAAGAGACGGCGCACCGCGCACGGGTCCTTCAAGTCCAGGTCGGCGAGCATCCCGTCGTCTCCCCGGGCCTTTCTGAACCATGGCACGCGCATGCGGGGGATATCGGCCCCTCAGGATCGCGAAGTTACTCGTCTTCCAGAGCTTCCGGCTGGGCCTGACCCGCGCGCGAGCCGCCGGCGCTCTCGCCCGCTCGGCTTTCGCCGCTCGCCTGCGCGCGGATGGCGGCCGCGCTCTCGCTGCTCCGGGCCGCCTTCAGCATCGCGTGCACCATGTCGAGCTGCTCCGCGACCGACTGCATCGACTCCGGGCGGCTCGCCGGGTCGACCTCCACGCACTTCATCACCAGGTCCGCCAGACGCTCCTGCACGCGGGGGTTGAGCTCGCGGATGTGCTTGGGCTTCTCGATCAGGTTGTCGTCCAGGCTCCCCACCAGGCTGTCGCCCTTGGCGAGAGCCGTCGGGATGTGCCGGCGCGTCAGCACCCAGTACAGCGTCGCGCCCAGGTTGTAGATGTCCGTCTTCGGCGTGATGGCCCGGCGGTGCACCTGCTCCGGCGCGATGTAGTCCGGCGTGCCCTGGATCCGCTCCTTGATCGTCCCCACCTTGCAGCTCTGACCCAGGTCGATGATCTTCACCGCGCCGCTGTCGGTCACGCACACGTTGTTCGGCTTCATGTCCGCGTGCACATACCCGCGCACGTGCATGTGGTGCAACGCCACCGCGACCTGCTTGAAGATCTCCACCGCCTTGAGCATCGACGTCGGCGGGTGGACGTCCACCGATTGCCCGTCCACCAGCTCCATCAGGAGCACCAGCTCCCGAGTCGACAGGAACGAGCCCACCTTGATCACCTTGTGGATCTTGCGGATCCCCGGGTGGTCGAGCGCCTGGGCGACCTTCGCCTCCGCCTCGGCCTGGTCCAGGAACCGCTGGTCCTTCGGGTTCACCTTCACCACGTGCTTGAGGGCGTAGATCGACTTGCTCTTCGGGTCCTGCACCAAATAGATAATCGAGGCCGCACCGCGGCCCAACTCGTCGAGGATCTTGTACCCCTCGATCAGATCGCCCTTCTTCCGGGACACCACGCGGGCTGCACTCCTCTTCTTCCAACAACCGGGCGATCCACGACCCGCCCGGGCTCCCCCTCTGTCGGCACCGTCGGCAACCCGTCAGCCCGATCCCCGCCCCGCCTGCCGCACCATCCGGGGTGATCGCCCGAGAGCGGCCCGGCGGACCGGGGCGATCGTACGCGCCCCAACAACGCCCGGCATCACGACCAAGCCCACGAAACCAACCCGGGCCCGCCTCGGCCCCTCTCCGACGCACGACCGCGCCCCCGGTTCCAAGCCCATCGTGCCGGAGCACACCGTGGTCGATGGGGACGATCCCAGACACGGGCGGGACGCCCGTGCCGGGGGGGAGGTCGGGCGGCGTGGCGGATCAGCGGAGGCGGGCGACCTGCTCGCGGAAGACCGCGACCGGGAAGCGTCGTCCCGGGCTGGGGACACCGGAGATATCGCTGTGGAGGACGACGCGGTCGTCGGGGATGCCGAGTTCCTGAGCGAGGAAGGCCGTCAGCTCGACGAGGCGTCGCATCTGGCTCTCGGTGAAAGCCCCGCGTTCGCCGTCGCCGACGACGCAGATCGAGATCGCGTGGTGGTTGTACCAGGCCGCGTCCTCGCCGGCGGCGTGGGCCCCGGGGAGCTGGTCCAGCCAGCGCCAGCCGACGTGGATCTCCCCGTCGTCCATCCCGCGACCGTTCCCGATGACAAAGTGATGCCCGAGCCCGCGGAGGTTCATCGCGCGGTGCTCGGCCTCGATCGTCTCGGGCGAGCCGTGACGCGTCCCGCTGCTGTGGACCACGATCGAACGCCAGCGGTCGGTGTCCAGCGACGACCGCGTCCGGAGGACCGCCTCGATCGACGAGGGGGCGCCGGCCTGAGCCATCAGCGGCACCACGGTCATCCCGTCGCTCCGCACGCCGCCCGAGCCGCCCTGCAACGCCCCGAGCGCGAGACCGACCACCGACATCGAGATCGCCAGCGACGCCCACACCGTCTTGGCGCGACGGCTCAGCCCGCCGAGGATCGGCGTGGGCACGGGTGCGTTCCGGTTGTCCCCCGCTGGCGTGGTCATCCCTGCGAGCCTCGCTGCATGGTCCGCGGCGTGTTCCTGTCGCCCGCGGACAAAGACGTCCGAGAGCAACCGTACCAAGCGATCGGGCCGGATGCCCGCGGATCTTGCGAATTCCGACCAGAAAAGCTGCGGTTTATGCCGACCAGGCGCGGCATTTTCGGACCACCGCGCCGATCCGGCGCACCACTCACGCCCGTACCAAACCCGCGGACCACAACGCCTAGTAGCCCCCACCCCCGCAACCCTCAGTCCTTGGGCAGCAGGCGGGCGCGGAGGTTCGGACGCCGACGACCGAACTCGTCCATCGTGTACTGCGGCGCGTACTGGTTCCGCACGAGGTCGTACCGGTCGTACTGCGTCCGCGGCTCCCCGGTCGGGAACAGCGGCTTGGTGCACCCGCTCAGCCCGCAAGCCGCCACCAGCAACACACCCGCGGCGCACGGGACAGCCCGCGGCGTGCGCCGCGGGCTGAGCCCAACAAACCAGAGACGGATGAGGAGAGAGAACCGTGCCATCTGCGAGCCCAGTGTACCCCTTTGAGCACCCGGGCGAACGCCGGTGGAGACCGTGGACGGGGGTGGAGAGAGGGTCAGTCGTCCCCCGACGCACGCCGGCGGCGGGCTGATCAGGCCCGCAAGAGGCGTACGCCCTCACCTGGTCCGGGTTCGGACGCGCCGAGCAAAATCGCAAGACCGCCCGCTCGCCTCAAGCCCCCGCGATCCGCCCCGCGCCGTCCAGGTCCGCGGCCCCGTGCGCCAGGAGCTGGCGCAGGGCCTCGCTCGCCCCGGCCGTCGCGGCGCACGCGAGGTTCATCGACCGCTCCCCCGCCCGCATCGGGATCGTCACCGCCCGCTCGCCAGCCGCCTCGATCAGCTCACGCGGCAGCCCGGCCGTCTCCTTGCCGAAGACCAGGTGGTCCCCGGCTCGGATCTCGGCGTCGTACACCGGGCGCGAGGCCGCCGTTGTGAACAGCCACCGGCGCGCGCCCGGCGTCGACGCGACATACGCCCCCCAGTCGTCGTGGACGACCACGTCCAGACGCGGCCAATAGTCCAGACCCGCTCGGCGGCGCGCTTTCTCCGACAGGTCGAACCCCAGCGGGCGGATCAGGTGCAGCCGGAACCCCAGCGCCACGCACGTCCGACCGATCGTGCCGGTGTTGTTGGGAATCTCCGGCTCGTGCAGCACGACGTGGATCAAGGGCTCGGGCATCGCGGCATTCTTCGCCGCCCTGGCACGAGCGAGGGCGTGGGCGTGCGCCGCCCCCAAAATACAACGCCCGAGCCACGAGACCCGGGCGTTGCTGGAGGAGTCTGCGGATTCCGAGGGAGCGTGCCCCCCGGACAGAGCGGGGAAGGCTTACTCGCCGCCGCGGACGCGGTCGCGGAGCTCGTTCACCGCGGCCCGGCGGGCCCGGACGCCCGGGTCGACCTCAATGATGCTCGCGACGATCGACTCAAAGTCCCGCGCGTGCGGGTTGCCCTGCCAGCGGATCACGCCGTCGGTGCTGAGCACCATCACGTGCGGGATGGCGCTGACTTTCATCGCCTCGTTGACCACGCCGCGCTCGTCCCACGCGTTGTAGTAGCTCTTGGGGTTGTTGCGCAGGTAGGTCTGCACGCGGCTGCGGTCCTGCATGGAGTCGCGCTTGGTGATCGCGATGACCGCCAGGTCGTCGCGGTGCGATTCCTGCATGCGGTCGAGCTTGGGCATCGCCGCGATGCACGGCCCGCACCAGGTCGCCCAGAAATCGATCACCACGACACGCCCGAGCGTGTTGGGGCGGTCGCCGAACCACTCCCAACGCCCCATCGCCTCGGCCTGGGGGACGGGTTTGCCCTGATGGTTGTCGGCGCTGATCCGCGCGGTGTTGTGCGCGGGCCAGGCGACGCCCGCGTACGCCGTGCTCGGCGGCATCTCGAACTGCACGTCGCCGTCGAGCGCCCGAAGGGCCGTCCGGTCGACGCGGCTCGGGCGGCGCGCGTCCTGCTCGGCCTGGCGACGGGCATCGGCCTGGCGGGACTCGCGACCCGCGGCGTCCTCGACCGACTCCGCCAGCAGCAGCTCCACCGCCGCGTTCACGCTCGCCGTCTCGATGTCCGCGAAGCGCAGGTTGCCCGCACGGTCGAAGACGTAAAAGTCCGGGTCCTGGTCCACCAGCAGCGCCTCGCGGAACCGGTTGCCCGAGTCGTGGGCGAGGTGGAACGTCGCGCGCCGGGCGGCCATGAACGACTCGGCGTTCTCAAACCCCTGGTCGTGGTGCACCCCGACGACCAGCAGGCCCTGATCGGCGTGCTGCGCATGCAGGCGCTGGATGTTCGCCATCGGGCGCTGGCTGATGGGGTACCAATGGGAGAAGGTGTACACCAGCACGACCTTGCCCTCACGATCGCTCGCGGAGGGCCCGCCGACGAGGGTGTCCCACGCGCCCGCCGGGGCGGGGCGGTTCTCCATCTGGTTCAGCGTCGCGCGCCGCTCCCCGGTGCCTTGGCGCTGGATGTTCTCCTGGGCGAGGGTGCCCGAGCCGAGCAGCAACGCGCCCGCAGCGAAACCCGCGGCAATCCATGTCTTCTGTCGCATCCGTTCAGTCCTCCCGATGGTTCATGGAGCCCTCGGGCCCCGAGCGGGGCGGGGCAGAACACCCCGCGGCCCATCCACTGTTCGCATCCCAGTATGCCGAACCCGGGCCCGTCTGCCAAGCCCGGTCCGAGAACTTCCCCTGTCGATCTCCCCGACACCGGATGCGCCGCCCTCACGCACCCGGCGGGCGAACAAGGGCCGCCAGGGCGATCGAGGCCGCGACGGTCACGTTCAGGCTGTCCACCCGCGTGTCGATCGGGATGCGAACGCGGGCGTCGGCCGACGCCATCGCGCGATCGGTCAGCCCCGGGCCCTCGGCCCCCACCAGCAACGCCACCCGACGCCCCCCGAGCTCCGACCCCTCGGGCCCGAACCGGCGCACCGCCTCGCTCAGCGAGACCGACCCCGCGCCCGGCGTGAGTGCCAGTGTGACAAAGCTTTTTTCAGAAAGCATTTGCAATTTGTGCGGCCACGGCTCCACCCGGGCCCACGCCACCCGCAACGCCGTCCCCATGCTCACCCGGATCGCCTTCCGGTAGAGCGGGTCGCACGTCCGAGCGTTCATCAGCACCGCCCCGCCGCCTGGGCCCTCGCCCGCGCTCACGCCCGCGAGGGCGGCGACCGAGCGGAAGATCCCCCCGACGTTGTCGTGGTTGGAAAGATCCTCCAGCACAACCGCCGAGGCGCACGAGGCGAGCACCACGCCCGCGTCCGGCTCCGGGCCCCGGTCGGCGAGCGCCAGGATCCCCCGGTGCAGCTCGATCCCCGTGATCGCGTCCAGGACCGCCTTTTCCGCGAGATAGATCGGGGCCCCGCTCGGCCAGGCGTCCAGCTCCCCCGCCGCCTGCATCGTTTCCAGGTGCTTGGGCGCGATGAGCAGGCTCCGCGGGCGGTAGCGGCTGCGGAGGAGTTGCCCGACGACCAGCCGCCCCTCGGCCATAAACGACCCGCCGGGGTCGAGCCCCGCCTGGTGACGCAGCCAGGCGTCCTTCACGTTCATGTAGGGCGCCACCCGGGGATCCCCGGGGTCGGTCACAGGCTCGATTCGGGCGTCGTGGGGCATGGCGTGGGCTTCCGGGCGGATCGTTCGCACGCCGAGGGCGGGGTGCCGATCGGTTTGGGCGGTTTGGGGGATTGGGTTGCCGGCCTGGGGGTGCTTGGCCGATAGAGTCTGCCCCGACACGCCCCCTCGCAGGGGTGGGGCGCGGGGTGTCTCGCTCGGTGTTCGTCGCGGCGTCGGCTGGAGAGGGGTTGCTGATATGGAGTGGTGGCAGGCGGTCATCCTGGGCGTGGTGGAGGGGATCACCGAGTACCTGCCGGTGAGTTCCACCGGGCACCTGATCCTCGCCTCCAGCCTGCTGGGGCTCGACGAGCCCCGGATCAAGCCCGCGATGGACGCGTTCAACATCGTGATCCAGGGCGGGGCGATCCTCGCGGTCGCGGGGCTGTATTGGCCGAGGCTGATGCAGATGTTCCGCGCCGGGCTTGGGATCTTCGGCATGGGCCCGGGCGACGCCCAGGGACTGCGCCTCGGGATCAACCTGCTGATCGCCTTCCTCCCGGCGGCGATCATCGGCGTCATCCTCAACGAGATCATCGAGGCCTGGCTCTTCCACGCCGGCCCGGTGCTCGCGGCTTTGTTCCTCGGCGGGGTCTACATGATCCTCATGGACCAGTGGCGACAGGGGCGGCTCTCGACCGTCCGGCACTCGAGCCGCGAGCGGACCATCGACGACCTCACGCCCGGGCGGGCGCTGGTCATCGGGCTGCTCCAGTGCATCGCGATGTGGCCCGGCACAAGCCGGAGCATGATGACGATCACCGGGGGCGTGCTGGTCGGGCTCAAGCCCAAGGACGCCGCGGAGTTCAGCTTCCTCCTCGGGCTCCCCACGCTCACCGGCGCGTGCGTCTACCGCCTCTACAAAGAACTCGGACGCGAAACCTCCCCCGAAGCACCGGGCATGGTCGAGGCGCTCGGGCTCAGCTCGATCGTGATCGCGTTTGTCATCACAACGATCACCGCGGCGCTCGCGGTGAAATGGCTCGTCTCGTTCCTGACCCGGCACGGGCTGACGCCGTTCGGGATCTACCGGTTTATCCTCTGCGGGGTGCTCGGGCTGGCGATCCTGTCGGGGATCGTGACCATCGCGCCCGATGAGCCGCCGGTCACCGGGGGGATCGAGATCCTCGCCGAGCCGGCGGACGACCCGGCCCGCCCCGATTCGGAGTGAGACGTGAGCCAGGCCTCGGACCAGTACGACCCCCCGCCGGGCTTTCCCAAGCGGAAGATCGTGGTGGAGCTGTTCGAGCGCGTCCACGAGGCCGGGGCGGAGATGCTCCGAGACGCCGGCTTTGACGTGCGCGAGCACGCGGGCTCGCCGGACGACGCGGCGCTCGCGCAGGCCGCGGCTTCGGCCCACATCCTCGGCGTCCGCTCCAAGACCGACCTGCATGCCGACCTGCTCGCCCAGGCCCCCAAACTCCTCGCGATCGGGTGCTTCTGCATCGGGACCGACCAGGTCGACCTCGACGCGGCCCGCGCCCGCGGGGTGCCCGTCTTCAACGCCCCCTTCAGCAACACGCGATCCGTCGCCGAGCTCACCATCGCCGAGATCATCGCGCTGCACCGAAGGCTGTTCGAGCAGAGCACGAAGATGCACGCGGGCGCGTGGGACAAGTCGGCCGGCGGGGCGCACGAAATCCGCGGGCGGACGCTCGGGCTCGTCGGGTACGGGCACATCGGGGCGCAGGTCTCGGTGCTGGCCGAGGCGATGGGGATGCGCGTGATCTTCTGCGACGTGCAGGCGAAGCTGGCGCTGGGCAACGCCGAGCAGGTGTCGGGGCTGGACGAGCTGCTGTCGCGATCGGACGTGGTGAGCCTGCACGTGCCCTCGACGGGCTCGACGCGCGGGCTGATCGGGCGGGCGCAGATCGAGAAGATGAAGCCCGGGGCGTTCCTGATCAACAACGCGCGGGGCTCGGTTGTGGACGTCGCGGCGCTGGCGGAGGCGTTGGGATCGGGGCGGCTCGCCGGGGCGGCGCTGGACGTCTTTCCCGAAGAGCCGCGGTCGCGCGGTGAGGCGTTCGAGAGCGAGCTCCGCGGCTTGTCCAACGTGATCCTGACGCCGCACATCGGCGGGAGCACCGAAGAGGCGCAGGCGTCGATCGCGCGGGACGTGGCGACGAAGCTGATCCGCTTCGTGAACGTGGGCGCGACGACCGGCGCGGTGAACATGCCGGAGGTGGAGCTCGCGCCGCAGCCGCCGTTCGACGGCGACAAGCCGCGACCGGTGCGCGTGCTGCACACGCACCGGAACGTGCCGGGCGTGATGCGCTCGATCCACGAGTCGATCGGGGCGACGGGCGCGAACGTCTGGGGCGAGCACCTGCAAACCCGCGGCGACGTGGGCTACGTCGTGCTCGACGCGGACCCGACCGACGGCGAAGCCCTCGCCGCCAAGCTGCGCGAGGTGCCGGAGACGATCCGAGTCCGAGTGCTGTACTGAAGCCACTGACCGATCGGGGCACTTCTCCCGGCCCTCCCCCGCCCCGGCGGGGGAGGTGCCGAGCGAAGCGAGGCGGAGGGGGTCTGGGCGAACGTCGCGCGGCCCGCCGGCCCCCCCTCAGTCGGCTCCGCCGACAGCTCCCCCGCAGGGGCGGGGGAGCGAAGGCTGCGCGATCACATCACACCGGACACGCCATGTGCCACTGACCTCTTCTGAGAGGTCAGTGCTCCCGCTCTTTTCGCCCTTCCTATCTGATCACAGCGCATCGAAGAACGAGAGATTCGGGAGCACTGACCTTGCGGACAAGGTCAGTGGCACATCTCGCCCGCCGATCACGCACGCAGCCCCTTGCTTATCTCGCGCTTTCCCCCGCCGCACCGCAAATCGCGAGAAAATCCGCGGCTTTCAGGCTTGCGCCGCCGATCAGGCCGCCGTCGATGTCCGGCTGCGCGAAGAGCTCCGCGGCGTTCCCGGGCTTGACCGAGCCGCCGTATTGGATGCGTATCGACTGCGCCGCGTCCTGGTCGTACATCGACGCGAGCACCGCACGGATCGCGGCGTGCGCCTGCTGCGCATCCTCCGGCGTGGCCGTCTTGCCCGTCCCGATCGCCCACACCGGCTCGTACGCGATCACCACGCGCGAGAGATCACCGACGTCGACACCCGCCAGCCCGGCCCGGAGCTGACGCTCGTTCACCGCGTCGGTCCGCCCGCCCTCGCGCTCCTCCAGCGTCTCGCCGATGCAGAGCACCGCGTGCAGCCCCGCCGCGAGCGCCGCCCGGAGTTTTTCGCCGACCAGGTCGTCGGACTCCCCCAGCACGTGGCGTCGCTCGGAGTGCCCGACGAGGGCGTGCGTGCACCCGCAGTCGGCGAGCATCGCGCCGGAGACCTCGCCGGTGAACGCGCCCTCGGGCTGCGTCCAGAGGTCCTGCCCGCCGACGACGACGGGCGCGCCCCGCTCGCGGAGCACGGCTTCCACCGTCAGCAGGTACGGGAACGGCGGGAAGACCACCACGTCCACCACGCCGGAACCGGATCGGGCGATCAGGCCCGCGGCGACGTCGCGCGCGAGCCCGGCCGCCGCGTCCTGCGTGGTGTGCATCTTCCAGTTGCCGCCGACGATGGGTTTGCGCGAAGACATGGGGGCTCCGTGATGGCTCTGTGGTGGCACAGCTCGCCGAGCGGTGCCCCCCGGTTGAAGCAGCGTGAATGCTGCTGCAGAGACACAGCTCGGCGAGCCGTGCCACCTTCGATCCTCAGCCCCGCGGCCCGGCCTTGCGGACCTCGTCGCTCATCTCGAACTTCGCGTCGTTCTCGCGGAACAGGGCGGCGAGCTTCTTCGCCTGGCTCGTGTAGGCGTTCTGGTCCTTCCAGGTCGCCTCGGGGTGGAGGACGCCCGGGGGCACGCCGTCGCAGTGGACGGGGATGTGGAGCCCGAAGATGGGATCGGGCTCGAAAACCTCGCGAGCGAGCGTGCCGCCGAGGATGGCGGTCACCATCGCACGGGTGTACTTGAGCTCGAAGCGATGCCCCACGCCGTAGGGCCCGCCGGTCCAGCCGGTGTTGAGCAGCCAGACGTTGGACTTGTACTTGCGGATGCGCTCGGCGAGCATCGCGGCGTACTCGTGCGGCGGGCGCGGCATGAAGGGCCCGCCAAAACACGGACTGAAGTTGGGCTGCGGCTCGGTGACGCCCGCCTCCGTGCCCGCGAGCTTGCTCGTGTACCCGTTGATGAAGTAGTACATCGCCTGCTCGGGCGTGAGCTTGGAGACCGGCGGCAGCACGCCGTAGGCGTCGGCCGTCAGGAAGATCACGTTCCGCGGGTGGTTGCCCAGGCTCGGGATCACCGCGCCCGGGATGAAATCGACCGGGTAGGTGACGCGCGTGTTCTCGGTGATCGAGCCGTCGTCATAGTCCGGCTCGCGCGTCTTCGGATCCACGACCGTGTTCTCAAGCACCGAGCCGAAGCGGATCGCGTTCCAGATCTGCGGCTCGCCCTCTTCGCTCAGCTTGATGCACTTCGCGTAGCAACCGCCCTCGAAGTTGAAGATCCCGTTCGGGCCCCACCCGTGCTCGTCATCGCCGATGAGCGCGCGATCGGGGTCGGCCGACAAGGTCGTCTTGCCCGTGCCGCTGAGCCCGAAGAAGAGCGCGACATTGGACTCGTCGTCCTTCGCCACGTTCGCCGAGCAGTGCATCGGGAAGACGCCCTGCTCGGGCATGTCGTAGTTCATCGCGTAGAAGATGCTCTTTTTCATCTCCCCGGCGTACTCGGTCCCGAGGATCACGACCGTCTTCTTGCTCAGGCTCTGCACCACCAGCACCGGGCTCGAGACGCCGAACTCGGCCTGCTCCTCCGCCGTCAGGCGCCGACGACCCGCGTTCAGGATCGTCCAGTCGTGCTTCCAGTCCGTCGAGCCACCGGCGGCCTTGCTCCCCTGGCGGATGAACAACGTCTGCGCAAAAAGGTTGTGCCACGCCTGCTCGGTCACGACCTGCACGCCCAGGCGGTGCTCCGGGTCGGCCCCCGCGAAGCCCTCGAAGACGTACAGATCCTTCGCCCGGCTCAGGTGCTCGCGGGCGATCTCCAGCGCGCGATCGAAGTGCTCGGGCTTGACGGGCTGGTTGACCTTGCCCCACCAGATCGAGTCGTGGATCTCCGCGGTGTCCTCAAGGTACTTGTCCTTCGGGCTGCGCCCGGTGCGGTCGCCGGTCATGCAGACGATCGCACCGTTGGCGGCGAGCGTGCCCTCGCCGTTGCGGAGCGCCCGCTCGACGAGCTCGGCGCTGGAGAGGTTGTGGTGGACGTGGTCGGCGCCCAGGTCGAGGGTCTTCGCGTTCACGGCGGTCATCGTGTCAAACCTCCCCAAGATCCCGCCCCCGACACGGGCCGGCCCGAACGCCTGGCCCCGCGCGAAGTCGTACCACCACCCTACCCCGCGAGCCCCGCGGGCTCCACTCTCCGATCGCCCCGCCCCGACAAACACCCCAGACGCCCGCGGGCGGGGGCGTGAACCGTTCCGATCCGCGCCGGGGATTGCCCGGCGTCCCGGAAGGCCGTATTGTTGGGCTTCCGAAGAGGCCTCTCCCGGCTCGCCCTCGCGTGCGAGGGCCGCTCCGGGGCGTGCCCGCCCGGATGGTGGCCGTAGCTCAGCTTGGTTAGAGCACCTGGTTGTGATCCAGGATGTCGCGGGTTCGAATCCCGTCGGTCACCCTTCCCACCACCCACGCCCCGCCACACCGGCGGGGCGTTGTCGTTGAGGGGGTGCACCGCCGCCGCGCCCGGCTTCAGGACCGCGACGCCCCACCGCGCGGCGTTTCCAACGCGGCCCGAGCGATCGCGAGCGCCCCCGCGATGTCGCCGCGAGTGATGTCCACCAGGCGCACGCCCCCCTCGTGCCGAAGCCAGACCCGCCCCCGTCGCGCGTCGATCGCGACCTCACCCGCGTTCAGATCGAGCGTCGACGCCGACTCCCGTCCGAACCAGCCGCGCCGGATCAGGCGGAGCCGCCCCGGCTCGACCCGGAACGTCACCCGCCGCCTCCCCGGCACCAGCATCAGCAGCCACAGCACCACCGCCACCACGCAGCCCGCCAGCCCAAGCCCGTCGATCGGCGTCCGCCAGAGCAGCAACACCAGCCCGGCGAACGCCGCACCCGCCACAATCAGGCGAGCCCCGGACCACAACCACGCGCCCAGCGGGGTTGTCACGACCGGGAAACCAAACGTCGGCTCGCGGACGCTCCACGCCCACTCCACCAGCGGGGCCGAGAGCACCGCCTCCGCGCGAGCCCGCTGCTTCGGCGTGATCGCCACGCGCACCCGGCGCGACCGATCCGCGATGTTCGCCAGCCCCCCGCCCCGGACGTACTCGCCGCTGTCGGTCACCAATGCGAGAAGCAGGAACGAGACCGGCATCATCACCGCCCACTCCAGCCGGATCGGCGAGCTCTCCCCCGACGGCAGGACCGCCTTCAGAAAAGCCCAGCACAGCAGAAACATGATGCCGAACCGCAAGCCGTCCCAAGCCGCCAACCGCCATGCGCCGCCGCGTTGGCAGAACGAACCCAACGCGACGTCCCCCGGCAAGCCGCCCGCCGGCAACACCTGAGCCCCCGTCCCGTGGATCACGCCGCCCGTGGTCATCCCCACAGCGTACCAGCGTTCGCCCAAGGGCCAGCCCGCACGGCTCAAAACGCCGCAAAACCGTTGTGCAAAAACAGGCGTTAAATCGGATGTCAGACCGGGCAAAAAGCTCAATCCGTAAACCGATCCTCCGGCAGCGGCGGCGGCTCGGCCGAACTGGCCGCGGCACGGGCGATCGCCAGCATCGCGGCCTCGCGGTGGATCGTCATGCCGAAGTTGAGCAGGCGCTGGCGAGCCATCCGCGCCTGGTGCTCGTCGCGCTGCGCGTCGGTCGCGAGCGGGCCCGGGAATGGGTCGTAGACCGGGTCGAGGATGACCTGCCCCGATCGCAGGTCCACCAGCACCCGCGACCCGCGGAGGTCGATCGATTCCACGCTCGGACGCAGCCCGAGGCCCCAGCTCAGCCCCAGCGTCGGCTGGCGCATGATGTCCACGCGCCCCGGCACCACGCGGAGATGCGTCGGACGCCGGAACAGCACCGCGAGCACGACAACGCCAGCCGCGAGCACCACGGTGTCACCCACCCACCCGCTCGGCAGAAACTGCATCGCCACGATCCACGCCAGCACCAGCACCCACCACGGATTCGCCCGCGACCAGAACGTCGATCGCGCCGCATCGCCGGGCGCGGGCGCTTCCTGCTTCCAAGGCGTGCTCGGCACCGAGGGGCGAAACGTCCAGAACACCTCCGGCTCGAACACCTCGTCCTCGCGCAGCGGCAGCAGCTTCGGCAACTGGTCGGCGTACAGCGCGATGTTGACCCGGGCCGCCGCGTCCGGCTTGTGCGGAACCGGCGCGATCGAGATGCCGCGTTGATACGCCCGGACGACCTCTCGCCCCAGCAGCCAGAGCACGCCGATCGCCGCGAGCGTGAGCACCGCCACCCGCACTTCGATCGGCACCAGAACAAACTGCTCCAGCGCGAGCCACCCGAACATCCCGAGTATCGCGAGCATGATCATCGCCTGCGGGATGAACGCGACCACCGACGGCGGCACATCGGGGAGGATCGGCGACGTGCGGCACAACGCCACCCCCTCCGGCACGTCCTGCGATGTGCCCGGACCCGCAGCCCGCGGCTGGGTCTTGGGCGGGGTTTCGGGCGCCATGCCTGACAGGATACCCGGACGCCTCGCCCGCCCCGCCATCGCGCGGCAGGGGGCCCGGGATGGGCCCGCGCCCGGGCGTCGTGAGCGGGGCGGGCGACCTATGATTCTGGGCTCGAAATGCCCGGGCGACCGGCCTGGGTTCGGGGGGTTTGATCGGGTGTGTGGCGATGGGTTTTTCGGCCGGGTTCGGCGTCAACGCCGGGCCGGCGTCGTCTGGTGGCTTTGCAGGAGATCGCATGCCCGCGGATCGTCCCGAACGGCGTGAGGAGCACGACTTGCCGACCGAACCTTCCACCGCCCTGCCCACCCACGCGGAGGGCAACGCCGAGCCCAAGCTCGGCCCGGGCAACCAGCCACCCAAAAAGCACGTCGGCGACTACAACGCCGACCAGATCCGAGTCCTCGAAGGGCTCGAAGCCGTCCGCAAGCGCCCCGGCATGTACATCGGCGGCACCGGGCTCAACGCCCTCCACCACCTCGTCTACGAAGTCGTCGACAACTCCATCGACGAGGCGATGGCCGGGCACGCCACCACCGTCACCGTCTCGATCGAGGCCGACGGCTCGTGCGTCGTCACCGACGACGGACGCGGTATCCCCATCGACCCCATCCGAAACGACGACCCCCTCCTCGACGGCAAGCCCGCGATCGAGGTCGTCCTCACCAAGCTCCACGCCGGCGGTAAATTCGGGCAGGAAGGCTCGGCGTACAAAGTCTCCGGCGGGCTCCACGGCGTCGGCGTCAGCTGCGTCAACGCCCTCAGCGACCTCCTCGAGGCCGAGGTCTACCGCGACGGCAAGATCCACCGCATCGCCTTCGAACGCGGACGCGTCACCGAGCCCCTCCACGAGGTCGGCCCCATCCCCGGCGGCAAACGCGGCACCGGCACCAAGGTCACCTTCCGACCCGACCCCACCATCTTCCCCGACACCACCTTCGACTACGCCACGCTCGCCACACGCCTCCGCGAGCTCGCCTTCCTCAACCCCGGGGTCACCATCCGACTCCGCGACGAGCGCGTCGGGAGCGACGGCAAGCCCAAGGACGAGACGTTCAAGGCCGAGAACGGGCTGCTCGAATACTGCGAGCACCTGATGGCCGCCAAGGCCCCCGTCTCCAGCCCCGTCTGGATCCGGCACGAGGACGAGCCCAAGAGCCTCATCTGCGAGGTCGCCCTCCAGTACCACGACGGGTACCAGGAGCAGGTGCTCACCTTCGCCAACAACATCAAGAACGTCGACGGCGGCACGCACGCCCAGGGCTTCAAGGTCGCCCTCACGCGCACGCTCAACGGCTACGCGCGCAAGGCCGGGATCATCAAAGACAAAGACCCCGTCCCCACCGGCGAGGATCTTCGCGAGGGGCTGATCGCGATCGTCAGCGTCAAGCTGCCCGATCCGACGTTCAACAACCAGCCCAAGGAAAAACTGCTCAACCCCGAGATCGAAACCTTCGTCGCCGGCGCGGTGAGCGAAGCGCTGGACACGTGGCTCGAGGAGCACCCGGGCGAGGCGAAGAAGCTCTGCCAGAAAGGCATCATCGCGGCCCAGGCGCGCGAAGCCGCCCGCAAGGCCCGCGAGCTCACCCGGCGCAAGACCGCGCTCGACTCGGGCTCCATGCCCCACAAGCTGCGCGACTGCAAGACCAAGGACATCGACCGGAGCGAGCTGTTCCTGGTCGAGGGCGACAGCGCCGGCGGGAGCGCGACCCAGTGCCGCGACGTCGAGACGCAGGCGATCCTCCCCCTCCGCGGCAAGCTGCTGAACGTCGAGAAGGCCCGGATCGACAAGATCCTGGGCTTTGAGGAGATCCGCACGCTGATCGCCGCGCTGCGCACGGGCATCGGCGTGGATTTTGACATCACCAAGCTTCGCTACGGCAAGGTCATCATCATGACCGACGCCGACGTGGACGGCTCGCACATCCGCACGCTGCTCTTGACCTTCTTCTTCCGCCAGATGCCGGAGCTGATCCGTCGCGGGCACGTCTACATCGCCCAGCCGCCGCTGTACCAGATCATCCGCAACAAAAAGAGCCGCTACGTCATCGACGAGAAGACGCTCGCGAGCACGCTGACCGAGCTCGGGCTCGAGTCGGCGGTGCTGAGCGTGCGCGACATCGAGGGCATGGACGAGCGCGGGCTGATCGAGGGCGCCGAGCCCCGGGAGATCACGCGACTGGAAGGCGCGGCGCTCCAGCGCGTCGTGCAGCACCTGCGGCGACTGCGCGAGCTGGTGGAGATCGCCGAACGCCGCGGCACCCGCTTCACAGACCTGCTCAGCGAGCGAGCCAACGACCCCGAGGGCAAGGGACGCCTCCCGAGCCACAAGGTCGCATGGCAGGCGCAGACGGCCTTCGCCTGGAACGAGGCCGACGCGAACGCGGTCGTCGATCGCGAGGGCCTCCGCCTCGCCGAGGCCCCGTCGGAGAACCAGGCCGAGCTCGAAGCCAAGGCGAGCGAGCGCGGCGTCGCGCCCGAGCAGCTCACCGCCGAGGAAGCGCTCAAGCCCGAAGCCCAGATCCGCGAGCTCCACGAGAATAAGGAGCTGATGCGCATCTTCGCCGAGCTCGAAGCCGCCGGGCTCTCGATCGAGGACTGGGCCCTGGTCCGCGAAGAATCCGTCACCGGCGAGACGCTCCCCGCCAAGTTCGCCTGGCTCGTCGGCTCCGCCCAGGACAAGGACGAGCCCGAAGCCACCCGTCGCGCCGACGACGAGGAGGGCGAGGACGCCGGCGAGAGCGAGTCGGCCCGCGCCCCCTCGCGCGGACGCGTCGTCGAAGCCGAGAACCTCGCCGGCATCCTCGACGGCCTGCACGAGATCGGGCGACGCGGGCTCGAGATCAAACGCTTCAAGGGCCTCGGCGAGATGAACCCGGACCAGCTCCACGAGACCACGATGGCGATCGAGAAGCGCACGCTCCTCCGCGTGACATGGGACATGGGCCAGGAGGCCGAGTACCTGTTCAGCACGCTCATGGGCGAGCAGGTCGAGCCGCGCCGCAAGTTCATCGAGGACCACGCGCTCGAAGTGAAGAACCT
>JBJHBZ010000018.1:46022-75041 GCA_050485765.1 Phycisphaerales bacterium | reverse complement strand
CGGGGGGGGTGGGGGGGGGCGCGTGGCTTGTTATATAACCGGGGGGGTTCTTTTTTTTACCCCCCCCCCCCCGGGGGGGGGGGGCGCCCCCCCCCCCCCCCACGGCTCCTTGCCTTGCACAACGCCGGAACCCACCGTTTCACCTCAATCCTGGTCCGGCACCAGGCGCAGCAGCCGACCGCCGACTTGATCGGTCAGGAGATAGATCCGCCCGTCCGGCGCCTGGCGCACGTCGCGAATGCGCTCGTCGAACGACAGCGTCTCCTGCCGCGACGCCGCACGCCCGTCCAGCACGATCCGGCGGACCTGCTGCGAAACCAGCCCGCCGGCGAAGAGGTTCCCCCGCCATTCAGGGAACACCTCGCCGGTGTAGAACAGCAGCCCGCTGGGCGCGAGCGCGGGTGTCCAGACCGCGACGGGATCGATCATGCCGTCGCGTGTGCGCTCGTCGGTGATCGGGCGTCCGGTGTACTCGGTGCTGTAGGTGACCTCGGGCCAGCCGTAGTTCCGCCCGGGTTTGAGCAGGTTGAGCTCGTCCCCGCCGCGGGCGCCGTGCTCGGTGGACCAGACGTCGCCGGTATCCGGGTCGATCGCGAGCCCCTGGATGTTGCGATGCCCGTAGGTGTAGACGTACCGCCCGTCGTCACCGCGATCGATAAACGGATTGTCCTCCGCCGGTCGCCCGTCTTCGGTGAGGCGCACGACCTTGCCGAGGGTGTTGGAGAGATCCTGCGCGTTCTCGCGCGTGAGCCGCCCGTCGATCGAGACCGGCGGGTTCCCCCCGTCGCCGATCGCGACCAGGAGCGTCCCATCGGGCAGCCAGAGCAGGCGGCTGCCGAAGTGCTGCCCGCCCGGCTTGTCCGGGCCGGCGCGAAAGATCGTCTCAACATCTTCCAACCGCGCCGAGCCCTCGCGCACGAGCCGCCCTCGGCTCACAACCGTCCGGTTCGCGCGTGCCGAGCCCGTGCTGTGCGTGAAGTACACGAGCTGGTTGTCCTCGAACCGCGGGTGCAGCGCGAGATCCATCAGCCCGCCCTGCCCGACGGGCAGGATCTCCGGCAAGCCCTCGACGTCCACCGGGTCGCGATCTTCCGCTTCTGCCTCGATCAGCAGCAAGCGCCCGCCGCGTTCGGTGATGAGCATCGCGCCGTCGGGCAGCCACGCGATCGCCCACGGGTGCGCGAGCCCTTCGAGGACGACCTCAACGCGGTACCCGGAAGCCGCGGGGCTGGTGCCGGTGACGGGCACAGGCGCGTCCTGCGCCGCGGAGGCCGAGGCGGCGTCGAGCACCGCCGCGCCGCCTGTGCCGATGATGACGCACCCGATCCACCCCGCCACCGCCGCGTGATCCAAGACCTGAATCATCCCGCTCGCTCCTTTCATCCCGCCGCGCCATCCGCAAACAGACGTGCCGCCGCGTGTCATCGGATCTTTATCCTGTGCATACCGGCGCCTCGCTCGCGGGCTGCCCCGCCGAGCACTCGCCAGCCCGGGCTAAAATACAGATAACCGGATCGCGAAAGGGGCGTATCCCATGTTCATGCGGATGGTGTACGACGAGAAGCTCGCCCAGGCGGCCTACGTCCTCGGGTGCCAACGCACCGGCGAGGCTCTGGTCATCGATCCCGAGCGGGACGTCGATCGGTATATCCAGCTCGCGCGGTCGCACGGGCTGCGCATCACCGCCGTCGCCGAGACGCACATCCACGCTGATTTTCTTTCGGGCGCTCGCGAACTGGCCGAGGGCGTCGGCGCGAAGGTCTACGTCTCCGCCGAGGGCGGCGACGACTGGCGCTCGGCGTGGCTGCACGACAAGCCCGGCGGCGGGAGCTACGCGCACCACGAGCTGCGCGACGGCGACCAGTTCCGCATCGGCGGCATCCGCGTGACCGCGATCCACACCCCCGGGCACACGCCGGAGCACATGGTCTTCATGATCACCGACGAGGGCGCGGGGGCCGACGCGCCGATCGGGATGGCGACGGGGGATTTCGTCTTCGTCGGCGACCTCGGACGCCCGGACCTGCTCGAGAGCGCCGCCGGGCAGGCCGGCGCGATGGAGCCCTCGGCCCGACGCCTCTTCCAGAGCGTCCGACGACTGAACGACGTCCCGGAGTTTGTCCAGGTCTGGCCCGGGCACGGGGCGGGGAGCGCGTGCGGCAAGGCGCTCGGGGCCGTCCCCAGCAGCACCATCGGCTACGAGCGACGCTTCAACCCCGCGATCCGAGCCGCACAAAACGAACAAGGCTTCATCGACTTCATCCTCAGCGGGCAGCCCGAGCCCCCGCTCTACTTCGCCGAGATGAAGCGCCTGAACAAGCTCGGCCCCCCGGTGCTCGGGCTGGCGAAAGCCCTGCCCATGCCCCAGCGCACAACGCTCGACGCGCTGACCCGCGTCGACGCCAAATCGCACGCGATCGTCGACACGCGAGCCTGGCCCGCCTTCCGCGACGGGCACATCCCCTTCTCGCTCTCGCTCCCGCTCGATCGCACCTTCAACACCAACGCCGGGTCATTCATCGGGCTCGACACACCGATCCACCTGATCGTCGAGCCCGAGCGACTGGAAGAAGCCGTGCGCGACTTGCTCCGCATCGGCCTGGACCGCATCGAGTCCTGGCTCGACCCCGCCGAACTTCGATCGGGCGCCGACCTCGCGACGATCGACGAAGTCTCACCAGAGGAAGCGGCCCGCCTGATCGAGCGGGGCGCGGGCGTGCTCGACGTCCGCCGCCGCACCGAGTTCGACGACGGGCACCTGCACGGCGCCACCAACATCGCGCACACGCGCCTCGCGGCCCGCACACGCGAGACGCCCGACGCCGAAACGCTGGTCGTGCATTGCCAGGGCGGCGTCCGCTCCGCCCGGGCGGCGGCCTTCCTCCGCCGAGAAGGGCGGAACGTCGTCAACCTCCGCGGCGGGTATCTCGCGTGGACCAAAGCCGCGCTGCCCGTCGATCACGAACCGACCGGTTCCCACGAGAAGAGCCCCGCATGACCGCCCCCGAAAGCCCGAGCATGCACGCCCCCGTCCTCGAGATCGATCCCGCGACGCTTGAGCAATGGCTCCGTGAAGGCTCCGGCGTGCTCGTCGACGTCCGCGAGGACGTCGAGCACGCGGAAGAGCGGATCGACGGCGCCACGTCCTTCCCGCTCTCACGCTTCAACGCCGAGGCGCTGCGCGAACGCCTCGCCGGGCAGCGAGTCGTCTTTCACTGTCGCTCGGGCAAACGCTCGAACGACGCGGCCCGCCGATACGCCCAGACGCTCGCACCGGGAACGCCGGTGCACCACCTCGCCGGCGGGATCGAGGCCTGGAAAGCCGCGGGCAAGCCCACGGTGAAGCCGCAAGGGCGACGGGTGCTCCCGCTGATGCGTCAGGTGCAGGTCGTGGCGGGCTCGCTGGTGGTGGTCGGGGTGCTGCTGGGCGTGCTGATCTCGCCGTGGCTGCTCATCATCGCGGGCTTCGTCGGCGCAGGGCTGGTCTTCGCCGGGTTGAGCGGGTGGTGCGGCATGGCGATGCTGCTCGCAAAGATGCCGTGGAACCGCGTGCGCCCCGCGCCCGGCGACGGCGCGAGCTGCGCCCCATCCTGATCGGGCACGCGACGCCTCGCGTTCCGGAACACGCTCGGAGAGCCGTTCGCTACACTGACCCGCTTGAGTCCGGCGGAGGAGGTTGTCGCATGGCATCGGTTGGAGAACAGTCCGCGTCGCAGCCGCTGGAGGCCGCGCTGGCGGCGTTGCGTGCCGGGCGTCCCGCGGAGGCCGAGTCGTTGTGCCGACGGGTGCTCAAGGCGCGTCCGCAGCATGTCGATGCGCAGCGCGTGCTGGCCGAGGCGTTGCAGATGCAAGGACGCACCGAGGGCGCGATCCTCGCGCTGCGCGCAGCGCTCCGCGCCCGCCCGGACCACGGGCCCGTGCGCCAGATGCTCGCCCGCCGTCTCATGGAAGACGGACGCCCCGAAGAAGCGGGCGAGCTCTGGCGCGAGGCGGCCCGCCTCGCGCCGCAGCACCCCGAAGCCCACATGATCCACGCGGAATACCTGCTGGCGAGCGGGAACGCCGCCGACGCACGGGCGGCGTACGAGCGCGTGCTCGAGCTCGCGCCCTCGCACGCCCCCGCGCGCCTGCGCATCGCGCAGCTCCACGCCCGGCTGGGCGAGCACGACGCCGCTCGTCAACGCTTCGAAGCGTTGCTCGCGTGCGAGGACCCGGGCGTCGCAGGCGAGGCGGCCGCCGCGCTCGCGGAGCTGGACCGGCGCGCAGGAGACGCCCGCGCCGGCGTCGAGCGCCTGCGCCCGTGGGCCGGGCGCGCCGACCTGCCGCCCGCGGCTGTCGGCGCGATCCACACCCAACTCGGGCTCGCGCTCGACGCGCTCGGCGAGACCGGCGAAGCCTTCACCAGCTTCGAGCGCGCGCAGCGCGCCCTCGCCCCCGACGCCGGCGCGACCGCGCAGGCGTGCGCGCAGGCGTGCGCGCAGGTCGATCGCGTGCTCGACGACCTGCGCGCATGGACCACGCCCGAACGCGTCGCGGCATGGGCGAGCCCGCCCGACGCGCCGAGGCCCTCGCCCCCGGTCTTCCTCGTCGGCTTCCCCCGCGCGGGCACCACGCTCCTCGAGCAGATGCTCGGCGCTCACCCGGCCCTCTCGCCCAGCGACGAGCGACCCGCGATCCAGCCCGTGCGAGGCGGCATGGTCGAGCGCTTCGGCGTCCGACCCGAGTTCCCTGCGATGCTCGACGACCTTAAGCCCAACCACCTGCGACAGGCGCGGAAGGACTACCTCCAACGCATGGCCCGCGGGCGGCGAGGCGAAACCGGGCGCGTCCTCGACAAGCAGCCGCTGAACACGCCCGACCTGGTCGTGGTGCGGCGCCTGTTCCCGGAATCGCCGGTGCTCTTCGTCGTGCGCGACCCGCGGGACACGGTGCTGAGCTGCTTCATGCAGCACTTCTCACGCGGGCTCCCGCACCTGTTCGACCTGCACAAGACGGCCGAGCTGTACGCACGCCTCATGGCCCTCGCGATGACCTACCGCGACACGCTCGGGCTCGCGTGGCACGAGGTCCGCTACGAGTCGCTGGTGACGGCGCCGGAGCCGGTCCTCCGCGCCGCGCTCGAGCACCTCGGCGAGGCATGGGACGACGCGGTCCTGCGCTCGCACGAGGCGGCCCACCGGCGCTACGTCTCCACGCCGACCTACGCCGACGTGCAACAACCCGTCTATACCCGCGCGATCGGGCGGTGGCGCCGGTACGAGCGCGAGCTGGCGCCGGTGATGGACACACTCGCCCCGTGGGTCCAAGCCTTCGGGTACGACGCCTGACCGGGCGTTCTCCCGCGGCCTTTTCCCGGCGCGGGTCCGGAAACACGTGAAGATCCTCACCCCAGCGCGTGTTTGTCCGGTGGATTTTTGTCGCCGGATCGAGATCCGCTGGTTTCACAGGAAATCCGTGGCATGGTCGGAGCGAGGCCCGCGTGCGTCGCGGGGCGTGTCGGATCATGCGAAGATCGGAGTGACCGTGCCGGCTCAGGGTCTGCGAGTGTGTTGGCGGATCGGCGCGGGCGTGCTCGCGGCCGCTCTGGTGCAAGCCGGCTGCGTGCAGAAGCCCGTGCCCGTGCGGTACACCGGCCCGGTCGTGGGCTACGACGCGGGCCCGATCGCGTCGGGCGCCGCCGTCTTCGCCTCGCGTGACGCGTCGCGCACCGGTGAAGGCGAGGCCGCGAATCGCTTGGATCATCGTCTGTCGCACGCGGGATCGGGCTCGCACGCAGCAATGAACGCGTGGCCGAGCGAGCCCCGCCCGTCGCTGGCGAGCGCGCGCCGCCTGACCTTCTCACGCTCGGCGAACCAGTGGGTCTACGTGCCCGCGCCGGGCTCGGCCGCTCCCCCGCCCCGCGTGATCCGCCAGCCGGTGTTCGTGCCGGTCCCACGAGCCCCCGCCGTGCGCCCCGGCCCGCGTCCGCCGATCTACGTGCCCTACGAACCGAGCCATCCCCATCGCCCGGGTCACCCGTACTGATCGCACGCATCGCTCGTCACAAACACGATCCGGACGACTCCATCCCGCTCCGCGCTGACGCCGGAACGCACAACGCCGAACGTGCGCACACGTTCGGCGTCATGCTCTCTCTCGCCCAGCGGGCGGCGATCCTTCACGATGCGTTCCAAACACTCGCGGCTCAGTCGTACAACGCCGACGTCATCGGCAGGCGGGCGCTGCGGAGCCCGATGTTCGTCTCCATGCGGAAGTTGCTGTCGCTGGTGTGACGCTCGGCGAAGAAGAACTTCAGGCTGTAGCTCCGCCCGTCCTCGAGCCAGTTGAGGCGGTCGAGCTCGACGGTCTGCTCCATGCGGTTGTGCAGCCCGCCGAGGTCGATCACGAGCTTGCCGTCAATGAAGACCCAGACGTCGTCGTCCCCGTCAAAGGTGAAGACCTGGTTCTGCCCGGCATGGTAGGTGAAGGTGGTGTCGAGCTCGAAGGTGAAGTGGTAGTTGCGGTTGTTCTCGTAGTTGCCGTAGAGGTCGTCGTTGATCGGGAAGAACCCGCCGAGCCGGCTGTACGTCGGGTCGGTGCGATCGTCGAAAACGTAGTTGCCGGTCTGCGGGTCGCGGAGCAGGGTGATCGAGACCTGCTTGCTCAGGTTGACCCCCGGCACATCGCGGTACCACTGGTGGAAGCTCTCGGCGCTCTCCACGGCATCGCCGAGCGGCTCGGTCGAGCCGAGCGAATCACCCGGGAGCACGTCGTAGTACGCCTTGTCCTGCGCGAACGGCAGGATCGACCGACCCGCCGCGTTCCGCCACTGGTTGGTGACGCGGTAGCCCTTGCTCCGGAAGACCGGCTTCCCGTCGGGCCCGAGCTCGTCCTGCACCATCCGCGCATACAGCCCGCCCGCGGTGCTCCCCGCGGCGTTGCGGCTCATCCGCTGAAAATCCGGGTGCGACGCCCGAAAATCGCGCACCACACCGGTGAGCACGATCTGATCCGGGATCGTGACCGAGCCGAGGCCCGAAGCCCCCTCGCCGCTCCCGCCGCCGACGCCCACGCTGCCCGATGCGGCGCCGCCCAAGAGCAACGCCGCCCCCACGAAGACGCCGACGCCTAGCCGTCGCCCGATCCAGTTGGTCTGATCCCGCATCGCCGCCTCCCAACTCGGGCACCCCGGAACACCCCCGCGCCCCGTGCCACCCGTAAACCCATGATTTCTCGAGGTTCCCCTGCAGAACCGCGACAAATCCACACGCTGTGAACTCTGGCAAACAAGAGCGGGCCTGTGCCAGATGCCGGGCGGGAAAACTGCACGAGGCGACGGGCTTGTGCAGATTGGGCAAGCCGGTGAATCTGGGTGGACTTTGCAGCCTCGGCACGATCCGCGGCTTGTGAAGATTTGGGTATCAACGCCTCGGGAGGATTGTGAGTCGGACAGCGTTCGGGTATCGTGGCCCGGCTCGGCGGGGATGGCCGCCCGAGTCCAATGGAGGCGCGATGCAAGACGTGAACATCTACGCGAACCCGATCGTGCGCCGCTGCGCCGCCGCCTTGGGTGCGCTCGCGCTCCTCGTCGGCCTCTGGCAGCCCGCCGCCGTCGCCGCCGAGCCGGGTGAACCGGTGTGGACCGAGGGCCAGTTCTGCTTGCCACAACTCAACGGCACCGTGCGTGCCACGGCTGTATGGGATGATGGCACTGGCGAGTCGCTGTACGTCGCCGGTTCGTTCACGATCGCAGGCTGCGTGAATGCTGTGAGTATCGCCCGGTGGGACGGCTCATCGTGGTCGGCGCTCCCGGGATTTGCAGAGACTTCCCCTTCCAGCGGCATCCGCGCTTTGGCCGTATTCGATGATGGGACAGGGCCAGCTTTATACGCCGGTGGTGGCACTCTTGTGACCGAGGGGCCCGATGGCATTTATTCATCAGGGTATATCGCCAAGTGGGATGGCGCATCATGGTCGTTGTTCACTGGATCGTCAGGTATCAGCGGCGGACAATTTACCAGCATCAATGCTCTCACTGTATTTGATGACGGGACAGGCTCCGCGCTCTATGCCGCCGGGAATTTTCCAAGGGCTGGAGGTCTCCTCGCGAACAACATCGCCAAGTGGGACGGATCCTCGTGGTCAGTTCTCGCCAATGCCTCGGACATCGGCACGAACGACGATATCAACGCCTTAGCGATCTTTGACGACGGATCCGGCCCGGCGCTCTACGTCGGGGGCGCCTTTACAAGCGCGGGTGGTATCCAGACAAACCGCGTCGCTCGATGGGACGGCTTGTCCTGGTCCTCGGCAAACGGAGCCTCGGGCACCAACCCTGGGGGCTACATCCACGCAATGACGGTGTTTGACGACGGATCCGGCCCGGCGCTATATGCCGGGGGTGATTCCTTCGGCACCCCAGGGGTTCCGACGAACAGCACCATCGCCCGGTGGGACGGCTCATCATGGTCACCACTGCATGGGCCCTCAGGTAGCGGCACAAATAATATCGTTCGCGCACTCCAGGTATTCGACAACGGCTCGGGACCGGCTTTGTACGTCGGAGGTTCATTCACCAGTGCCGGAGGTGTTCCGACCAGTTTCATTGCCCACTGGGACGGGTCGGTATGGTCAGCTTTGTCAGGACCGTCGGGTAACGGCGTATCCGGCCCTGGTGTGACCGCCGTTGTCTACGCGTTAGCCGTCTTTGACGAGGGCGCGGGGCCGGCCCTCTACGCCGGAGGGGAGTTCATCACCGCCGGGGGCATCCCCGCGGTACGAATGGCTCGTTGGGATGGGTCCTCGTGGTCTGCACTTGTCGGGTCCTCCGGTCACGGCGTCAACCGCGATGTCTACGCCATGACCGTCTTTGACGATGGATCGGGCCCTGCGCTCTACGTCGGGGGTGTTTTCAGTACCGCCGGGGACGTCATCGTGAACGGCATTGCCAAATGGGACGGCCACGCTTGGTCAGCGCTGACCGGGCCGAACGGCACAGGCATGAGTGAAGTGATTGTTGCACCGGAGGTCCGCGCCCTGGCGGTGTTCGATGACGGATCGGGCCCGGCGCTCTATGCTGGTGGGCGATTCAGATCCGCCGGCGGAGTGCTTGTGAACGGCATCGCCAAATGGGACGGAGAAACATGGTCAGCGTTGATCGGACCAAGCGGCACAGGCGTGTCGAGTGGTACCGCATCCGCGGTCAACGCTCTAAAGGTCTTCGACGATGGATCAGGCCCAGCGCTCTACGCGGGAGGTAGCTTTCTCAATGCCGGGAATGTGTGGGTGAACCGCATTGCCAAGTGGGACGGCAACGAGTGGGCGGCGTTGAGCGGATCAAGCGGCACAGGTGTAGCCGGAGGTAGTTTACCATCGGTTGATGCCTTGGAGGTATTCGACGATGGTACGGGCCCGGCACTATACGTCGGGGGTGGTTTTCTCAACGCGGGCGGCATAGCGCCTGTCGGCAATATTGCCAAGTGGGACGGCAACGAGTGGACGGCGTTGGACGGACCATCGGCTGCTGGTGTCAATGGACGAGTCAAAGCACTCACCGTCTTTGATGACGGCACCGGAGCGGCACTCTATGTGGGCGGCGGCTATTCCACCGCCGGCGGCATCCCAATGAATATGGGTCGCTGGAACGGCAGTACATGGTCAGCGTTAGACGATTCGAACGAGACGCGTGTAAGTTACTCGCTCACCTTAGTGGTCATGAACGATGGATCGGGCCCGGCTTTGTACTCGGGAGGACAGTTTAGGTCCCCAACAGGTCAAGTGATTTTGGGTCAGATTGCCCGATGGAATGGCTCGTCATGGTCGGAGTTGGCCGGACCTTCGGGTGTCGGCTTCGGCCAAAGTCTGCCCGACGTTTATGCACTCGCTGTGCTCAAAGACGAGGCGGGCTCAGCGCTGTACGCGGGAGGTGCTTTCAGCACTGCAGGGGGAGTGAGATCCAACCGTATCGCCCGCTGGAACGGCTGCCCACCCCAAGCCAACCCCTGCCCCGCCGACCTCACCGGCCCCGCACTCGACGGCGAGCCCGACGAGATCGTGAGCACCAGCGATCTCAACTACTACCTCATGCTCTGGCTCGCCCAGGACTCGGCCGCGGATATCGCCGGACCTCAACACGAACAGCCCGACGGCCTCGTCGATGCCTCCGACCTCGAAACCTACGTCGCTTGGTGGCTGACCGGTCTGGGATCGTGCCCATAAACACACCTTCGTGTGGTCAGGGCGCAACCCAACTCAGCACACCCGACCCAGAACCACGACCCGGCGACGATCCAACCACGGATCACGCCGGGTCGTCGTCGTTGATCCAGCCCATCAACCCGCTCAGCCAAAGCCATCAGCCACGCAAGCGAGCAGGCCAAAGAATCCAAACCGCCTCCCGCCGCGAGCGAACGGCGAGCAATTTCCTGCCAGCCGCGGGCAGGGATGGAACCGGCAGTGCCCAGGGGCGTCCAACCCACTGCCCCGCGACGGCTCGCCGCGTCCCCGATCGGGACACGCACACTCAGAAAGAAGGGAAGCCCCTTGCCTGCCCATCCATCACATTGTGGTGCCACCTGCCGTCCCCGGCTCGCGGTCGCCGTCGTCGCAGCGGCCGCCCTCGGCGCTCACGCCCAAGCCTCCCCCCCCGCCTGCGACCCCTCGTGGGACACCGGCTTCGGAGGGTTTGCGGGGTTGTTCGGCGATCCACAGTCACCCGCGCCTCCAACGATCCGCGCCTCGCTCGTCTGGGACGATGGGAGCGGGCCCGCGCTCTTTGTCGGCGGACAGGGCTACGACGGGCTCGGCGTCCTCGAGAGCCCAGGGGTGCTCCGCTGGGATGGACAAACGTGGGAACCGTTTGGAGCGCTCCACGGCCAAGTCCACGCGTTGACGGTGTTCGACGCGGGCGACGGGGCACAACTGCACGCCAGCGGACGCTTCTACCCGAACTGGCCCGACACGTCCGACGTCGTCTACGTCGCTCGCTTCGACGGCATCTCATGGCTTGACGCCGGCTACATCAACCTGCAAGGCAGCGCGCTCACGAGCACCGGCCCGATGCACGTGTTCGATGATGGGAGCGGCGAGAAGCTCTTCGTCGCCGGGATCGGCAGGGTCGTCCAAGTCAGCGACGGACAGGCATGGACGTCGAGCCTTGCGACCGCCTCCACGGGTAATCCGAATAACGACGCCGGTACGGTCGTGGCGTTCGTCGAGGCCGATCTCGGACAAGGCTCGCGTTTGCACGCCGTCACACGCGACGGCACCGTCAGTTTCTGGAACGGCAACGACTGGACCGGCCTCGTCGCCCTCTCCCCGTGGTTTCAGACCCTCTCCCCCGAAGGCGTCCAGAGTGCCGCGGCTTTTGACAATGGCGAAGGCTTGGGCCTCTATATCGCGGGAGCGTTCCGGTACCAGAACGTCAGCAGCTCCACCCGAGCTCGAAATCTCCTGCGATTCCGCACTGGTGAAGGCTGGAGCGCCGTGCCAGGCTTCGACGACGACGGCCCGCAGGTCTTCCAGCCCAATACCAGTGTGTCCTCAATCAATGTCGTGGACCTTGGCGACGGACCGAGGCTCGTGATCGGCGGGGAACTGGAGATCCAACTCCAGCAAGGCGTGCCGTCACGAAGCATCTTCTCATGGGACGGCCACTCGTGGAGCCCGTTCGCCTTCGGCTTGACCGCGAGCACCACGCCCGCCGGTCCCGTTCGAACAATGTCCGTCTTTGACGCAGGAAACGGAGCGGAGTTGTACGTCGGTGGATCGCTCACGTTCGCGAGCGATGTGTACACGCCCGGGCTCGCGCGATGGGACGGTTCAGAGTGGCGCGGCGCGGTGCCACGAAGCATCGAGGCGTACGGGCTGACGCCCCGCGCGATGGCCGTCCATGACGACGGGCAGGGCCCATCGCTTTACGTCGCCGGCGTGCGCGAACACGCCGTCAGCACACCGTCAATCGCCACAGGGCATCCGGTCGCAAGATGGGACGGCGTGGCGTGGTCGGCTCTGCCCGGACGGTTCCAGCAGCAAATACGAGCGTTGGCGTCTTTCGACGACGGCAGCGGGCCGGTGCTCTACGCGGGCGGGATGTTCCAGACCTACCTGCTCGACGCGCCCTCGCCGGTGATTTTTGCCCCGTGGCTCGTGCGATGGGAAAACGACGCGTGGCGCACCTTCGGTGGCCGCGTGAACGGGCCTGTTCACGCCCTGCAAGCCGCGCCCAGCCTCCCCACACCCCTGCTCTTCATCGGCGGCACGTTCACCGAGGCCAACAACGAGCCGCTCATGCACGTCGGCGCCTGGGACGGGCAAGCCTGGCACGACCTCGCCGGCGGGACGAACGACGCGGTCGCCTGCCTCACCTTTGGCGTCGGCCCGGAGGGCGAGCGTCTCTACGCAGCCGGCCCCTTCACCGAAGCCGGCGGGCAAGCCGTGGTCGGCGTCGCCGCCTGGGACGGACAAGCCTGGGCCGCCGTCGGCGAACTCCGCGGCAGCATCACCGCGCTCGCCGTCTACGACAACGGGCACGCCCCGGCGCTCTACGCCGCCGGACAGCTCGAAGACGCGGAAGGCCTGCCCACACGCGGCCTGGCCCGCTGGGACGGCCAAGCCTGGGCGTTCATCGACGACGTCGAAGCCCCACGCCTGTTCAGCATCGAGACCGTGCAGACGCCGCAAGGGCAGGAGCTCTACGCCATCGGCCCGATCACGGGCATCAATGGACAGCCGGCCGAAGGGCTCGCCGTGCTCCGCGGGCAAACCTGGTCCCCGGTCGAAGGCGGGGTCCGCCTGACCAATCCGAACCCGATCGCCGCGATCGCCGCCTACGACGACGGCCAGGGGCCAGCCGTCTACTTCGGCTCCTCGATTGACCAACTCCGCACGAGCGACGGGCAGCCGCGCCCCGCGCACCGGATCGTCAAGCTCGACCTCTGCCCCGCCACCGCCAACCCCTGCCCCGCCGACCTCACCGGCCCCGCACTCGACGGCGTGCCCGACGGGGTCGTGGGCACCAGCGATCTGAACTACTTCTTGATGCTCTGGCTCGACCAAGACCCAGCCGCCGACATCGCCGGGCCCGGGGGCGAGGCTCCCGACGGCGTCGTGAATATTAACGACCTCAATACGTACATTGAGTGGTGGCTCGCCAGCCTCGGATCCTGCCCCTAAACACACCCACGCTCAAACCACGACCCGGCGACGATCCAACCGCGGATCAAGCCGGGTCGTAGTCGTTGATCCGGTCGATGAACGCGCGCACCAAGCCGAAATCCCGCCGCGTGTGCGTGAACGCCAGTCGCGGGAGCTCCAGGTGGTCGTCTTCCACCTCGTACGCTCCGCGCTGCTCGATCGTCCCCCGCGCGATCAGGCTGCCGAACTCCTTCGCCAGCTCTTTCACGTCATGATCCCGCAGTCGCTTGTGCAGGCGGATAACCAGGTCGTCCCGGACGTACCGCGACGAGTGATAGTTGCGGTAGAACCGCTTGATGTGCTCGGCCGCCTCGCTCGGGTCGGTGAAGATCTTGTACAGGTGCAGGTCATCGGGGGAGATCATCCCCTGCTCGAGCAGGCTCTTGCGCACAAAGTTGTCAAAGTGCTTCCAGTAGTCGCCCCCCTCGTGCTCGACGCACACAATGGGGATCATGCTCGCCTTGCCCGTCTGGATCAGCGTCAGCGTCTCGTACGCCTCGTCCAGCGTGCCGAAACCGCCCGGGAAGAGCGCGACGGCCTCCGCCTGGCTCAGGAACATCAGCTTCCGCGTGAAGAAGTACCGGAAATGGATCAGCTTGTCGTCGCCCGCGATCACGTCGTTCGCCGTCGTCTCAAACGGCAGCCGGATCGCCACCCCAAAACTCGCCTGACGCCCCGGGCCCTCGTGCCCGGCTTTCATGATCCCGTCACCCGCGCCCGTGATGACCATCCACCCCATCTCCGCCATCAGCTTCCCGAACTCCACCGCCGACTTGTAATCCGGGTGGTCCGGGTGCGTCCGCGCCGAGCCGAAGATCGTCACCTTGTGCGGCTCGGGGTACTGCCCGAACACGCGGTACGCGTACCGCAGCTCCTTCACCGCGGCCGTGATCAGCTTCAACTCGCCCGTCTCGCGCCCGTCGGGCAACAGCTTGAGCCCGGCCGTCACGAGCTCCTTCACAAGCCGAACCTGGAAATCCGACTGCTCGGAGTTGTCCAGGTGTGCCGCGCCGACGCCGCGGACCAACTCCTCGATGACCCGCTGCACGTCCTCCGAGTCGGCCCGTTTCTGCTCCGGGCGTTCGGGCGGGGCGGCCGACTCGTCGCGGAGCTGCGCCGACTCGGTCGGGTTCAGCTCGACCCGGTTCGGCTCAGCGCGATTCGGTTCGGAACGGGCGTGATCGTCTCGGCTCGTCGGGTTCGGATCAGACACAGGATTCTCCCTCGCGGTGAAATCTCGGGTGGGTCTCATTCTTGACCGCCCGACCCGCCCGGGGAGGCCGGCACCGCACGGTCCACACGCACCGACCGCCCCGCCCGGTCCCGCGCCTGCTCGGCACGCTCGCGCAGCTCCATCAACCGGCGCGAACGGTCCGACTGCGGCAAGCCCAGAAACCGCGTCAGCATCCGGCGCGTCTGCGGGAACTGCAACAGCTCAAACTCCGGCTCCGCCGGCGTCCCCGTCACACGCGTCGACACCAGCTCGTCCCGCAGACTCTCGAACACGTCGCTGATGATCGGGATCCGGGCCTCCGCCTGCGAGTTGAACCGCAGGTCCATCCGAAGCTCCGGCCAGCTCATCGTCCCGTACCCCAGCACACGCACGCTCCGGCTGAACGCCGACAGGTCCTCGAACACGATCCGCCCGTTCTGAAGATAAAAATCCGCCTGCGCAAAATCGATCGGCTCGTTCGTCGGCAGCCGAAAATTGCTCACCTCGATCAGACGCACCACCAGCGGCAGCGCCAAAATCCGACCGCCGAACACACGAACGATCCCGCGACCGCTCGCCGCCTCCGGCTCGCCCGCATACCCCCGGAACCCAAGCTCCGCGTCGATCCGCCCACGGCTCTCGTCCGGCGCAGCGTCCATCGCGCTCCACAACACCTCCGATGGCGGCAGCAGCGACGGATCGATCGGCGCCGGGATCGCGCCCATCGCCTCACCCCCGCCCGCCCGCGCCACGCGCTCGGCCTCGAGCCGCAGTTCCTCCACCACCGGCGCCAGGCGAACGCCCGCCAGACGAACCTCGCCCTCCACCGCGACGCGACCGTCCGCCTGCGTGTCGGCCCGCGCCTCGACGCTCACACGACCGCCGTGACAATCCGCCGTGCAGAGAGGAACTAGCGTCGGCAGCGGCCCGTCCCGATCCGAGCCCCCCGCCAGGCGCACGCGCCCGTTGGTCAGCGTCACGCCGCCGTAGCGAAGCCGCGGCGACAGCACGTCCATCGACCAACGCCCACGCTCGATCGCCGGGTCGCGCTCCACAAAGAACCGCGACGCGACCTCCGCCTCCGCGATCGGCAAGCCCATGACCAGGCCCAACCCGCTCGCGTGCAGCAGCCCGCTGACCGTCGCCTTGGGCTCCGGCGCCTCGCCCCCCGGCAGGTCCGGCCCGCGCGCCAGCATCAGCTCGCCATCGCTCACGCGCACCGGGCCCCGCAGATCCACCTGCAGGTTCTCGATGACCTCCAGCAACTCGTGCGCGAGCAGCGAGCGGAGATCGGGCGGCAGGCCCTGACTCTCCAGGCTGAACGTCGCACGGGTCTCCGCCGAGCCGTCCTCGCTCGCGAGCCACAGCCCGTCGGCTTGCAGGCTCCACAACGGCGCGTGCGCACGGATCTTGCTCAACACCGCCTCGCCCGGCCCGAACGCGATCGAGCCCTCGATCGGATGCAACGCGACGATCTCATCCCCGCGCTCAAACACCAGATCAACCGGCCACACCACGCCCCGAACCACCGGACGCGGCGGCGCACCATCCGGCGAACCCCCGACCGGCGTCGGCTCCGGACGCAGCTCCAGCTCCGCACGGAACGACCCCGTCGGGTGGTGACGGTCGTAATACGACAGCAGCTCCCGAGCCTCCGCCGTCTCCAGCGCCCCGCGCACCAGGCTCGAGCCAACATCCGCGTCGTCCAGCAGGATCGTCAGCACCGGCTCCTCGTACGAAGCCTCGCCCGGGAAAGGCGCCGCCGGGAGCGGCGCGATCGCGAGCTCCCCATCGAGCCGCGCGTGCCCACTCGGCAACCCGTCGTGCCGGATCGCCCCGCGCAGCGCAAACAGGCGAGCCAGCCGCAGCCCGTCCGGATCCACGTCGACCATCGCCACGCCGCCGATCGAACGCATCGACACGCGCCCCGCGAGAAGGTCGATCTCCACGTCGCGCAGACGGGTGAACGCGCCCTCGATCCGCGGCGGCGCCGCGAGCACGCCCGAGACACGCACCCCCGCGTGCGCCACGCCCGTCGGGCGGTAGAGCGCCCGGGCCTCGGTCATCGCCGCCGCCCCGTCGGACGAGAACACGCGGACAAGATCCTCAAACGGCCCGCGCAGGTCCGCGCCGTCGCCCTCGACAAACGCCTCCAACCAACCGGGATCCGGCTCGCCCGCGCCGCCATCCTCGCGAGCCCGCGCCGACCCGCCCGCAAAACGCACGTGCGTGCGCACGCCGAGCGTCCCAACGGGCAAGGCATCCCCCGAGCCTTCAAGACCGATCGTCGCCGCCTCGCCGCCGAGCTCGATCTCGAGCTCGCGTTCGTTGACGCCGACGCGCCCGCCGAGCTCCAAACGGAGAGCCGCGGACGAGCCCGGCGTCGGCGCGGGGCTCGCGGTGACGCGCGACGTGCGCACGTCCACGTCGAAGCCCAGCACGCCGCTCTCGCGACGCCCGATCACCGCTTCGCAGTCCACCTCGCCGGCCAGGCGCAGGTCACGGAGGATCCGCCGCACGCTCTGCTCGCCGCGCTCGGCCTCGAGCGCCCGAGCGCCTTCCAACCCTTCCGACGCCGGATCCGGGATCGCGAAGATCAGGCGCTCATCGATCGGGACGTCGTGCGCACGCACACGCACGTTCGGTGTCACTGGCGTCCCCGGCTCGGCGTCGATCGCCAGGTCCACCACCGCCTCGATCTCCGCCCAACCACCGGCGAGCCCGCGGAACACCCCACCCATCAACTCGCCCGTGTCCCCCACGATCCGCAGGCTCACGTCCTCGCCCACGATCGGGAGCGGGAACTGCTTCGGCAGCAGCCCGGCCGTCCCGAACTGCACGTCGATCTCGTTCTCCCAAGGGCTCACGTCCCCCTCGCGACGACGGATCCGCACCTCGACCCGCCCCGACGAGCCCAGGTCGAACACCGGCGCGAGCAGGCGACGATCGATCCACGCGGCTTCTTCGCGCAGGTGCGCCGCGGCCTCCTCCACCGGCTCGCGGGCCAGCTCCGCGCGCACCTCCGCACGCCGACCGCGCAGCTCGCCCGCCTCCCGCGACGAGATCACCAGCCCGCGACGCACCAATTCCCCGTACCGGCGCTGGCTGAACAGATCCTCGATCACTTCCGCACGCGACGGGCCGAGCGCCGCGGCCAGGTGCTCGTCCACCGGCACGCTCGACGCCGCGACGTCGATCCGCACCGCCGCACCCGGCACCGGGGGCGCAATCGTCCCGGTCGCCTCCAGCACCGCGCCCGTCGGCCCACGCCCGCGGATGCTCACGATCTCGATCCGATCGCGGTTGAACGTCACCAGCCCCTGCATGTCCTCGAACGGATACGCAAAATGCTCGTAGCTCGCCGAGCCCTCGCGGAAGTCCAGCCATCCGTGGACCTCGATCTCCGCCGGCACACCCTCGACCGGCGCCCCGCGCTCCACAAACACCGTCGAGTCAATCACCGCCGTCGGGTTGTTGAACGACTCCAACCGGCGACGCACGATCGGCGGCGCAAACGGGAGCAGGCTCGGCGCACGCTCGAGCTGGTAGTTCCGCGTGTCCAACTGGCAGAAAAACGGCGAGTCCGGGCTCGTCCCGTTGTACTCCAGCAGCACCTCGTACGGCAGATCCTCCAGGATCCCCCGCAGCTCCCCGCGCACCCGGTCGCGATCGAACGCGACACGACCGCTCACCCGGCGCATCCGCGCCGGCTCGCCACCCACCCCCGCGGGGAGCGCGTCGCCCTCGGCCTGATCGATCGTGAACGGGAGGCTGATCGACACGTTCGTCAGCTGGATCTCCGCGACGATCTCCCCCGGGAACGCGTACCCAAAAGTCGTCCGCGCGATCTCCCCGTCCAGCTCCAGCGACTCGTACACCGCCCGGTACGCCGTCGGCACCGCGCTCGAGGGCCAGTCGCTCAGCGCCACCTGCTCCAGCACCAGGCGCACGCCGTCGGCGTCCAGACGACCGGTCAGGTCCAGCGGGCTCAGCCCCGCGCCGCGACGCTCGGTCAGCTGGATGTTGTACCCCGCCTGCCCCTGCGCATCCCGACCCGGCAGCAGGCTCCCGTCGACCAGGATCGACCGGAGCGGCGTGAACGAGCCATCCCCGGCGTGCTCGCCGAATTCCACCGTCGCGTCGCTCACCGACAACGTCGGGAGCTCCACGATCCCGCGCGGGCTCACACCACCGCGCAGCAACGCCATCGACGCAAGATTCACACGACCCGTCTCGACCGACTGGCTGATCCGCACCACCGGGCTCTCGATCTCCACCGAGACAATCCGCGGCGAGAGCGCGAACAGGCTCGCCGTGTCCGGGCGCGCGACCAGGCGCTCCACCGTCAGCAGCCGCCCCGCCTCGCCCGGCACCCCGGGGATCGAGAACGCCCCGTCGCGGATCGTCACCACCCCGTCCAGCCCCACCGACAGCCGCCCCGCCCGGATCTCCAGCCCCAGCTCCCGCTCAAGCTGCGGCACCAGGATCGCGCGCGACACCGGCGTCTGCGTGATCACAAGCCACGCCACCGTCAACAACAACGGCAACGCGATCATCACCCGCAAGAACCAACGCGCCACGCGACGCCGACGCGACAAACGCGACCATTTCCCAACGCGGCGCCCGCCCTTGGCGCGATCCTCACCGGGCTGTGGCGTCGGGGCGTCGGGCATCCGTCGCAGTGTACGAGCCCGTCGCGTGCGACGACGAAGAGCTATCCTCGCGCTCGCCCATGCCCAAGACCCGAAAAACCTTCATCTGCCGATCCTGCGGCGCGATCCAACCCCGTTGGATGGGCAAATGCCCCGACTGCGCCACGTGGGACAGCCTCGAAGAGGCCGAAGCCGCACCCTCCGCCGCCAAAGATCCCCAGCGCGGGCTCGTCGAGGGCTGGCACGCCCTCCAGCACGACGACGCGGAAGCCCCAGCCCCGGGCGCGCCCGTCGCCGTTCCCATCCGAGACGTCACCGACGCCGAGGGCGAGTCCGGACGCCTCCCCACCGGCATCGACGAGTTCGACCGCGTCCTCGGCGGCCCACCCACACAACGCGGCATCGTCCCCGGATCGGTCACCCTCGTCGGCGGCGAGCCCGGCATCGGCAAGTCCACACTCCTCCTCCAGGCCGCCGGCTCGCTCGCCCACGACCAGCCCGACCGACCCAGCGTCCGCACCCTCTACGTCTCCAGCGAGGAATCCGCCCCGCAAGTCCGCGACCGTGCGCGCCGCCTCGGCGTTCCCGACACCGCCGCCCTCTACCTCCTCGCCGACACCAACCTCGCACGCATCGTCGAGCAGACCCGGCGCACCAACCCCCAGGTCCTCATCCTCGACTCGATCCAGATGATCTACAAGTCCGACCTCCCCGCCGCCCCGGGCTCGGTCGCCCAGGTCCGGCGCTGCTGCGCCGAGCTCGTCTACCTCGCCAAAGCCAGCGGCATCGCCGTCGTCCTCGTCGGGCACGTCACCAAGGACGGCGCCCTCGCCGGCCCGCGCCTCCTCGAGCACCTCGTCGACGCCGTCATCCTCTTCGAAGGCGACCGACACCACGCCCACCGCGTCGTCCGAGCCATCAAAAACCGCTTCGGCACCACGCAAGAGCTCGGCATCTTCGAGATGACCGGCACAGGCCTCCGCGAAGTCCCCGAAGGCGCCAGCGTCGCCGCCCTCGACACCGGCGCCGACCCGCGCCCCGGCTCGGTCGTCTGCCCCGTCATGAGCGGCTCGCGCTGCGTCTGCGTCGAGCTCCAGGCCCTCACCGCGACCGGCTTCCTCGGCGCCGCCAAACGCAAGTCCAGCGGGCTCGACGCCAACCGCCTCGCGATGCTCATCGCCGTCCTCGAACAGCACGCCGAGCTCCGACTCGCCGACCGCGACATCTTCGCCAGCGTCGTCGGCGGCGTCCGCGTCGCCGAGCCCGCCAGCGACCTCGCCCTCCTCCTCGCCATCGCCGGCAGCCACCACCGGCGCGCGCTCGAACCACGCACCATCGCCGTCGGCGAAGTCGGCCTCGGCGGCGAGGTCCGCCCCGTCCCCCAACTCGAAAACCGACTCCGCGAAGCCGCCAGGCTCGGCTACCAACACGCCGTCGTCCCCACACTCGCCCGACACGCGACGCCCAAAATCCCCGGCCTCACGCTCCGCGAAGTCAAAAACGTCGACCAAGCCATCGAACAACTCGGCTAGCAATAACTTCACATCCCAATCCCTGATCCCTGATCCCTGATGGCTACAGCTTGTACGCTGATCCCGCGCCATGCTCACCCCACCCCCACCCAAGCCCGGGCAACGCAAGACGCGAGCCGACCGCATCAACGAGGCCTACTTCGGCCCAGCGGTGCTCCGCCGCAATCAGAAATGGCTGCTCCTGCTCCTGCTCATCACGGGCCTCGCGTACGTCGCGCTGCTCATCTGGGCGCCGATGCCCGGATGGGCAAGCGGAATCCTGAGCTACACAATCCTCGTTCCCGTGTTCGCATTCGCAATGATCGCCAGCTCCGGCATCAAACGCCGCCTCAAACGCGGCGAAATCCCCTGCCCCAACTGCGGCTTCAACCTCCAAGGCCTCCACGACATCGAATTCTGCCCCGAATGCGGACACCACTTCGAATCCCTCGAAGCCGCCCGGAAGGCGATCGAGAATTACAAGTGAGGGAACTGGAACCACCCAAACTCGCGCAACAGCCCCACAACCACATCCCGGGGCTCCCGCTTTCACCGATTGCAAACCGACACCAATGGATCGCGGCGGGTGCCGCGGCCGCCTATTTCATGCTCTGGATGACGGTGATATCGCAGTGGTTCACGTGGTTTGGCTTGAACGCACCGCGACCGCTGCTGCTGTTCGGCACCGGATACCCATTCGTAGATGGCGCGCTCTATGTCTTTCAGGTTTTTGCGGTCTTCATCGCCGTGTCGTACGCCTTCATCGCCCGGCGTATGGCTCATATTCATCGCGGGCGCATCCCCTGCGGCGGATGCCAGTACGACCTCCAAAACATGCCCGACGAGCCCGCCCCCTGCCCCGAGTGCGGGCGTGTTTTCGCCTCGCTCCAGCACGCCCGCGTCCACTACGCCGGCCCGGCGCCGAAGAACATCTTCGCCCCGACGATCCCCGCCCGCGACACGCGCGTCCGCCTCGCGATGCTCGCATGCCCTCCGATCGCAATCGCGATCGACCTGTTCCGTGCGCACAGGGTCGACTGGACGATCTCGCTCGCCGAACTCACGGTGATCTGGATCGCCCCGCTCGCGCTCGTCACCCTCGCGCTCTACGAATGCCACATCGCCCGGCGCACACGCCAATTCGAAGCCCTGCCCATCACGCCCTGCCCGTCGTGCGCCTTCCCGTTACCCCCGGGCGATCCCACCTGGTGCCCCCGCTGCAAGCACACCACCACCCACGCCGAGGCCCGCGAAGCCTGGCAAGCCTCCCATCCAAAACGCTGGTGGCGCCAGCAACTCAAACGCAACCAAGCACGCTAACACCCTACCCCTCCCCCCCCAACCACCCCGGCAGCGCCCGCGGGCGTCCGTCCGCGCCCACGCACGCCAGCTCGCTTGTCGCCGCGACGCACACGCCCAGCCCGCTCGCGTCCGGCGTCGGGAGCGAGGGGTCCGCACCCGCGTCCAATTCCTGCGCCGCGCGCCCGCCGCGCTCGGCCAGCGCCACCTCGTACACATGCCGGATCTTGATGCGGCTCGCGCTCTCCACCCGCGTCCGCACCTCGACCACATCGTCATACCGCACCGGGCGTCGGTATCGCACGTCGAGCTTGGTGACGACGAGGAAGACCCCCGCCGCCTCCAGAGCCGCGTAGCTCACCCCGCTCGCGCGGAGCAGCTCCGTCCGCCCCATCTCCAGCCACGGCACAAAGCTCGCATGGTGCGCCACGCCCATCGGGTCGCACTCGCAGTACCGCACGCGCACCCGCATCGACCCCGACAGAGCCGGGGCCCCCGTCGGCTCGGCAGGCGTCGCGTCCGTCGGCGTGTTGGGTCGGCTCGGCATAGGAAAGGCTACGCGCATCGGACGCCATCCAGCCAGCCCCGACATGCCGACCGCGCGCGCAACCTACTCGACCACCGGCATCCCCTGCATCGCGCGCAGCAGCATGATCTGCCCGAGGTGGTAGTTGTCGTGCGCGAGCAGGTACGGCCAGACGTCGGCGTTCTTCGCGGGCTCGCGGATCGCCGCCGCCACCGCCCCCCGGGCCGCCTGCAGACGCTCGACCGCCGCCGCCCACGCCGCATCGCTCACCTCCACCGGCGACTCAAAATTCCGCCGAGCGATCTCCTCCGGCGTCGGCCCGGTCTCCCCCCGCGACTGCGCCAGCCCCACCTCCAACCAGAACACCACGTGGTGCACGATCTGCCAGATCGAGTGACGCTCCCCGCCCACGTTCGGCACGCGCCACGACGCCTGCTCGGGCGAGAGCCCCGCCAACGCCCGCGACCAACCCGCAGCCGCCAGCCCATCGCGGCTCTGCGCCTCCCACAGCTCCAACAGCGTCTCCGACGTCATGCCGCACCCCCACGCCCCGCGTTCGGCGAAACCTGAACAAAATCGAATCGGATCATCGGAGCCCGCGCCGCCGATCCGCCGACCTCTATCACCCCCACAGTCCGATGAAAGGCGGCTTCTCACCGAAAAGACAAGCCGGTACACACGCATAGAATTTGAATATTCATGCACTGTACAAGATTTTTTTCACTGCGCCCTGTACCCGACCGATCAAGGCTTCTACCTTTCCCGCTTTATGCCCACGCCGAGCTGTTCCATCGCGACAGAGCTGCGCATCCGCCCCTGGGGCGTCGATGACGACGCGCTCGCCGCGACCGGGGTGCTGCACCGGGCGTACCGACCGCAGGTCGACGCCGGGCTCCGCCCGCTCGCCGGGCGGCAGTGCGCCGAGACCACCGCGCGCCGCCTCAGCAACGCGACGACCCTCCTCGCCGAGGCCTTCTTTCCCGACAGCACCCCCGCCCCACCCCGCCCCGTCGCGGCCCACGCCCCGGCCGCCGAGCCGCCGCCCGCGGCCCGCCTGGCGGGCGTCATCCTGCTCGACGAACTCGAAGAAGCCGCCTTCCCGCCGCTCTTCAAAGAGCACGGCGTCGCCCACTTCTCGATGTTCGCCGTCGAGCCGGAACTCCAGGGCCTCGGCATCGGCGCCCGCCTGCTCGCGGAGGTCGAACGCCGAGCCCGTGAATCCGGACGCGCGACGCTCGCCTGCTCCATGGCCGGGCCCGACACCGCCCTCCGCGAGTGGTACCTCCGCCGCGGCTACACCGTCCGCGCCACATGGCAATGGCCCTACACCAACTACGAGAGCCTCATCCTCGCCAAGCCGCTCGACTGAGCCCCACGCCGCCCTAGACACCCCCATTCAGAACAGGATGCGCACCCCGAGGCCCAGCCCCCAGGCCCGCTCCGGGCGGTGGTCGACCTCGCGGATCAGCGGCAGGCGGACGGTCACCTCCCCCGCCCAGTTCCGCGCCTCCCACAGCAGCCCGGGGCTGAGCAGGCTCTCCAGGTCCCCGTTGGTCTCGTACACGGCGTTGTGCTCCAGCATCAGATACGCGGCCCCCGCCTCCTCCCCCGTGTACCGCTCCGGGTACAGACGGAACAGGTAGCTGCTGTCCACGCGCAACGCATCACGCGTCCCCTGCCCGGGCATCAGCGGGTTCGGGTCGGTCCCCGTCGCGAAGGTGTAGCTCGCCCCCTGATTGAACCCGTGCCGCCCGCGGACGACGGTGTAGACCGCGCCGAAGCCGGGGTTCCACGAGTGGCTCGAGAGCTCGCCCGTGCCGGTGGGCGTTTCGAGGTTCGCGAAGGCGGCGAGGCGCTGCGTGTCGATGCCGCTGGTGTCGTGCTGCCAGAACCGCCACTTGGCGGTGAGGACGAGGTCACCCGCGCCGGCGTCGGTGCCGGCGAGGTCCATCGCCCGCCCGGCGTCGTTGGTCTTAGTCTCCCGGTAGATCACCGGCAGCTCCGCCGTGAGAGCGACGTCGCGCGTCAGCCCGTAGTTCAGGCGCGTGCGGAGCGTGTACTCGTCGACCCGTCGACCGAGCCCGGTCGGGTCGTTCTGATACCGCATGTATTCGCCGCGGACGGCGGCGGTCCATTGCCCGCGTCCGGGCTGCGTGGCGGCGGGGGTCCAGTACGACTCCTGCGCACCGGCGAGGCTCGCGATCAGCATGGTGATCGCGCATGTCGTGCGATGGGGCACACTTGGCTCCTTGGCTCGAGTTGATGTCGTCGTGCGATCGAACGGAAAACGGCGCGTGAGGGCTCAGGGCGTGCGCAACCCGCGGACGGTGAACCCCGCGTCGTAGACCGCCCGCGCGAGCTGCCCGCGTGTCAGCCGCGGCTGTCCGGTGAGCATCACCGTGACCTCGCCCGCCTCCAGGTCGACCGTGCTGGAGAGCACGCCCGGCATGTTGCGGAACTGGCGGTCCACGTTGGTCGCGCACATCGGGCACCCGAGCCCGTCGACGAGCAGCACGGCGGACGTGCCCTCGACGGGTGTCGCGTCCTCGATCAGCTCCCGCTGCGTGGGGACGCCGTCGGCCGTCGCTTGCGTCGAGGCGCACGCGCCGAGCCACAGCGCCGAGCCCGCCAGCAGAACCGGCGCAAAACGGGACAACGAACGGGCATAACGATGGATCGTGATCATGGGATGGTCCTTCAGGTTGGGTCGGGCCGCGTGGGCGCGCACGCCCACGCGGCGGGTTGTTCACGCCGACCTCAAAGCCGGCGCGTCGGAATCGGAACACGGGATGCAGAGGAGAACCGCGCGAGAGAACCCCGCGCACGCGACAGCCGCCGCTCAAAAACAGCGGCACGCCAACCCGGGCTAGGTCAGCCAGGTGCTGAGCTGGGCCCGCGGGGGCGCGGAGCCCCTCGGCACAAGCGCGTGCGACACGCTCGCGTGCTCACGCAGGGGCACGGCTTCCATCACCCACCCCGTGCGCACACCCGCCGACGGCAGGTGCGCACGAAGATCCAGCGAACCGCCCCCCGGCGCGATCGGGAACGCCGGAGGCGTCTCCGGCCCACGGTCCGCCGCGCACCGGCAACCCGGGCAGGCGCACCCGCACCCGTCGCTCTCCGCCAAGGCTTCGGCTTCGACCGGATCGCAGAGCGGGCACGAAGCCTCGCCGCTGGGCACCGGGGGCGGCGCGACCGCAAGCAGGCAACAGCCCCCCGACGGCGCCCCCTCGACACTGCTCGCGCGAGGCGACACGCCCGACAGCGCGAACGTCGCGACGAGCAGGATGACGAGCAGATGAGCCATGGGTGCGTCGTTCCTCAGAATCGGTTTCAGCGTCGGCGCGCGATATCGGTCTCCACCTCGGCCTGATCGATCACCCAGAGGCCCAGGAGCCACTGATCCATGACGTACGGCTCGGCCTTGAAGACGCCGGTGATCGTGCCGCGGTTGAACTGGCTGTGCCCGCCGACCACGCGGACGGGTTCCTTGAGCTCGACCTCGATCGCGTCGTACGCCGAGGGCGGGACGCCGAGGCAGCACCCGTCCCACTCGTTGAGCATGAGCAGGACCTCGTCGCTCTCGGTCGCCATGAACGGGAACGCGATGTAGCCCGCGAGCTTGACGCGTCGCCCGTGGAGCAGGCGCGTCCACCGCGGGAGCTGAGTCTTGCCGAGCTGGGGGCTGAACTCGTCGGCCGCCGCGGTCAGCATCCGCCAGTCGATCTCAAACGGCTTCTCTGCCGTCCCCTCGCCCTTGATCGTCCACCGGTCGGCGACGAGCAGCGACCCGTCCTCCTGACGACGGATGTACTCCCCGTCGATCATCTCCGCGACCGGACGGGGCTCCACCCGCGGGATCGCCGCCGGATCCGCGCCCGCGACCACCAGCGACGACGACGCCACCAGACACGACAGCGACACCAGACCGAGCTTCCAGAACGTCGGCATGAGCACGGGCCTCCGAGGGATGCTACCCAGCCCGACGGACCGGGTTTCAAAAAGGACCGCGAGGGCCGCTGTTATCGGCTCACCGCGCCGGACGCATGAACTCCGGGGCCGGGATCCGCCAGATCGCCCACTCTCGCCCGCGGTTGCTGAAGAAGTAGATGTTCCGACCGTCCGGGCTGACCAGCGGGTACCGGTCGGCCGAGGGGTTGGTCGTGAGCTGCTCCCGCATCCCCCCGTCGGCGTCCATCACCCAGATATCCTCCTGCCGACGCCCCGTCGGGTCCTGCCCCTGCATGCTCGTATAGACGATGAACCGCCCGTCCGGGCTCCACGAAGGGTGGCTGTAGGGGAAAAACGTCCGGAACAGCTCCTCGCGCTGGAACCGTTCCCGCGCCTCGGCGTCGGGCAGCGCATTGAGGTGCTCCTGGATGATCCGGCTCGCGTCGGTCGTGAGCTGCGCCTCGCTCGTCCCGTCCGCGTTGCACACCCACACGTTCCCGTCCCGGATGAACGTGATCTTGTCCCCGCTCGGGCTGATCGCAGGCTGCAGGCCCAGCGTCACCTGCGTCGGGAACCGCCCCGGCCCGCCGATCGTCCAGATCTCCGGCGGGCGCGTGTAGTCCCGCTCCCCGTCCCGCGCCGCCGGGATCATGTTGAACGCGATCGTCCCGTCGGCGCCCTGCGTCGGGCGGACCAGCCAGTGCCCCTGGGGGTCCGTGTAGATGTTCTGGATGCCGCCCGCCCGCGCGGTCGAGCGGATCCGCAGGATGTCGCTCCCGCCCAGGTTGCGACGGTTGCTGGCGAAGATCAGGTGCTCGCCATCCGCGCTGAAGACCGGGTCAAAATCGAAGTAGTCGTCGACGGTGATCTGCTCGATCCCGCCCCCCGCCAGGCGGATGCCGCGGAGGTTGCTCCGGGTCACCGCGGAGACGTTGGGCTCGCCCCGAGCCCGCGCCGCCTCGCCGGGCGTGCGGGTCTGCCCGAAGCGGACGCCCGCCGCCGCCGCCGCCGCGTCCAGCGGGGCGCTCTCCGAGATCGAGTAGACCATGCGGTCCCCGCTCGGGCTCATGCTCATCCCGCGGAGCCCCGTCGAGCCCGGGACGCGCGCGATCCGCTGCGGCGCGGTCCCGCCGCGCTCGGTCACGTCGTCGTACGCGCGCCGGCGGGTCACGACGCTCGTCCACCCCCCGCGCGGGTCCAGCACGACCTCGACAAACGCCAGGTCCTCGTAGTCCTTGCGCTGCAGCTCCAGGTCCAGGCGGTAGGTGTCGCGCCGGTCCGGCACCGGGCGGATCTGCCGGGCCGCCAGCAGGCTCGTCTGCGTGATCGGGAACTCGGTTGTCAGATACCCGTCGGCGTCCGGCCCGGTAGGCGTCGCGACGATCGTGAACGTCTCCGGACGACCGCCCCCCTCGCTCCCCGCGTCCTCGCGGAACCGCAGGCGAAACGTCGGCGGGTTCCCGCTCGGGCTCAGCGTCTGCCCGCTCGGCCCGCGGGCGACCAGCGCGGTCGACGCGGGATCGGTGTGGACCTGCAGGCGCGTGCCCCCGCACGCCGCCAGCAACGCCCCCGCGACCGAAACCACAACCAGCCCGAGCGTGCGCACGCCGGCCCGGCGCGTGGTGCGAGTCATCGCGTCCATGGATCCAACCTCCACCGGCCCCCCGGCGGCCGTGACTGAACCCAGAACCCTACCGCTCCGCCCTCCCCCTGGCAATCCGGGCAAGCCCGACCCCCTCACCGGCCACGGGCCCGGGCCTCGAACTGCATCCGGAGCAACTGACGAAACGCCCGCCCGTCCGCCCGGACCCCGCGCGGCATCGGGGGCGGCGACCCGAACAGGCCCGCCACCCCGCCCCGGAAAACCGTCGCGTGCCCCCGCCAGTCCAGACGGGCCAGCTTGTGCGCCCAAAGCCACCCCGCCAGCCCCCCCGCCCACTTGCGCCACCCCCGACCGTGACGACGCGAGAGCCAGAGCCAGTTCCGAGTCGCGTGGTAAAACCAGAGCGGGGTCTTGGTCACCGCCTGCGGCGAATCGTGGCGGACGACCAGGCCGGGCTCGAAACGCACCCCGCGCCCCATCGCCAATAGCTTCATCGCCAGGTCCGTGTCGTTGCGGTACAGAAAGAACCCGCCCGCATAGCCCCCCGCTCGCCGCCAGTCGTCGAGCCGGACCAGATTCCCACACCCCATCACCGGCCAACGGTCGGTCGCCTCACCGGCAAAGGGCCACTCGCTCACGCCCGTTTCGGGGTGGCGCGGGTGGAGCGCCACACCCGCCAGCTCGGGGCGGGTTTCGAGCAGCTCGGCGGCGCGGTCGAGGGCCGGGGGCTCGGGCCAGGCGTCGTCGTCGAGAATCAGGAGCAGGTCCCCCGTCGCCCGCTCGGCCCCCGCGTTGAACCCCTCCACGCCCACGTTGCTCGCGAGACGCACCAGCTCGACGCTCGGGAAGCGGGACGCCACGACCTCGGCGCTGTCGTCGGTCGAGGCATTGTCGACGACGATGACCTGAGCCTTGGCAAGCCTCGGCGCCTGCGCAAGCTGCGTCAGCGTGCGCTCCAGCGCGTCCCGCCGGTTGTAGCTGAGCACCACCACGGAGATCGTCGCGCAGGACGCGTCCGTGCGCACAGGCAAGGGTGTCAGCGGCGGCGCGAGCGGCGGGCGGAGCGCGAGGCGAACGGAGCGGCTCAGACC
>JBJHBZ010000018.1:0-46012 GCA_050485765.1 Phycisphaerales bacterium | reverse complement strand
GCTCAGACCGTCGCGTGCCGCGCGCGCGCTCGCGAGCAGTGCGCGCCGGCGCGTGACGCGCCGGATGACAAAGCCAGCGGGGTCGCACTGGACGAGCACGCGACCTCGGAGCCAGCAGGCGGTGCCGCCGACGCTGGGGACGCACGCGACCGCCTCGCGCGGGGCAAAAGGCAGCACCCGGACGAGGGCCGACGACCACGCGGCGGGGGCGTGATCGCGGGTCATGCGGGCGCACCGCTCGGCCTCGGCGAGCAGGCCCGGCGCCGGGTCGATCCCCTCGCGGCGCAACGCCCCGGGCAGTTCCTCATACGGACGCCACGCCTCGAAGGCGATGCGTCCCTCGGGCGCGGGCCCGATGGTGCGCCCCGCGAGCGCGTCGTCCAGGCCCAGCGCGTGCAGGCGGGCGAGGTCCTCACGCCCGATCATCGCCTGGCTGATCATGCGTCGCGTGTCGAGCAGCCCACGCCGGAAGCGGGCGAGCGCCCCGAGCCCGAGAGCCGCCAGCGGCACAAACCCGTTGCGAGACTGGTAGTACCGCGCCCACGTCGGGTACCGATCGAACCTCGGATGCCCGGCCCGCGCGCGCGGGTCCGCCAGCACGCGACCACCATGCTCCTGCGCAAGGCGCACGCACCACGCAACATCGTCGGCGTTCAAGAACACGTCCGGCAGCAGCCCGCTGGCGCGCACCGCGTCGGCACGCACCAGCGCGCAGCACGCCGCGACGTAGTCGCACGCGATCGGCGACCGGGCCCGGGCCGCCGCTTCGCCCGACATCGCCGGCACGAACTGCCCGTTCCCGCGACGGATGCGTCCGCCGAGCTCGTGCACACGCCGCCCGGCGTCGCGGCGCGGGGGGGCGCCGGGCTCCGACGTGGGTTCGTGGATCGTCTCGGGGCTCTCGATCGCGGGGCCGACGGCGACCGCGTCCGGCGACTCGAGCAAGGTCTCCAGCAAGCGTGAAAGCGTGTCCGTGCGCACGCGGGCGTCGGAATCCAGCAGCCACAGGTGCGTCGGGGGGTGGTCGCGGTCGGCGAGCGCGCGCGCCAGCCCGGCGTTGAACCCGCCAGAACCGCCGCGGTTGGTCTCGAGTCGGAGAAGCCCGAGCCACGCCGGGAAGTCGAAGTCGCGCGGGTCGACAGGGGTGCGCGAGGCGTTGTCGACGACCACGCCCCGGATGCGGGTGGGGGCGTCGAGGCGGTGCAGGTCGCTCAGCAGGGCGCGGAGGTCGTCCGGACGGTCGCGAACCGGGATGACGACCCACACCGTCGGGCGATCGCCACCGGGCGCACCGTGTTCCAGGGGCGTGGAAACCCGAGGGCGTTTTGAAACGGGGGGGAGGTCGCTCTCGATCGCCGGATCGATCGCCGGGAGGACGGCGGTGTCGCCGCGGTCATCGGCCTGATCGGTGGGGCGCGGCACGTTCGTATCTATAGCGGTGCGTGCGCACCCGGGTTCCCTTCCGCGCCCTCATCCGCGACGACGACCCATCGACGGCGCGCTCAGGCCTTCGCCTGCGGCTCGGCGAGCAGCTCGACCCGGGTGTGCTGGTCGATGTTGCAATACACCAGCTCGCCGTCGTCTTTCTGGAGCTCGATCCGATCGATCCAGAGCTTGTGGTCCTTGGCGTGGGCGAACCACGAGCCGGTCTTCTGCTGCCCGGCGCGGAGGAGCAACCCCTCGACGACCGTCGTCATCGCCCCGCTCTGGCGGGGGACGGTCTGCGTGATGCGGAGGCGGGCGCCGGGCTGGAGCTGGTGCGGGTTCGCGGGCATGGGCGGAGTGTAGGAAGACGCGATGTCGCGGGGCGCGGCTCAGCCGATCGCCCGGGACGCGCTATCCAGGATCGCCCGCGCCTGCTCGGCGCTCGGGGCCTCGGCGATGAGGCGCATGATCGGCTCGGTGTTGCTCGCGCGGACGTGCAGCCACGCCGCCCCGCCGCCGTCGGGCGCATCGGACCAGTCGATCCGCACGCCGTCCTGCGTGTCGACGCGCACGCCCCCCCCACCGCTGGCGCCGCCCTCGGCCCACTTCCGCACCGCCTCGCCCGCGGACCCCGCGTCGCTCTTGCTCGCGATCTCGACTTTCCGCTTCTCGATCGCGTACCCCGCGCCGCCGCCCATCTCGTGGACCATCTCCACCAGCCCGCTGACCGGCTTGCCCGTCCGCGCCATCAGCGCCAGCACGAGCGCCATCGAGCCCAGCGAGTCACGTACGAAGCAGACGTCCGGCCAGATCACCCCGCCGTTGCCCTCGCCCCCGAGCACCACGCGCTGCCCGTCCTCGATCAGGGCCCGCATCCGCTCGACGACGTTCGCCTCGCCCACCGGCGTCCGCTCTACGCGGGCGCCGTACCTCGCCGCCACGTCGTCGATCATGCGGCTCGTCGAGAGGTTCGCGACCAGCACCGCGCCCTCGGCGTCGCGCCCGTAGCTCTCCAGCAGGCTGCAAGCCGCCAGCGCCAGCGTGTACTCCTCGCCGATGTACCGCCCGCGCTCGTCGATGATCGCCAGGCGGTCCGCATCCGGATCCTGCGCAAAGCCGATATCCGCCCCGAGCCCCGGCACCGCCTGTGTCAGGCCCCCCGGGCCCGACAGGTTCTCCAGCGTCGGCTCCGGCGTGTGCGGGAAGACGCCCGTCATCAGGCAGTGCAGCGGCACCACGCGCCCCACGCTCGCCAGGAACGGCAGGCTGATCGCCGAGCCCGAGCTGTGCACCGCGTCCACGACCGCCGTGAACCCGAGCTCGCCCGACGCCGCGAACGACGCCTGCTGCGCCGACGGAAGCAGCTCGTGCAGCAGGTCCATCACCAGCCCGACGTGCGACTCGGCGGCGGAGGCGTCCTCGAGCAGCGTCCCGATCTCGGGCGCGGGCTCGAACCGCGGGCCGGCGTGGTAAAGGCGGATGATCTCCTCGGCCTCGTGCTTGAACGGCGCCCGCCCGAAGCTCTGCACCGCGTCGCCCCGGTCCAGCGTGTCGGTCACCAGGCACTTGAGCCCGTTCCACTCCCCGGGGTTGTGGCTCGCGGTGATGACCACGCCCCCGTCGAGGCTGTCCACCGCCAGACCGACCGTCGGCGTCGGGACGATCCCGAGACGGACCACGTCGCACCCCGCCCCGAGCAGCCCGGCGATCGCCGCCAGTTCGATCGCCTCGCCCCCGGCCCGACCGTCCCGGCCCAGCGCCACGCGCGGCGCGACGTCCCCCGTCCGCTCGCGGAGCCAGTTCCCGAACGCCCCGGCGTACCGGGACGCGCTCTCCGGCGTCAGGCTCGAACCCACGATCCCCCGAAGACCACTGACCCCGAGCATGAGCGGTGCGTCTGACATCGCAAGGGCTCCTTTCAAGGCGGAGCGTAGCGGCACGCGAAGGATCGCCCGCAACCGTTCGCATTTTCGACGATATCAGAATCACAAGCAGGGGCCCGACGCCCGCTGCGAGCACACAGGAGATGCGCGATGCCGACGGTGATCATTGGTTTGCTGGCGTTGGTGATGGGGCTGCTGCTGGGGTTCGGCAAGGTGACGCCGGCCAGCGGGCAAGAGGGGCGCGCGGAGGCTCGCGAGCGAGATCCCTTCCAACCCGCGCAGCCGACGCTGGCCCGCCGGGGCGTGCTCGGCGTCCACCCCGGGCTGGGTGACGCCGACGCCGGTGGGGTCGCGATCGCGGACGTGCTCCCCGCCAGCGCGGCCGAGCGGGCGGGCATCCGCCCCGGCGACCGCATCACCGCGATCGACGGGCACCCCACGCGACGCCCCCAGGACATCACCGACGCCCTCCGCACCACACGCGAGGGGCAGACCCTCCCCGTGGACCTCTGGCGCCAGGGGCAGGCCCTCCGCGTTGATCTGACCATGGGCGAGCGACGCCTCCAGCTCCCGGGCACGGAGACGACCTACGGCGAGCTGATGACCCCCAACGGGTACGCCGTCCGAACGATCCTCACCCGCCCCGAGCACGCCGACGGGCCGCTGCCGACGGTCTTCTTCATCCAGGGCATCTCCTGCAGCTCGATGGACTCAACCTCGATCGCCGATCGCGGCCTGCTCAAGTGCATCCAGGACATCGCCCGAGCCGGGTACGCCGTCTTCATGGTCGACAAGCCCGGCGTCGGGGACTCGGCGGGCCCGCCGTGCGAAGAGTACGGCTTCAACGAGGAGATGCAGGCTTTCCGAGCCGCCCTCACCGCCCTCAAGGACCACCCCCGCGTCGATCCGTCCCGGATCTTCCTCGTCGGGATCTCGATGGGCGGCATCCAGGCGCCCCTGCTCGCCGCCGAGCAGGACGTCGCCGGCGTCGTTGTTTTCGGCACCGGTTTCGTCCCTTGGACCGAGTACATGATCGCCAACGTCCGACGCCAGGCCGCCCTGGTCGGCGCGGGCGCGGCCCAGCTCAACCTCGTCGCCGACGCCTACGCCAAGTTCTGGTCACTCCTCCTCTACGCCCGCCTCCATCCTTCTGAAATCTTAGATCGACACCCCGAGCTCGCACAATATGGTTTCCAGCCGACGGATAACGTCTCCGCCGGAAGAAGCGTCCGGTTCTTTACAGAGCTCCACGACAGCAACTGGAGCGGCGCGTGGAGCTTGATCGACACGCACGTCCTCGCGATCCACGGCTCGTACGATTTCGTCTGCGATCGACGCGACCACGAGTGGATCGTCGAAGTCGTCAACACCCTGAGCCCCGGAACGGCCGAGTTTGTCAGCATCGATCGCATGTGCCACGGCATGACCGTCTGGGACAGCGAACGCCAGGCAATCCGCACCGGCATGGGCGCCGGCGAACCCAGCGACGCCGCCACTGAAGTCATGCTCAACTTCTTCGAGCGGACCAGAAGAGAGTGATTCCGTCATTTGAGGAATCATGGCCAGCCATAAAATGCGTTCTATATCACTTGAACAGCAAGCATTCTCACAGATGCCTGGATCAGATGCACGCGAACCTTCGCGTCGTCCGCATCAGACAATGCTGTTCTGCCGAGTCGTGCCCCGCGGGCTCGCCTGGTCGGCTCAGTGGCGCAGATCGATCCAGCCCCGGAGCATCGGGCGTGAGCCTTCCCATATCCCGATGTCTTCGCTCGTGACCCAGATCCACGGGCGCCAGTCGGCCTTGAAATCGTTGCCTTCATCATCGGCCGGCATCATGAGTTGCAAAGGCGTGTTGTAGGTATTGCTCGCGAGGAATCGACCGTCCGGTGAAAGCCGCGGGGTGCTGCGTTCGTGATGGATGCGAGGGATGCTCGTGATGCGTTCACGGATGCGCGTCTCGCCCTCTGGGGTGATCGAGAGTTCGTGCAGCCAGCACAACCGCCCCGGGCCGATGACGCGATCGATCAGCGTCACAACGCGAGCGCCATCCGCACCCTCGCGCGGCGGCGCGAGCGCCTCCAGCCGTCGATCCGGAGGCGCTTCGCCGAGGCGCATCGTGCGCACACGCGCGCTCGGATCGACCGCCTCCAGATCAATCAGCACGCCGTCCCGAGTGAGCACGAATCGCTCGCTCGCCCACGCCGCCGGTGACACAGCGCGCCCTTCATCGGTCCGCTCCGCTGTATACATCGTGGCCGGAAACACGAGCCTGTTGTCATCGGGGAACGGAAGCGGCGCGGGCGAACGCGTGACGAGATCCACCCCGCCCTCGCCCGCGGTCAACACGCCGTGAACGTACCCATCGCTCGCCCGCCCGAGCCATCGCCCGCCCGGGCCGATCGAGACATCCTGCACATCCGCGGGAAACGTCGCCACGCGCCCGGTCGGCACGTGCACCGCGCAGCACGCCCAGCGGCCCGACGATGTCCACCGCTCGGTCAACACCCACGGAAACATCGAAGCCGCGGCGTTCGGGCTGTGGTTCAAGCCCTCAAGGTCATGACGGACCCAGATCGCTTCTCCATCGCGATCCTCGCGGCTCCAGACCCCAGCAGTGTAATTATTGCGCTCGATAGACCGATACAGCACCACCATCCGTCCGTCAGAGCTTGCGCCCCAACCCCGGAACGAATCGATGCTTCGCAACGCATCGCGACGTTTCCACCGGTCGTGCTCACGCGGCAGCGGCTCGTCGAGCCATTGCGATACCCACGCCTCGATCTGCTGCATCAGCTCCGCCGCGTGCGCGGGGCGAGGATCGCTGGAAACCAAGCGAAGTTCATTCGCCAGACCGCCCGACTGCCCAAACGCAGGCGCAACCATCACCCCCGTGGCGAGCACGCCGCAAATGGCAAACAGTCGTTTATGCACGGCGTTTCCCCTCTCAGGGCGCCAGTCTACCGCGAAGCGGGCCCCTCACCAACCCGCTCCCGCAGCTCTCCCGCCCGCTCCAGCAGCCCCGCCTCCAGTTCGTCCCGCGTCTGTGTCCGTTCCAGGCTCGGCTCCAGCTCGAAGTGCCACTTCTGATGGTTCCGGAACCGCACCGGCAGCGCCTCGGCGATCAGGTCCAGCGGGGGGTATTCGTACACCGGCGTCCGCGTCTTGCGGCTGGTCCACTTCGGCTCGTGGCCCTCCAGTTCCAGACGCACGTCGTAGACGCCGTGGAACTTGAAGGCCGTCTCCGTCGGCGTCCGACCGATTTCCAGGTCGTTCACCCACACGCGCGCCCCGCTCGGCTCGCTCGTGATCACCAGGCGACGGTCCACGCACCCGCCGAGCGACAAAGCCGCGAGCAGGCACACACCAACGAGCCGCGCCCGCACGCTCATCGCTTCTTCCCCGGGTGGCTCGCGACCGGCTCGGCCCCATGCCCGTTCTCCGGCGTCGGGCCACGCAGGCGGCGGCGCACCTCGTACGGCTCATCGAACTCATCGCCCCGGAACAGCGTCCCCAGGTACACCCGGCGCACCTTCTCATCATTGATCAGGTCCCGAGGCTTGCCCTCGGCGAACTTCTTCCCGCTGTCGATGATGTACGCCCGGTCGCACACCCGCAGCGTCTGCTGCACGTTGTGATCCGTGATCAGAAACGCGATCCCGCGCTCGGCCAAGCCGCGGATCTCCGCCTGCAGGTCCTCCACCGCGATCGGGTCGACCCCGCTGAACGGCTCGTCGAGCAAAATCAGCTTCGGCTTGGTGATCAGCGACCGCGCGATCTCCAGCTTGCGCCGCTCACCACCCGAGCACGTCCGAGCCGCCTGGTTCGCCTTGTGACGGAGCCCGAACTGCTCCAGCAGGTCCGCGGCCCGTCGCTTCCGCTCGGCCCGCGAGATCGGGAGCGTCTCCAGGATCGCCAGCAGGTTCTGCTCGCACGTGAGCCGCCCGAACACGCTCGGCTCCTGGCTCAGATACCCCATCCCGAGCCGAGCCCGCCGGTACATCGGCAGGTTCGTGATGTTCCGCCCGTCGAAGGTGACCGTCCCCCCGCCCGGCTCGATCATCCCGATCGTCATCCGGAAGCTGGTCGTCTTCCCCGCGCCGTTCCGCCCGAGCAGCCCGACGATCTCCGACGGCTCGACCGTGAACCCCACGTTGTCAACGACGGTCCGACCGCCGAAGACCTTGCTCAGGTTGGACGCTTCCAGCAATGGCACCGGGCAAGTGTAGTGGGCGGGCGGTGGGCGAGCCGCCGGAGCCCACCCCGTCCTCGGGGACCGCCCATACGCTTCCCGCATGACCACGATCCCTGACGCCGAGCGTGCCCTTCACGAGCGTTGGCTCTTTGAGCTGACCCAGGTCCCCACCGCCGCCGGGCGGGAGGATCGCGTCGAGCGATGGATCGAGGCGTGGGCCGCCGAGCGACCGGACCTCCGCTGCACCCGGGACGGGGCGGGGAACATGATCGTGGAGCCGCGCGAGCCCTGGGGGCGTGGCGCCGGCGATCCGGTCTGGTTCACGGCCCACCTCGACCACCCCGCGTTTGTCGTCAGCCACCCCGCCCCCGCCACGAACACCGGTCCCGACCCGCGCCGCATCGAGCTCACCTTCCGCGGCGGGGTCATGGACGACTACTTCCCCGGCGCGCGGATCGAGGCCTTCACCGCCGACGACCGACGCTTCGAGGGCACGATCGAAGCCAAGCTCGACAACCCGACGCCGCCCCCGGCCGGGTTCAAACGCTACAGCGTCGTGCTCGACGAGGCGCACAACGGCGCACTCGCCGTCGGCGACGTCGCGCGCTGGCTCTTCCCCCGGGCCGAGACGATCGACGGGTGCATCCACACCGACGCGTGCGACGACCTCGCCGCCGCGGCCGCCGCGCTGGGTGCGATGGACGTTCTCCGCCGCCTGCACCGCGAGGGCGAAAGGGAGGAAAAGCCCGGTGACGTGCGTTTGCTGTTCACGCGGGCCGAGGAGATCGGCTTTGTCGGCGCGATCGGCGCGACCAAGCTCGGGACACTCCCGCAGGGGTCGAAGGTGATCGCGCTGGAGAACAGCCGCAGCTTCGACGACTCGCCGATCGGCGGCGGTCCGATCGTACGCGTGGGGGACCGGATCTCGACGTTCAGCCCCGCGCTGACCGGGGCCGTCGCGCAGCGCGCCGAGGACATCGCCGGCGGGAGCGCGCACGTCCTGGCGATCCAGAAGCAGAGCGACGCGCCGGCGTGGCGCTGGCAGCGCAAACTGATGGCCGGGGGCGCGTGCGAGGCGAGCGTCTTCTGCGCCGCCGGGCTCGAGAGCACGTGCGTCTGCCTCCCGCTGGGCAACTACCACAACATGGCCGACCTCGCCGCCGTCCAGGCCGGGAGGAACACCGAGCCGCCCCGCCCCGGTCGCGAGTACGTCAGCCTGAGCGACTACCGCGGGCTGGTGGACCTGCTGGTCGCCTGCGGGCAGAAGCTCGAGCCGGCCGCCAGCTTCCGCGAACGCCTCGACAAGCTCTATGAAGAACGCCGGTTCGTGCTGGACGAGCGGGCGGCGGGGGCGATGCGTTGACCCTGTATACTTGACCCGATGTTCACACTCACGGTTCAAGCCGAGTTTGCCGCGGCCCACGCGATCGTCATCGCCGGGCAGCGCGAGCCGGTCCACGGGCACAACTGGCACGTGACGGCCGAGCTCGAGGGCCCCACCCTCGACGAGGACGGGCTGCTCTGCGACTTCCACACGGTCGAGGCGACGCTGCGCGACCTGCTGGAGCCGTTCAAGAACGCCGACCTGAACGCCGCCCCGCCCTTTGACCAGGTCAACCCGACCGCCGAGCGCGTCGCCGAGTACATCGCCGCCGAGCTCGGCAACCGCCTCGACGCGGCCCTCGCCCCCTACGCCCGCGTCGCGTCGGTCCGCGTCACCGAGGCCCCCGGGTGCGCCGCCACCTATCGACCGCCCCCGCCCAAGTGGTTCAACCCCGACGCCGGCCTCCGCGAACCCAGTTCGACCCACCCCGACACCGACGACACCGACGCCAAGGACCAGGCGTGAACGACGCCCCGCACACTTCCGCACCAAGCCCGGCCCCCGGCACGAGCGCGAGCCAGAGCCCGACGCCGGAGCCCGAGCCGTCCGACGGCGGCGGGCGGTTTTTCAACCGCGACACCTCCTGGCTCGAGTTCAATCGGCGCGTCCTTGCCCAGGCGACCGACGCACGCACGCCGCTGCTGGAGCGCGTCAAGTTTCTCGCGATCTTCGCGAACAACCTCGACGAGTTCTTCATGAAGCGGATCGGGCTGATGAAGCGCCGGATGGCCGCTGGCGTGGATATGCGCGGCCCCGACGGCATGACCCCGCGCGAGGCCTTCGACGCCTGCCGCGCCATGGTCGTCGAGATGCAGCGCGAGCAGGCGCGGTGCTGGGAGGACGAGGTCCGCCCGGCGCTCGCCGAAGCCGGCGTCCGCATCGCCGACTACAAGGACCTGGACGACGCCGAGCGCGCCCGCCTCGACGCGTGGTTCGCCTCGACCGTCTTCCCCGTGCTCACGCCGCTCGCGGTCGACCCGGGGCACCGCTTCCCCTTCATCAGCAACCTGAGCGAGAACCTGGGCGTGGTCGTCGCCCCGCCCGGGGTCGGGGAGCGTCGCTTCGCCCGCATCAAGATCCCGGACGTCTTCCCGCGTCTCGTCCCGCTGCTCGCCGAAGACGAACGCCAGCCGCGACGCGAGCTCACCGTTCCCATCACGCTCGTCCCGCTCGAACAGATCATCACGGCCAACCTCGACGACCTGTTCCCGGGCATGACGATCTCCGAGGTCTCGCCCTTCCGCGTGACCCGCTCGGCCGCGGTCGAGGTCGAGGACGAGGACGTCGATGACCTGCTCGAGCACGTCGAGGCCGAGCTCCACCTGCGCCGCTTCGCCAGCGCGGTGCGCCTCGAGATGGGCCCGGAGCCGAGCCGCGGCGTGCTGGAGCTGGTCCGCAACGAGCTCGGGCTGACCGACGAGGACGTCTACTGCCGCGCCGGCCCGCTCGAGTACGGCGACATGTTCCCGCTGGCGGACCTGCCCCTCCCCGAGCTGCGCGAGCCGGTCTGGGCGGCCGTCACCCCCCCGCGCCTCCGCGGCGAGGACACCGACATCTTCCGCGTCATCCGCGAGCGCGACGTGCTCGTCCACCACCCCTACGAGAGCTTCCGCCTGAGCGTCGAGCGCTTCATCCACGCGGCGGCCCGCGACCCGGACGTCCTCGCGATCAAGCAGACGATCTACCGCACGAGCCGCGACTCCCCCTTTGTCACGAGCCTGATCCGAGCCGCCGAGGAGGGCAAGGCTGTCGCCTGCCTGGTCGAGCTGCGCGCCCGCTTCGACGAGCAGCGCAACGTGCGATTCGCCCGACAGCTCGAGCAGCACGGCGTCCACGTCGCCTACGGCGTCGTCGGGCTCAAGACACACTGCAAGTGCTCCCTCGTCGTCCGGCGCGAGGACGAAGGCATCCGCGCCTACGCCCACCTCGGCACCGGCAACTACAACCCCGCCACCGCCCAGCTCTACACCGACCTCGGCGTCTTCACCGCCAACCCCGCGATCACCGACGACGTCGTCACCCTCTTCAACGAGCTCACCGGGCGCGCGCACGAGCCCGCCTACAAGCACCTGCTCGTCGCCCCCCACTCCATGCGCGCCAAGTTTGAAGCGCTCATCGACGCCGAGATCGAGCACGCCCGCGCCGGACGCCCCGCCCGAATCTGGGCCAAGATCAACTCGATGGAAGACCGGCGCATCGCCGAGAAGCTCTACGAGGCGTCGAGCGCCGGCGTCGAGATCCTGCTCGTGGTCCGCGGGTTCTGCTGCCTGCGCCCCGGCGTCCCGGGGCTGAGCGAACGCATCCGCGTGATCTCCGTCGTCGGGCGCTTCCTCGAACACTCGCGCATCTTCCACTTCGCCCAGGGACGCGCCGACCCGCTCGAGGGCGCCTGGTACACGGGCTCGGCCGACTGGATGTACCGCAACCTCAACAACCGCGTCGAAGCGATCGTCCCGATCCTCGATCCCGAAGCCCGCGCCCGCCTCTTCCGCCTGATGGACGTCCACCAGCGCGACGGGCGCAACGCCTGGGAAGCCCAGCCCGACGGTCGCTACCAACGGAGAAGACCCCTCCGCGAGGCCGATGCCGACGCCGAAAGCCCTGAACGCCTCGGCACCTTCGTCACAATGATGCGCGACGCCAACAGCGCCGACTGATCCCCACGCACCCGCGCCCTCGCACCGCGCCTCGGACACCCCCGCATGCCCCTGCTCGCCCCCGTCACGCTCGCCGGCCGCCTCTGCCGCCTTGTCCCGCTCACCCACGAGCACGACGACGCGCTCGCCGACCTGCAGGACCCCGCCAACCTGCAATGGATGTGGCGCCAGCACACCCTCCGCACCCGCGAGGACCGGCGCGCGTTCACCGACTATCTGCTCCGGGACGAGCGCGTGCTCGCCTTCGCCGTCCTCGACGAACGCGACCGCTCGCGCGTCGTCGGCATGACCACTTACCTCGGCGTCGACCTGGAAGACCGCGCGGTCGAGATCGGGCACACATGGCTCGATCCGCGATGCCACGGCTCCGGCATCAACACCGAGATGAAGCACCTCATGCTCCGTCACGCCTTCGAGACCGACTTCCTCCCCCCGTTCAACCCGGGTCCGGAACGCCCATTCGCCGCCCCCTGGCCCGCCGCCGGCCCGCCCGCGCGGATTCAGCTCATGACCGACGCCCGCAACGCCCGCAGCCGAGCCGCGATCATCAAGCTCGGCGCGACGTTCGAAGGCGTTCTGCGCAACCACATGACCATCGGCGACGGGCGCTTCCGCGACAGCGCGATGTTCAGCATCACCGACGCCGACTGGCCCCGTGTGAAAGCGGCGTTGGAAGCCCGCCTCGCGCACACGCCCCGCTGAGCCGCCCGCCCGCGAGCGGTTCTACTCCCCGCGGATGCGGAGCACCGGGCGCTCGAGCGTCACGCGGTTCTGGATCGCCCCGCGCGGGCCCGGCTCCAGTCGCAGCGTCAGACGCCGGCGTTCCAGCTCCGGCTCCGGCAGGTCCACGCGGATCCGGTGCACCGGCGAGCCTTCCCGCAGGCGGACCCGCGCCAGCTCCGCCGCCGGCTCGCCCTGGAGCGAGACCTGCACAATCAGCGTGCAATCGCCCCACACGCGCCACCGCTCGGGGAGCACGGCCGTCGCCGCGAACGCGTCCGCCCCCGCGGGGAGCACCCACGTCGACGACAACGGGCCGTCGAACGCGAGATCGTCGATCCCGAGCGCCCGCGACGACGCGACACCCGGCGGCTCGCCGTAGACCCGGTCCCCCACGGGCTCGACCCGCTCCGGCTCGAGCGAGGACAGCGGCATCAACGCCCCCGCCCGCATGCGCACAGCGACCACCGACGCGAACGACGCCGACACCGTCGCCGGCGACGCGTCCGCCTCGCTCGCCACGCCCTCGCCCGCACCGCGCGCGATCGTGAACCGCAGCTCGCCGGGCGGCGCGGGCAGCATCGCCCGGGCCCCCAGCACGACGCCACCCTCGAGCGCGACCATGTGCGCCGGGCGATCCGGCGACGGCGCATCCGCGAAGCGCACGAACGCGACGCGCTCGCGCTCCAGCGCGATCAAGCCGTGGTCCGTGTCGAGCCCGATCGTCGCGCCCACGCTTTCAACAAACCCACGGACCGTGTCGCCGTTGACGAGCACGACCGTGTCGGCGAACGGATCGACGTCGACCGCCTCGTGCGCCCCCGGGCGGAACGTCATGCGGTCGATGTCGTCGAGCAGCACCTCGACCACGCCGACACCCCACGTCCGCCAACGGACCGCGTCATCGCCCAGCAGCGCCGGCTCCCCATCGACGATCAACTCGCCCGGCAGCCGCTCGCCCGTGCGCAGCTCGAGTAGCCCATCCACGCCCGGCATCGAGCGCGTCTCCAAGCCACTGAAAGACCCAGCGCCCCCGACTTCCAGCAGCGCCAGCACCTCCTCGGTCGGGAGCGACCGCGACAGCCCGTCGCGATCGACAAACCGCACCCGCTCCGGCCCGAACGACTCCACGATCACCGTCCGCTCGCGCAGCCCGCGATCCAGCAGCACACGCTCGCGGCTCGGCTCCGCCCCGCCAGCAAGAGACACGCCGGCGACCATCGACGCCAGCGCACCACACAACGCCAACGCACGCCCGCGCCCGCTCCACGAATCCCGCTTGTTCACCCGGTGTGTCGCTGGCATCTCGTCACTGGCTCTCCGTCGCGACCAACCCCCGCCGGCCGACGACCCTTCCACACGCTACCCCGCCGCACACTCCCAGCATCTTCGCCCGCGAGCGTCAAAGGATGCCCCTCGCCCGCTCTTGGAATATCGGCGTCGCACGCCCTCCACCACGGACGAAAACCCCGGCAAGCCTGGGAGACGCGCCGGTCGTGTCATTTCTGGAAGATCGGCAGGTAGCGCTTGGGCATCTGCAGCACGATCAACGCCATCGCCGTCCCATAACTGTTGCCGACGCTCCGGTCGTCCCATGAGCCGTCGCGGTTCTGCAGGTCGAGCAGCTCGGCCCGCACGGCCGGCCACCACTCCGCCCACGCCTCACCGCCTGCCAGGTACATCGCCTGCACCGCGTAATACTGCCCGTAAAAATAGTGCGCCCGGCTGGCGCGGCCCGTGTTCGGCATCGCCGTCCGCATCAGATAATCCACGCCGCGATCGATCCGCGGGTCGTCGTAGATCCCCGCGTAAAAGTACGTCGCGACCCCCGCCGCCGACCTCGGCCACGCGCTCCCGCCCATCGACATCTGGTACCGGAACCCGCCGTCGGGATTCTGACAGTTCGTCACGTACTCCACCGCACGATCGATCACCCGCGAGTCCACGTGGATCCCCGCGTTCCGCGCCGAACGCAACGCCATGATCTGGCAGATCGTCACGCTCACGTCCGCGTCGTACGGCACCGGGTTGTACCGCCAGCCGCCTTCGTCGTTCTGGCTCCGCTCGATCAGGCGCACGGCCCGCACCAGCGCGTCGTACGTCCGGTCCGCCAGGCGCGAGTCCGCGCCGCCCGCGGTCATCCCGTAGATCTCGCCGAGAAACAAAGCCGCGAACCCGTGACCGTACATCGGCCCGTTCGCCGCCTCCGCCGCGAGCAGCCCGTTCTCCGCCGATTGCTCCAGCACAAACTCCAGCCCGCGCCGCACCTGCGTCGCATACGGCCCGCGATCCGCGGTGTTCCCGTCGGCCATGAACGCCAGGCACGCCAGCGCCGTCACCGCCACGTTCCGGTCGTACCGGCCCTCGCCGAAGCTCCCGTCCGCCTGCTGCTGCTGCGCGAGCCATTCCAGCCCGCGCACGACCGCCGCGTCGACCGCGGGGGTCAGCTCGCCTTCCAAGACCGCGTTCTGCGCGCCCCGAGCCGGGGCGCTCGTCGCGCCCAGCCCGTCCTGCGCGACCGCCGACGCGACGCACGCCAGCCCCGCGCCGAGCACCACCGTCATCGTCGCACGCTTCACGAGCCGCCCTCCTCCGCCAGACGCCGGTAGTACCGCTCGGTCATCGCCCGGTACATCTCACTGAACTCATCGCCTGACCCCTGCAGCAGCGACTCGCGCACCCGCTCCGGCAACGCACCCCACGCCGCCTCCGCCGCCGCACGGAGCGGGTTCAACTCCCCGTCCCGGCGTCCGGGCGGCATCGTCTCCTGCTCGCCGTCGCCGCGGGCTTCCTGCTGCGCCTGCCCCGCCTGCGGCTGCGCGGGCTGGTCCGCGTCCTGCGGGTCGTCCTGCGACGAACTCGAACTCGACTGGCTCTGCGACTGCTGACGCTCCGCGTTCTCGATCAACCAATCCAACCGGTCCAACGCGTCCTCCTGCAGACGCTGGGTCGTCAGCCCGACGTCGCGGCTGCGCAAACGCTCGGCCGAACGCGACATGAAATCCACAGCCTGCGCAAAGCGATCGTTGATCTCCTCGCCCGCCAAGCGACGCTCCAGATCGCGCACCAGCTCGTCGGCCGGAGCCTCGGGCGCGTCGCCCTCCTCCGCCGGCGTGCTCCGGGGCAAATCGAGCAGGTCATCCAACGACGGCAACGGCACCGGCTCGCGACGCGGCGCGGGCGCAGGCTCAGCAATCGGCTCCGTGACCGGTGCCGGAACAGGCTCCGCGACCGGCGCATCCGACGTCGGCTCGGGCGCAGGCTCCGTCTGCGGCGGCGGCGCAGGACGCGGCTCGTCCGCCGGGGCGATCAACGTCACCAAGCTCACCACCCCGAGCGCTGCGCCCCACCAGCGCCACCGGGCCACACCGGCGCGAGCGCCCACCACCGGCGCTCGCCCCCGGCGCGCCCAACGCACCCGATCAGCCATATTCGTGCGCGCCCGATTCAACGCCGACCTCCGTTCACCGCTTCTTCTACAGCCCACCGCGCGCCAGGTTCGCCCCCCGGCGCGTTCCCCCCACCCCCGCCCTGCTGCTGCTGGAGTTGCTCGATCAATCGCTCCGCGTAGGTCCGAAGCTCCTGCTGCAACGCGCCGACGTCTTCCAGTTCGAACGCGTCCGGCTGGCGCCCCTGTTCCACCGCGAGGCGGTGCGCCGCGCGCGTCCGCCCGAGCGCCTCCGCCTGCATCGCGCGCAGCAGTTTCAACTCCGCAATCGGCGGCACGAGCCCGTCGTCCTGCTGCCCGCCCTGCTCGCCCCCGCTCCCCCCGCCGCCTTGTCCGTCGCGGAACTCGTTTTCAGGACGGTCCTCCGCGAGCGCCTCCACCAGCCCGCGCAGGACGCTCAAGACCGACTCCTGATCCTGCACCACCCGCGCGTCGGCCTCCCCGCGGCGCAGGCCCTCGCTGGCGCGCATCGTCAGGCGATCCAGCCGCGTGTGCGCAAAATCAAACACGGCCGCCTCCGCCAGGCCCTCGGTCCGCTCGCGCAGCTCGTTGAGCGTCGCGCGCAGCGCGAGCTGTCGCTCGCCGAGCCCGCGCAGCTCCGCCCGCTCGCGCCGGGTCAGCTCGCGATCCTCGAACAGCGCCGTGTCCGTACGGATCTCCGTCTGCGTGCGGAGCGCCTCGCCGTACGCGCGCCGGAGCGCGTCGCGCGCCTGCTGACGCGCCCGGTCGTCCGCCTGGGCCCGCTGCGCCTCGATCTCGCGGAGCGCCTCCTCGAGCTGCGCCAGCGACTCCCGCTCGTGCCGCTCGACTGCGCCGGGGTTCACCGTGTCGTTCCGGAGCTCGATGATCGCCCGCGTCTGGCTGTCGCCGGCCCGCTCGAGCAGACGCGCGACGCCCGCCAGGTCCGGCGATTCGCCCCGCAGGTCGTCCGAAGCCGACAGCGTCGCGCCGTGCAGGTCGATCATCGCGAGGTCGAGCCCCGCGAACGCCCCCGACCCCGCCGCGGCTTCCAGACGCCCAAGCTCCTCGTTCTGACGACCGATCAGCGCGCGCACGCGGTCGGCGGCCTGCGCCAACAGGCGGCGCAACGCCTCCTCCCGGCGCTGCTCGGCCCGGTCCAGGTCTTCGAGCATCTGCTCCAGGCTCCGCGCCGCCTGCTCCTGGAGCTGCTGCGCGCTCGAGGTCTGGTTCTGCCCGATCTGCTCCCCCGCGGCCTCCTGCTGCGCCTCCACGCGCTGCTCGCGACCGCGCTGAGCCGCCTCCGCGAGCGCGCGAGACTGCGCCGGGTCGGACTGCCGAAGCGACTCGCTCCGCGATTCCAGATCCTCGATCGCCTCGCGCGCCCGACGCGCCAGCTCGCGTTGCTCGCGTTCGAGCGATTCCACACGCCCCCGCTCCTCCGGCGAGAGCTGATCGAGCGCCCGCCCGACCATCTCTCGCGCGGCCTCGCCCGTGCGGGCCGCAAGCTCGCGCTGCTCGCTCAGCAACCGCTCCACGGACCGACGCGCCAGCCACCCGTCCTCGCCGCGGTCGAGCATCTCGACCAGCCGCCCGAGCTGATCGCGCACGTCCTCCTGCGCACGCTGGGCGGCGTTCTGCTCGTCGCGCTCCTGCTCTGCGTCGTCGGCCTGCGCCGCGCGGTCCAGGGCCGCCCGGGCCCGCTCGCTCGCGCCGGCCGCACGGGAGAGCGCGTCCCCCGCGCGTTCCAGAAGGTCCGTCAGCGCGTCGTCCTGCAAGCGGTTCCGCGTCTGTCGTTCCCGCAGACGATCCACGAGCTCGCGCTGGGTGTCCACGCGATCGGTCAGCCCCGCCTGGCGCTCGGTCGTCCGGTCGCCGACGACGCCGCTCGCGACGTCGGCGTTCAGCTCCGCCTGCTGCTCATCGAGGCGCATCGCCCCGCGGCGCAGCCCCCCGAGTTCCGACCGCAGACGGTCGCCCAGCGTCGCCTCGTCGATGATGATCAGGCGGCGCAGCGCCGAACGCGCCGCCTCGTGCCGCTCGCCGTTGAGCTCGAACGTGTCCTGCGCCACGACCTGGAGCCAGACCTCGTCGCCGACCCCCAGCGCCCCGCCCTCGAGCTCGCCCGAGAGCGCCGCCAGGTCGAGCGTCGCCCGCAGCGTCGCGTGCGTCAGCGCCCGCCCGCCGGGCTCGTCGGGGCGGGCCGACCCGATCTTCACCGGCTCGCCCGGCGCGTCGAGCGCCCCTTCAGAACCGCTCGCCCGTCGCGCCACTGTCCGCTCGATCGACGCGTGCGCCAGCCCGACGTCATCCCGCGCCTCGCCCAGCACCTCGATCAACGCCGTCGCGAGCACCGCCTCGTCCCGCGCCGGCTCCAGCAGCGTGGCGCTCGGGGGGCGGTCCGGCGTCGCGTCGATCGCGAACCGAGCCGCGTCGAACGACGCGATCCCGTGCTCGTCCACCGGGCGCACCGAGACCGACGCCGGGCCCCGTGCGATCCACCGCACCGTCCACGACGCCCCGTTGCCCGACAGCGTCGCCCCCTCCGGCAGCCCCCGCCCCTCGCCGAAGACCGCCGCCATCGCCGACGCGTCCTCCGGCATCGGCACCTCGCGCGAGAGGCGCAGCCGCAACTCCACAGCCGACCCGTCCAGGACCGGGCCCAAGAGCGCCCGCTCGTCCCCGCCCGCGCCCAGGTCCGACGTCCCCGAGACAAACGACGGGCCCGAGCCCCGGTGCGCGATCGTCCCCACCGCGTACGCCGGCGGCTCCACGAACGCCTCCGCCGAACGCACCGCCGGCGGCTCCACCAGCAGCACCCGACGCGGGCGCGTCCGGTCGTCCTCGGTCTCGAACCAGTACTCCAGCTCCGCCCGCGCCACCCCCGCGCCCGGCGCAGGCTCAATCAGACGCTCGTACACCTCCGCGCCGAGCCCCCCGCCCGCGCCCGACACCCCGGCGTGCTGCTGCGCCGTCATCGGCGCCCGGCGCACCGGGCCCGCACGCCCGTCCACGATCACCCGGTACCGCGCGTCCACCGACGTCTCCCCACGCGCCCGGTTCGTCCGCTCCAGCGAGGCCCGCAACGGCAACGCCCGACCGATCGGGTGCACCGAGATCGACGTCGCGTCGCTCACCTCCGTCCGGCGAGGCCACTCCGCGCCCGACCACGGCATCAGCACCCGCTGCGCCCCGATCCGCGCCAGCTCCGGGCTCCACAACGCCAAGATCAGAACCGCGACCACCGCCGCCGACCCCACACCCACGCGCCGCACCGGGCGCGTCGGGCGGAGCACGTGCACCGCGTCCCGCGCGCGCACACGCCGCGCCGCCTCGCCCACCACACCCGCCGCCATCGCGCGGGCGAGCGCACCGTCCGCCTCCCGCGGCGGGGCCTGCGCAAAATCCACCGCCGACCCGAGCAGCCCGCGCAGCTCCGGATCCCCAGACGCCCGCTCCAGGCGGAGCGCGACGTCGGTCAGGCTCGGGTCAAACCGGGCCGCCGGCAGAATCACCTTCCAGCAGAACCACCCCGCCGCCAGCACCCCCGCCCCGAGCCCGAGCCCGCGGAGCACGCCCGGCGTGCGCAGCACCCAGTCCACCGCCGCCGCCAGCACGACCAGCACCAACCCCGTCGCGAGCAGCGTCGAGACGCGGTGCGTCACGAGCAAAGCCCGAGCCGCCCGACGGACCCCGCGCAGGCGTCGAAGCAGCACGCCGAGCTCCGCCTCCCCCGCGTGCGCGAGCCCCACGCCGCCGGGCTCCGGGAATGCCGGGTTCTCTCGAGCCATGGACTCCGTTCCGCCCCGCCGGGGGCCAGCGCAGGATCACACCCTCGCCCGGGCCTCCGCCCGAGCCCTCCCCACCCGCATCAGTTCTACCTTTCGACACACCCCCGGGCTTCGGTTCGCGATTTTGTGCGTCTATATCCGTATAAAAAGCAAACAAAATTGCCGGCGTATCCACATCGCCCGGCGGCGTGCCATCGACACCTCCCTATGCTCATCGCCGTATGGAACCCGACGTCCGCGTGATCAGCATCGGCGCCCTCGCCGCCAACCCGATCTGGCAGGAGAAATCCCCCGTCCGGGCGGGGCACGCGACGACGGTCCTGATCCGCGCCGGCGTGCCCGGCGGGCGCGGGGCCGACGCCGTGCGCACGATCGTGGTCGACCCCGGGCTCCCGCCCGAGATCCTCTCGGCACGCCTGGCCGAACGCGCCAACTGCCGCCCGGAGGACGTCACCCACGTCTTCCTCACCAGCTTCCGCCCGGAGCTGCGCCGGGGCATCACGCTGTTCGATCGGGCGACCTGGTGGATCGCCGAGGGCGAGCGCGAATCCGTCGGCGTCCCCCTCGCCGCAGCCGCCAAACGCGCGCTGGAAGCCCAAGACCGCGAAGCCGCGGGCGCGATCCAGCAGGAACTCGCGATCCTCCAGCGGTGCCAGCCCGCCCCGGACCACCTCGCCGACCGCGTCGACCTGTTCCCCCTCCCGGGCGTGACGCCGGGGCTGACGGGCGTGATCATCAGCGGCGCACGGCACACGACGCTGATCACCGGCGATGCCGTCCCCACCGCCGACCACCTCGCCGAGGGCAAGCTGTTCAACCCCGCCGTCGACGTGGACCTCGCCCGCGCGAGCTTCGAAGAAGCCGTCGAGATCGCCGACCTCATCATCCCAGGACGCGATAACGTGTTCGTCAACCAGACCAAGAAAGCGTTCTAGCCCCCGAGCCCGCTCCCCCCTTGGCGCGGGCCTCCCGCCCGTGCGTCCCTGTTCTGTCTCTAGCCGGATCACACCCACCCCAGCACGCGAAACAGCGCCCGCGTCGGCGGGATGATCCCATCCCCCTCTTGCGTCTCGAAGGTGCGCACGTCCGCGGTCGGCACCCACCGCGTCGTCTCGTACTCCCACCCGAGGCGCCCGGCCGTCGCCATCACGTCCTCCAGCGGGCGCGCCAGCTCCACCCGGACGCAGACGTCGCACGAGTTCGCGAGCCCGTCGTGCGTGAGCGCCACCACGCGCCCGGGGTCCGGCGCGACGCTGAGTTCGAGCTCTTCCTCGACCTCGACCAGGAGCTGACGCCACGCGTCCTCGCCGTTCATCCGCGCGATGCTGGCGCTGAGCGGGTCGAGCCCGCCGGAGGGGGCGAGCTCCCACATCCCGTCATAGATCCGTGTCTCGGCGCTGCGCCTCGCCAGGCAGACGTGCTCGCGTCCGCCCGCATCGCGCGCGGTGAGGATGCCGGTCACCGAGAGCTGCGTCACGCCCGTCTCGACCTCCGGGCGCACTGCGAGGCTCAGGTAATGGTCCCGGCGCGCGTGGATCGTGCGCGCGCCGGCGTCGTAGCCCACGAACGCGAGGATCGGCCCGTTGAACAGGCGCGGGCGCTCGCGGCGCATCGCTTCCCACCGCGCCCAAGCGGCGGTCGTCGCCTCGTACGCCGCGCCCGCCTCGTCGATCTGGATCTGAAGCTCGTCCAGCCCGAGCCCGCCCCCCGCTTCACCGGCGAGCGGCGCGACGCTCGCGTGCTCCACGCCGCAGCGCGTGAAGCCCTCCGGCGGCCCATGCCCGCTCACGACCCCAGCAGCTTTCGCACCTCGGGCGGGATCGACGGCAGGCCCAGCGCGTCCGCCTCGCGTTCGATCACACGGGCCGCCTCGTCCCGCGCGCGACGGATCGCCTCGTTGGTCGCCTCGGCGATCAGCGTCTCCACCTGCGCGCGGCTCGCGTCGTCGCTCCCGATCCCCGCCCCCACCGCCGGCTCCAGGCGCACGCCCACGACCACCAGCGACCCGCTGACGGTGACCCGCACCGCCCCGCCGCCGGATTCGCCGTCGACCCGCAGCGCGTCCAGCTCGCGCTTGATCCGGTCCCCGACCTCGCGCAGGCGTTCCTTGTCTTTCAGGAGCGACGCGACCTGGCCCATCATCTTGAATTGATCGAACATGCCGGATCGTAAGCGCGCCCGCCCCGCTCGAGGGCCTTACGCCGAGCCGTCCGAGCCCGGTCGCTCGCGCTTGCGATGGACCCCCGCGATGGTCCCGCCGAAGAGCTCGACCGCGCGACGGACGATCTCCGGCTCTTCCCCGGGCGCGGGCGCGTCCTCGCGCACCGTGCCCGAGCGGTCCCCGCGCTCGCCGTCCCGCCCTGCCGCACTCAAGCCGCCCCCGGAGCCCGCTTCTTCCGCCTGTTCGAGGTCGAGCGTGACCTCGCGCCCCAGAGCCGCCGAGAGCGCCGCCTGCATCGGCTGCTTGTGAAACTGCACGAACGTCAGCCCGACGCCGCTCGGCACGCGCACCACCGCCGACGCCCCCGACACCCGCGCCAGCGCACACGAGCGGTAGACCGACGCCACGATCGGCTTGCTCACCAGCCCGAGCGCTACCGCCCACACCGCGCCGAGATCGGCAACATCGGCGGGCGGCGATGCCGCACCCTCCGCGGGACGGTGCTCCGCGACCGGCGGAGCTTCTGGCCCGGATTCCGGCTCGGGCTCCGGTTTGCTTTTTCGCTGTGGCTCCGATTGAGGCTCGGCCCGAAGCTCAGGCCCGGGCTCCGGCGGCGTCACCACCTCCGGAGCCGCGTCGCGGCCCGGGGGCGTCCGTGGCGCCGCCGTCAGGCTTTTTTTGCCAGCGTCCGCCCGCCCGCCTTGCTCGCCCCGGGTTCCGCGAGGATCGACGCGACGTCCGCCAGGCGCTCGGTCAGCGCCAGGCGCACGAGCATCGCGTCGAACAGCGCCCGCGGCGCGGGGCTCGTTCGGCACGCCCGCTGCACGCTCTCGCAGAGCGCGATCATGTGCGTCGCAGCCGCCGCGTCGAGCCGCTCGGCCCGCGCGGCTTCCGCCTCCCGCGCCTCGCCGGTCAGGTCCACCAGGTCCGTCCCCGAGCCGCACGCCGCGAAGACCATCAGGTCCCGCAAACGCCCGAGCAGCGTCTCGATGACCTGATCGATCCCCGTCCCGCGGGAGAGCAGCTCGTCCCCGGCCGCGAGCGCGCCGCCCGCGTCGCCCGCGAGCGCCGCGTCGAGCAACCGCCCCGTCAGCTCCCGGTCCGGCAGCCCGAGCAACTCATCCAGCAGCGCGAGCGTCAGCTTCTTCTCCCCCGTCGCCATCACACGGTCGAGCAGGCTCAGCGCGTCGCGCATCGAGCCCTGCCCCAAGCGCGCGACCTGCATTAGCAGCTCGCCCTCGGCCTGCAGCGACTCCTTCTCCACCACCTCCCGCAGGTGGGCCGCGATGTCCCCCACCGGGATGTTCCGGAAATCAAACCGCTGGCAGCGGCTCTGGATCGTCGCCGGGACTTTCTGCGGGTCGGTCGTGCAGAGAATGAACTTCACGTGCTCCGGCGGCTCCTCCATCGTCTTCAGCAGCGCGTTGAACGCCGCCGTCGAGAGCATGTGCACCTCGTCGATGATGTAGATCTTGAACGGCCCGCGCATCGGGCGGTACCCCGCGTTCGCGATCAGATCCCGCACGTTGTCCACGCCCGTATTACTCGCGGCGTCGATCTCGATCACGTCCGTGTCGCCGCCGGACATGATCGCCTTCGCCACGTCCTCGGCGTCGTTGGGGTTGTTGAGCGCCTTGGCGAGGATGCGGGCCATCGAGGTCTTCCCAACCCCGCGCGTGCCGCAGAACAGGTACGCGTGCGCCACACGCCCCGACGCGATCGCGTTCTTCAGTGTCCGCGCGATCGGGCCCTGCCCGACCACCTCGTCAAAATCCGTCGACCGATATCGGCGTGCGAGGACCGTGTAGCTCATGCCGGGAGTGTACGGGGGAAGCCATCAGCCATCAGGGATCAGCCATCAGCCACAAGGAGCCCCAGCGAGCGTGGACTCCCGCGGACTGACCCCTGATCCCTAATGGCTAATGGCTCATGGCTGATGGCTGATGGCTGATGGCTCTCCCCTACAGCCCGTACGCCCCTCGCATCCCGGCCCACGCCCGCGTGAACCGCTCGTACATCGATTCCAGGCTCGCCGGGATGACCCGCACCTGCCCCAGCACGGACATGTAGTTCACGTCCCCGCCCCAGCGCGGCACCAGGTGGACGTGCAGGTGCTCCGGCACGCCCGCGCCGGCCGCCCGCCCTTGGTTCACGCCCAGGTTCACGCCCTGCGGGTCGAGCGTCCGCTCCAGCAGGTCCGCCGCCAGGTCCACCAGCGCCCACAGCGCCGCCCGCTGCTCGGCGTCGTAGTCGGTGAGCCTCGGGCGCCCCTCGCCAAGCGCCACGAGCAGGTGCCCGTTCGCGTACGGGTAGCGGTTGAGCATCACCATGCCCGCGTTCGTGCGCACGATCACGAGCTGTTCGCGGTCCGCCTCGGGGTTGAGCCAGTAGTCGCGGAGGAAGCACCCGGTGCCGCCGGGCGACTTTGCCAGCCCGCGCTCTTTCTGATCCACCTCGTCGATATACCCCATCCGCCACGGCGCGTGGAGGGCGGGGACGTGGCCCGTGGGCTGGTCGGGGGGCGTGAGGCCCCCACGCCGGAGGGGGGCGGGTTGCTGCTGCGCCATCGCGTGGGGCCTCCGCGGATCGCAAAGGGTTCTCGGACGTCCGCACCGGGATGCTAACCGTGATCCAGGCAAAAGGCGGGCCCGGGCGCGGCCGATATCAGCATCGACCACGCACGCCCCCGACCGGAGGCCTTGACCCATGATCGTCGACGACATCATGACCCGCGACGTCGTCACCGTCGGGCTCGACGACAGCGTCAAGTGGGTCCGCGCCATCTTCGACGAACGACGCTTCCATCACCTGATCGTCACCGAGGGCGGCAAGGTCGTCGGCGTGCTCAGCGACCGCGACCTGCTCAAGCACATCTCCCCGTTCATCGGCAAGATGGGCGAACGCCCGCAGGACATCATCAGCCTCGAGAAACGCGTCCACCAGGTCATGAGCCGGGCGCTCATCAGCGTCAAACCCGGGACCGACGTCTGCGACGCCGCGGCGTTGCTCGTCCACAACCGCGTCGGGTGCCTGCCCGTCATCGACGACGCCGGGCGATGCGCCGGCATCGTCAGCCTCCGCGACCTGCTCCGAGCGCTCGCGAGCATCGCCGGGTGCGAGATCCCCCCGCGCGAACTGGGCGAGGACAAAACCGCTCAGGACCCCGAGAGCCCCAAGCCCTCAGGCCACGGGAAACCAAGGACGCCGAGAGCGGCCTAGGTTCTATTTGACGGATGAAATCCATCTTCTAAATCTTGGTGGGATGGGCCTCTGCCCCGTCTCGACTGACGCTCCAAGACGGGCTCTGGCGCCCGTCCCACCGAGCCGGCAAGCAGAAACGAGCCCTCCGAGCCCGGGCGCACGACAGAACCCCTAGACTCACTTCCCCACGCCTCACCGATCGAGTCGGGCGTGTGCTTCCAATCATTCATGCGCAGGAGGGCGAGCCCATGTTCCAATCTGTTTCCGTCACCACCCGCGGCGAGCCGGACATCACCGTGCTCGGCGTATTCAACGACAAAAAGCTCGACGCCCAGACCAAGGCGCTCGACCCCGAGCACCTCGTCGCCGACGCCCTGAAGCGCCCCGACGCCTCGGGTGATTGCGGGAAGATCACCGAGCTGTTCCCCGATCGCTCGGGGCACAAGCGGGTGCTCGTGCTCGGGCTGGGCGAGAAGAAGTCGCTCTCGCACAACACGCTCCGGGCGGCGTTCGCCGCGCTCGGGCGACGACTCGCGACGATCAACGCGACGGGCGTGCTCGTCGACGTCCTCGGCCCGCTCGACGAGGCCGGCTTCGACCGCGCCCGCGCCGGCGCGATGCTCGGCGAATCGCTCGGGCTGCTCGCGTGGAACTATGACGACCTCCGCGGCAAGGCGACCAGCAAACCCAACCGCCAGAAGCTCGGCGTGCAGGCGCCCGACGACGTCTTCCTCGCGGGCGTCACACGCGGGCTCGGCATCGCCGAGAGCACCAACTACGCCCGCACGCTCAGCCAGACCCCGCCCAACATCGCCAACCCGACGTGGATGGCCGCCGAGGCGAAGCGGCTCGCGCGCAAGACCGGCATGACCTGCACCGTCCTCGCGGGCGAGCAGCTCGAGAAAGAGCGCCTGGCGGGCATCGCGACCGTGGGAGCCGCCAGCAACCACAAGCCCTGCCTGATCCGCCTGGAGTACAAGCCCAAGCGCGGGCGCAGCGCCAAGCCGGCGGTGCTCGTCGGCAAGACCATGACCTACGACACCGGCGGGCTGAGCCTCAAGATCAGCGGCGGGATGGTCGGCATGAAGCGGGACAAGGACGGCGGGTGCGCCGTGCTCGGCGCGATGCACGCCGTCGCGACCGTCATCCAGCCCGATCGCCCCGTCGTCGCGCTGCTCGCGGTCGCGGAGAACAGCGTGTCCGACGAGGCCTATCGCCCGGACGACGTCATCACCTTCCGCAACGGCGTGACGGTGGAGGTCACCAACACCGACGCCGAGGGACGCCTCGTCCTCGCCGACGCCCTGATCTGGGCGCACGAGAAAGAGAAGCCGGCGTTCGTGGTCGACGTCGCGACGCTGACCGGCGGCGTCGTCGTCGCGCTCGGCAAGGTCTTCGCCGGCTACTGGTGCGACGACGAGGGCCTCCGCGCCAAGCTCGAAGCCGCAGCCGACGCCGGCGGCGAATCCATCTGGCGACTCCCCCATCACAACGACTACCGCGAGATGATGCGCAGCCCCATCGCCGACATCGTCAACAGCGCCCCCGTCCGCGAGGCCCACCCCATCCAAGGCGCGGCCTTCCTCAGCTACTTCTGCGACGGCTCCTGCCCCTGGGCCCACATCGACATCGCCGGCACCCACGTCGCGAGCAAGGACAGCGGGGCGTTCATCGCGGGACCGACCGGCTTCGGCGTCCGACTCCTCGCCGAGCTGCTCGAACAGCACTGAGCCGCAGTCTCCGCTACCCGGTCTCGTGGCACGGGCGTCCCGCCCGTGACTTCACCCTCCATCTCCCATGAATCCAACGCCACGCTCGGCACCACCGCCGGGCGTGGCGTCTTTGTCCCCACTACCCTTCCACCGTGAGCGAACTCACCCTCCGAGCCCCGCCCGCGACCGGCGTCGCCCCCGCCATCCGCCCGGCCCGCGCCCTCCTCGAACTCCTCACGCGACGACGCCTCATCCTCAGGTTCGCCAAGCGTGAATTCCTCGCCCAGTCCCGCGGCTCGGCGCTCGGTTGGCTCTGGGAGCTCCTCCACCCGCTCGCGACCGTCCTTGTCTTTACCTTTGTTTTCAGCGTCGTGCTCCAGGTCCGCTGGGACGCCGCCGGGCTCGCGGGCGAGACCAGCGCCTTCGTCCTCATGATGCTCGCCGCCCTCGTCCCGTTCACGATCTTCAACGACACCCTCGCCCGCGCCCCGACCCTGCTCACCAAGCAGCCCAACCTCGTCACCAAGGTCGTCTTCCCCATCGAGATCCTCCCCGTCGCCACGATGCTCGTCGCGCTCGTCCCGGCGTCGGTCCTCGCCCTCGGCGTGGTCGTGATCCACGCCGCCACCGCGCGCGCCATCAGCCCCACGCTCTGGCTGCTGCCCGTCGCGCTGCTCCCCACCATTCTGCTGACGCTCGGCCTCGCGTGGCTGGTCGCCGCCCTCGGCGTCTTCCTCCGCGATGTCGGGCAAGTCGTGCAGGTCGTCGTCGGGCGACTGCTCTTTTTCCTCACGCCCATCTTCTACCCCGCCTCGGCCGTGCCGGAGCCCTTCCGTCTCGTCCTCGATCTCAACCCGCTGACCTACCTCGTGGAGGACGCGCGGCGCACGCTCGTGCTCGGGCAGACGCCGCACTGGCCCGCCTACGCCGTGCTCCTCGCGCTCTCGCTGGTCGTTGCGATCCTCGGGCACGCCTTCTTCGTCAAGGGCAAGCGGAGCTACGCCGATGTCCTCTGAGTCTGACCCAGCGAGCCGCGACCGTCAGGGAGCACCCACCACGGGCGCCCCCACGCTCCCCGATCACCTCGCCCTGCGCGCGCACGACCTCGGCAAGTGCTACCACCTCTACCCGCGCCCGCACCACCGCCTCTACCAGGCGATGCTCCGGTGGAAACGCTCGTATTACACGCCGTTCTGGGCGCTCCGGCGCGTCACGTTCGACCTCGCCCGCGGCGAGCAGGTCGCCGTGCTCGGGCGCAACGGGAGCGGGAAATCCACGCTCCTCCAGCTCCTCGCCGGCACGCTCGCCCCGAGCGAGGGGCACGCGCTGATCCGCGGGCGCGTCGCCGCCCTCCTCGAGCTCGGGAGCGGCTTCAACCCCGAGTTCACCGGACGCGACAACGTCTTTCTCAACGCCGCCATCCTCGGGCTCACCGAACAGGAAGCGCTCCAACGCTTCGACGACATCGCCCGCTTCGCCGGGATCGGCGATTTTCTCGATCGACCCGTCAAGACCTACTCCAGCGGCATGGCCGTGCGACTCGCCTTTGCCGTCGCGGCCCACGTCGACGCCGAAGTCCTCATCGTCGACGAGGCCCTCGCCGTCGGCGACGCCCAGTTCCAGGCCCGATGCTTCCGGCGCATGGACGAGCTCCGCGAACGCGGCTGCACCGTGCTCCTCGCAACCCACGACCTTGCGACCGCCGAGCAACGCTGCGACCGGGCCCTCCTGCTCGACGCGGGCGAACTCATCGACCTCGGCCCGCCGCGACGCGTCGTGCGCACCTACTACCAACGCCTCCAGGCGATCCCGGAAATCGCGCCCGCCTCGCCTTCAGCCATCGCCCAAGACCCTGCGCAGAACGCCGCGTGCGCGCCCGCCGCCGAAACGTGGACCAACCCCGACACGCTCCACGCCGTCACACGCCTCGGCGACGGGCGCGCACGCATCACCGCCTTCCGCGTGCTCGACGAGCACGGCTCGCACGCCTCGGCCTTCCCGGCACGGGCCACGATCAACGTCGAAGTCGTCGTCCGCTTCAACGCCGACATGCGCCGCCCCGCGATCGGGGCCGCCCTCCGCGACAAGCGCAACACCCTCATCGTCGGGGCGCACACCACTCACAGCGACGGCGACCGCCTGGGCGCGGTGCGCGCCGGCGAGACTCGCACACTGTCGTTCGAGTTCCCGGCCGCGTGCGCACCGGGCGAGTACCTGCTGATGCTCGGCGTCGCCGAGCACGCGTCGGATCAGGCGTGGACCGACGCCGACACGATCTTTGACGCCGCGACGATCACGATCATCGGCCAGACCGCGTGGGGCGTCGCCAACGTGCCGACGCGCGTGCGCATCCGCGAGCCCGAGTCCGCCCCGCAGGACGCCCCGGAGCATCAGGCGCGATGACCACACCGACCGACCCATCGCGTGCGCACGGAGCGCGTCATCCCGATGACGGTGCGCTGGAGCGCCTCGACCCGACCGGGCGAAGGGACCACATCGCCGCCCAGCACATCGCGAGGTACGCGTTCGCCTCGCCGTACGCGCGCGGCGCTCGCGTGCTCGACGCGGCGTGCGGGCCGGGCTACGGCTCCGCGATGCTCGCCGACGCCGGGGCGGCCTCGGTCCTCGGCGTCGACTACAGCACCGAAGCCATCGCCCACGCCCAAACCCATCACGCACGCCCGAGCGTGCGCTACGTGCAGGCCGACGCGCTCACGCTCCGACCCGACGAGCACGGGCCGTTCGACACGATCGTCTGCATCGAAACCTTGGAACACGTCAACGAGCCCGAACGCCTGCTCCGCGTTCTCCGAGACCTCCTCGTCCCCGGCGGCGTGCTCGTCCTGACCGTCCCCAACGACCGCGCGCTCCACGCCGACAACCCACACCACCGCTGGCGGGCCGAGTTCGACACCGTGCGCACGTGGCTCCGCGAGCGGTTCTCGCACACCGCGAGCGCCCTCGAGTCGCACGCCGTCGGCTCTGTGCTGCTCCCGCACCCGTGCCCGCCCGACTTGGACGTCCGCGTGCGCACGCTGGACAACGTCGCACCCGACCACGCGCCCGGCTTTGTCTTCGTCTGCTCCGACGACGCTGCGCGAGCCGTGCTGCAACCCGCGGGCGCGATGCTCGCCAACGGGCTTGGGTACATCCGCGAGCTGCAGTCCAACCTGGACACCGCGTGGCGCGAGTGCGAACGCCTCGCAGGGCAAGCCGGACGCGACGCCGCGGAGATCGCGCGTCTGCAAGGCGTGCTCCGCGAGGAGCAGCGCCGCTACGAGGCTTTGTGGGAGCAGCTCACCGAGTCCAACACGGACCGCGCCGACGCGCACGAGCGTGCGCGCACGTACGCCGCGGAACGCGATGAACTCCACGCGATCGTGCGCCGCGCCGGAACCCGAAAAGCTCAAAAAATGCTGGAAAAAATCGGCTTGCTCGAACGGCTCGATCCTTCATCAGACGCGTAATCGCGTCGCGAAAATTCAGCGATGATCGCGATGAGCCGTCCGTTCCCCCGTGATCGTGCGCACGGCCTGCTTGATCGCCCGGTGCACGCCGACCGCTTTCAGCGCCCCGTTCACGCGATCGGCCAGACGGTAGCGGATGTTCTCGTCGATCACCACCCGCGCCGCCTCGGCTTTCGCCTCCGGCGTCGCGTGCGCGCGCAACGCGTCCGCTTCCGCCTGACAACGCACCGCCTCTCCACGCCACCACGACGCCTCCTGACGAGCCCGCCCGCACTCGGCGTACACCAATCGCGCGCTCCAGCTCGCGTCCGGGCTCAGGCCCGCGTGCCGGTGCGCCAGGTCCGCACGCAGCAGCTCGTGACGCGGCACCGCCTCCGTGCGCAGCATGCTCTCGGCCCGCACACGGTACGCGAACAGAAATTCCGGAATCACCACACCGCGCAGCCCGCGTGCGCACAGACGCGCGTACAGGTCCCAGTCTTCGTAACTCGTCAGCCACTCGTCGTACCCGCCGATGTCGAGCACGTCGTCGCGATCCACCAGCGCGAACGGCGTCGAGAAACAGTTCCGTACCGCGCCAATCCACGGATCGCTCCCGAGCGGGCACCAGCCGCCCGTGATCGCGTCTGGATCGTCCGCGAAATAGCGCACAAGCGAGGTGACCCACCCCGCCCCCGGGTTCCGCTGCTTCGCTTCGACCAACCGCTCGAGCGCGGTCGGCATCGGCACGTCGTCGGCGTCCAAGGGCACGACCCACGGGGCGCGGGCCGCACGAAAACCGGCGTTGCGCGCCGCGCTCAGGCCCGCGTTCGCCTGGCGAACGATCCGCCAACGACCCTCGCGCACCGCCGCCGACTCTGCCAGCGTCTGGATCAGGCGTCGCGCGTCCTCGTCCGTGGAGCCGTCATCGACAATGATCGTCTCAAAATCACGGAACGTCTGCTTCTCCAAAGCCTCGAGCGTCTGCGGAAGGTACGGCGCAAGATTAAAAAACGGCACGACCACCGACAGCGTCGGCACAGACACAGGATCATGCACGACCGGCGCCGGGCCCGCGCGCTCGGCCCGGGCGCGGGCGCTCTCGATCTTGGATCGCGCATCCAGCACGACGCGCCGCGGATCGCAGACCGACGCGACGCGCGCGCGCGCGGCGAGGCCGAGGGCCCGGCGCTGCGCTGGCGAGCAAGCCAAGGCTTCCCGGAGCGCACGCTCCAGGTCCGCCTCGTCGCCCCCTTCGCACAGCAACCCGCTGCGCCCGTTCTCGATCAGCTCCCCCATGCCGCCGGCGTTCGAGCCGATCACCAACGCCCCGCGCGACATCGCCTCGAGACAAACGTTGGGAAAATTCTCCCAGCGGCTCGGGACCACCACCGCCCACGCGCGGTCGATGACCGCGGGAAGCTCTGAACGCGGGCGCGCCTCGTCCAGGTGTATGCGAGCCGCGACGTCGGCGGGCAGGGCGGCGATCAGACGCTCGACGTGCGCACGCATCGATCGCTCGAACGGGCCGGTCAGCGTGTCGCCCCCCACCAGGCGAAGGCGCACGCCGGGATGCTCGCCCAGCACCCGCCCCGCGGCCCGCACGAGCAGGTCCACGCCCTTGCGCCGCTCCAGGCGTCCGAGGTAGAGCAGCTCGCGCTCGACGTTCGCATCGACGCCTCCGCGTTCCTCCTCGCTCGCACGCTCGCCGAACTCATCAGCACCCGCCGCGTGCGCGCCGCCCACGGTCTCCACCGCGAACGGGTACGCCACGACCCCGCGCGCCTGGGTCGGGTCGAGCCGCCACGACGCCTCCACCCATCGCAGCAAGCTGCGGCACGGGCTGAGCACCAGGTCCGACCCACGGACCTGCTCGCGCTCCATGTGGACCAGGTGCTCGATCTCCGGCGGCACGCTCAGCTCGCGGTTGAGCTCGCGCACAAAAGCCGTCGGCGTGTGCAGGCGGCTCACCAGCACGCAACCGTCGAACTGCCCGAGCGCTTCTTTCGCGCGCACGCAGAAGTAACCCTCGCCGCCGTAGTCGGCAAACTCGATCGCGTCGAACCCGTGCTCGTCGTGCAGCCGGCGCACCGCCTCGTAGACCGCGTAGGCCCGGCGCTGATGCCACCCCTCGAACGCGTCGACCTGCGCCCAGCCGCGTTGCAGGTCGATCGCGTGCAGGCGGACGCCCGGCATCACCGCCGCCCCGCGTGCCGCGAGCACGGGGGCGGCGTCGGTCAGCGCGTGAACCTCGGCCCCAGCGTCGCACCACGCCCGGGCGGCCTCGGCGGCGTACGTCCCGATCCCCCCCCCCCCGGTCACGCCCGCGAGCTCGCGAGATACCAAACAAAATTTGAATCCAGAGGCGAGCATCGGCAAAGTGTAGATTCAGCGCCGAGGTGGCGCAGCGCACCGAACTGTGTTCCTCGGCAGAGCCACCGCTCGGAGAGGTGCGCCATCGGCGAGCCTCCGGACGGGGGGGCCGCGTACAGTTGCGTCCGCTGGCGTCTGGCTGGCGAAGTTCCGGTTGGGACCTACTTTCAGGGAGTGCCGCGTGCCGTACACACTCAAGCCCGAAGACGGCTTCGGCGTCGACGTCGAGAACACCGGCTACCTCGCCGACCACGTCGACACCGGCGACCGCTGGGTGCTCAACTTCGGGCCCCAGCACCCCGCGACGCACACGACGCTCCGCCTCGTGCTGGAGCTCGACGGCGAGCGGATCGCCCGCGTGACGCCGCACATCGGCTACCTGCACTCGGGCTTTGAGAAGCTCGGCGAGCACCTGGACTACAACCAGTACGTCACGATCGTGAGCCGGATGAACTATCTGAGCCCGATCGCGAACGACGTCTGCTGGCACCACGCGGTGGAGACCCTGTTCGGGATCGACATCACCCCGCGGTGCAAGGCGCTGCGGACGATCATGGCCGAGCTGGCCCGCATCCAAGACCACCTGCTCTGCGTCGGCGCCGCGGCGCTCGACCTCGGCGCCTTCACCGGCTTCCTCTACGGCTTCAACCCCCGCGAGAAGATCTACGACATCTGCGACTACATCTCCGGGCAGCGATACCACCCGGACTGGACCCGCGTCGGCGGCGCGATGAGGGACCTGCCCGACGAGGCGACCTTCCAGCGCATGGTCAAGAACTTCATCAACGAAGACCTCGACCAGGCGATCACCGACATCGAGAAGCTGCTCAACCGTAACCGCATCTTCGTCGACCGGACCAAGAACATCGGGCAGATCAGCCACGACGACGCGATCGCCTGGAGCCTCAGCGGCCCGATGGCCCGCGCCTCGGGCGTCCGGCGCGACCTCCGCAAGGACGCGCCCTACCTCTGCTACCAGGACAACTGGGACGGCGCCGGCGCGGAAGCGGTCAAGTTCAGCGTCCCGCTCGGGAGCGACGGCGACGTGCTGACACGCTTCCTCGTGCGCCTCGAAGAGATCAAGCAGGCGCGGGCGATCATCCGCCAGCTCATCGACAACATCCCATCGGGCCCGCTCGACGCCTTCGCCGACAGCAAGATGGTCAAGCCGAAGAAGTCCGACGTGTACGGCTCGATCGAGGGCCTGATCCAGCACTTCGAGCTGATCATGACCAACCGCGGCTGGGAGCCGCCGATCGCCGAGAGCTACGGCGCCAACGAGACCGCCAACGGCGAGCTCGGCTACTACATCGTCAGCGACGGCGGCCCGCGCGCCTGGCGCGTCAAGACCCGCCCGCCGACGTTCATCAACTACTCCACTATGGCCAAGCTCACCGAGGGGCACATGCTCGCGGACATCGTCGCGATCCTCGGCTCGATCAACGTCGTCGCGGCCGAGCTCGATCGGTAAGGCCTCGCCCTCTATGGTCGCTGCGCCGGGTCTTCCATCCGGCGGCACCTCCGGCTCCGGATAAAGCACAACAGCCGCGGCGAGCTCGCCGCGGCTGTTGTGTGTACGTCAGAGCGTGTCACGCCCGAAGCGAGCGAGATCAGTTGGGCGTGCGGCTTAGTCGCAGCCGACAAGCCACGCGGAGAGGAAGTAGTTGAGATCGGCCGTGTTGACCTGCCCATCCGGGACGCCGTCGAGACCGGGGCCGGTGACGTCCGCGACACTGACGTCCTCGGCGAGCCACGCGCCGAGGAAGTAATTGAGGTCGGCCGTGTTCACCAGCCCGTCGGGGACGCCGTCGAGCCCGGGCCCGGTGACGTCGGCGATCGAGCACGCCTCGATGGGGATGCAGTCATCCGGCTTGCCGTCGCCGGTGCTGTCAACGCTGAAGGGCTTCTGGGTGTATTCGAACGTGAGCTGGAAGTAGGACTGACGGCTGCACCAGTCGGGGTAGATCTCGATGCTGGGGATCAGGTCGATGGTCAGCTCGCCGCCTTGGAAGATGGCGTTGAAGAACGTGCGTGAGATGACGAGCGTGTCGGTGTCGAAGTTGGTGTTGCAGTCGATGGCATCCCCGACCTCGCCGAAGAGCCAGCCGAGGAGGTAGCCGTTGTACCGGACGGCGATGCGCTCGCCGAGGGCGCCGATATCGCCGCGTCCTTCGACGTGGATCACGATATCGGAATCGGCCTGCCGGACGTTACCGATGTAAAGCTGCTGCGGGTGGTTGCGATCGAGAGGCTCGTAGCGGGGGCTCTGGACGAAGACTTGTTGCGCCACAAGGTCGCAGGAATCGGGCACGCCGTTCTGATTGCAGTCCTCTTCGAGACCCATGAGGATCTCGTAAGCATCGTCGACGCCGCTGCCGGTGCAGTCTTCGCCGAGCACGGTGAGAGTGGCGGGGATGGTGAAGGTGTTCGAACACGCCGTGGCGAGCACGCAGTCGTAGTCGCCGGCGTCCTCGGGTTGAGCGGCGATGATGTGCAGCGTCGGCCCGTTCGCGCCAGGGATCGGCTGCCCGTTGCGCCGCCACTGGTAGGTGTACGGGGCGGACCCGCTCGCCTGCACGGAGAACTGCGCGTCAAAGCCGATGTAGGCTTCCTGATCGCTCGGCTGCTGCTGGATCGAGGGTGCGTTGACGCGGATGTCATTCTGACACGCGTTGGAGTTGGCGATGCCGTTGAGGTAGCTGCCGATCCGCTCGCGAACGCGCGGGTGGAATTCGACTTTAAGGTTGCTGGTGCCACCGGGGCAGGTGTGGCAGTAGCTCATGATGGTGCCGCCGAAGGCCGACGAGCAGTCACCGATGCCGCACCCGTCGATAATGGGCGTGTAGGCGTCATGGGTGTGCCCGGTGCCGAGGTTGTGCCCGAGCTCGTGCGCGACAACGATGATGTCCCAGTTCTGGCTGTTATGGTTCTGGAGCGGGTAGGGGAAGGTGCCGTTGAGATACCCGCTGACGCCGTAGCCGATGCTGGTGTTGCACATCGCGCTCAGGTACGCAACCCCCGCCGCACCCGAGTAGCGCCGCCCGCTGAAGAGGTGGGCGAGATCACGTTCGACGTACGAGAGCTCGTTCAGGAATACGCTCTGCAGCATGCCGAGGGCGTTGTAGATGTCGTTCGAGTTGTAGGGCGAGCTGTTCGAGCCGAAGGTGCGCGTGAAGGTAAGCTGGAACGTGGTGTCCACGTCGCGGTTGTAGACCTCGCTGACCGCGCCCATGAGGGCGATCATGTAGGCTTCGGCCGCGTTCGGGTTGGACCCGAAAAGGTCGCGCGTGTAGATCCAGTCGCTGTCCACCGCGAGGCGCACGACGCGGCACGCGGACCCGTCGCGGAGGTCGGAGCCCCCGGCGTCGTCGATCTCGGCGGGCGCGTGCCCTTCTTCGAGCAGACGGTCGAGCCCGCAGACAAACTGGTTCCAGACGATCGCGCCGTCCGGCAGCGCCGTGAGGTTGTAGAACGCGTGGGGCAGGCCGCTCCCGTACGGCCCGCTCGCGAGGACGTGGATCGCCTCGCCGACGTCGATAAAGCCGTTCGAACCGTGCTCCCCGAAGGCGAAGAAGACGGTCGATGATTTCTCGCCCGCGACCGAGCCGCGGAAGAGCGCGACCTGGGGTGACTGCTCTCGCAGGACTTCCTGACCGTTCGCGTCGACATGGACACGCAGCGCGTCGGGGGCCAGAACCGTAAACGGCTCGAGCTCCAGGTCAACGAACACACCACCCTCGAGCTCGAAATCACGGACGATAAACCGCGACGTCTCGGCCATCAGCGCGACCAGCTCGCGATCGACCGAGACCGCGTGCCCGTGCAGGGTGTCCGGCCCATCGACCCGCACCAGCGGCGAAGGGAACGTCATCGCGTCGTCAGCCAGACGCACGACCGGTCCCCCCGGGCGACCGGCCGCGTCGGCAAGCACGCGAGGAGCTTCCACCGATGCGGCGCCGTGCAGCGTCGGACGACCCGACTCTGCACTGGCGACGCTCGAGGCGACCGCTGCGAGCAGCAACGCCAAGCCGCACGTGCCCGTGCGCATGGACGAGCCCACCACCAAACAGATTCGGTTGGACAAAACAGGATCTCCGCCGACCCGGTGTTCCGCGACATTTCCCCCGCCGCCCGGGTCAGGGCGGACGAGCCGCTGCGAGCACGCAACCGAACCGCATCCACGGCTCGCGCCGGCATCCGCTGCCGGCCGCTCCCCCGATTCGCGGCACCGATGCGCCGCGTGTCCCCCGGAAGAACGTGTTCGGTGCGAAACGACCCCCGCCCGTGTCCGGGCGGGGGTCGTCAGGGTCAAGCAAGGGTCGAGGTCGGGCTCACTGGCAGGCGCCCTGGTTGTTGAGCCAACCGTCGATGTAGAAGTTCAGGTCGGAGACGTTGACGACGCCATCGGGGATGCCGTCGAGCGACGGGCCCGTGAAGTCGGCTGCGGGATCATCGTTAAGCCAGAGCGAGAGGTAGAAGTTGAGGTCGGAGACGTTGATGACGCCGTCCGGTACGCCGTCGAGCGCCGGTCCTGTGAGGTCAAACGGGCAATCGGTGGGCTCGAGCTCTTCGCACTCATCGGGGATGCCGTTGCCGTTGGTGTCCTGGCTGAACGGCGTGCCGGTGTAGGCGACCGAGAGGCGGCTGAAGCCGTCGGCGAGGCACGCAAACCCGCTCGCGCCCTGGACGAGCAGGACGACCTGCACATCGCCGTTGCTGTTGCGAGCCCCGTTCCAGATCGACGCGTCGACCTGGAGGGTCTCCAGGTCCGGGATGGTGGGGCAGTTGCCGCCGTTGACCAGCAAGTTGCCGACCGGGGTGTTGTTGATCAACACGATGACGGCGTTGCTCGGGCTGTTGAACTGCCCGCGGGCCTCAAGGGTGAGGGTCACGGTGCTGTCGGCTTCGGGGGTATCGCTGAAGGTCACGGTCGGGCTGTTGGCGCCGCCGAGCTCACCGAGGTTGCCGGTCTGATCGCTGTAGATCTGGCCGAGGACGTCGCACTCGTCCGGGATGCCGTTCCCGTTGCAGTCCTGGCTGAAGCCGCTGGCGATGTCGCACGCGTCGTCGATGCCGTTGTTGTTGCAGTCGACGATCTCGCCCGGGAAGCAGATGCCGTCGATGCAGATCTCGACGCCGTTGCACGGGTCGCCGTCGTCGCACGCCGCGTCGTTCCCGCACTCGGCGTTACCAACCGAGACGCTCATGTTGTAAAGCTGCGTGTCGCTGGTGCCGCCGGCCGAGTAGACGCGGACGTAGAACGTCCCCGGCCCGCCGACGAACACGTCGCTGATGCTCTCGCTGCTCCCCGCCCCCGTCTCGTTCACGGTCGCGAGCACCGTCGTCCCGTCGCTGGCGACGACCTGGAACGCCAGGTCCTGCAGGGCGCGGCTATCGATCGTCGGCCCGCTCGGGCACGAGCCGTTGCCCGCCTGCTGCCCGCTCTGGTACACGCGACCGACCGGGTTCAGCGTCACGCTCACCGCCGACGCGTTCGCCGTCGTGAACTCGAACCAGTCCTGATCGTTGGTCCGGTCCAGGCTGACCAGCGAGCCGAAGTTCACGTTCGGGCTCGGCACCGGGCCGATGGTCACCGGGCTCCCGGGCGTGATCAAGCCGACCTGCACCGCCTCGGCGGGCGAATCGCTCGGCTCGAACACGTCCCCGTACCCGAAGTGCCCGCCGCGGATGTCGTCGTGCTGCGGGCCGTCGAAGCTCGTGTTGATGAACGGCTCCATCAGCGTGGCGCCGACCGCCGGACAGAGGTGGGCAAAGCCCAGCCCGTGCCCGTGCTCGTGCATCACCACGTTGCGCAGGAAGCGGTACGTGCCGGAGGCGCTCTGCCAGCTCTCCCAACGGTCCATGACCATGTTGCCGCGCGTGCCGCTGGAACCGTTCGGAAACGAGTTGTACGCGAGGATGCCGCCGTTCCCGTCGATCGGCTTGGTCGCGATGCGCACCATGCCGCGGAGGCCCGGCGAGGGCTGGGCCGACCAGTTTGCCCCGTCGTCCCACTCGTTCCCGCCCACGGTCTCGCGGACGTAGTTCACGCCGATCAGCTCAGACCAACGCTCGAAGCTGTTCTCAAACTGCGCGATCCAGAGCTGCGTGTTGTTGTTGAACAACTGGTTAAAGCGGCTGAACGTCTCGCTCGGGCCGCTCTGCTCGCCCTGGAACGAGTTGGGGATCGCGAGGCCATCCGGCACGAACGACCACGTGATCGTGTCTTGGGTGTTCTGGCTCGCAAAGCTCCAGCGGGTGACGAGGTTGTGGCGCTCACCCGTCGACTCGGCGTACTCCATCGCCGCGAGCACCGAGCCCTGGATCTTCTCCGAAGGCGGATTGGTCGGGCTGAAGCAGGCGGCGATCGGCGCAAGATTGACCCAGACTTCCTCCGGGGTCATCTGCATGATCTGCTCTTCGGTGAAGCTCCCGTCCGGCTGGGCCGGGAACATCCGGGGCTGCCCGGGCGTTGGAGCGGGGAAGGACGATTCCGCAGCCGCCACCGAGCGCTCCGCCGGGGCCGAGCCCAACGCCGCCATCACCATCAGGCCGGCCGCGCCGACCGCCAGACCAGCGACAGCCGCCATAGTGGCCGCGCCCGTTTTGCTCGCCAATTGCATCCGTGTCTTCTCCTTCGATACCCGGACTGGTCCTCGCACGCGCCCCATTCGGGAACCCGGCCCACGCTCAGGCGTCAGCCAGATCCGAGACCCGTGTTTCCGACACGCCCCAGCCGACGCGTCGGCACAACCTCCCGTGCTCGTGCCGAGACGCCAACGCGACCCGGCCCCCAATACACGCGCCCGGGCACACCGAACGCACGCTTCCCAGTCCCTCGACGGCACGCCGACAAACACACCGACCCGCCGGCCCACCCTTCAAGGCGACCAACACCTGCCAAGGCTGCAACACGCGGCTCTCAGACCCGCCCGCTCGCTCCCAAAACACGCAAACCAGCACGCTTCAGCCGAGCTGTACACACACAACCAAGGCGGAACCGCCCTTCAGATTTAAATCGCTTCGCACTCTCGCCCCCCCCGGTTGCGTCCATCGCGGCACCTCACCCCCGCAAACAAACGAAAAAAACTAGACCAAGCAAAAACCCCAGCCAAGCCGAATTCCCTGTTTCACCAATCGAAAAAACAACCGGGCCGAAGAGCCCGGTTCAGGGTGCCACAAAACGATCCCCGCGTCAACCCGGATCCAAAAACCGGGGCCCGGACACCCCCACAAAATTCGTACAAAATAAGGGTGAGGTCCTTGGTCTCGCTCTCTGGAGTCCGGCACGCTTCCTGGCAACGCCCGAAAACATCAGAGCGGCGCCCGCGGATTGACGCCGGCCCGCGTCCCTTCCCCCGTCGTCTCCCCGGCGTGCCCGGGCACCTCTTCCTCCACCGGCACCACCGACTCCCCACGCATCGACGCCTCGATCACCGACACCACCTCCTCCAGGTCGTCGGTCACTGTGAACAGGTCCAGGTCCGACGCGCTGATCGTCCCCCATCCCTCCGCCAGCGTCTCCCGCATCCACGCCAGCAGCCCAGACCAGAACGTCTTGCCCACCAGCACCACCGGGAACGGCTCGATCTTCAGCGTCTGGATCAGCGTCAGGCTCTCAAAAAACTCGTCCAGCGTCCCGAACCCGCCCGGGAAGATCACAAACGCCTGCGCATACTTCACAAACATCACCTTGCGCACAAAGAAGTACTCAAAGAGCAGCTCGTGCGTCTGATGTTGATTCGGTTTTTGTTCGTGCGGGAGCGCGATATTCAGGCCCACGCTGCACGCCCCGGCTTCTTTCGCCCCCTTGTTCGCCGCCTCCATGATTCCCGGCCCGCCCCCGGTGATCACCGTCAGCCCGCGCTCGCCCAGCATCCGCGCCAAACGCTCGGCCTGCTGGTAATCCGGGTGCTGCGGGAGCGTCCGGGCCGAGCCGAAGATCGTCACCGCCGGCGGCAGGTGACCCATCGTCTCAAACCCGGTCACAAACTCCGCCATGATCCGGAACACCCGCCAAGACTCGCTCCCGGGCATCTGCGCCGGGCGAGGGCCGGTCGAACACGCCGAACCATTGGACGACGCGGGCGGCTTCGAACTCGAATTCTCCGGCGGCTTCGGGCGATCCGGCACGGGCGAGACTCCTTTCAAACATCCACCAGCTCCACATCCCCACGCACACAGTATCGCCACGCCTGCCTACGGCGTGCAGGATCCCCGCACCCACACCCCATTCATCTTCATCATGAAACCGACGAACCCCGTCCACCCCGGCGCGTAGACTCCTCCGTTATGCCCAGGACGGCCAGCACACGACGCGGCTCCAAAACCAAGCAGGGCGCTGCCAAGCCCCGCCCGCCCGTCGAAACCACCCCCGCCGCCCGAAGCACCCCCAAGCCCGCCGCCAAGCAAGGCAAATCCCCCGCCCAAAGCGCCCCCAAAGCCGGCACGAAGCCCGTGCTCAAGCGCCGCGCCTTCGCCTCCTTCGACTCGGCCTGCAAGTGGCTCACCACCCGCCCGAACGTCGAGCGCACCCGCCCGGCCCAGGTCCCGGCCGACGTCTTCAAGCTCGACCGCATGCGCGCGCTGGCCGAACTCCTCGGCGACCCGCACCTCGCCTGCCCCGTCGTCCACGTCGCCGGGAGCAAGGGCAAGGGCTCGGTCGTCGAGATGACCGCGAGCTGCCTCGCCGCCTGCGGGTACACGACCGGCGTCTTCACCAGCCCCCACCTGGTCACCGTCCGCGAGCGGGTCCGCGTCGGGCCGGACATGATCTCGGAGAAAGAGTTCAGCCGCCTGCTCGCCAAGGTCGCCGCCGCCGCCCAGGCGCTCGAGCCCACCCACGGCAGCGTCACCTACTTCGAAGCCGTCACCGCGCTCGCCTTCCTGCACTTCGCCGAGCAGGCGGTGGACTGCGCCGTCATCGAGGTCGGCCTCGGCGGGCGACTGGACTGCACCAACATCGTTGAGCCGGCCGTCTGCGTCGTCACCGCGATCCAGCTCGAGCACACCCAGCTCCTCGGCGACACCCTCGCCGAGATCGCGGGCGAAAAAGCCGGCATCTTCAAGCCCGGCGCGATCGCGCTGACCATGCCGCAGGACGAGGCGATCATGTCGGCCTTCCGCGACGCCGCCGAGCGCGCCGCCTGCGAGCTCCGCGTCCTCAAGCAGGACGTTGACTTCTCCGCGCGTTTCGAAGCGAGCCCGGAGCTCGGCCCCCACGTCCGCGTCTGCCTCAGCACACCCCGCTCCAGCTACGAGCACCTCCCCGTGCCCTTCCCCGGCGAGCACCAGGCCGAGAACTGCGGGCTCGCGCTGGCCGCTCTCGACGCCCTCCGCGCCCAGGGGTTCGAGCTCCCCGAGCGCGACGTCGCCCGCGGGCTCAGCCTCACGCCCGCCCACGGACGGATGGAAGTCGTCCACGAGCGCCCCCGCGTCATGATCGACGGCGCCCACAACCCCGAAAGCGTGCGCGCGCTCGTCCGAGCCATCGGCGCCCACCAGCGCACCGACAGCATGGTCGTCGTCTTCGGCTGCGCCGCCGACAAGGACGTCGACGCCATGCTCCGGGAGATCGCCCTCGGCGCCGACAAGATCGTCTTCACCAAAGCCGACGACTCGCCCCGCGCGATGGACCCCGCCGAGCTTCAGAAACGCTTTGTCGACCTCAGCGGCAAGATGGCCCAGGTCGAGCCCAACCTCAAGGACGCGCTCAACACCGCCGCCCGAGCCGTCGGACGCGACGACCTCATCTGCGTCACCGGCAGCTTCCACCTCGCCGGCGAGGCCAAGCGCCTCCTGATGGAAAAGCGCGTCCGCCAGAGCCAGAGCTGAAACCAAGACCAGGCCATCGCCCGGCCTGCAGCCCGCCGTGGCGACGCCCCGCCCGCCTCAGTGCCCGAAGAGGTTCCGCTCCCCGAACATCCCCGCCTGCTCGAAGTAGCTCAGCGCTTCCTCGGTCGTCTTGAAGATCTTTGTGCTCGTCTCCGTAATGAACGGGCTCGGCGGCTTCTTCGGCTTCCACACCACGTAGACCTCCTTCGCGTGCTCGAACGCGTGCTGCAGCTCGCGCTCCACGCCCGAACTCAGCCCCGGGATGTCCTTCCCGCCCATCCCCGGCAGCTCCGGCACCAGGCTCACGATCATGTCCGACTGATCGATCAGCTTGAAGTCCCGCATGTAGATCTGACCGTCGATATCGCCGGCGATGTCGAGCACCTCGCGCACCTTCACGCGGATCGGGGCCGAGCCCTTTTTTGCGCCGCCGAAGCTGTGCGCCTCGTGCTCGATGATGTCCTGACCCTCCCGTGCCGCCTCCAGCGCGCGGTCCAGCAGCAGCTTCTCGTCCACGTCCCCCGGGTCGAACGTGATGAAGTGCTCCGCCAAAGCCGCGCGGAAGGCGTCGATCTCCGCCAGCACCTCCGGCATATCCACCACGTGGCTCATCGGGAAGCTCGGGTACACCTTCTTCATCCCCGGGCGAGCGATCAGCCGGAACATCGTCCGGTGCGTCTCCTCGTGACGCCCGCGGCTCACGATGTAAAACTTGCTCCCAGGCACCGCCTGGCTCATCAGCTCCGTCGCGAGCAGCTCCTCCTCGCGCCAGACCATGCAGTCCTTCAGCGTCGCGTCCACGTCGTGATCCCGGTGCAGACGCTCGTGCACCACCTCGATGTTGTCCACCAGCGCGATGAACACGTCCGGCTTCAGACGCTGGATCTGATCGAAATCGAACGCGCTGAACAGCCCGTGACGCCAACGGAACGTCGCGTGCGTGTTCACCAGAAGGCTCTTGTGCTTGGGCGCCTCGGCCATCACGTCCTTGAGCGCCGCCCGACGCAACGTCTGCAGACGGCTCAGCGGCAGGTCCAGGATCCGACCCGGGGGCACGTCCGGAGCCTCCCGGTACATGATGTCACCGACGTGCACCACCTCCATCGGCTCGCCCTGCTCATGGGCGAACCGCTTCACCCCCTCCAGGTACGGCTTCTTATCCATCCCGACCTGACCGGTGACAATCGCCAGCACGACGCCGCTCCTTTCCAACCCCAACCCCTCGCGCAACCACCGCCCGAAACAGGGACCGATCCTAGGTTCTCTCCCATGGATGGGCGGGACGCACGCCCGCACCACGTCACACCTTGCGATCGAGCAGCCGGTACCCCACAGCCTCGGCGACGTGCCCCGCGTCGAGCACCTCGTCACCCGCCAGGTCCGCGATCGTGCGGGCCACGCGACGGATCTTGTCAAACGCCCGCGCGCTCAGCCCGAGCTCGGTCACCGCCTGCCCGACCAGACGCTCGGCGTCCTCGCTCATCGGGGCCGCCGCGTCGAGCTGGCGTCGCGTCAGGCGGGCGTTGGGCACGCCTGGGCCCTGTCGGGCCGACTGCACCGCCCGCGCCCGGGCCGCCGCGTCGCGCATCTCGGCGCTGCTCGTCCCCGTCGGCGCGCTGCGCAGCTGCCCGAACGGGACGGCCGGCGCTTCGACGTGGATATCGATCCGGTCCAGCAGCGGCCCGCTGAGACGCGAGAGATACCGCTCCATCGCCCGCTTGCCCACCTCGCCCGGCGCGACGTCCCCCTTCGGCGTCGGGTTCATCGCCGCCACCAGCATGAAGCTCGCCGGGAACGTCACGCTCCCGTGCGCACGGCTGATGGTCACCACGTGATCCTCCAGCGGCTGGCGCAGCGTCTCCAGCACCGGACGCGGGAACTCCGGCAGCTCATCCAGAAACAACACACCCCGGTGCGCCAGGCTGATCTCCCCCGGTCGCGGCACCGCGCCCCCGCCCACGATCGCCGGGCTGCTCGCGGTGTGGTGCGGCGTGCGCACCGGACGCGTCGTCACCAGCGACGCACCGGGCGCAAGCGTCCCCGCCGCCGAGTGCACCCGCGTCACCTCCACCGCCTCCTCGGGCGTCATCGAAGGCAGCACCCCCGGGAGCGCCCGCGCCATCATCGTCTTGCCCGTGCCCGCCGGCCCGAGCATCAGCAGGTTGTGCGAACCCGCCGCCGCCACCGTGATCGCACGCTTCACCGCTTCCTGCCCGCGCACGTCGGCGAAATCGACGTCGGCTTCGGCTTGGCGCAGCATCGCGTCCACGTCCGGCGTCGGGACCGGCTCCCCCTCGGTCGCGCCGGCGAGCAGCCCGACGAGCTCCACCAGCGTGCGCACGCCGAAGACGTCCACGCCGCGCACGACCGCGGCTTCCCCGGCGTTGTCCGCCGGCACGACGATGCTCCGCATCCCCGCCTCGCGGGCCGCGACCGCCATCGCGATCGCCCCGCGCACCGGGCGCACGCGCCCGTCGAGCGCCAGCTCGCCCGCGATTAGCATCGAGCGCACGTCCGGCCCGTCGCCGGCCCGCCCCGCGTCCAGCACGCCCTGGGCGATCAGGATCCCGATCGCGATCGGCAGGTCGTAGACGGGCCCTTCCTTGCGCACGTCGGCCGGGGCGAGGTTGATCAGCACCCGCCCGGGCGGGTAGGCGTACCCCGCGCTGCTCAGCGCCGCCGCGACACGCTGGAGCGACTCCTTCACCGCCGCGTCGGGCAGCCCGACGACGGTTTCTTTGGTGAACCCGGTGTCATCGAGATGGACCTCCACCTCGCAGAGGCGGGCGTCGACCCCTTCCAACAGATACGACTGGACCCGGGCAAGCATGGGGGACAGCATACGAACACCGGGCGATCCGAGCGCACCACACCCGATTTTCGCAATCAGCGCGGGCGAGGCGCGGTTGGGCCGATAGAGCAAGAGGAGCGGCCCCGGGCGGCAGACCCGGCGGCCCCGCAGGAGGCGTTATGGCGACCGAGACGGCAACCACGGGATCCAAACCAGGCGCTGCACCGACCACGACCCGCGGCTGGTCGATCATCGCCGGCAACAACGCCCCCTGCCCCACCGCGACGCCCGAGCACGCGTTCAAGGCGATCAACCCCGCCAACGGGGCCGAGCTCCCGATCGATTTCCACCCCGCCACGACCCGCCAGGTGCAGGAGGCGGGCGAGAAGGCGTGGGAGGCGTTCTTCGCGATCCGGGCGAAATCCCCGAGCGATCGCGCCCGCCTGCTGGAGTTGATCGCCCAGCGGATCCGGGCGTTGGGCGATGCGCTGCTCCAGGTCGCCAGCGGCGAGACGGGGCTGACGACGACGCGCCTGATGGCCGAGCGCGACCGGACCGTCCACACCTTGCTGACCTTCGCGGAGGTGGTCCGCCGGGGGGATTGGCTGGGGGCGACGATCGACCGTGGGGACGCGTCGCGGTCGCCGGTGCCGAAGCCGGACCTGCGCCGGATGCTCGTCCCGCTCGGGCCGGTCGCGGTCTTCGGGGCGGGGAACTTCCCGCTCGCGTACTCCACCGCGGGCGGCGACACCGCGAGCGCGCTCGCCGCCGGGTGCCCGGTCATCGTCAAGGGGCACCCGGGGCACCCGGGGACAGGCGAGCTGGTGGCGCGCGCGGTGACCGACGCCGTGCGCGCGGCCGAGTTCCCCCCGGGCACCTTCAGCTTCCTCCACAGCGGGGGCGAGCGTGAGAAACCGATCGGCTCGTCCCTCGTGCGTCACCCGTGCGTGCGCGCGGTGGGGTTCACCGGGAGCCTCGGCGGCGGGCTGGCACTGGACAAGATCGCGCGCGAGCGGCCGACCCGATCCCCGTC
>JBJHBZ010000017.1:0-76528 GCA_050485765.1 Phycisphaerales bacterium | reverse complement strand
CGGGGCCCTCGGGGCGGCGGGGTTGCGGGGGCGCGCGCCCGGGGGGGCCGACGCGGACACCCGCCTGCGGTGGCCCGGGCGGGGCCTCCCCCCCCCCCGCGACGGCGCAGCAGCCCCGGCACGATCGGGCCTCCGCTGGCCGGGACACTTGTAAGACGGTGGAGGAACACCCACAATGGCCAAGGCCACCTTTGAGCGGACCAAACCGCACGTCAACGTCGGGACGATCGGGCACATCGACCACGGCAAGTCCACGCTGACCGCCGCCCTTGTGGCGCGTGCGGCCGCCAAGGGTCTCGGCGAAGCCAAGAGCTACGCCGACATCACCAAGGGCGGCACGGTGCGTGACTCGAACAAGACCGTGACGATCCACGCCTCGCACGTCGAGTACGAAACCGAAGGGCGCCACTACGCCCACGTCGACTGCCCCGGGCACGCCGACTTCGTGAAGAACATGATCACCGGCGCCGCCCAGATGGACGGCGCGATCCTCGTGGTCGCCGCCGACTCGGGCCCCATGCCCCAGACCCGTGAGCACGTCCTGCTCGCCCGTCAGGTCGGCGTGCCCTACATCGTCGTCTTCATGAACAAGGTCGACCTCGTCGACGACCCGGAGCTCATCGAGCTGGTCGAGATGGAAATCCGCGAGCTGCTCGACAAGTACGAGTTCCCGGGCGACGACACCCCGGTCATCAAGGGCCAGTCCAAGGCCGCCCTCGAGAACCCGGGCGACGACGCGATCTGCGCGCCGATCGACGAGCTCTTCAACGCCCTGGACACCTACATCCCCGAGCCCGCCCGTGAGCAGGACAAGCCCTTCCTCATGGCCGTCGAGGACGTCTTCTCGATCAAGGGCCGCGGCACCGTCGCGACCGGGCGCATCGAGCGCGGCGTCTGCAAGGTCGGTGACGAAGTCGAGATCGTCGGCCTCTCCAAGTCCAGCAAGAAGACCACCATGACCGGCGTCGAGATGTTCCAGAAGACCCTCGACCAGGGCATCGCCGGCGACAACGTCGGCTGTCTCCTCCGCGGCGTCGAAAAGGAAGAAATCGAGCGCGGGCAGGTCCTCTGCAAGCCGGGCAGCATCAAGCCCCACACCAAGTTCAAGGCCCAGATCTACGTCCTCAGCAAGGAAGAGGGCGGGCGCCACACCCCCTTCTTCGCCGGCTACCGACCCCAGTTTTACATGCGCACCACCGACGTCACCGGGAGCGTCAAGCTCCTCGGCGGCGCGGAGATGTGCATGCCGGGCGACAACGTCGAGATCGAGGTCGACCTCATGGACAAGCCCGTCGCCATCGAGCCGGGCCTCCGCTTCGCCGTCCGCGAAGGTGGTCGCACCATCGGCTCCGGCACCGTCACCGAGATCATCGAGTAAGCACCCGGTGATCGCCCGCCCCGACGCCCCTTCCGGGCCCGGGGCATGACACGACCCTGCACCGGCCCGCGGGAGCAACACCCGCGGGCCGGCTTTCCGAGAACGACCCGGCGGGCCCACCCGCCAGCGGCCCCACACGGGCCTGCAACCGGAGCGAACCGATGGCCAAGAAGAAATCACAAGCCCGCGAGTACGTCTGGCTCCAGTGCACGGAGTGCGGCGACCTCAACTACCGCACCTCCATCAACGTCAAGGGCGGCATCGAAGACCGCATCAAAGAAGGGTTCCAGAAGTACAGCCCGCGTCTGCGCAAGCACACGCTGCACAAGATCAAGCGGAAGTAAAAGGCATGAGGCAATAGGGACTAGGCATTCGGGGAGACAGGGACAGGAGAGCGAAGAGAGATGTGAAGGTGTGTGTGCAAATGACTTGCCGCGACGTTCTGAATCTCTTCTCTGCACCGACGCCCGCTGCCTCGCCGGATGTCCGAGCTCTCCCCGTCCGCCACAGGCCTATTGCCGAGTGCCCAATGCCTACTGCCTTCCTACGCCAATAGCTCAATTGGTAGAGCAGCTGATTCCAAATCAGCAGGTTGGGGGTTCGAGTCCCTCTTGGCGTGTTCTGATGCGGTTCGCGTCGGCCTGAGCCGACGCCGGGACGGTGCCGGATGGATCGTGCCGACCGCCTCTGCCCCCCACGCCGGCTTCCGCCGGCGGGAAGAAGCGTGCCCATGAGCCTGATTTACAAGCCCAACCAGGGGTACTGGGTCCGGACGATGACGGCCGTCTTCGTCGGCGTGCTCGTCCTCGCCGGCGCCGGATGGACCTGGCAGCAGCTCGAGCTCGTCCGCCTCCCCACCCCCACGTGGCAGGTCGACGTCGTCGGGCTCGAGGGCGAGGCCCCCGCGCCCGGGCAGCCCGTGCAGTTCGTCGACGCCGGGGGCGTGGAGCAGATCGACGTCGCGACCGCGACCGTCGACGCCTGGAACCCGACCACCCGCGGCGCGGGGACGCTCATCGTCCGCGGCGTCGCGCTCGCGGAGCGCGATTTCGAGCTCGTCAGCGCCGACACCTTCCGCATCGCCGGACCGGCCGCGACCGGGCCCGCGACGCAGGGCGTGGTCCGCACGGCCCGTGGCATCCCGGTCTTCGAGCCGACCTACCTCCAGGCCGCGGGCGCGGGCGTCGTCCTCCTCGCCGGGGCGGCGCTGATCTACTGGCTCGTCGGCGTCAAGCGCAAGACCGTCGAGTTCCTCATCGCGACCGACGGCGAGATGAAGAAGGTCAACTGGTCCACCCGGAAGGAAGTCACCGGCTCGACGATCGTCGTCGTGGTCGCGACGTTCCTGATCGCGGCCGTCCTGTTCGTGATCGACTTCGCGTTCAGCTCGTTCTTCGCCGGCGTCGGCGTGCTGGAACGCTGACCCCCCGCTTCTCCGTCCGCACTCCCGATCCAAGACCGCGAGCCCGGAAAGGGCAGGCCCACCATGCAGAACACGCACGACGAGCAGCACACCGAGCACCAGGCCGAGGGTGTCCAACCCGAGTCCCAGGCCGAGCCCAAGCCGGACCGCGCCCCCGCCTTCGACGGCAAGCCCGACCAGAAGGCCGACCTGATCGCCGACGACGAGCCGATCCGGCACGAGGGGATGAACTGGTTCGTCCTCCGCGTCGCGAGCAACAAGGAAAACTCGGTCCGCGAGACGCTGCTCCGCAAGGTGCAGATCGAGAAGATGACCCACCTGGTCAGCCGCATCCTCGTCCCGACCGAGAAGACCAAGACCATCAAGGGCGGCAAGCAGAAGATCACCGAAACCAAGCTCTACCCGGGCTACGTCTTCGTCGAGATGCGCCTCGAAGACGACGGACGCATCCCCCAGGACGTCTTCTTCCTCATCAAGGAGACGACCGGCGTGGGCGACTTCGTCGGCACCGCCGGGCGACCCACGCCCATGCAGGAGCACGAGATCGAAAAGATGCTCCGCGACTCCCGCCGCCCCGAGGAAGAGCCCGTCGTCCGCATGGTCTTCGAGAAAGGCGAGCACGTCATCATCAAGGAAGGCCCCTTCGAGAACTACGAGGGCACGATCGACGAGCTGCACCCGGAGAAGGGCGAGGTCACCGTCCTGGTCACGATCTTCGGGCGTCAGGCCCCGATCAACCTGGAAGAGTGGCAGATCGCCAAGGCCGACGAGGTCTGAACCGATCCCCCCACCGCGGCCCCGGCGCCGCCCCGGCGTGTCGCACAACCCCAAGCCTCACCCGCGGCCCGGCCTCTCGCCGGGCCGTGTTTGTTGCCATGGGCGGGCTGTGGCATCGACGTGCATGAAAAAACGCCCCGGGCAGCGCAGGCTGCCCGGGGCGGCGGTTGGGTCGGTGGAGAAGGGGTCGTTTTAGAAGCGGGGGCGTGCGGGGGCGGCGTCGGGCTGGCCCATGTCGTTCATCTCGTTGAACTGCTGGGTGATCTTGGAGACGGTCTCGATGACCTGCGTGGGGACGACGACGCGGGCTTGGAAGCCGCCGTCGTGGGTGGTGCCGCCGATGCCGATGGGGGCGAGGTTGGCGGGGATCTGGACGTCGAAGCCGGCGCCCATCATCGCGAGGAAGCTGTTGACGGTGGTGAGGATGCTGCCGATGCCGATGTAGCTGACAAAGCTCGCGTTCTCGGGCATCTGCTCGGCGACGGTGCGGATGTTCTGGTTGCGGGCGAGCCCGTTGCTGTTGTCGGCGGTGCGGAGGGCCTGGCTCATGAGCGGGGTGTTCTGGCTCATGGTCATGACGAGCCCGCCCTCGGCCTTGCCGATGTAGCCGCTCGCGCCCATGCTCGGGCCGAACATCATCATCATCATCTGCTGGGCCTGCATCGCGGCCGGGTCGTTGGGGTTGGGTCGCATCGAGAGGGAGTAGGTGTCGACCTGCCGCCCTTCGACCTGGGCGCTGTTGCGCTGGAAGCTGGTGTTGTAGGTGAGGCCTTCGATCTGCTGCCCGTTCATGGCGTTGAGCATCTCGCCGTAGGTGCGGAGGTAGGCGTCTGGGTCGCTGGTCTTGTAGTAGTAGGCGGTGTTGGTGAAGAGCCCGCCCATGAGCGCGCCGGGGGTGCCGATGATGTAGCCGATGCCATCGATGCCCTGCATCATCGCGGCGGGGTTCATCGCGTTGGGGATGTCCGGGTTGGCCTGGGCGGCCAGCTCGCCCATGTTTTTGACCAGTCGCTGCATGCCGGGGCTGGAGAAGTCGGCGGCGCCGGCGAAGAGGAAGGGCACGTCCGGCACGCGGGCGAGCACGGCCCGCGCGTCGGCGGCGCGATCGAAGAAGCCCGCGATCTCGCTCCCCTCGTTGAAGTTGGCGGCCAGGTCGATCTTGACCCCCACGTCGCCGAAGCCGATCCCCACCATCCCGACGCGCGCGTCGCGGAGGAAGCTGCCGGCGATCATCTCGAAGGCCTGCATCTGCTGCTGCATCTGCTCGCCCTGCTGCCCGGCCATCATCGCGAACATCTGCGCCTGCTGCTTCATCCCTTCCAGGCCCTCTTCGAGCTGGGGGCGGAGCGCGGGGATGTTGGCGACGATGATGGTGTCGGACTGCTCGGCGACGCGGGCGCCGACGCGCCCGACCGCCCGCTCGTGACGGGCCCGCTGCCCGCCATCGCCTTGGAAGGCCTCGACGATCTCGCGCATCGGGCCCATGACGACGTACCCGCCGCCGATGTCCTTGGCGAACGCGGTCTCATCGCCGACGTTCACCTCGACCACGCCCGCGCCGGGCGTGCCGCCGAGCCCGCGGACGAATTCGTTGGCGTCGGTGACGGGGACAACGAGGACCATGGGGCCCTGCTCGTTGTCCATGTCGAGGGGTTGCCCGTCGGGCGAGGGCATGAGGGCGAGGCTGATGGAGCCGCCGGTGTTGAGCCCGGGCGTGCCCATGAGGTCGCCGAGCATGCCCAGAGGGATGCGGCTATCGGCCGGAAGGGCGGCGTTGAGGCGCCCGATGTTGTTCGAGAAGGCCTCGATGTTGCGCACGCTGGCGACGACCAGCGCGTTTTCGGGGACGCGGTCCATGGAAGCGGGGAGCCCCGCCAGAGCCGGCCACGCCAGAAGACCCATGGCCAGCGACGCCAGCCCCGTCCGAGTTGCAGTCCGCATCGTTGCTCCCTTAATCCCTAAGTTCCGGTGCGCGGGCGCTGATGCCCCGGGCATTGGTGTTGAAACAGTGTTTTCCCGACCTCCCTCAGGCCGTCCAGCCCGGGTCGCACCACGGGCCGATCAGTATACCGGGCTGCCGGAGAGACCTACCGCCCCGCCGACGGGCGGCTGCGAGGCGCCGCGAAGTCCGCTCGAGCACCCGGGGTCTTCGTGACCTTATTCGGGGAGAATGACGCCGAGCCGGGGATGGGAACCCGGGCGCCCCGGCATCAGCGCCCGCGCTTGGGCTTGGAGCGAGGCTCGTCCTCGGCTTCGTCTTCCTCAGCGTCCTCTTCCTCGTCCTCGTCCTCACCCTCGTCGTCTTCGCCTTCCTCGACGTACTCGTACTCATATTCGTACTCGTCGTCGTCTTCGTCCTCGCTCTCCTCATCCTCTTCGTCGTCGGCGTCCTCGTCTTCAGCGTCTTCTTCGTCCTCTGAGGCGTCTTCTTCCTCGTCCCAGTCTTCGTCGTCTTCCTCTTCGGATTCGTCCTCGTCGTCTTCCAGCGACTCGTCCTCATCCTCGTCGGCCTCTTCCTCTTCCTCTTCTTCTTCCTCGTCCTCGTAGCCCGCCTCCGCCTCGTTGTCGGTTGGGTCGAACGGCGGGGGCTCGCGGCGCGGCGGGCGGGCGTCCTCGTCCCCGCCGCGCGGTGCGTGACGGCTGGTGACCTCGATCGCCGCCTGCTCGGCCTCCGCGAGCGCCACGGGCGGCGCGTCCGCCTCGGGCGACTCGCCCTCGAACAACCCCGTCCCCCCCGCGTCGGTGACGTTGCCCGTGCCGTCGTCCCGCGGGTAGCTCACGCCGGTCGCCCGGGCCTCTTCCTCCGCGAGCGCCTTCATCGCCTCCCACTCGTTGATCGTGATCAAGACGTCCCGCGCCACCGAACCCTTGTGCGCGCTGATGATCCCGGCGATGCCCATCAGGTCGATCAGGCGGCTCGCCCGCGTGTACCCGATCGCGAGGCGGCGCTGCAGCAGGCTCACGCTCCCGCGCTTGGTCTCGAGCACGATCTCGACCGCGCGGTCGAACATCGGGTCTTCCTGGGCCGCCGCGAGCGAGGCCGACGAGTTGTTCTGGCTCTCGAGGATCTTCTCCTCGTCCTCCCCGCCCGAGCGGAGCTGCACGAGCTGACGCTCGAACGTCGGCGTCGCGACGTCCCGCATGAACCGCACGGCCTTACGGATCTCCCGGTCGTCCACCAGCGTCCCCTGCGCACGGCTCAGCTTGCTGCTCCGCGGGCTCAGGTAGAGCATGTCGCCCTGACCCAGCAAGAGCTCCCCGCCCTTCTGATCCAGCACGATCCGAGAGTCCATCCCGCTCGCCACCTTGAACGCGATGCGGCACGGCATGTTGCTCTTGATCAGCCCCGTCACCACGTTCGCCTGCGGACGCTGCGTCGCCAGGATCAGGTGGATCCCCACCGCGCGGGCCTTCTGCGCGATCCGGATGATCGAGCCCTCCACCTCCTTGTTGGTCATCATCAGGTCGGCCAGCTCGTCGATGATGAACACCATGTAGGGCAACCGGCGCGGCACGCGCGCCTTCTGCTCCTCCGTCACCGCGCCGAGCGCCTCGCACAGCTCGTCGAAATCCAGCTCGTTGTACCCCGCGATGTCCCGCACGCCCGCGTCGGCGAGCAACTCGTACCGCTCGTCCATCTTCCGCACGGCCCACTCGAGGATCGCCGCCGCCTTGCCCATCTCCGTCACCACCGGGCTCATCAGGTGAGGGATGTCCTTGAACTGGCTCATCTCGACCATCTTCGGGTCGACCAGCACCATCTTCAGCTCGTTCGGCTTCTTCGTATAGAGAAAGCCCATGATGATCGTGTTCATGCACACGCTCTTGCCGGAGCCCGTGGTGCCCGCGATCAGCATGTGCGGCATCTGCGTCAGGTCCGCGATCAAGGGGTCGCCGCTCGCGTCCTTGCCCAGGAACATCGGGAGCTTCATGTTCTCGAACGCCGCCCGGTTGCTCATCAGCTCCTTCAGACGCACCCGCTCCTTCGTCGGGTTCGGCACCTCGATGCCCACCGTGTCCCGACCGGCCTGGTTCGCCACGATCCGGATGTTCACCGCCTTGAGCGCACGCGCGATGTCGCTCGACACCGTCTGCAGCGCGCTCACCCGCGTCCCCGGCGCCAGGCGGATGTGGTACAGCGTGATCACCGGGCCCGACTCGATCCCCACCACCTCGCCGTCGATCCGGTACTGCTGCAGCGCGTGCTCCAGCGCCTCGCCCTGCTCCCGCACGATCTCGCGCAGCTTCTCCTCGAAGTTGTCCTCCGGCTCCTCCAGCAGATCCAGCGGCGGGAAGCGGTACCCCTCCAGCTCTCCCACGTTCTGAAGATCACGCAGGTCCTCCTCCGTCGCGCTCCGACGGCTGTCGGCCCCGAAACGCACCGGCAGACGCGCGATCTTCTCACGCAACGCGTCTTGATCGAACACCTGCGGCGCACCGGGCAGCTCGTCCTCGTCCTCCTCCTCGGCGTCGTCGGCCTCCGCCTCGTCCCACTCGTCTGCCTCTTCTTCCGCGTCCTCGGCTTCGTACGCCGCGTCCTCGACGTCCTCTTCTTCCTCCTCCACCTCCGCCACGACGCGCTTCTTCTTCGCCGCCTTCTTCGCAGCCGCCTTCTTGGTGCGCACAGGGCGAGCGACGGTCTCGTCTTCCTCGTCGATCTCGACTTCGACCGGCTCGTCCACGTCATTCAGGCGCACGGTGACGGTGCGGACCTTCTCCCGCGCACCGACCATGCCCGCGAGCACGCCGCGGAGCCCGCGCTTGGCGGCGTCGCCGGTCGCGGAGGCGGCCTTGCCCGTCCCGCGGCGCAGGGCCGGGAACATCCGCCCCGCCACCCACGCCGGGACGGTGAAGACGTACTTGTCAAACGCGACCAGGAGCCCGATCAGCGCCAGCAGCCCGAGCCAGAGCAAGCTCCCCACCGGCCCGAAGCGGACGGCCAGTTCCTCTCCCACCACCACGCCGACCGTGCCGCCGCTGAGGTCCGGCATCGGCCCGAGGTTGGGCGCGAGCAAGCGGAGCGTCCCGGCGAGGGCGGCGACGAGGAGCACGACGCCGACGGTGCGGAGGATCGGCATCCCAACCGCCGCCACGCCGTGGCGCGGGCGCTTGGCGCTGACAAACAGCCCCACGCCCGCGAGGAGCATCAGCAGCCACGCGCTCAGCCCCAGCAGGCGGAGCAGGTGATAGCTCGCGTACGCCCCCACCGGCCCGCCCCAGTTCGAGACCGGGTCGTTAGGCGGGTAAACCGCGTGCCCCGGCGCGTCGGCCGGGTGAAAGCTGACCAGGGCGATCAGCAGGAACGCCCAGAGCCCCGCGAGCCCGAGCCACCCGGCCGCCCGCAGCACGCGGACGCCCGGCGTCGAGATCGGGCCCTCATCGGAGCCGGAACCACGACCACGCCCCGAACGGGAACCCCGCCCAGCGGCGGCTTTCGTATTGGATCGAGTCGATGCCATCGCCAGCGTCATCGGCGAAATCGCCCGCCAGAAGGCAGAATACGGGGGGAGGCCCAGCTTGCCGTTCCTGCGAACCTTGCTGCTGGACGTCGGACTCTTCGCTCGTTCGACCCAGCTCCCACTGGCTTCTGGCTGCTTGCGATCGGGGAAAGAATCCGCGTCTCTTTTGCGGCGGCAATCTGGTCTATTTTGGAGATCCGGTGTTCGCATCCAGCGCAATGACTTCGACGCCTATGCCCCGCACGTTGTCAAAGTCGCCGTCCGCCGTCAAGATTGGAAGCTGTGCTGCGAGTGCTGTCGCAGCGATCCAAAGGTCGTTCTTCGTCATCTTTCTGGCAGGAGACAACTCCTTCTGTGTGTAGTAATCCAAGCGTACGTAGGCATCGAGAATGTCCTCCCGACTGATCGACAATTGCACGATCTGATCGAGAAGCTCTCTGAGTGTTGCCCTCTTATTCTCACCCCATCCGTTCAAAGCAGCGAAAGCGCGAATCTCGCCGACGGTGACGACTGAGATAATTGCTATTGTTTGCCCTGACCTAAATTGATAAGCATCGTCGATGGCTTCGCCCACTGCTCTGCCGCGGAGCAGGTGCACGAGGATATTCGTATCGAGCAAATAGGCCTTTGTGGCCATCAGCCAACCTCGCGAAGCAAGCGTTCAAGCTCCTCGTCCGATTCGTCGCCGGGCCATTTGCCGAAGACGGCAGCGATGCCGCCGCGCGGTTTCTGAGCGGCAATCTCCTGTTCAAGCCGAACAGCCCGCGGGCTCGCCTTCGGCATTTCCGAGAAGAATGCGTCAGCCTCTGTTGCTTGCTCAATACGATCGGTCTCGACACGGAGAACGAGACCACTGGGCCGAAAAACAGCGGTACCGGAGAATACGACACTATTCCCCCAGTGTGCACGTAGCGGCTCGATCGAGTCCCCCAGCCAAACTCCTCGCACCTTCGCTCCATCCGCCAACTCCACGGAGAACACCTGCCTAGCGAACTCGATCATGTGCAGTTTGCCAGAGACACGGACCTTCCGAGGGGCTGGGGTTGTGTTCCGCCATCGATCGGCTGTCTCAACGATCGTGCGAGTGATTGTGCCCTCATGATTTGCGATTCGATCCCCTGCAATCTCCAGTTCCAAAACGCCGGAGTTCTGCTCCAACGGCAGCTTGCCGACACGACGAAGAAGTGTCGAGTCGAACCGATCACTGTCTTCTTGGTTGGCTCGGATATCTGCGAGTACATCGGCAAACGTGTCGAACGCTGTGTCAGTCGCAGACGGAAGGTGGTCGACGACATTCCCGAACAACTGCCTCTGCGGGTCGTTGTATGGGCTCTCTTCGATGTCGCCGAAACGCGGAGCCGTGATGTGCAGACGGGCCTCCTCTTCTCCGAGGAAGTCAATCCCGACCAAGCCGAAGTCATTCGCCTTTTTGAGCCAGACAGGCCGTCGCCCTCGCTTCCCGGCGAGACCACGAAACATCACTTCGGACGAAGCACGTACCGCCGGGGCCAGCGATGCAAGGACATGCCCCGTAGCCTCCGGGCGGAGCCGACGATGGGAGGCGGCTTTGCCGCGAATCGTGACAGTGTGCTCAATGCGCGTCATCACCATGGCCTCCCTTCGACACTGATCCTATCGGCGGTCACGGCACGCCGCCTTTGGCCGCCTTTGGCCTCCTTGGCCTGTTTCGCCTGACGCCTGATTACCGCGACCCATGTCTCGCCTGGAGTTGCCGTGCCCGGCCTCGTTTGGTACTGGCTTTAATTCCGCTCGCCTCCCCCTCACCGCCTCCAGCGGTTGTTGCTGCGGTCGGCGTCGGGCATGACGCCGTCGGGGTCGATCTCGATGCCGACGAGCGAGCGGCCTTCGGTGGCAAAACGCATCTCGAAGGTGTGCAGCCCGCCCCAGGCGTCGACCGGGACGGTGACCCGCTCGCGCGTGCGGCTGGTCGCCGACTCGCGCCAGGTCAGTTCCACGATCAGCGGCATGACCATCTCGCCCCGGTTGGCGAAGCGGACGCGGACGGAGCCGTCCTCCTCGCTGCGCACGCCGTCGACCGCCTGGTCGAGTTGGGTGAACTCCATGAACCACCCGCGCCAGAACCAGTTCAGGTCGGCCCCGGCGCCGTCGTTCATGGCGCGGAAGAAGTCGTCGGGCGTCGGGCTCTTGAAGGCCCACTTGTCGATGTAAGCGCGGAAGGCCGGGTCGAAGCGGTCCGCCCCGAGGATGTGCTCGCGGAGGAGCCAGAGCCCGTAGGCGGTCTTGCGGTAGGCGAGGAAGCCGAGCTGCCCGCCGGCGATGTGGTCGGGTCGTGTGTGGATGGGCTGGAGGTCTCGCGTGGCCATGCGTTCGAAGAAGCGGGTCATGGTGCGCGGGGTCTGGTCCGGGTAGAAGTACTGGGAGGCGTAGATGCCGAGGAAGCTGGTCATCCCCTCGTCCATCCAGGCGTACTCGCGTTCGTTGGTGTTGACGATCATGGGGAACCAGTTGTGGACAAGCTCGTGGTCGGTGACGCCGAAGAGCCCGCGGGGGTTGGTGCGGTTGCGGCAGAAGGCGACCATGGGGTACTCCATGCCGCCGACGATGCCGTTGACGTTGGTGGACTGCGGGTAGGGGTAGGGGTACCACATGCGCGAGTGGAGGCGGAGCGTGAACGCCTGGTACTCGTTGCTCCGCGCCCACTGCTCCTCGCCCTCGCGGGGGTAGAACGAGTGGACCACCGCGAGGCGCGTGGGCACGCCGTCCGGGATCGGGTCGAACGAGCCGCCGGGCTGGCCCTCGGGGAGGGCGGCCGAGCGCTCCATGTCCGCCTGGGTGGGCTCGCGGACGTCGCCGATCTCGGTCGGCACCGCGACGCCCATCGCCTCCCACGCGAACGCCTGGCTCGCGGCCCAGGCGAAGGTCCGCACGTCCTCGGCGACAAACCGCCAGCGCGACATCGACTCGCCGTCCCACGACGACCGGGCCGCGTCGGCCTCCTCCAGCGTGCGCACAAAGACCGACTCGTCCCCGCTCTCGCCGTCGTGCACGCGCCGCCAGCGCGAAAGCTCGCGCTCGTTCAGCACCTCCTCCGGGTTCTGCAGCACGCCGGTCGCCGCGACGACGTGGTCGCTCGGCACGCTCAGCACGACGTCATACGCCCCGAAATCCGTGTAGAACTCGCCCGCGCCGAGGTAGGGGAGCGTGTTCCACCCGTGCACGTCGTCGAAGCGGCAGAGGTTGGGGAACCACTGGGCGAACTGGTAGATCCGCCCGCCGGCGACGTCCTCGCGCCCCATGCGGTCCGAGCCGTTGGGGGGCACGCGGAAGTTGTACCGCATCTCGAGCGCGACGCGTCCGCCGGGCTCGATCGCTTCGGGGAGGTCGACGCGCCCGAGCGTGTCGTAGACCGCCAGCTCCGCGTCGCGGGCCGGGCGGAGGGCGCGGACGTCCCCCGCGAGGTCGCCGCGGAGGAAGCGGACGGCCGTGATGTTAAACCCGCCCTCGAAGCCGTCACGGTTCCCGAATCGCTGCCCGGAGCCGTAGATGACGTCGCCCTTGCTCCCGGGTCGGAAGAGGTTCTGCTCGAGGTTGAACCAGAGATAGCGGAGGGTGTGGGGGCTGTTGTTGGTGTAGCGGACGCGGAGTGCGACGCGGAGCGTGTTGGAGGCCGGGTCGAGCTCGGCGTCGATCGCGTAGTCGGCGGTGTTCTGCCAGTAGTCGGGGCCCGGTGACCCGTCGGCGGCGCGGACGCGGTCGGGCGTGCGCTGCATCGGGCTGGAAAAGATGGTGCCCGTCGGTCGCGCCTCGGCCAATCGGAGCGAGGCCGAGCCGGACTGCCCCGGCCCGGACTGATCGGGACGTGCCTGGGCGCGCCGGTCCTCGCTGGGGCGCGTCTCGCCGGAGCCGGCGCACCCGGCGAGCGACCCGACCCACACCCCGGCCGCCACGATCGCGACCAGCCCACAACCGACAAACCTCTGCAACCGCATCAAGCGCACCTCCGAAGCTGGCATCCCCGCCCGCAAGGCGAGAAAGCCGCCCCGGGGCGGGCACACGATACCGGATCGGGCCTCTCCATGAACAACCCCATGAACACATGAACAACGCCCCCGCGTCCGGAGGGACGCGGGGGCGTGCGGATCCTGCGTTGGTCGAGCCCGAGGCGAAGGGGTTCAGAGCTTGAGGTCGCCGAGGCCCATGCCGAGCCCGCCGAGGTCGCCGAGCCCGCCCTGCCCGGAGCCGCGGTTCTGCTGCTTGGCGCGCTGTTTGGCCTGTTCCTTGAGGCGTCGCAGGTGCGGGGTTTCTTTGAGGATCTCTTCCGGGGTGCGGTCGTCGCGCTCGCCGCGTCCGCCACGCCCAGCGCGACCGCCCGGCGAGCCCTCGCGCTTCGGGGCTTCCTTGAGCGCCTTGATGCTCAGCGAGATCTTCCGGTCGCTGGGGTCGATCTTCAGCACGCGGCACTGCACGACCTCGTCGGGCTTGAGCACGTCCGACGGGTGAGCCACGCGGCGCCACTCCAGCTCCGAGATGTGGCACAGCCCCTCGACGCCCGGGCGGATCTCGATGAACGCACCGAAATCCACGATCCGCACCACGCGCCCGGAGACGTCGGCGCCCTCGGTGATCTCCTGCGCGATCTCCCCGAACGGGTCGGCCTGGAGCTGCTTCAGCCCCAGGCTGATCCGGTTCTTGTCCCAGTCGAGCTTGAGGATCTGCACCGTCACCGGCTTGCCGACCTCAACGAACCGCCCGACGTTCTTCTCGCCCTGGTTGACGCGGTCGTGGCTGAGGTCCGAGATGTGGATCAGCCCGTCGACGCCGCCGAGGTCGACGAACGCGCCGAAGGGCATGATCTTGCGGACCGTGCCGGTGACGGTGTCGCCTTCCTTCAGCGTGCCCTTGAGCTTCTCGCCCTCGCGGGCGCGCTCCTCGGCGAGCATGTCGCGACGGCTCAGCACGATGTTGCCCGTCCCGCGACGGTCGATCCGCTGCACGCGACACGCCAGCTTCTGACCCACGAACACCGAGAGGTCGGCGATGTGGTCCAACGCGACCTGGCTCGCGGGCATAAACGCCCGGTGGTTGGCGATCTCGAGCTCGAGCCCGCCCTTGTTCGTCCCGGTCACCTTCGCTTCGACGGTGTCGCCGGGCTGGAGCATCTCCCACTCGGCCTTCTGCACCTGACCGGGCAGCGAGCAGACGTAGATGCTCTCGCCCGGCTCGAACCGCTCGACCGCGACTTCCAGGTCCTGCCCGACCTGGGGCAGGTCGGCCTCGGTCTTGAACTGGGTCCGATCGACCACGCCGAGCTCTTTGGGCCCGAACTCGATGAACACGTCCGACGGCCCGACGCTGACGACCTTGCCCGTGCGGTGCTCGCGCCCGCCCTGGACCACCCGGGGCTTGGCGCGGGCCGGGGCGGCGCCGGTGACCGGCGTCACCGTGTCGCGCGGGGAGCGGGGCTGGGCGGGCTTGGCGGGGGCCTGCGTCGCCGGGCCGCCGCCACCGCCACCGCTTGACCCGAAGCCGAGCTGCGCCATCGCGGCGTCGACCTCGGCGTCCATCTCCGCGCCGACTTCGACGCGCATGTTCTTCGGATCGCTCGGGTTCGGCCCGTTCTTCGAGCCATTCGACGGGTCCTGCTTGGTCGGGCTGCTGGAGCGACCGACGTCGCGCGCCTCCTCGGCGCTGGGGGGCGCCGCCGGCTCGCCGGTGGTGGGCTTGGGCGGGTCGGAGCGAGGCGTGGCGTGGCGCGTCGGCTCGCTCTTGGCCTCCTGCGATTTTTCCGAAGCCGGCTGCTCGCCCTGGGGCGGCTTCGCGCCCGACGCGCCCGTCGGGTCGTTGGTCGCGGGCGTCTCGCCCTGGGGCTTCTCATGGGGCTTGTGGGTGTGCTCGTTGGTCATCGCAGAAACCGGCCTGTTCGCGTCCCGCGGCGGGTGGTGATGGTGTCGCGAGCGGTGCTGGTGCCGCGGTCGGCCGCTCGCGCGGGCTCGTACACCCGTGCTCTGTGCTGTGCAGTCTACCGGGCCCTCGCCCGTCCCTCATCCCCGCAAACGCCCCCGAATCCGACGCGTACGCCGCCCGTCTCCCCATTTGCGACAGGCTCAACGCACGAACTGCTGGATCGCTTCCACGATCCGCTGCGCCGTCGCCACGTTCGCCAACCCCGCCTCGGCGTTGATCTCCGGCGGCTCCCCCGTCCGCACCGCCTCCAGGAACGCCTCGATCTCGCTCACGATCGGCTCCTGATCATCGATCACCAGGGGCTCGATGTTCACCAGTTCCGACCAGTTCAGGTCCGTCAGGTCCCGACCTTGGCGGAGCTGCTCGTGCACCTCGCGCATCTGGATCTCGTTGGCCGTCCGACGGATGATCGTCCCGGTCTTCGCCGCGTAGTCGACCTTGATGTACGCGTTCTCGCCCGTGATCCGCGTCACGCGCTCGGTCTTGAGCGCCAGGCGGCTGGCCGTCAGGTTCGCCACGCACGGGCCCCACGGGCGGTTGAACGTCAGACGCGCGTTGCAGATGTCCTCGTGCTCGGTGATCACCGGCACGCCCGCGGCCTGCACGTCGTCCGGCTCCTGACCACCCATCAGCATCAGCACCACGTCCAGGTCGTGGATCATCATGTCCATGACCACCCCGATGTCCACCGAGCGGAACGTCATCGGGCTGACCCGGTGCACCTCCAGAAACCGGGGGCGGACCTCGCGGTCCGCGGCCGTCGCCCGACGCATCGCCCGCATGATCGGGTTGAACCGCTCGATGTGCCCCACCATCAGCACCGCGCCGCCGCGCTCGGCCAGCTCCTTGATCCGCACCGCCTCGTCGCGGTCCTGCGCCAAAGGCTTCTCGATCAGGCAGGCGACGCCGGCTTCCAGAAACGGCTCGGCCGTCTGGCGGTGGTAGACCGTCGGCACCGCGATCGAGACCGCGTCCACCCCCGCGTCGATCAGCTCGCGCGGGTCGGCGAACGCCTTGCACCCGTGCCGATCGGCGACCGTCTCCCGACGCTCCTCGTCGGCATCGACCACGCCGACGAGCTCGACATTATCGAGCTCGGCGTAGACACGGGCGTGATGACGCCCCATCCGTCCGACGCCGACGGCCCCGCAGCGCAGGCGTTCGCGGTCGGGCGTGCGAACCGCCCGGGGCGAGACGCCCGCGGACAGGCCGGTGGAGTGATCGGTCTGGGTCATGAGTGAACGCTGGGCGTGGGTTGCGGGATGATCGGGCCCGACAATCGAAGGGCCCGCCCGCCGGCGGTCAAGGGTTCCCGGAAAGGGGCGGTGGTTGTCAGCCGGCGGCCTCGTTCAGCGCCGACGCGAGGTCGTCCTTGCTCGTCAGGCCGATGAACTTCTTCACGACCTCGCCGTTCTTAAAAAGGATCACGGTCGGGATCGCGCTGATCCCGTACTTGACCGGGACGTTGCGGTTGGCGTCGGTGTCCAGCTTGCCGACGACCGCCTTGCCGTCGAACTCGCCCGCCACCTCGTCGATCGTCGGCGCGAGCATGCGGCAGGGGGCGCACCACTCGGCCCAGAAGTCCACCAGCACGGGCTTGTCGCTGCCCAGCACCTCGGACTCGAAGTTGGCGTCGGTAAATTCCTTGACGTTGTCCGCAGCCATCGAGGCTCCTTCATGAGCGGGACGCTCGCCCGCGATCCGAACTTCCACACGCCGGTGCTCGGCCCCGGCGATGCATCCTTGCCCCCGCCCCGAGGCCGATCAACCGCACCCCCGCCGCCCCCGCCCGGAAGCGAGCCCCTTTCTTACTGCAGGACGCGCCACGCCGCCCGCAGCGCCGCGGCCTGAGCCGCCACGTCGTGGACGCGGAACAACCGCGCCCCGCACCCCAGGTGCATCACGCTGAACGCCAGCGAGCCCGCCAATCTTCCATCCGGGCCCGGGATCGACCCCTCACCCCCGCTCTGCGCCCAGCCGACGAAGCTCTTCCGGCTCGTCGCGCTCAACACCGGCAAGGGCCCGAGCCCGGGCAGCTCCGGGTGCGGGCCGCGGAGGGTCGGCGTCGCCCGGAGGAGCTCGATGTTCTGCCCGGGGCTCTTCCCGAAGCCCAGCCCCGGGTCGAGCAGGATCGCCTCCGGCGACACCCCGGCCCCGATTGCCGCCCGGGCGCGCTCCGCCAGAAACCCCCGGACCGCCTCGACCACCCCCGCCGCCCCGTAGTCCGGCTCGGCGTCGTACGCCGTCGAGTACCGGTCCTCCCCCGGCGCCGCCAGGCGGTGCATCAGGCAGAGCCCCGCGCCGGACTCCCCCGCCAGCGCGAGCACGCCCTCGTCCTCGGTGCCGCCCGACACGTCGTTGATCGCGTCCGCCCCGCCTTCGATCGACGCCCGCGCGACCTCGGCGAGCGTCGTGTCCACGCTGATCGGGATATTCGTAAGGCTCGGGTCGGCGTCGGCGCGGATCGCCTCGATCGCCGGGAGCAACCGGCGGAGCTGCTCGGCCGCCGGCACACGCTCGGCCCCCGGGCGCGTGCTCTCCGCCCCCAGGTCCAGCACGTCCGCGCCCGCCGCCACCGCCTCGCGCGCCACCATCAACGCCCGGGCCGCCCCCTCGGCCCGGCTGGCGGCAAAGAAACTGTCCGGCGTCAGGTTCACGATCGCCATCACCCGCGGGCGATCCAAGACCACCGACCGACCGTGCGCAAGCCGCCACGTCTGCATGCGTTCAGAATAGGAACGACCGGCACCGCCGAAGCCGGGGCGTGCCCGCGTCCCACGCGGCATCCGCGATCGCTCCTCGCACGGATGGACCCTCGGCCCGCGTCCGTCGCCGCAAGCCTGGGCATTCTTTGAGAGGATGGCGACATGCACCTGCCCTGCCCCGCCTGCGGGTACAACCTGGTCGGCGTGCCGCACGAGCCGGGCAAAGACGCCCGCCTCCGCTGCCCGGAGTGCGGCGGGGCGACGAGTTTGCAGGAGATCCATCAGCCTGCGCGAGCCGGTGTTTTCGAGCACCTACTGGTTTCGCTCTGCTGCACGTTCGGGCTCGGCGCTTATCTCCTCCTGGCAAGGACCATGTACCGCGAGTATTGGCGATACGTCGGCGAACCGTTTCCCTGGTATATGCTGCTCTGGATCGCGCCCTGTGTGATTGTGGCGGCCTTGCCATGGGTTTTCGTGCTGACTTCGTTGCAAAAGGCCGTTCCAAAGCCTTTGCGTTGGACTCTGTACACGCTTTACAGCCTGGGCGGCAGCGCGTTAACCGGACTTGTCCTTATCCACGGACTCATCTACTGACACCCTTGGTCACAGGTGTCGCGGTGCGAGCGGACGTCGCCCGAGCGATGCTCCGCGCCTCTGGGCCCGATACGCTTGTGCTGTGCGTGCATTGCTGATCTCATCCCGTGTCACGGTCTGGAGCCTGATCGTGTGGGCGTGCGCCTGTGGGTTGCCCGGCTGTCAGACGGCCGAGGGGCCGGTGCTGCCGGGGACCGAGGCGCGCCTGCCGCCGGGGGAGCGCATCGATGACGCCCCGAGGGATTTTTCGATCAGCGTGACGGTCTTCAACCCGGAAGTGGACGATCGGACGCCCGATCGCGAAATCGAGCGGGCGCTCCGCCCGGCCCGGTACGTCGTGCAGCCGGACGCGGTGCTGCGGTCGGCCGTGGGCCCTGGGGTGCGTCCGACGATGTACCCGCCGTACACGCGCCAGCTCGTAGAGCGTCAGGTCGATCAGATCTGGCGGGCCGTGCGGGATTCGGGGCTGCTCGAGCCCGCGCAGCCGACGCGGATCGACAGCGTGGACACGTACCTGCCCCCGCCGACGGGTCCGACGGCCGTCCTGGAAGTGGCGGCTGCGGGCGAGCGTCGCGCCTTCAGCGTCCCCCTGGATACCGGCGACGCCGAGGCGATCGCCGTCCGGCAGCTCGTCGACCGGCTCGCCGCCCTCGCGTGGCTGCCGGAGTAAGCCGCACCGGCTCAGACCTTGCCCAGCAGCCGATCGATCGCGGCTTCGGCGTCTTCCCGCGTCTGGGCCGCCTCGTCGAACGCCACGCGCACGATCCCGAACCGGGCGCGCACGTCCAGCCCGTCCGGGTCGACGCCGACGCACAAGGGCTCGGCCGGCTCGACCCCCGCCCGGCGCGCGCACGCCCCGCGGAGCGCGTCGCGGTCGGCGTTCGCCCGCTTGACGAGCTTCGGCTCGGCTTCGCGCAGGGCGTTGGGGACGTTGAGCGCGAGCCCGTCGTACACCAGCCCGGACCACTTGGCGCTGTCGATCGAAGCCGCCACCCAGGCGCTGGCGCGCGGGCTGCCGTGGTAGGCCAGGTGCCGATCGCACGCCTCGTGCGCCTCGCGGTCGATCGGGTGCAGCGTGAGCAGCAGCTGCATCGCGTCGTCGCTCTCTTCGGGCACATGGAGCACGTGCTGCCCGGCGTCGAGCGCCTGCGGCGCGACGGGGAAGACCAGCCGCCCGGTCGCCCCGTCGGTGACGAAGGCGACCGGGAAGATCGCCTCGTCGGCAAAGAGCGTGCCGACACGGGATCGGCGGAGTTGTTGCAGGGCTTCCGCGGGCGTCGGGCCGTCGGGGAAGACCTCGGGCTCGGGCGTGTTCGGCGCGGGGTCGGGCATGTCCAGAGTCTCCCCGCGCTCAGAGGCGCGTGCAACCCATCGCGCGCATGAAACGGGGCCGACCCGTTCGGCCGGCCCCCATCGGTGGTCGTGGCGTCGTGGCATCGAGCGCCCATGGATCGACGGCGCTCGGTCCGCCCGCGGGCGAGGTCTTGGACCGTCGCCGCCGAGCGGTGCGTTCCGGACAGTGCGAGCCGGCCGTGGGCCGGTGCTCGCTTGCGGGGGTGGCCCGCGTCCGGGCGGCGCACGCCGGGGAGGTCCGTGGATCGCCAGTCAGTGCCGGTGCCACATCGCCCGGCGCTGGGCGTCGGTGACCTCAGGCGTCCGCCGGAGCGGGGGCTGAGGCACGGGGAGGCGTGCGTGCGGCCCGCCGAGCGGCATCTCGCGACGCCGAGGGCGGGCAAAAGGCCCGATCCGGCCTGCGCGGGGCCTGATCACCGTCGATCAGAGCCCCGCGAAGACGCGAGAATCAGAGGGCGCGGACGGCGCGGCGACGGGTCGCCTTCTTCGCCGTCTTGCGGGCGGCCTTCTTGCGGGTCGCCTTCTTCGCCGTCTTCTTGGCGGCCTTCTTGCGAGTCGCCTTCTTGGCGGTCTTCTTGCGGGTCACCTTCTTCTTCGCGGTCTTCTTGGCGGCCTTCTTACGGGTCGCCTTCTTCGCCACGCGCTTGGCGGCTTTCTTGCGGGTCGCCTTCTTGGCGGTCTTTTTGGCGGTCCTCTTTGCCATGATCATCTCCGTGCGGTGTGCCGAGTCACGTGTCGTTCCGGCGTGCGAGCGGCACACGGACTGCCGCCGGACTCGTTTCCTCTATCGGGACGTTCATTCCGGCTGCTTGAGCAAACACTCTACAGCCTGCGCCGCAAAACGCCAGCGCGCCCCGCCCGCAACACCCTCGCGCGGCGCGCCCGACGACCGACAACGCCGACCCTCGCCGCGACGCGCCCGCTTGAACCCCGAGTCGTAAACCATGCGCGAGCAACCACCGCACCGCGTCGCGCTCTTCACGATGCACGCAAAAAACATCGAGAATTTCAGGAGAAACCAAACGCTCCGAAAGCCGGCGTGTCTTGCTCGGCAGGCGCACCATCGCCCGCATGCCAGCGCCAACAACCTTCAGGGCGCGCCTTTGAACACCCGCGGACGTCGCCCGTTGGAGCGCGAGCAACGGTCAAAAAAATTTTTTCACCAATCGCGCTCCAAGGCGTTCCAAAGCGCTGTGCGAGCATCCACCGCGCGCGTTCACCCGTGCGCGGCTTGCGCTCGTCGCGCTCGCGCGGATCGCACGGCGCGCGTGCGATGCATACATCGCAAGAGCGGACGATCGTGCGCACAACCACAGCGCGGACGCCTCAGACACCCCGCACCATCGCGCTCCAGCAGCATCACGCGACACAAGATCGCGCTCGCTGAGCCTTTAAGCACCGCATCGCCGCATCTGAGGCTGATCGCGACAAGTTCGGGGCAAGATCGCGAAAGATCGCGCCGTGTTCACAACGCAAACAAGCGTGCGATGCCCGCGAGATCTTCGCAGATTCGAGCGAGAAGCCGCCTTGAACACCCGTCTCGTGTCGTTTTTGAGCGCGGATGGAGCGTGTCATGGGTGCGGAACAGGTGGGGTCACGCATGGGCTCATACATGGACCGACACCGGGGCGGTCGCCGGATCGCGGTCGCCGGATCGGGTCCGATAGACTGTGACCCGCGCGGGGCAGGGCGTGCCGACGCCGCGCGAGGAGGACGCACGCACGGAGGTGACCGCATGAGCGACATCCGCACGATCGAGTTGGCCTGCGGGATGCCGCTGCTGGTCGAGCCCAACACGGGTGTCCGTTCCGCCGGGCTGACCTGGCTTTTCCGGGGCGGGTCGGCGAGCGATCCGGGGGACCGGCTGGGGTTGTGCGCGATGCTGCACGAGCTGCTGCTCCGCGGGTCGCGTTCGCACGATTCCCGCGCCCAGGCCGACGCGTTCGACCGGCTCGGCGCCAACCGCTCGACCGATGCGCTGACCCGGCACTACCGCGTCGGGCTCTCTCTGGTGGGGGAGCGCCTGCTCGAGACGCTCCCCTTGCTGGTGGAGATGGTCCGCGAGCCGGCGTTCGGGGAGGGGTCGATCGGGCCGGTGCGCGAGCTCTGCCTGCAATCGATCGAGTCGCTGGCCGACGACCCGCAGGAACGGTGCGTGCTCGGCGCCAAGGCGCGCCACCACCCCGAGCCGATCAACCGCTCCGGGTACGGCACGCCCGAGGGGCTCGCGAGCGTGACACGGGAGGACCTGGTGCGCCATTGGGGCGCGTGCGCGGTGCCGAAAGGGAGCGTGCTGAGCGTCGCGGGCGCGGTCGACGCCGACGCGCTGGCCGACCACCTCAATGAGCTGCTCGACGGCTGGTCTGGGGCGAGCGTCGAGCCCGAACTCGGCCCCGCGCCGTCGCGCGGCTACGCCCACGAGGCGGACGAGACGAACCAGGTCCAGATCGTCGTCGTCCACGACGGGCCACCCGAGGCGCACCCCGACGCCGTGCTGGAGCGGGTGGTCGTCAGCGTGCTGAGCGGGGGGATGAGCGGGCGCCTGTTCAGCGAGGTCCGGGAGAAGCGCGGGCTCTGCTACGCCGTGAGCTGCGCGTACCGGGCCGATCACGACCGCGGGACGGTGACGGCGTACGTCGGCACGACGCCCGACCGAGCCGAAGAATCGCTCCGGGTCCTCCGGGCGGAGCTGGACCGCGTCCACGAGGCCTCCGGGCGGATCACGCCCGAAGAGTTCGAGCGGGCGAAGGTGGGCATGAAAAGCCGCCTGGTCTTCAGCGGGGAATCGACCTCGGCCCGCGCCAGCGCGATGGCGGGGGACTGGGTCCGCCTCGGGCGGGCCCGCACGCTGGAAGACGTCGCGAGCGAGATCGACGCCGTGACGCTGGACCGCGTGAACGAGTACCTCGGGCGGCGAAGCCTGGGGACACTGACGATCCAGACCGTGGGGCCGAAGGCGCTGGGGTGAGCCCGGCGGATCTCCGCCTGTGCCACGGACCTTGTCCGCAAGGTCCGTGCTCCGGGGCCGCCCTCTTGGTCTCCCCCTCTCCTTCATGATCTGGCTTTGGGATCGAGAGAGCGCCAGAGATGGTGAAGGGCGGGCGCACGGACCTCTCCGAAGAGGTCCGTGGCACATCCGGAGGCTGGTGTTTCGGAGACGAGCGGGCACGGGGCGCGTCTCTTTGCACAATCTGAATGCCCGCCGCCTCCTGCGAGCCGCCCGGCGCGGGGCGCCCCCGCGTAGACTCCGACCCCTATGAAGGCCGGCGCCTGGCGAACCATCTGGCAGTACGCGCTCCTCGGCGGGCTCCTCGCCCTGCTGACGCTCTTTCTGCTCGTCCCGATCGCCCTCACCGTCCGCGGCGGGTTCGCCGACGACCCGGCGAGCGGCACCGGGTGGACCCTCCGCCACCTGCGGCTCGTCTTCGAAGACCCCGCCCTGGTCCAGGGACTGGTCAACGCGCTCCAGCTCGCGGTCGTCGCGACGTTCTTCTCGATCCTGCTGGCGCTCCCGCTGGCGATCGTGTCGGCCCGCTACAAGCTGCCCGGCAAGGCGTTCTGGAACGCGGCCGTGCTGGTGCCGCTGATCCTGCCCCCGTTCGTCGGCGCGCTCGGGATGAAGGCGATCCTCGGGCGTCAGGGGATGCTCAACTCCCTGCTCGGGACCGACATCGACTACCTCGGCGGGCAGTTCGACGTGCTCGGGATCGACGGGCGGCTGTTCGCCGTCGCGTTCGTCATCGCGCTGCACCTCTATCCCATCATCTATCTCAACGCGACGGCGGCCCTGGCGAACCTCGACCCCGCGCTCGACGAGGCGGCCGAGAACCTCGGCGCGGGCGGGTGGAAGCGCCTGTTCAAGATCACGCTGCCCCTGATCCGCCCGGGTCTGTTCGCGGGCTCGACGATCGTGTTCATCTGGGCGTTCACGGAGCTGGGCACGCCGCTGATCTTTGATTACACGACGACGACGCCGGTGCAGATCTTCTACGGGTTGCAGCAGATCGAATCGAGCGCCGAGCCGTACGCGCTGACGGTCGTGCTGCTGACCAGCGCGGTGATTTTCTACCTCGTGGGCAAGCTGGCGTTCGGGGGCAAGGCGTACGCGATGTACGCCAAGGCGTCGCGCGCGGGGTCAGAGAAGGCGCTGCCGTGGTGGGGCTCGCTGCTGGCGGTGGGCGGGTTCGCGTTCGTGACGCTGCTGGCGGTGCTGCCGCACATCGGCGTGGTGCTGGTGGCGTTGACCGAACCCGGGCAGTGGTACCGGACGGTGCTCCCGACGGGGTGGACGCTGGATCACTTCGACCAGGCGCTGAGCGCGCCGGACTCGTTCAACGCGATCAAGAACAGCCTGCAGCTCAGCGCGATGGCCGTCGTGCTGAACGTGGCGTTGGGGATCCTGATCGGGTATATCATCGTGCGCACGAAGCTGGTGGGCCGGAACCTGCTGGACAGCCTGTGCATGCTGCCTTTGGCGGTGCCGGGGCTGGTGATGGCGTTCGGGTATGTCGCGTTGACGCTGCAGTGGCCGATCCCGCAGGTCCGGGAGTGGCTCGCGGGCAACGGGATGGGCGAGCTGGCGCGGCTTCTGAGCGTGACGAGCACCGTCTCGAGCGAGGACCCGACGCTGACGCCGAACCCGTTCCTGCTGCTGACGATCGCCTACGCCGTGCGCCGCCTGCCGTACATCGTGCGTTCGACGGTCGCGGGTCTGGAGCAGACCTCGGGCGAGTTGGAAGAAGCGGCGGTGAACCTGGGCGCGAGCCGCATCACGGCCGTGCGGAAGGTGATCGTCCCGCTGATCATGGCGAACCTGATCGCCGGGGGGTTGCTGGTGTTCAGCTTCAGCATGCTGGAGGTGTCCGACAGCCTGATCCTCGCGCAGCAGGAGATCCACTACCCGCTGACCAAGGCGATCTACGCCTTCACGATGCGCCTGGGCGACGGCCCGTACATCGCGAGCGCCATGGGCGTCTGGGGCATGGCCCTGCTGACCACCGCCCTCTTCGGCGCCAGCCTCCTGCTCGGCAAGAAGCTCGGGGCGATCTTCCGGGTCTGAGCGCGTGCCCGGGCATCCTTCCAGGCCCTTGTTCGGCATGCGTCTGAGAAGTTCTCCCAAGAGACCAGAACGGCGCATCCCTTCGCACGATCCTTTATCTTGGAAGGGAGACCATGCGGATCCTCCACACCATTGGCGATCTGGTTCTTGAAAAGGGTGGCGTGGCCCGCGCGGTCTTGGATCTCGCGACGCACACCGCCGATGCGGGACACGAAGTCCTCGTCGCGAGTTGGAACGCCCCCGACGCGCCGCCCGGTTGGCGCGGCGACGGCTCGCCCCGCCTGATCTCGCTGCAACCCCCGCGGATGGGCCGATTCACCCCCGCCGATCGGATCTTGCTCCAAGACGCGGTCCGCTCGTGCGACGTGGTGCATCTCCACACGCCATGGGAGATCACCAATCTCGGGCTCGCGTCCGCCTGCCGGCGATTGGGCAAGCCGTATGTGCTGACCATGCACGGGATGCTGGACGATTGGTGCATGGCGCAGAAAGGCTGGAAGAAGCGGCTGTTCCTCCGCCTTGGCGGGCGGCACATGCTCGAGCACGCCGCATTTGTCCACACGACCGCGGCCGCCGAACTGGAACAAAGCCGCCCATGGTGTCCGCGCGCCCGCTGCGTGGTGGTGCCCCTTGTCTTTGACCTCGATCCGTACCGCTCACTCCCGGGCCCCGCGATGGCGCGTGACGCCTTCGGCATCGTTCCCGACGTCCCGGTTGTTCTCTTTCTCAGCAGGGCGCATCCCAAGAAGGGCATCGAGATCCTCATCGACGCCACCCGGGCGCTCCGCGATCGCCAGGTCCCGGTGCAGGTCTTGATCGCCGGAACTGGGGACGCGAGCTATATCGCGTCGATCGAAAGCAGCATCCGCGAGGCGGGTTTGTCGGAGGTCGTCCGCTTGGTTGGGATGGTCCGAGGCGAGCTCAAGACCAGCCTATATGAAGCCGCGGACGTGTTCGCCCTTCCGACCAGCCAGGAAAACTTCGGGCTTGTGCTTCCAGAAGCGATGGCGTGTCGCACGCCGTGCATCACGACCAAGGGCGTCGATATCTGGCCGGAGCTGACCGCTTCCGGAGGCGCTGTCATTGTTGAGCCCACGCCCGAGGCTTTCGCCGACGCCATCGAAGACTTGCTCCGAAGCCCGACGGAGCTGCAAGAGATGGGTGAGCGGGCGCGAGCCTGGGTCTTCCGTGAGCTCGATCCCGTTCTCGTCCGAGATCGATTCTCGGACCTTTATCGTCAAGCCATGGACCACAAGCCCCCCCCGTCGATCGCTTGATGGTCCGGAAATTCGCGTTTGGAGATCAAGTCCGAACCCGAACCGATCGATGTCCGCCCTCTCTAAATGAGGAGCGAGCTCCGATGTCGATCCTGTTCAATCTTTCCGAAACGATCGCTCGGCGCAGCATGCGGACCGCGCAGACCTCGTCGTTCCAGGCGACCGAGCGCCTCGCGACCGGGAAGCAGATCAACCGGGGGGCCGACGACCCCTCCGGCGTGATCGCCGTGGGCAAGCTCGATCAGCAGATCGTCATCGCGCAGAAGAAGATCGAGGGGCTCGAACGCTCCAACCTCTACCTCGCGGCCCGCGAGGGCGGCCTGTCGGCCTTCAGCGACCTGCTCCTCCGCCTGCAGGAGATCGCGACCACCGGCGCCAACACCGCCGGGCTGAGCGAGGCCGAGATGCAGGGCCTGCGCGTCGAAGCGGAAGAGATCATCAAGGCGATCGACTTCACCGCCAACACCTACACCTTCCAGGGGCAGCAGATCCTGCAGGGCTTCACGTCGAGCCAGCTCGGGAGCATGATGATCCGCCCGCCGACGCGCCCGACGCCGGGCGAGGACGGCGAGCCCGGGTCCGCGCAACCGGAGCGCCCGGAGATGGTGCGCGTCGGGCTGAACGGGCTGGTGGTCGGCGCGTTCAGCGGCGAACTCTCCTTCGAGGAACTGGCGCGGGGCGTGGAGAGCGCGGTGAACCAGGTCGCGGGTGCCCGCGGCGCGATCGGCACGCAGATGCGCGACAACGAGAGCCAGATCCGCACGCTGATGAGCGAGTTCGAGAACACCTCGGCCGCCCGATCGCTGATCGAGGACGCCGACTACGCGAAGGAAGTCGCCGAGCGCGTGCGGGCGGAGATCCTGGAGCAGGCGTCGATCTCCGCGATCGACATCGCCCGCCAGCAGCAGGCGAGCGTGCTCAGCCTGATCCAGGAAGCCGCCAGCGTCGGGCGATAACGACCGACTCTCAACGACCCGAACGCGGGGGCCATGGAAAAGCGGAGCCGTCCGTCCGCGGGCGGCGGAGCTTTTCCGTGCCCGGCGCGGACGGCGTTCTCAGTCCGGGAAATCCAGGCTTCGGGAAAACCTGCGCGTTCGCAGGGCACCAGCATGCTTTGCGCGGACATGACGCCCGCGCCACGGGGTCAGGTGGCCGGGCCCAGGATCATCCCGGCGCCGACGGTGCGGTTGGTGGCTTCGTCGATGACGATGAAGCACCCGGTCTGTCGCGTCTGCCGGTAGGGGTCGAACATCAAGGGTGCGGTGGTGCGGAGGCTGACACGCCCGATCTCGTTGAGCGCCAAAGCCTCGGCCTCCGGCTCCTTGTGCAGCGTCTCGATGTTGAGCCGGTACTTCAGGTCCGTGACCATGCACCTCGCCGAGCGCGTGGTGTGCTTGATCGAGTACTTCTTCCGCGGCTGCATCGGTTCGTCGGCCATCCAGACCAGCATCGCCTCGACGTCCTGCCCCACGTGCGGGCGGTTGTCCGGCTTACAGATGCAATCGCCGCGGCTCACGTCGATGTCGTCCGCGAGCGTGATCGTCACGCTCATCGGCGGGAACGCCTGCTCCACCGGCTCGCCGCCGACCTCGACCGTCGCGATCGTGCTCTCAAACCCGCCCGGCAACGCCACCACGCGGTCCCCCGGGCGGAAGACGCCGCTGGCGACCTGACCGGCGTACCCGCGGTAGTCGTGGTGCTCGTCGGACTGCGGGCGCACGACCCACTGCACCGGGAACCGCGCGTTGATCAGGTCGCGGTCGCTCGCGATGTGCACGTGCTCGAGGTGGTGCATCAGGCTCGGGCCCTGGTACCACGGCATGTGCTCGGAACGGGTGACGACGTTGTCGCCCAGCAGCGCGCTCATGGGGATGAACGTGACGTCGGCGATCTCCAGCTTCGCGGCGAAGTCCTCGTAATCGGCGCGGATCTTTTCGAAGACCTCCTCGCTCCAGTCCACCAGGTCCATCTTGTTGATGCAGACGACCACGTGGGGGATGCGGAGCAGGCTGGCGATGAAGCTGTGCCGGCGCGTCTGCTCGACGACGCCCTGGCGCGCGTCGATGAGGACGACGGCGAGGTTGGCCGTGCTGGCGCCGGTGACCATGTTGCGCGTGTACTGCACGTGCCCGGGGCAGTCGGCGATGATGAACTTGCGCCGGGGCGTGGCGAAGTAGCGATAGGCGACGTCGATGGTGATGCCCTGCTCACGCTCGGCGCGGAGCCCGTCGGTGAGCAGCGCGAGGTTGACGCGCTCGTCGCCGCGGCTCTTGCTGGCGCTCTCGGCGGCCGCGAGCTGGTCCTCGAAGATCGACTTGGAGTCGTACAGCAGCCGCCCGATCAGCGTGCTCTTGCCGTCGTCCACGCTCCCGCAGGTGAGCAGGCGGAGCAGGTCCATGTGCAGGTAGCGATCGCGATCGAACGCGGGGCGGCCGGCGGCGTCTGAAGAGGCGTCGGTAGTGGTCGTGGGGTCGAACATTTAGAAATACCCCTCCTTCTTCCGGTCTTCCATCGCGGCCTCGCTCGTCCGGTCGTCCATCCGGGCCCCTCGCTCACTCGCCCGGGCGGCGGCGACCTCGGCGATGATGTCCTCCAGCGTGCTCGCGGGGCTCGCCGTGGCGGCCGTGCAGGACATGTCCCCCACCGTGCGGAAGCGGATCGTCCGGTTCGAGACCTCCTCGCCGTTTTCAGCCGGCAGGATCTCGCTGATCGGCATGATCTGCCCTTGGCGCACCACCACGTCCCGCTGGTGGCTGAAGTACAGGCTCGGCACCGCGATCGCTTCCAGCGCGATGTACTGCCAGACGTCCATCTCCGTCCAGTTGCTCAAGGGGAACGCGCGGATGTGCTCGCCCTTGCGGATCCGCCCGTTATAAAGGTTCCACAGCTCCGGGCGCTGGTTCTTCGGGTCCCACTGCCCGAAGTCGTCGCGGAAGCTGAAGATGCGTTCCTTGGCGCGGGCTTTCTCCTCGTCGCGCCGGGCCCCGCCGAAGAGGGCGTCGAACTGGTGGTCCTCGATCGCCTTGAGCAGGGTCGGGATCTGGGCCCGGTTGCGGGAGGGGTAGCGACCGGGGTCTTCGACCGCCAGCCCGCTGTCGATCGCCTCCTGCACGCTCGCGACGACGAGTCGCTCGCCGAGGCGTTCGACGAGCTCGTCGCGGAAGGTGATCGCCTCGGGGAAGTTGTGCCCGGTGTCGACGTGGAGGAGGGGGAAGGGGAACTTGGCGGGTCGGAAGGCTTTCTCAGCCAGGCGGACCATGACGATGGAGTCCTTGCCGCCGCTGAACATGAGGGCGGGGCGCTCGCACTGGGCGGCGACCTCGCGCATGATGTGGATCGCCTCGGCCTCGAGGGCGCGGAGGTGATTGATATTGAGCCCGGCTTGCTGCATCGTCTCGTCCGCTCCCCCGGGGCAGGCGGCCCCTGTCTGTGTCGCCGGATCGGGCGTGGACGCTATGGTAGTCCGCCGAACTTCCCGGATGCCGGGCCGCGACCGTTCCCCGGCGGAGCCCAGCCCGCGGAAGCCGCAGGAGCCGACCGATGCCCGAGACCCCAAAGCCCGAGAACATCGTCTGGCACGAGGGCCTGGTGACCCGCGCGATGCGTGAGGCCAAGCTCGGCGCCCGGGGGTGCACGCTCTGGTTCACGGGGCTGAGCGGGAGCGGGAAGTCGACGATCGCGAGCGCCCTGGAGGCCGAGCTGGTGAGCCGCGGCGTCTTCGCCTACCGCCTCGACGGCGACAACGTCCGTCACGGTCTCAACGCCGGGCTCGGCTTCGGGCCCGAAGACCGGGCCGAGAACATCCGGCGCATCGCCGAGGTGGCGAAGCTCTTCAACGACGCGGGCGTGATCGCGATCACGAGCTTCATCAGCCCCTACCGGGCCGACCGCGACCGGGCCCGGGCCCTGCACGAGGCGGCCGGGCTGCCCTTCATGGAAGTCTTCGTGGACACGCCGCTGGAGGTCTGCGAGGCCCGCGACCCCAAGGGCCTCTACAGAAAAGCCCGCGCGGGCGAGATCACGGGGTTCACGGGCATCGACGACCCGTACGAACCGCCGGAGCGGGCGGAGATCGTGCTCAAGACGGCCGAGATGACGGTCGCGGAGGCGGTGGAGGTATGCATTTCGGCCGTCATGGGCGTTTCTTAAGCGCGCTTGATGCGCACGATGATCGAGAAACGACTCCCATTCCGCTCGCGAGTGCACCGGCGAATCGCCGGCGCGTTTTTCTCGCCAATTTCCGGCATGTTCTGGCTGATTTTTCTTCTTATCGCATGCCTGATCTTCTCACACCTGATCGGATATATTACAAATTACCTCGTATCTTCGGACGTCTTTGTCATCAGCATGACCGTGATCATGTATTCCGCCGGCGGGTGGTTTGCGTACGCCCAGCTTCTTCTCTCCCGATACCGAAGGCTCGCCGATCGGGCCGAGTTTTTCATGTGCCCGCGGTGCATGTATCCCTCGCCGGCGAGGTCCAACCAGGTGACCTCGTGCCCGGAGTGCGGCTTCGCGTACTCGCCGACGAAGGCCCGACAGTATTGGGAGTGGCTGATCGACCGGAACGAGACCTGATCCGGCACAGCGAAGGACGCCCTCCCCGACTGGACCGACAGTTCGGGAGGCGATTTCGACCTACCCTCTGCTTATGCACGACGAACCCCGCATGGCCGAGGCCGCTCTCGCCGCTGTCACGCTCGCCGCCGCCGTCTGCCGCCAGGTGCAGCGGAACCTCGACGACGTCCGGCGGATCCTCAAGGACGACAAGAGCCCGGTCACCATCGCCGACTACGCGAGCCAGGCGATCGTCGCCCGCGAGCTGACCCGCCTCCTGGGCGAGACGCCCGTGCTGGTCGCCGAGGAAACCAGCACCTTCCTCCGGGACGACGACCACGCGCCCCACCTCGAGGCGACCCTCGCCGCCACCCGCGAGGTCTGGGACGACTGCGACGAGGACGCCCTCCTCCGCATGATCGATGTCGGGTGCGGCGACACCCACCACGCCGGCTTCTGGACCCTCGACCCCATCGACGGCACCAAGGGCTTCCTCCGAAACCAGCAGTACGCGATCGCCCTCGCCTACGTCCAACGCGGCGAGCCCGTCATCGGCGTCATGGCCTGCCCCAACCTTTCGCGCGACTTCAATGCACCACTCGACGAGCCCGACCCCGTCGGCTCGCTCTACCTCGCGATCCGCGGGCAGGGCGTCGAAGAATTCCCCTGCCTCCCCCCCGGCGAGGCCTCGCGCACCGACCGCGCCCGCCTCACACGACCGGTGCGGAACGAGGGCGCGCCCCTCCGCGTCTGCGGCTCGGTCGAGTCGGCCCACAGCTCCGACGAGGGGACCGAAGCCGTCCTCGCGGCCATCGGCGGCGGGAACGAGCGCGTCCGCCTCGACAGCCAGGCGAAGTACGCCGTCGTGGCCCGCGGGCAGGCCGACGCGTACATGCGCCTCCCGACGCGGAAGGGGTACGTGGAGCGGATCTGGGACCACGCCGCCGGGGCCCTGGTCGCGAGCGAGGCCGGGTGCTTCGTGACCGACATCCACGGGCGCGCGCTCGATTTCAGCAAAGGACGCGGCCTGGAAGCGAACACGGGCATCCTGTGCGCCCCCGCCGCCGCCCACGGCGCCCTGCTGGGCGCGATCGAGGCGACCCAGCCCAAGGCGTGACCCAACCCGATCCGTGCCACCAGTTGCCGATGCGGCTCACCCCTGCCAGTGACGCCACAGCAGATACGCCCAGTTCACCCCGAGCAGGGCGAGCAGGACCCACCAGAACGCGGTCGCTCGGAAGATCGCCGCGACGGTCCACGCCCGACGCCGCGTCATGAGCAGCGCGAGCGTGCAGATCGCGAGCAGGGTGGTCAGCGGGTTGTGCGCGAGAGCCGCCAAAGGCTCGCCCCGTCCGAGCGCCAGCACGGCCCTTGTCGAGCCGCACGTCGCGCACGGGCACCCCGTCACGTTGTGAAACACGCACACCCGCGCATCGGCCCCGATCGCCAGCGCCCCGAAGGTCACAAGCCCGACGCCCATCGCCCAGACGCCCCCGGCGGCCGCGGGCCAACGGAACACCCGCCACCCCGCGCCCGCTTCGGCAGCTCCCCCCCTGCGCGCCCGGGACGAACAACCCAAGGGAGCCTCCCGGATCATCACAGCGAACCCGCGGCCCCCGCCGCCAGAATCGCCGTGATCAGCATCATCACGAGCATCACGATGAAAAACAGGACGTAAAGCAGCAGCATGCCGCCGACCAGGCAGGTGATCACGATGCCCATGATCCGCCCGATCTGCGTCATGTCCCGTCCGGACGGGTCCATCATCCCAGCATCGATCGCGCGCAGATCCCGATTCCCCATCGCCCAGGCCACGACGCCGAACGGAAAGCACGCAACAACCCCGAGGATCCCGAAGGCCAGGATCATCGCCCCTCGGTGCGGCTGGAGCACGCCCGACCGGCCCACGCCGCCGGGCGTCTCAAACTGTTGCATCCAGAAGCTCCCTCCGAAAAGCGACGGCAAAACCCGCCGGACGCGCCCGGCGAACGCGGACCGGCGGAAAACCGCCGGCCCGCGCTTCCGCCCTCACCCCCCACGCCAGGCCGAGAACGCTGCAACCCAAAACCGGCCCGAGATCATCACGGCGAACCCGCGGCCCCCGCGGCGCCGATCACGATCGCGAGAATAATGAAGAACCCGTAGCCCACAATCGCCAAGGCGTACAGGCACGTCGCGACGATGCCCAAGATCCGCCCGATCTGCGTCATGTCTCGTCCGGCCGGGTCCATGCGCCCTTCGCGCATCTCCCGAAGATCGCCGTTGCCCATGACCCAGGCGACGATCCCGAAGACCAGACAGAGCACCAGGCCCAGGATCCCGAAGACCAGGATCATCGTCCCGCGGTGCGGGCGGAGCGCGCCCCCCATCGGACCTATGCCGCCCTGCGTCTCGAACTGCTGCATGCAGACCCCCTTGTCAGGCTGGGGCGACCGCCCCGCCCCGGTATGCGTCGGTCTCGCCGGAGCCCGCACGGGCCGCCTGAGGCCGAAGCGACCCGAGCATACCGGAAAACCCGCCCAATCAAACACCGAGGGCCGCGGTGCCCACAGCCGACGGAAGCGGCGGGACAACCCGTGCCCGGCTCGGCTCCGGCCCATGCGGCCGGAATCACCCGCACGGGTGGGCGGGCTCGAACCCTGCGGGCTTATCCTCCGTAGCCATCGGGCCGACACGGGGGGAAGGGGCCGAGGACGCCGCGGGCCTCCGTGGCTTCTCGGACCCGGGCGATCGTGCCCGCGTTCGCCTCCCTGTCCCGCCCCGTTTGGGGTCGGGCGGGGCCAGCCTGAGGCACGGACCACACACCCCCGCCACCTGCGAGGGGCACACGCAGCACCGCCCGGGATCACGCCGGGCCGACGGACGGAAGGACGAGACGCATGAGCGGGAAACTGGCGGTCGTGGCGGGCGGGGGCGGGTTCATCGGCGGGCACCTGGTGGGCGACCTGCTCGCCAAGGGCTACCGCGTCCGCTCGGTCGACATCAAGCCGCTGGACGAGTGGTACCAGGTGCACGACGGCGTCGAGAACATCGTCGCGGACCTGAAGGCACTCGAGCACTGCCACGCGGTGTGCAAGGGGGCCGACGAGGTCTACCAGCTCGCGGCCGACATGGGCGGCATGGGCTTCATCGAGAACAACAAAGCCCTGTGCATGCTCAGCGTGCTGACCAACACGCACATGCTGATCGCAGCAAAGGAAGCCCGCGTGCCGCGGTTCTTCTACTCCAGCAGCGCGTGCGTCTACAACGCCGACAAGCAGAAGGACGCGAACGTCGTCGCGCTCAAGGAAGAGGACGCCTACCCCGCGATGCCCGAGGACGGGTACGGCTGGGAGAAGCTGTTCAGCGAGCGGATGTGCCGCCACTTCCGCGAGGACTTCGGCATGTACACGCGCGTGGCGCGGTTCCACAACGTCTACGGCCCGTTCGGGACCTGGGACGGCGGCCGCGAGAAAGCGCCCGCCGCCATGTGCCGCAAGATCATCCACGCCAAGGCGACCGGCGATCACTCGATCGAGATCTGGGGCACGGGCGAGCAGACACGGTCGTTCATGTACATCGACGACTGCATCAACGGGATCTACAAGTTCATGCAGGGCGACTGCGTGGAGCCGCTGAACCTGGGCTCAAGCGAGCTGGTGACGATCAACCAGCTCGTGGACATCGTCGAGGACATCGCGGGCATCAAGCTGGATCGCAGCTACAACCTCGACGCGCCCAAGGGCGTCAACGGGCGCAACTCGGACAACACGCTGATCCAGAAGCACTTCGGCTGGGAGCCGTCGATCCGACTCCGCGACGGCATGGAACGCACCTACAACTGGATCGTCGGTGAATACAACGCCCAGCACGGCACCAACGTCGAGCCCACCGGCACGGGCATCACCTTCGCGAATGCCTAAACGGATCAATCAGGAAGGCCTGTCACCAAGGCGACTCAGGATCGGATAACACCCGATCTCACCAATCCGTAGCTAGAATATAAAAACCAGCACATCCTATTTCCAAACCTGTATCGACAAGCCAAGAGCGGATGATCGAGAACGCTCCATAGCCGTATGATATTCCATAGAACGCCTGCACTTATCAATTAGGTCACTTCATGAACTACGACATCGTCATCGCGACACGGAATCGCCCCGATGTTCTAGGGCTCTCAATCCCCACGTTCCTCGCACAATCCAGGCGTCCTCAAGCCATGATCATCGTGGACGCCTCCGATGATCCGAAGCCCGCGAAGGAGCAGGTCGCGCGAGTGACCGCCAGCGCCGATGGGATCCGCGTGGAGCACCACCACACACAGCCCGGGCTCACCGCACAACGCGAGCTGGCACTTTCACGGGTGCAATCCCCTGTTGTCATGCTTCCGGACGATGATTCACTCTGGTTCGAAGGCGCGGCCGAAGCCGTCATGCGAGTGTATGAGCGTGACCAAGACCAGCATATCGGCGGGGTCGCGATGCATGAGATGCGAACCCCTCCCCCCGGCTCCCTTCCCGACCAAGAGCAAGCCGACCAGAGGTCGCTCAGCGAAAAACTTATATATCGCCTGAGCCCGATCCGTGCGGCGATCGAGAACCGCATCACACCGAGCCCGATGGAACGGGTCGGGTACGACCTCATGCGGGCCCGCATCAAGCCCGCCTGGCTGCACGAGGTGGGAGCGACACCCGTCCCGTTCCAGCACGGCTTCAAAATGAGCTTCCGCACAGAATCCATACACTCTTCCGGTGGCTTTGATACGACGCTCGACGCGTACGCGCTTTACGAAGATTTTGATGCTTCCTACAAAGTCGCCGCGCACCAGCTGCTCGTTCGCGCCAACGGAGCACGCGTGTACCATCACCGCCAGCCCGGCAAACGGGCCAACGCCCGCTCAACCGGTATCATGCTCATGCTTAACCTTGCATATGTCACATGCCGACACACCGAGGTCGACAGCCCGACCCGACGCATGCTTCACGGCTACGCCAAGGTCCGATACCTGCAGTACTTGCCCAGATCTCGGAGCCAATTCGGAAGAGGGCGCCTTGAAGGCTTCAAATCCGCGATGCGCTGCCTCGACACAATAATCCAAACACCACGCGATGATCTCCCGGCTTTGTATCGCCGCCTCGTCGACGAGTGCATGAGCAACTAAGCCCAGCCCCTATGCGCCGCAAGCTGCACCATCTGCCATGACCTCCCCCCCCACCATCCTCGTCATCAGCCAGGTCTACGTCCCCGACCCCGCCAGCGTCGGGCAGCACATGCACGACGCCGCCGCCGAGCTCGCACGGCGCGGGCACCGCGTCCGCGTCCTCGCCGCCGCCAACGGGTACGACGATCCCTCGCAGAAATACCCCGCCCGCGAAACGCTCCACGGCGTCGAGATCCGCCGATTCCCCTTCTCCAGCTTCGGAAAAAAATCCATCAAGATCCGCCTGCTCGGGCAGTGCCTGTTTCTCGCCCAGGCGTTCCTGATCGGGCTGTTCACGCCGAATCTGCGCGCGATCCTGGTCTCGACCAGCCCGCCGATGGCCTCGGCCGCCGCCGTCGCGATCAGCAGACTCCGCCGAGCCCCCATCACCTTCTGGGCGATGGACCTCAACCCCGACCAGATGATCGCGATGGGCATGATCGCCGAGCGATCACTCCCCGCCCGCGTGTTCGACTTTCTCAACCGGCGCCTGCTCAAGCGAGCGGCCGCGATCGTCGCGCTCGACCGCTTCATGCTCGAACGCCTGAACCGCAAGCACGAGGTCACCGCCAAGACCGAGGTCTTCCCCCCCTGGCCGCACGAGGACGCGATCGAGCCGATCCCGCACAACGCCAACGCCTTCCGTGACGAGCACGCCTTGCAGGGCAAGTTCGTCGTCATGTACTCCGGCAACCACAGCCCGGCCAACCCGATCCAGACCGTCATCGAAGCCGCGAAACAGCTCCGCGACGAGTCGGACATCGTCTTCATGTTCATCGGCGGCGGCTTGCAGAAGAAGGAAGTCGAAGCCGCGATCGCGGACGGCGCGACGAACATCCGATCCCTGCCGTACCAGCCGATGGAACGCCTGCGCTACTCGCTCAGCGCGGCCGACCTGCACGTCGTGACCGTTGGTGATGATGTCGTGGGCATCGTGCACCCGTGCAAGATCTACGGCGCCATGGCCGTCAGCCGCCCCGTGCTCACCTTCGGCCCCGAACGCTGCCACCTCGCCGATCTCGTCTCCCAACACGACTGCGGACGACACGTCGCGCACGGCAAGACCGACGAAGCCGTCGCGGCGATCCGCGCCCTCCGCGACGCCGGCGAAGCCGAACGCGCCCAAATGGGCGAACGCGCCCGGCACGCGATCACCACCGAACTCGGCAAGCCCGCCCTCTGCGCCCGCTTCGCGGACGTCGTCGAACGCACGTTCTCAGCCGCACCCCGCACAACCGGCGAAGAGGCCCGAGCATGAGCCGTGCCTTCGGAAAACACAACGAGCAGGTCCGACGCGGCTGGTCCGGCCCCCGCCCGCCGGTCTCGATCGTCGTGCTCACGCTCAACGAGCGGGTCAACATCGCCGACTGCCTCGAAAGCTGCGACTGGTGCGATGACGTCCACGTGCTGGATTCCGGATCCACGGACGGCACCCGGGAACTGGCCGAATCCCTCGGCGCCAGCGTCCACGTCAACCCGTTCGAGAGCTTCGGAAAACAGCGCAACTGGGCGATCGACAACATCCCTCTCAAGCACGACTGGGTTTTCCACCTCGACGCCGACGAGCGGTTCACCCCGGAGCTCGTGCGTGAGATCGCCGAACTGCTCCGGGAAGACCCGCCGTTTGATGGCTATCACGTCCCGCACAAGCTGATGTTCATGGGGCGCTGGCTGAAGCGCGCCGGCGGCTACCCGACCTACCAGATGCGCCTCTTCCACAAGAGCCGCATGCGGTTCATCGATCACGGACACGGGCAGCGCGAAGCCCCGGAGACCCGCGTCGGCACGGTGGGCGAGCCGTACCTGCACCATGTGTTCAGCAAGGGCCTCTACGACTGGCTCGACAAGCACAACCGTTACAGCTCGCTTGAAGCGCTGCAGGTCATCAAGCAGGCCGGGCACCGGACACGCCTGAGCGACATCACCGCGAGCGATCCGGTCCGACGCCGACGCGCGTGGAAAGAGCTGGGCTACCGGCTCCCGGCCCGCCCCACGCTGCGCATGTTCATGACGCTTTTCGTCCTCGGCGGCATCTTCGAAGGGCGCCCCGCCCGCACCTACGCCCGCCTGCTCGCGATGTACGAGGAGATGATCAGCCTCAAGCTCCGCCTGCTGCGCACCCGCAGCGAAGCATCCGCCGCCGCGTTCGAGCGCGACACGGCACCCGTCGCACGCACCGACTCGTTCGACGCCGGCGACCGCCCCGGCCTTCCTCCGCCGGTCCGCTCGACCTCCGCCGGTCGGCACGACGAACCCGACCACGACGACGCCGAAGCGACGGGACAGCTCCTGCCCGAAGCCTCGCCATGGTCGTTCAAGGAGAAACTGCTCCGAGCCGTCTGGATGGTCCTCGGCAAGCCGATCTTCCGCATCAGCTTCCACAACTGGTACGGCTTCCGCGCCTGGCTCCTCCGACTCTTCGGCGCCAAAATCGGCCAAGGCGTCCGCGTCCGTCCCAGCGTCAACGTCGAGATCCCCTGGAACATCGAACTCCGCGACGGCGCCGTCGTCGGCGACTACGCCATCCTCTACTCCCTCGGCAAGATCACCATCGGCGAGCGGACCATCATCAGCCAGTACGCCCACCTCTGCGCCGGCACCCACGACCACACCGACCGACGCTTCCCCCTCATCCGCGACCCCATCACCATCGGCGCCGACGCATGGATCGGCGCCGACGCCTTCGTCGGACCCAACGTCCGCATCGGACGCCTCTCCGTTCTTGGCGCACGCTCCAGCGCGTACAAAGACTGCGATCCCGAAACTGTGTACATCGGCAACCCAGCGCGAGCACTCAAACAGCGCGAGCTGCACGCATAACCCACCGGAGCCGATCTTGACCGACGCACCCCTCCTTCTTGTCGGCACGCACAGGTCCGGCACGACCTGGCTTGCAGATGTGCTGAGCTGTCACCGCGATCTGGTGTACGCGGGTGAACCACGACACATCTGGACATGGCCCAACCCGAACCGCCCCGATGATCGGCTCACGGCCAAAGACGCTACGCCGAGAGTCAAGGCGCACATTCAGCAGAGATTTCAGGAACTCGTCCGCGAAGGAGGGGGCTCCCGGTTGTTTGAGAAGACGCCGAGCAACTGCCTGCGAATGCCGTTTATCAACGAGATCTATCCGAACGCCAAGATCCTTTTGCTTATACGAGATGGCCGAAACGTCGTACGGTCCACTGCCGAAATCCTGCAAGGCGGAATGCGTGGGTACCTTGTTCGAAGACGACTTCTCAGCACACCTGTGTGGCAGTGGCCCGGCTACGCGCCACAAGCCCTGCAACTCATCCGGAGCAAAGTTTTTCGCCGATCCATGAGCTACTGGGGGCCTCGCCCTCCCGGCTGGCGCGACTGGATCAAAAATGATCATCGCGACGTCGTGCTCGCCAAACAGTGGGCCGCGACACTCAGCACCGCGATCCATGACACACAAAACATGAGTGCCGATCGCGTGCTCCGCCTTCGATTTGAAGACGTTGTACGCGATCCTGCGGCGCAGATGCAACAGATCATACAATTCGCACAGCTCGAAGGCCCCGAGGGCGACAAAGTCATCGGGGAAGCCTGTCGAACCGCTCAGCCCGAGGCCGCGGACCGCTGGCGTGAACAACTGAGCAAGGAAACGCTCGATCGTATACGCCCGCACATGGAGCCACTGCTGAACCAATTGGGGTATGAGTGGTGACCGAACCGGATACACAGCAAGCCGGGCAACAAAAGCCAAGCCCCGCCGACCTGGTGACCGACCATCGCCGCGCGGTCGCTCTTATGCGCGGGGCGAGCCCGAAGCAGCGTCTCATCGAGACGCTCTGGGAAATCCTCGGGCAGCCGCTCTTTCGCTGCACATTTCACAATTGGTACGGTCTCCGCCGCTCGCTCCTGAGCGCGTTCGGCGCCGAGATCCACCCGACCGCGCGAATACGCCCCAGCGTCACCGTCACTCACCCCTGGAACCTCACGATCGGAGCACACGCCACTGTCGGCGATCACGCCGTCCTCTTCTGCCTCGGCCCGATCCAGATCGGTGAGCGCAGCACCATCAGCCAGTACGCTCATCTCTGCGCAGGAAGCCACGACTACACACGCAGCGATATGCCCTTGATCACTGATCCCATTCGGATCGGTGACGGCTGCTGGATCGCCGCGGACGTGTTTGTGGGACCGGGCGTGAAAATCGGCGCCGACACCGTCGTCGGGGCCCGGTCGACCGTGGTCAACGACCTCCCCCCCGCCAAGATCTGCTCAGGAGACCCCGCACGCCCGCAAGCCGATCGCATCATCCGAATCGGAGAGCCACCTCGCGTTGAAGTGTGAGGCGTCCCGGACAGCTTCGAAAAATCCAAAGCTCAGCGGCGCACACGACGCTTGCGCGAACGCTCTTGAGCGATCTCGATCGCTCGAACAATCCCGTCCACCATACGCTCTTTGCAATAGCTGCTCGGGTTTGCAGGATCCACCGTCCAAGCCGCAGCTTTAGACATCTTCGTCAATCGGTCGCCATCTCGCAGCAACCCACCCAGAGTACGTACCAGATCATCCAGATCGTTGTGCTTAAAGAGCAAGCCATTCTCGCCATCACGCAACGCATCGATCTCTGGTCCATGCCCGGGCAGGTCGTTCCCTGTCACGACGGGCAGGCCGTATGAGAAGGCGTGCAGGAGACTCAGACCCATAAAAGCCGGGTAGCAAAACACACTCGCAGCGCAGAACCACGGGGCGATCTCAGCTTCACCGTATACGGCGCCTGGCATCACCAGAGCCTCACCGAGACCGAGTTCGTCACCCAGCGCTCGCAGCGCCCCCCGGCACGGCCCGTCACCGACCACCACAACCCGGAGACCCGCAAACGACCCCTGCAAGCGCGCCGCCGCACGGAGCAGCAAGTCGGTGCGGTTTCGCTCTTGAAGCCGCGAAACAAACAGCAGGACCGGCCCACCCGTATCCAAGCCGTGCGTTGCCCGAAATGATGCCAACGCTTCGGATCCAACCCACTGTTGGCGTGCCGCGACCGCGGCATCCGAGTCCAGACTGTTCGCCGCAACCACGGTTCGCGACGGATCAAAGCCCGCTTCAGCAATCAGGCGATCGGCGACAGGCTGGCTGTAAAGAAGAGCCACGTCTGCCACACGCCCGAGCCAAAGCCGGATCCCTTGACGCCAGAGCGGGACCCTGTTATTCCCCAACCCGTGCCCCCACACGATGGTCCCGATACCCCGCCGATGCGCCCGCCACAACGTCGGCAAGAGCAAGAGATTCCACGCGTTCCAAGACAAGCAGAGCACGTCCAGATCGTGCCGCTTTGCAGATGAGAAGCTCGGCCAATCGAATTGCAGCCCGTTTTTTCGAATCACGATCCGGGTCTGCTTCGCGCGAAACCCATCCGCGGGCGCCAGCTTCACCCGGGCGTCCTCGTTGTGTATCAGCGTGAAATCAATCCCCGGGCGCTGCGCCAATTCGCGAAAAATCGGCACGCGATACGAGGCCAATCCCGGCTGATGAAAGACCACCCGAACCTGGCCACCCTCGCTCAACGCAACTCCCTCCAGTCGACCCCGATAGCATCGACACAAGAGGCCGCCAACACCACCGGACAAAGACCTCTGCAAGGCATTGCGATCGTAGCAAGATCAAAACAGCCAGCTCTCACGGGAGACCCCTTGACGCAAAGTCCGAGAAGCCACCATGACATGCCCATCCTCCCCAAACCAACCCAGCCCTCAGCGACGATGTCACCCTTTGTACGACCGAAACCAGCCCGCATCGCAAAGTTACGCATCATGCTGACCAAGCTCGCCTGCTGCACGTTCACCGTATCAGCCACGATCACCCTCGCGGCATGCACGGCCCTCGCCCAATGGCAGCCCCCGAACCCAACCCACACCTCACCCGAGCGGTCCAGCGATCCCATGCGCGTTGAGATCGCACAAAACCAGATCACCATGGCCACCCACGATGGGCGAACCATCATCTCCCCAAACGGGCAACCCATCCTTTCCCGTTTCGACGGGCAGGCCCAAGTAGAATTCCTGCCCGATGATCAAGGTGTCGACATCCGAGTCACGCTTCACAACCACACCGCACGCCCGATCGAGTTCCCAACGATCGTCGTCGGCGGCCTCCGACTCGGCAACCGACTCAACAGCTTCGACTTCCGGCGAACCACAGAGCCTCGCGTCCTCGACAACGGCGGCAACGATCGGTACTTCCCCGCCTTTTGGCAGTACCCGAACCAAGTTTACAGCCCCGTCCTTGTCGTCGGCAACGACCGGCACTGGGTCGGGGCCAGCCTTTTGTACTCCGCAATCGAGTACAACCAACCCACCTGGCTCGGGATCCGAACACCAGGAGGCGCGTTCAACCGGACCGGTCTGAATTGGGAGATCTTCGCACGCCTCGAAGGCGAGCTACCCCCAGGCGAGACGCGCGAATATACCCTGGCGCTCCGCGTCACAGACGCCGCCTCTCCCGGCGACCACGAGAACGCTTGGCTCCGAACACTGACGCCCTACCGAGATTACTTTCAGAAGACCTACGGCGGCGTTCGGTACCGTCGCGACCCCAGACCGACCCGCGGCTTCCAACTCGCTCAAAAAATGTTCGTCGGCTCCGACAACCCCCACGGCTATATCGGGTTCCGGCCCGACATCCACGGATGGAAACGTACCGCCGACCATATCGAACGCGCGATCGATGACAACTGGCAGCGCGGACTCATGTGGGCCCCCAGCGGCCTCTTCAGCCAAGAGCACGACGAGCTCAACTACCCGTTCCTCATGCTCACACCCCTGCTCCAGCGCGGTATCCAAGCCTCTTCACTCCACGAACTCGCGGGACTCCCCCGCCCCGGCTTTGATTTTGGATACTGGTGGGGCCGATCCACACGTGTCATGTACGGCTGGAACGACCCGCGCAACGAGCCCCTCGATCCCAACAACCCGGATCACCGCGCACGAGCTTTCGCAGAAATGGATCTGGCGGTCCAACTCAACGCCACTACGATCGGACTCGATGCCTACAGCCACATCAGCATCCGAGATCAATACCGGTGGCTCCTCATCCTCCAAGATCGATACCCAAGCATCCGATTCGTCACCGAGCCCTGGATGGCCGACTGCTTCCATGCTCTCGCGCCAACCTTCGTCACGACCTACGGACGCGAGAACGGCAACATCCTCGCCGACTTCCTCATCCCTGGACACGAGACATGGGGTTCCATCCGCTTCGATCTCTTCCGGCGTGATCGAGGACGCGAACTCTCCCGCAACGAGAAGCTGCTCGAGATCGAACGCATCGCTCGCCTCGGCCTTGTCCCGCTTGTTTTTGAAAGCGGGCTAGCGCTTCCAACCCCAATCGACCGATACAATGCCCGCCCGAGCTGGCTCGCCACCGTCCCGGAAGACCTCCAGATGCCGCCGGTCCCCCCCGCAGAAAGCATCCTGAAGCTGTTTGTGCCACGGGAGAACGCGCCGGAGCAAACCGAAACCAGCCGTCCTCGACTCGTCGGCTCCTTCACCCCTCTCCCCGCCGGAGGCGCTCAAGCGGTGGGCCCCCCCGGCCCCCGCCCAACACAGACCGGGTCCAGCGTCCCTGCTCGTCCTGTGTCATGGGCTTTCCCGCCCACCCGCGTGGTCACCACCCCAACCATTAATCCGAACCCAAACGCCAGCTCACAGACCACGCCGATCCCCTATCGCGTGAGCACCCGTCAATTCGATCGTCGGGCATTGGCCGAGGCGATCCGCCGAGCGCAACGTGCCCGACTCGGCGAAGACGACGAGCCCCAGCCCGAGCCCCAATCCGAAACCATCGATGACTAATCCGGGGATATGCGACACACAGACATGGCGCATGAAAAAAGCGGGACGATGCCCGACGGCATCGCCCCGCTGGAGGAGAGAGAGATCAACTAAATATACCCATTTTATCGAGCCCACAAGACACCGTACCCGACAAATCAAGCCAAAATTAATTTTCTGTTTGATTTTAGCCTTTTGATTGCATTGGTCTTGGTCTACAAAATGCCACCCGAGCCGATTATCCGTATATTTTCCGAACTCAATTCACGACAATCTATACGATTCACATCGGATTGCATCGGGGCGAACAAGTGGCACGCCGTTATCGAACGGTACTCGTGCAGCACGCTTGCTCACGCATCCCCCAGGTGTTTCATCCGAATTCTCAGCTTATTCCACCAAAAAAGGGTGGCCTGTCTTTTTCTCGCTGATGAGATGGGACGAACGATGAATTCACCCCGCCCGACGCGCGGGAAACCCACCCCCACGGGGTGGCGCCGTCGTTTACGATGACTTACCACCGAGCCAGAGTGTCTCGACGACCGATGATCGAAGGGCACAAAGTAAAGTCATCACCCCATTGGCCTTAGAGGCCATTTCCGCCGGAATCAGGGCTTCCATTACCGACGCGGATAAGTCATCAAGCGTGACGCGAAACTGTCCGGAGCACCATGAGCACACTACTGAGCCTCTCTTCAATCGCCTGCGGGCTTCTGATCCTCGCGATTATCATCGCAGACCTGCTCTGGCGCCGCAACGAGGTCCTGAGCTACAAGAATATCTTCCTCGTCGGGCTGTTGCTCTTCCACTGCATCAGCGGCTGGCTCTGGGCCAGCGCCATGAGCTTCGATGACCGGTATATCCCTGGGGATTCGAGCATGGCGCTGTACGCGGCCGCACTCCCCATCTTCTTGGTTGTTTTCGTGGCCTCTGCCAAGATCGGCGGGAGGTTTCGCCCGCTCACTCACCTTATCCCGAAACTCGAGATCCCAGTCACCAGTGCGGGGATCATCGTCAGCCTCGGCATTCTCACTTTCATCACGCTCGCACTCACGCTCTTTCAACCGACAGGCTTCTGGGGACTTATGGCCAGCCAGTTCCGCGCAGGCATCGCCGCCGTCGCGGCCGCGCTGGCGACATACCTCCTGATCGCCCGACGATTCAATCCCGCAGCATGGGCGATTTTCGGCGCGGTCATCCTGCTCGGTCTCATCGCCGCCACGATTGGCGGCTCCGGACGCCGCCCCATGCTCGGCGTCCTCATGGCGATCCCCTGGATGTGGTACTTCATCAAACTCAGAGACGCCAACCGAGTCGGCCTCGCCGTCCGTGTCTTCGTTGCCTTCGCTGCGGCACTCGTCATGATCGCCGCCTACGGCGCGGTACGACACGATCGCGACGGGCGAGCCACAGTCGGACGAGAAGGCGCCCAGATCCGCATCAACAACCTTATCGACGTCATCCAGAACCCGCAGATCACCGGCGACACCTTCATGGGCATGTTCCGAACCGACACCGCCGGGAACACCATGTTCATTATGGAGACCTACCCCGCAACCTACGAACACATCCCCGGGCACGGAATCGTCTTCATCCTCTCCAATCCGATCCCACGCATCTACTGGCCTGAAAAACCAGAAGCTCTGGGCATCATTCTCAGAGATCAGATGAACACCATCGCCAATCTCGGTCCCGGCATCATCGGGCACGGCTGGGCCGAGGGCGCATGGCTCGGCGTCATCGCGTACGCGATTTTCTTTGGAATATTTGTTGCTGTCTTCGATATCGCTATCCGCGAACGAATGCACAATCCGTTCTTTATCGCAGCCGCCAGCGCCGCACTCGGCAACGTCCTGGGACTCCCACGCGGCGACACCCCTCTCTTTCTCATTCAGATCGCCGCCGCACTCGTGTCCAGCTTCGCCATCCTGATCTGCATCCAACTCGCTCTACGCCACGTCTTCGCCGCCTTCCCACCTCTGCTCGTTCCCCAGAGCCAGCCTTATCGCGGCGACCACGACTGGCACGATGACTACGCAGATCACGTCGCAGATGAACAAGCCAGCAATTACGAGCACCACTCGGCCGCGCACACCCACAACCCACCCTCCCCACCAGCCAAGCCGCAAACCGACGCGGGCTAACCCAACCCCAGCATGCGCCACCGAATGCACAAGACGGCAAAAGCGATGTCCGGGCTCGTCACCATCGCAACCGCCGTATGGCTCCTAGCCCAACTGGTGAACGATCGCGTCCACCTCCTCCAATACGTCGCGTGGGTCCAGGGGTGGATGATCCTGCTGGGCATAATCGCTCCCGTGTCACTGTTCATTCTGATTGCGGCCGGTCCACGCGCGCCCCGTACGCGAACCGTCGCGATCCTCACCGTTTCAACACTTCTTTTGTGGACGCTTTTCGCCGACTTCCGGCTACACAATGCCCTGGTTCGCGCCGAAGCCGGACCACGCGAAAGCGAGTTCCTCTTCATACATTGGAATGTCACACCGACCCGATCGGTCGCGGAATGGCGTGTCGCACTCGACGCCATCCCGTATGAAGACGAACCCGACCTCGTGATCATCACAAACCCGTGGCACACCCGCGCCTGGAGCAACCTGCCCGAACGCGCGGCACTGGACCACCGCCGCCAAGGCGGCCGGTTCGCCGCGTACAGCGCCCATCCGCTCGAATGGCTCGCCACGGCATCTCTTCAAATCGCAGCCACAGCCCGAACCGGAAGCACGCAGGATCCCGGCGCCGCCGCAATGATCCGCGTTCACCCCAAAAACGCACCGCCGCTCGATATCTTGCTGATCGACCTGCCAGCCGATCCGATGCTCTCTCGAAAGAATGTGATCGCACAAACCCGACGCCGAATCACCGAATTGCGTCAAGCCGCCCCGGATCAGTGGCCACGCCCACACGTCATCACCGGCGATTTCAACATCCCCCGTGGCAGCCACGCGCTCCGCACCCTCGAACCTGGATTTCGGAACGCGTTCAATCAGGGCGGGATCGGGCGAGCCCCGACATGGCACACCAACGCCCGACTATTTCACATCGACCACACGCTCATCGCACCAAGCATCCGAGCCAGACGTTACGACACGATCTGGCTCACACGATCTGAGCACGCCGCCCAACGAGTCATTCTCAGCTTTGACTCATCCATCTGAAATCAAGTAAACATCCAGACCCACCGCCCCTCAATCCGGGCGACGATCCCGCCGCCCAGGACGCTCCTCGCTCACGCCCCCATCGCGTTCGCGCCCCCCGCCGGCCCCCCGCCGACCCTCGACGGCACGCCCGCCCGCGCCCCGCTCGCCCGCTTCCATCTCCCGCAGCACACGGCCGAGCGCCCGCTCCCGCTGGGCCGGCTCCAGCGGGCGCACCCGCTCCAGGATCCCCTCCGGCAGGCGCATCTCCGCCAGCTGCTCGTCCGACACCGGCCCATCGATCGCACGAAGCTGACGCATCAGCCGCGACCGAGCCGCCAACGCCTCGCCCACCATGATCTCCGCCAGCTTCGGCGCCCGCTCGCTCGGCTCCAAGCCCAGCAACAACGCCTTCTGCGCATCGGTCAGGTCCAGCTTCACCACCTCTTCATCGCTGATCGGCAGCACGCCCCCCGCCCGCGGATCACGCGTCCCGGGGCGGCCCACCCCGCGACCTTCCCCCTCCGCCCCGCGCCGGATCATCTCCAACTGGCGCACCTGCGCCCGCAACGCCGCGTCCAGAACCGAACGCTGCGCCTCGCTCAGCACCGCCCGCACCCGCTCCTGCACCGCCTCGGCCGACGGCGTCTCCGCCATCAGCTCCGCCAGGCGCACCCGCGCCGCCTCTGCGGCCTCGCGCTCCTCGTCCGTCCACACCCGCCCATCCCTCGGCGGGCGCATCGCCTGACGCAGACGCTGGTACTCCGGCACCCGGTCCAGCCGGTGCTGACGGATCGCGTCCGCGTGCGCACGCACCGCCTCGCCGATCGCCTCCGCCTGCGACTCGCTCAGGCGGATCGACTCGTCCACCTCCGGGCCGATCATCGAACGCACCGCCCGGATAAACATCGCGTGCGGCACCTCGTCGCCCGACGCCGGGCGAGGCTCCAGCACACGACCCATCCCCCCCCGCTCGCCCCCAGGACGCCCGCCCGCCCCCGGACCCGAACCCGCACCCGGACGCTCCTCCACACGCGGGCCCGACATCGGATCCGGCTCCGCGCCCGAAGCCGACCACCCCACCGAGCCGACGCTCAGCCCCAGCGCCAGCCCCGCCACGACGCCCGCACGACCCGCCCCACCACGCACGCTCCGATGGATCATCGCTGCAACCTCCTGAGCACCCGAACCTCACAACTCACGATTGGCTCCGACCGGCCTAACGTCCAACGGGGCCACATCTTGCGGCCAAGCCCGCCCCCAATTTTCACCCGACCCAGCCCCCCACGCGACCGCCGACGGAGCCCACCCCATGCCCCCCTTCACCAAAGACGATCTCAAGGACGCCCTCCGCGCCGTGACCGCCCCCGGCGCTCCGGAAGGCCTCCTCGCCGCTCAGGGCGTGGAATGGGCCGCCGCCTGCGACGGGCACGCCTCGGTCCGCCTCCACCTCCCCGCCTGCACCGATGAACAGGCCTACCGAGCCGTCAGCGACAAGGCCGCCGAAGCGATCGCGAAGAAAGCGCAAAATCTCGGAGAGCCACTCGAATCCCTGCTTATCGAGTTCGTCGACCACGCCGGAGCCGTCGTCTTCACCGCCAAAGCCGCCCGCCCCGACGAAGCCGCCCCAGACACCCCGACACCCGCCGAGCCCCCCGCCACGCCCGCACCCGCCCCGACACCCGGGCACCGCCCCATCCCCGGCCTCCGCGACCGCACACCACTCCCCCAGGCCCCCAAAGCACCCGCCGCCCGACCGCCCACGCCCCAGGGCGCCTCCAGCGCCCTCCCCGGCGTCAAGCACGCGATCGCCGTCGGCGCCGGCAAGGGCGGCGTCGGCAAGTCCGCCGTCGCCGTCAACCTCGCCGTCGGGCTCGCACGCCAAGGGCACAGCGTCGGACTCCTCGACGGGGACATCTACGGCCCCAGCGCCCCCACCATGCTCGCCCTCGACGCCATGGAACAGGTCGTCCACGAAGGACAACTCCAGCCCTACCTCGTCCACGGCATCAAAGCCATCACCATCGGCAAGCTCGTCGACCCCGAAAAGCCGCTCATCTGGCGCGGGCCCATGGCCCACGGCGCCTTCAAACAGCTCACCGAGCAGACCCACTGGGGCGAGCTCGACTACCTCATCATCGACCTGCCCCCCGGCACCGGCGACGTCCCCCTCACCATGGCCCAGACGCTCAAGCTCACCGGCGCGGTCATCGTCTGCACGCCGCAGAAAGTCGCCCAAGACGACGCCGTCCGGGCCGCACGCATGTTCCAGCAGCTCGGCGTCGAGATCCTCGGCGTCGTCGAAAACATGAGCTACTTCGTCGCCGACGACATCGACCCGCCACGCACCTACGACATCTTCGGACGAGGCGGCGCCCAGATGATGGCCCAACGCATGGGCCTCCCATTCCTCGCCGAGATCCCCATCACCCCCGCCCTGCGCCACAACAGCGACCAGGGCGACCCCACCGCCAACTTCGAAGGCCCCGCCCCACTCCGACAAGCCCTCGAAAACCTCGTCCAGAACCTCGAAAGCCAGGTCGCCCTCGCCAGCCTCCGCCAGGGCGCCACCCGCCCCACGCTCACGATCAACTGAGCACCGCCGAACGCCTCACGCCGACGCCGAGCCGCCGAGCTCCAGGCCGTCCCACGCCAGGCGCATCCCCGCGGGCAGCTCCGCCTCCACCGACGCGTGGATCAGCTCGTGGCTCATGTGGACAAACCACGTCGCCTCGGCCTCCACACGCTGCGCCACGCTCACCGCCTGACCCAGCGTCAGGTGCGTCGGGTGCTTCCGATACCGGAGCGCGTCCAGCACCAGCGTCCGCACGCCCGCCAGCTTCGACCAGCTCTCCGGCGGGATCGCGCTCACGTCCGTGCAATACGCCAAAGGCCAAGGCCCGCCCCCCGCACGCTCCACACGACGCGCCAGCGAACTCCCCGGCGAAGGCTCGATCCGAAACCCGAGCACCGGCAGACGACCGTGCAGCAAGCGGATCGGCGTGAAGCGAACGCCGTACAGCTCCAGCGGGCGCTCCGCGTCCAGGCGGTGCGCGATCAGCGTCGCCACGAACGAATCCTGGACGTTCAAGTCCTTGTCAAAGATGTGCTTGTACACCCGGCGCAGGTGCTCCAGCACGCTCGGCTCCGCGTACACGTCGATCGGCTCACGCATCACCGCGTTGAACCGGCGCAGCTCGTCCACACCCCACGTGTGGTCCACGTGGTTGTGCGTGAACAGCACCGCGTCGCAACGATCCAGACCCGCCGACAACGCCTGCGCTCGCACGTCCGGCCCGCAATCCAGCAGCACCGTCCGCGGGCGGTCCGACGCGTCCACAAAGCGAATCGCCGCGCTCGTCCGAAGACGCCGATCCCGCGGGTCCGAGCTCCGGCACGCGCACCCCGACTCCACGCACCCGATCAACGGGATGCCCGCGCTCGTCCCGGTCCCCAAAAAGCGAAAACGCATCGTCACACAGACTAGGTTCGATCCGACGGATCGAACCCGTCTTCCGAAACTTGGTGGGATGGGCCTCTGGCCCGTCTCGACCGATGCGCCTCACGGGCGAGACACCCGTCCCTTCGCTCGCTCCCGATCAGCTCAAGACTCGCCTGACCGATCCGTCCGACAAAACCGAATCAAAACACTTGGACACCGGCCCCCGAACCGGTATCTTGGGAGCCCGTCGCACACGCCGCATATCCGCACACAGGGGGCACCCAGCCATGACCACATCGACCGCACAGGCCGCGCCCGCGGCGTGGTACTTCACCTTCCAGGGCGTCAAGCAAGGCCCCGTCACCTCGGCCCAGCTCCGCACCATGGCCGCCGAGGGCAAGATCGCACCCGCAGACCTCGTCTGGAAAGACGGCCTCCCCGACTGGATCCCCGCCGCCAAAGTCCGTGGCCTCTTCCAAAACGCCGCCGCGCCCACCGCCAACTCGCACGCCAACCCCGCCAACCCCCCGCAATGGCGCGACGCCGGAGGCGACGCCACCGGCGGCGTCATCCCCTACAAAAACCCCCCCCGCACTCATCGCCTACTACCTCGGCATCCTCGCGCTCTTGCCCGCCCTCGGCATGATCTTCGGCCTCGTCGCGCTCGTCCTCGGCATCACAGGGCTCCGACGACGCGCACGCACACCACAAGTCCGAGGTGCCGTTCACGCCTGGATCGGCATCATCCTCGGCGGGGGCTCGCTCGCCGTGCATACCGCCCTCATCGTCCTCTTTGTCATGGCCGGCATGCACTCATAAACGAAGCTCGCGACGCCCGAAGTTCAGGCCCATCGCGTCCTTCGCCATCGCCAGCGTCTCCTCCGCCAGCTTGTTGGCCCGGTCCGTCCCGGCGCGGATGATCTCCACGATCTCCGCCTCGGCGTTCGGGCCTTCGTACTTCGCCCGGCGCTCGCGCATCGGCTCCAGCAGTTCGTTCACCGCCTCGATCACCGCCGCCTTCACGTGCCCGTCGCCCAGGTTGTCGCCCCGACGGTACCGGTCCTTCAACTCCGACACCTGCGCCTTGTCGCGCATGAAGATCTCCGCATAGTCAAAGACCGGGTTGATCGTCGGGTCACCCGGCTCGTCCGGGTTGCGGCTCTGACCCGGGTACATCGCGTTGATCTTCTTTTTGACTTCCTTCGGCGTGTCGCTCAGGAAGATCGCGTTGTGCAGGCTCTTGCTCATCTTGTGCCTGCCGTCGGTCCCGACGAGGCGCGCCACGCGCCCGATCTTCGCCGCGGGGATCGGGAACAGCCCCCCGGCCGCCGGGTAGCCCGCGTCCTCGGTCTGCGGGTCGACGCCGCAGTAGACCTGGTTGAACCGGCGCGCCACCTCGCGGCACATCTCAATATGCGCCACCTGATCCTCGCCCACCGGGATCAGGTCCGGGCGGAACGCCAGAATGTCCGCACACTGACCCACGGCGTACATCGGGAACCCGAAGCTGTACGAGTCCCCCAGGCCCTTGTCCTCGATCTCCGTCTTCAGCGTCGGGTTCCGCATCACGCGGTTGAACGGCACCAGCATCGCCAGAAACCACGTCAGCTCCGCGATCGCCGGCACCTCGGTCTGCAGCACGATCGTCGACTTCTCCGGGTCGATCCCGGCCGCCAACCAGTCCTTGGTGATCTCGATCGTGCTCTCGCGGATCTCCGCGGGCTTATCGGCCCGGGTCGTGTACGCGTGCATGTTCGCGAGCAGGAAGTAGCAGTCGTACTCGTCCTGGAGCGCGACCCGCGTCTCCAGGCTCCCCACCCAGTGCCCAAGGTGTAGACGCCCCGTCGGCGTGTCACCAGTCAGAATTCGGGGTCTGGAAGCGCCGGCGGGGGTGTGCTGAGCCATGGGGCAAGAGGATAGGCGGAGGCGATCCAAAGACGGCGGCCCCGAAACCCAAGCCCGAGAACCCCGCACCCACCCAAGCGATCAACCACGCCGTTTTTGCGCGAGATCTCACGCGTGCAACCCCCATGCAAAACCTGTCGGTTGCAGTGGGCAACGTCCGATCACGTCACTTGGATGGGGGTTGGCGCGGGTTGTGCGCACGGATGGGCGGGTGGCAACGCCTGAGTGCGGACGGGTTTGCGTCCGGGCATCACGCCCGGGCGGGCGCTGGCCGAAGGTGGTATGAGCGAAGGAGGTCATTCGCCATGGCTCATCTCCGACTGGTCGACTCCAGCCGTGCCGACGACCCGCGGGACATCCCGGAAACCTATCGGTTCCCGGCCCGCCCCAGCACCCCAGGACGGGGGGCCGCTCGGGCAGGCGACGCCCGGTCCGAAAGCCGCGACCTCGACGCGATGGAGCGCTCACTCCGCGGGCTCAAGGCCGACGTGGACGCCCTCATCGACGAAGTCGAATCGGCGTGCAACCCCATCCCCTTCATCGGCGGCTGGGCGGACGACGACGACGGGCCCCGGGCCGCCTGAACCGCGCCCCGCCCCCAACGCCAATACCGACGCCGATCAGACCCATCCCCCAACGCCCGACCCCGGCGCCTACTTGGTCCGCCGGCGCGTCGCGTCCGACAGCTCCAGCCCCGCCTCGAACGCGACCCGCGCCAGCTCCACCCGGTTGGTCCCGCCGAGCTTCTTCGCCAGCTTGTCCCGGTGCCGATCGACGGTCTTGGGCGAACGGTGCAGCACTTCGCCGATCTCGGCGACCGTCAGCCCCTGCCCCAACAAGGCCAGAACCTCGAGTTCCCGAGCCGTCAGCTTGTCCAGCTCCCCCAGATTCACCACGTCGCTGTCGATCACCTCAATGTCGCGCTTCGCCTCCACCTCGGCAAACTCGCGGCTGTCCATCCGGCGTGTGATGATCAAAAACCGCGACAGCGGCTTCCCGTCCGGGCCCATCGGCTCATCCGACCCCGATTTCGACGCCCGCCGATCCACGCCCTCCGCTTCCACGTCCTCCGGGTTCGGGTCGATCAGCCGGATCCACGAGCCCTGCTGACGCCCACGCCACAGCGTCCGCAGCAGCACGCCCTGCCCCGTCTCCTTGATCTGACGCAGGATCGCCAAACGCTGCTTGATCCACGGCTCCGGGAAGATCTCCTTCCACGCCTTGCCCATCGCGTCCCGCGGCTTGGCGTGATCCCCCAGAAAAATCACGGCCGCACGGTCGTTGCACCAGACCGTGAACCCGTCCTCGCGCACGACGGCCACCCCGATCGTCGGATCGGAACGGAGTGCCGACCACGCCGCACCCTCCACCGCCGACAGGCCCGACACGCCCAGCACGCGCGAACCATCGTCTTGCAACTCGGCCGGATCGATTGTAAATCCCATGGCGTCGGCTCCGTCATCTGCGGACGCCAGACCGCAGCCTCGCGGCCTCATACACCCCTCGCACGCAAAAGGCATCACACCGGCCGCGACGCCTGAATACAGTGGCGTCACGACTCAAGGTAACACCTCCAACACCTCAACTTCTCCGAAAAACCTTCAAAATCGACGGATTTTCCCCAATGCGGACAAGACCCCGAGAAAATATCGGCACCACATCCGGGTGTCGCACCGTCTCCATCCGAGCTCACCCGTGAGATGACCGCCCCACCAGCCGATGAGAACAGCCGCATGCCCACGCTCCACCTCTACAACACCCTCACCCGCCAGCACGAGCCCTTCCTCCCCGCGGACCCGGCGCGGGTCACCTTCTACACCTGCGGGCCCACCGTCTACGACGACGCCCACATCGGCAACTTCCGCGCCTTCCTCGCCGCAGACCTCCTCCGACGATGGATCGAGTCCCCACTCTGCGAGATCCAGGCCCCAAGCGGCGACACCCACCGCGGCCCGCGCGAGGTCGTCCACGTCATGAACATCACCGACGTCGGGCACATGACCGACGACGCCGCGGCCGACGGCTCGGGCGAAGACAAAATGGCCCTCGCCGGTCGGCGCATCGCCGAAGCCAAAAAAACCGGCACACTCCCACCGGACGCCGACGTCGACCCCCACAACCCCTACGCGATCGCCGCCTTCTACGCCGGGCGCTTTCTCGAAGACGCCACAAAACTCGGGCTCAAAGTCGCCCGCGAAGCCGAGCCCGAGCCGTGGCGCATGCCCCGCGCGACGGGCGCCGTCCCCCGGATGATCGAGTGGATCGACGAGCTGATCGCCAAGGGGCACGCGTACGTCGCGGGGGAGAGCGGTGCGCGGGCCGTGTATTTCGATGTGCGCTCCTTCCCGAGCTACGGGCGTCTGAGCGGGAACACGCTGGACGACATCCGCGGCGGGGCCGGCGGGCGCGTCTCCGACGCGAACCAGTCCGCCAAAAAGCACCCGGCCGACTTCCTGCTCTGGAAAGAAGACGCCAGCCACATCATGAAGTGGGACAGCCCCTGGGGCGCGGGCTACCCGGGGTGGCACATCGAGTGCAGCGTGATGGCCGGCGACGCGCTCGCCCCCGACACCGGCGTCATCGACCTCCACTCCGGCGGCGAAGACAACATCTTCCCCCACCACGAGTGCGAGCGCGCCCAGAGCTGCTGCCACAGCGGGCAGCCCGAGTTCGCCCGCCACTGGCTCCACGCCCGCTTCCTCCAGGTCGAGGGCGAGAAGATGTCCAAGAGCAAGGGCAACTTCTTCACCGCGCGCGACCTGTTCGCCAAGGGGCACGAGCCCGCCAGCCTCCGGCTCGAACTGATCAAAACCCACTACCGCAGCAACGCCAACTTCACCGAGCAGGGGCTGAAGGACAGCGCCCGCATCGTCGAACGCTGGCGAACCTTCGCCGATCGGGCGCGCGCCTCCAGCGCCGCCGGCGAGCGGAACGACGCGGTCGCCACCGCATTCGCCGGCGCGATGAGCGACGACCTGAACATCGCGGGCGCGCTGGGCGTCGTCAACGCCTGGCTCGGGCAGACGCCCGAACCCACCCAAGCCGACGCGGCGCTGCTGGGCGAGTTCGACGCCGTGCTGGGCTTGCTGGAGCTGGAGCGGGCCGCGCGAGCCGAGACCGCGATCGGCGTCTTCACCGCCGGGCTCGAGCCCGACGCCGAGGTCGAGCGCCTGCTCACCGAACGGCGCGACGCGCGGGCCGCCAAGGACTTCGCACGCGCCGACGCGATCCGCACCGAGCTGACCAGCCGCGGCTACGCCATCAAAGACATGCCCGGCGGCAAGGTCGAAGTCTCCCGCGCCTAAGCGTGCAACCCACCCTCCCCCGCTCCTGGCGGGGGAGGTGCCGAGCAACGCGAGGCGGAAGGGGGTGCGTTGAACACGTCGCCCGCTCCGCTCTCTTCCCTTGCTCCTCTTCCCGTGTGCCACGGACCTTGTCCGCAAGGTCAGTGCTTCTCCCTCTCGGTCGCCTTCAACGCTCGTCCCCCGCCTCAGGTCCGCACAGGTCGAGCGGCGGAGACAACGAGAAGGCGGCCCGGAGCACGGACCTCGCAGAAGAGGTCCGCGGCACATCCGGATCGCATCCCGTTCCGACCACCCGACGCCCGCCCCTATCCTTCCCCGCATGCCCTCGGCCTACCCCGAACCCGTCGACCGGCTCATCGACCAGCTCAGCCGACTCCCCGGCATCGGCAGGCGCTCCGCCGAACGACTCGCCTTCCACCTCCTCAAAGCCACCGAAGACGACGCGATGGCCCTCGCCCGCGCCATCGCCGACGTCAAACGAGCCGTCCGACACTGCTCCGTCTGCTTCAACCTCGCCGACCGCGACCCCTGCCCCATCTGCGCCGACCCCAACCGCGACCGACGCACCGTCCTCGTCGTCGAACAACCCAAAGACCTCATCGCCCTCGAGCTCACCGGCATGTACCGCGGGCTCTACCACGTCCTCATGGGACGACTCAGCCCCATCGACGGCATCGGCCCGGGCGAGCTCACCATCGCACGACTCCTCGAACGACTCGACCACCCCGAGCGACACCCCGGCGCCCAACCCGTCGAAGAACTCATCCTCGGCCTCAACCCCACACTCGAAGGCGACGGCACCGCCCTCTACCTCGCCGAAGAAGCCCGAAAACGAAACCTCCGAGTCTCACGCCTCGCCCGAGGCCTCCCCACCGGCAGCCAACTCGAATACGCCAACAAAGCCGTCCTCGCCGACGCGATCCAAGGAAGGCAGTCGGTCCAATGACCGAACCCGCGCCGCGTGAACTCGGAGCCGGCGAGCCCGGCGTCTTCTTTCTCTCCGAGCTCGACGGCGCAGGCGGCGCCGCCTCGACCTTGAGCACCACGGCCCACCCGGAGCGCACGCTCTGGATCGACCTGGACCGCAAAGACCCCCGCGCGCAAGCCTGGTTGCGGGAGGCCTCGGGCCTCGACGCGGTCATCGTCTCGGCCATGCTCGCCGAGGACACCCGACCGCGCCACGTCATGCACCCGCCGGGCGCGCTCGTGCTGATGCGCGGCGTCAACCAGGCCGAGGGCGCCAAGCCCGAAGACATGCTCAGCGTCCGCGTCTGGGCCGAGCCGGGACGCGTCATCACCCTGCACGTCCCAGGCGTGCAAGCGATCGAAGACGTCGCGACCGACCTCCGCAACCGCGTCGGCCCCCGCGACGCCGGCGAGGTCGTCGTCGCGATCGCCGAACGCCTCATCGAACGCGCCTGGCCGGTCGTCGCCGGCGTCGACGACGCGATGGACGAAGCCGAGGAACGCCTGCTCGGCGCCACCGCCGACCCCACCCGTCACGAGCTCGCCGCCGCCCGACGACGCGCGATCATCCTCCGACGATTCCTCGCACCCAAACGCGACGCCCTGCTCAGCCTCATGGCGGCCGCCGCCGCGGGGCACGGCTCCGAACTCCTCACCGAGCGACACCGCGCCCGCATCCGCGAAGCCGCCGACCGCCTCACACGCCTGGTCGAAGACCTCGACGCCGTCCGCGAACGCGCGACCATCGTCATGGAGCAGGTCGCCGCCAAAGTCGCCGACCGCATGAACCAGCGCGTCTACATCCTCAGCCTCGTCGCGGCCGTCTTCCTCCCCCTCGGCCTGCTGACCGGCCTCCTGGGCATCAACGTCGGCGGCATCCCCCTGGAAGAAAGCCCACTCGGCTTCGCCATCGTCACCGGCGGACTGCTCGCGATCGCCGTCGCCCTCATGGTCCTCTTCTGGCGCATGCGATGGCTTTAACACGCCTGCGAACCCACTCCACACCACCTGGGCAGCTTCTGGCCCGCAATTTGCACAAAGTCGCCCCAAATATGCGATAATCCCTCCAGCGGGCGGCAGGAGGCCGCCCCACTGCGCCCCAGACCGGGCCCAACGGGCGGCGGAGTCGCATGCGGTTCGAGACCAGCCAATCCATGAAGCTCGGCCAGCAGATGAAGCTGGCACCCAGGATGATCCAGTCCATGGAGATCCTGCAGATGCCCCTCGCCCAGCTCGAGGAACGCATCGAGCAAGAGCTGGAATCCAACATCACCCTCGAACTCGTCGCCCCCGAAGAAGCCGAACGCCGCGAAAACGACACCCACGACCACGAAGCACCCAACGAGACCGACCGCGACGCCGAACTCGACTTCGGCGACCACGACAACGGGGCGGCCGACGATTTCGCCCGCCTCGACGACTTCGCCGAAACCCACCCCGACGCGGTCGACAACGCCTTCGACACCGACGCGGACGCCGCCGGGCACAACGCCGATCGCGACACCCGTTTCCGCGAGGCGTTCGACGACTTCGCCGCCCCGGGCCCGAGCCGTCGACTCGCGGGCGAGCCCGACGCCAAGTTCGAAGCGATGGCCAACGCCCCCGCACGATCCGCCGGGCTCGCCGACCAGCTCCTCGGGCAATGGGCCCTCACCGGCGTCGAAGACCGACTCCGCCCCCTCGGCGAGCTCATCATCCAGAGCCTCGAAGACGACGGCAGCCTCAAGACACCCCTCGAAGAACTCCTCGAACGCGCCCCGCGACAGCTCAAGGGCTGGCCCGAAGGCGAACGCCCCTCGATCGCCGACCTCGAGCGCGCGCTCCAAGCGGTGCAGCTCTTCCTCGAGCCCGCCGGCGTCGCCGCACGCGACGCGCGCGAGTGCCTCTGCCTCCAGCTCGACGCGATGGAGGACGAGGGCGCGATGGAAGAAGAGGACCGCGCCCTCATCGCCGTCGCACGCACGCTCGTCGAGGATCACCTCGACGACCTGATGCAGAACCGCCTCCCGAAAGTCGCCGAAAAAGCCGGGCTCACGCTCGACGAGATCAAGGGCGGGCTCCAGGTCCTCCGACGCCTGAGCCTCAGCCCCGCCCGACGACTGGTCAACGACACCGAGCCCGGCATCACCCCCGACGTCATCGTCGAATACGACGAGGACAACGACCGCTACATCGCCTTCCTCAACGACAGCCGGGCGGCCAACCTCGCCATCAACCGCGAGTACGCCGAGATGGTCCGCGACCGAAGCGTCCCGAAAAAAGACCGCGACTTCGTGCGCACCAACCTCAGCAACGCCCAGTGGCTGATCGACGCCGTCGAGCAACGCCGCCACACACTCCTCCGGGTCGTCAACGCCGTCGTCGACGCCCAGCGCGACTTCTTCGACTACGGCCCGGAAAGCCTCCGACCCCTCCCCATGACCCAGGTCGCCGAGCAGCTCGGCATCCACGTCGCCACCGTCAGCCGAGCCGTCAGCGACAAGTACCTCATGACGCCCCGCGGCGTCGTCCCCCTCCGACGCTTCTTCACCGGCGGCACACAGACCGACAGCGGCGAAGAAGTCTCATGGGAAGCCATCAAAGCCGCCCTCCGGGACGTCGTCGACGAGGAAGACAAGTCCAACCCGCTCAGCGACGACAAGCTCGTCGACGCCCTCAAAGACAAGGGCATCGAGATCGCCCGGCGCACCGTCGCCAAATACCGGAGCCAGCTCGGCATCCCCAGCGCCCGGCTCCGCAAAGCCTTCTGACACCCACGCTCAGAGCCGGATCCCCATCGCCGCGATGATCGCCTCCAAATCGTCCGCCACGCGGATCGGGCGGTTGCTGTGCGCCCCCCGCGGCTCGGCCGCCTGCCCACGCGCGCTCATGTCCGCCTGCACCGCTTTCGTATCGATCCCCGTGTGATACCCCACCGTCACGTCCGGGTCCTTCAACAGGTGCCCCGTCAGCACGCACGCCACCGTCTCCGTCGGCGCGATCAGCCCCTCGCGCAAGAGCGCCCGCGCCCCGGCGACGCTCGCCCCGCTCGCCGGCTCGCACCCGAAGCCCCAGCGCCCCACCAGCGCCTTGTGCTCCACGATCGTCTCATCATCGAACGAACGCACGACGCCGTCCATCACGTCCAGCGCCCGAAGGCACTTGGACAGGTTCACAGGGCGGTTGATCTCGATCGCGCTCGCGACCGTGTGCGCCCGCTCCCCGGCGGCGTCCATCCGACGAAACTCCGCGTCCACCGCCGCGTGATCGAAGTCCCCCGCCTCACGCCCCGGCACGCGCCACTTCACACCGAGCTCGTTCACCATCCGGTCCAGCGTGCGCGCGCCGTGCGCGTTGATGACGGCCAGACGCGGGATCTTCTGGATCAGCCCCAGCGCCTTCAGCTCCGCGAACGCCTTCCCGAACGCGCTGGAGTTCCCGAGGTTCCCCCCCGGCACGATGATCCAGTCCGGCGGCTCCCAATCCAGACCCTCCAGGATCCGGTACATGATGCTCTTCTGACCCTCGAGCCGGAACGGGTTCACCGAGTTCATCAGGTACACGCCCAGCTCCGGGCGCGTGTCCGCGATCTCCCGCACCCGCGCCAGGCACGCGTCGAAATCACCCGCGACCTGCAGCGTCTTCGCCCCGTACTCCAGCGCCTGGCTCAGCTTCCCGTACGCGATCTTCCCCTCGCCGATGAAGACATAGCACGCCAGCCCCGTCAACGCCGCGTACATCGCCAGGCTCGCGCTGGTGTTCCCCGTGCTCGCGCACGCGACGCGCTGGGCGTTGACCATCCGCGCGTGCGTGAACGCCGCGCACATGCCGTTGTCCTTGAACGACCCGCTCGGATTAAAACCTTCATATTGCAGGAACAGCCGGCCGCCGTTCTCCAGGTCAAACCCGAGCTCGCACGCGAGATGGTCGGCCCGCTGGAGGTTGGTCCGCCCCTCGCCCACCGTCACGATCTGCGTCTCGTCCTCATAAAACGGCATCAGGTCGCGGAAACGCCAGACCCCGGAAAAATCAAGAGCGGCCCGCGTCGCGGCCGTGCCCGCCGCCTCCCGCGGGCCACGCGTCCCGCTCCGAAGCTCAAACAACCTGAAATCCGTCGGCGTCGTCCCCGGCCAACGGTACCGCACATCCAACAGGCTTCCGCACGACGGGCAAGCCGTCAGCACCCGCTGCGCCGGGTACGTCTCGGCGCACGAAGGATGGATGCACTGCTGATACGCCACCGTGGCGTCCGGCGTCGTCGGGCTCTGATCCGAAGTCTGCGCAGTCGTCATACCAGCACTTTAGCGCCGGCCACCCTCTCCCCCTCCGGTGCCCCGGAAACGCGAAGCCGCCCGCGGCGAAGCTTTCCGGGCTCCTCTCTCCTCTTACACCTCATCCCTCACCCACACCCCCTCCACCCGCATCGCCGCCGCCAGACGACGCCGGTACACCCCCCGCGAGATCTCTCGGCACCCGAACGCCTCCGTCACCCGGCTGCACATCTGCGTGTCGAACAGCACAAACCCCCCCGCCCGCAACCGGCGCTCGGTCTCCACCAGGCAGAGCTTCCCCGCGTCGGTCCCCCCCAAGTCGGCCCGGTGAAACATGCTCTCCCCCGCGAACAGCCCCGCCACCGCCAGCCCGTAGAGCCCCCCGACCAGCGCGTGCGGCACGCCCTCAAACGTGCGCACGCCCCCGAGCTCCGGCTCGATCAACGCCAACCCGCGCTCGTGCCCCTCGATGGTGTGGATCGCCCGCCAGGCCTCGACGCTGTGCGCGTGCCCCGCCCGGTGCAACAGGTTGAACAACGCCGCGATCCGCCCGTCGATCCACGCCCCCGCGCGGGTCGGGTCGGCGCAGGCCTCCACCACCGCGTCAAACGCCAGGTCGCTCGTCAGCCGAAGCCGCCCCTGTCGAGCCGTCCGAGCCAGGCGCCGCGAAACGCGAAAGCCCGCGCCGATCGGCAGCACGCCCCGCGGGTCCGGGTCGTACCAACCCAGCGCCCCCGTCTCCGGGTCGGCCATCGGAAAGTGCCCCCGCCCGTACGCCTCCAGCACGCCGGCGACCAGGCGCTGCGCCTCCGGCGAGCCGGACAGGTCGTCGTGATCAACCGAGAAGCCATTCACCAAAGCATTCTGACACCCCGCCCCCGGGCGCGGCAAGACGGCTCAGCCTCTCCCCCACCAAAGGCCCGGATAAGCCACGGGTTCACCAAACTCACACCAAAACCGGGTATATTTACTCGATTTTACACAATCTTGACGTGAATTCGCCGGGATTTCTTTCGAAACGCAACCAAACGCGTTGACGCGTGGAAGATTTTCCCTGAATATGGACGTGCGGGAATGACAAGACCCCGCGGCATCCCTTGGGATAGGGATGCATTCACTCACATCGTGCAACCCCGTTTCGGGGTCGCTCTGGAGAGAGACATGACGAAGACTGTGCTTGCGGTGATCGCGTGCGCCGGTGTGGCCTCGGCCGCCTCGGCGAATATTTTCAGCAGCTCGGCCCACGGACCCTCGCTCGACCGCGACGGGAACATCGGCCTCGCCCTCGGCAGCGTCGTCGACACCGGCAACGGCGTCTTCAACGCCCTCGGCGGCGCCCTCCTCAACCAGGCCGCCACCCACGAAGTCGGCACCAGCGGCCCCATGGTCAACGCCCTCGAGCGACCCAACACGGTCACCAGCACCGTCACCACCGTCGACGACCTCCGCACCGTCACCTTCGAGTGGCGCGCCGCCACCGGCACCGCCATGATCCAGCCCGGCGACGGCCTCGGCGGCTCCCCCATCACCGACATCTCCTTCGAAGTCGGCACCACCAACTTCGCCGGCGGCGGCGTCTTCGACCCCGACTTCATCGCCTTCGACCACGACGTCAACCCCAGCGACCCCACCACATTCCTCGCCGCCTTCACCCTCGTCGACGCCACCGGCGGCACCATCTTCAGCGGCAACTTCTTCGTCGACTTCAACGCCGGCACCAACCAGATCGGCGGACGCACCTTCATCAACGCCGGCGGCGCTGACCTCGCCAACTTCAACATCGGCGGCGGCACCGCCAGCTTCAGCTACTTCGTCATCCCCACACCGGCCTCGGCCGCCCTCTTCGGCCTCGGTGCCCTCGCCGCCGCCCGTCGTCGTCGCTAATCCGACCACGACCCATCCTCAGATCCCTCGCCGCGACCCCGGGAAACCCGGGGTCGTGGTCTTTCTACAACCAACCCGACCCACCCACACCCGGGCCGAGATGCTGTTTGCCGGATCGAACACCCCTTCTGAAACTTGGTGGGATGATGGGCCTCTGGCCCGTCTCTACTGACGCTCCAACACGCCTCAGACGCCCGTCCCACCGAGCCGGCAAACAGAACCTAGACACCAAGACCCGAATCCGAGACACTGGCGCTCCGCACCCCACCCCATCCGGAACACCCGTGAAAGCCCCACGCCCCAATTCCGAATCCTGAACACCAGCCCTTCCCGCGCGCCCCGAGCGCGACAAAGCCCCAGGAGCCACCCATGACACCCCTCCTCGAGCTCCACACCCTCGCCCAGCACGGGTACCCACCCCTCACGATCGCCAACGTGAAGGACGGGGTCTCCTTCTGGATCATCGTCGGCGTCATCGCCATCGTCGCGATCGTCTTCAGCACAGTCGCCAGCATCATCAAAACCCGCGAACGCGAACGCACCCGGCGCGAGATCGCGGCCTACATCGCCGAAGGCTCCATGACCCCCGAACAAGGCGAGCGACTCCTCGTCGCCGGACGAGCCGACGAAGACTGACCCCCAGCCGCACGCCGCCCAAGCCCCTTCACCCGCCGCACAAGGCGTTGCAGAAGCCGATCACGGGAGACACGCCCATGTCCGACTCCACCGAAGCGCTGCAGACCATCACCATCTTCGCGATCGCGGCGGTCCTGATCATCTGGATCATCTTCCGATCCATCTCGCGCATCATGATCCGCGAACAGGTCGAGAAATCCCGTCGCGAGATGGCGGCCTACGTCGCCGAGGGCTCCATCACCCCCGCCGACGCCGAGCGACTGCTCAAAACCGACCCCGACCAGATGCCCCGGGAAGCACCGCCGAACTGCAAGAAGAAATAGAGGATCGACACACACCCAGTGGCACGGACATCCCGCCCGTGCATCCTCACCAGCTCAACGACTCACAACCCACGCGGCTCACGCCCCTCCAACACCGCAGCCACCATCCCCGGCAGCCCCACGAGCCCCTCCCCCGGGTCGAGCTTCTCGAACTTCTTCTGCCGATCCAGATCCTGGATGGTCGCCGACCCGTCGCTTTCCAGCACCACAAACGTGCGCGCGTGCTGGGCGAGGGCGTCCTTGAACAGCTTGCCGACGTTCCGCGTCGCCTTGTCGCTCCGCCGGGCGTGGAGCGGTCGCACGCCGCCCGAGGCCGCGTCGTACCGCGCGTCCCAGTCCCAGGGCTTGGCGCCGTCCTGTTGATATCGCTCGCTCTCGACGCCGCGCCGGAGCTTGGCGGTTGCTCGGATCACATCCCCATCCCGAGCCTCCTCCGGCGTCACCACGAACGCCTCCGGGCGCACACTCGCTGGCGCCCGGCTCACCGCGTCCATCAACGCCGGCCCCTCGGGCATCAACCCCTTGTCCTGCAACAACAGTCCGAGTACCACGTCTCCCATCCCGAACCCGCACGCGGGCACGTTCGCACCACCAAAAAGATTAATTAACCCATCATATTCGCCACCACCAGCCACTGCTCGTTCACCAGCAACCAGTGACTCAAAAACAATTCCAGTATAATAACCAAGGCCACGAACAATGCTAAAATCTGAATACACCCAGTCCTGCATTTCCCAGTATTCGTATTCAATTCCACGTCGTGTTTCTACGCTTTTTTTTGCATTAAAAATTCCCTTGTCGAAAATGTCAACAGATATACCAAAGCCCATCATTTTTGCGTCAAATTCTTTTTCACTAATCTTAGACCTGGAATCAACGAGACTAATAATATCGTCCAAGTACGATTTTGTTACATAGTCCGCAAGCGGCCTGTTGATTATTCTGCTGTGGAGCAGGGCTTCTTCTAAAATATAATCATATATTTTTCTATCGCCAGTGTTTATTTTTGCATCATAATTTCTTATTCCCAAATGCGTGTACAAGCCAATCATTGTAGATATTGTATCTAGGGTTGATTCTCTGGTTGAATCTTGTCGGGCATACGGAAGCACTGGGCAAGTTCCAATCACATCACAATTCCACTGCAAAAACTCCCGCAACCGCCCCCGCTGCGGCTTCTCCGCCCGAAAGTACGGCCCGGCCGTGAACCACCGCGTCACCGGCACGTCCCGCTTCTTCCCGTACTTCGCCACGTACATCCGCGCCAGCGTCGGCGTGAACTCCGGGCGCAGCGCGTACGGCGCGCGACCCGTCGCCTGCACCTCCGCACGCTCGGCCTCGTCCTTGCCGCTGTACGCCTGGAACAGCTCGCTCAGGATCCCCTCGCCGCTCTTGACCGCGTACAGGTCCGCGTGCTCGAACGTCGGGCCCTCGATCTCCTCGAAACCGTGCCGGATCGCCGTGTCCCGCCACGCCTGCGTGATGTACCGGCGACGGAGCACGTCCTCCGGGTACGCGTCCCGCGTCCCCTTGGGCGCGCGGATCTGCACGGGCTTGGGCGACGGGCTCGGCTCAGACGCAGGCGATGGATCGGTCATGCCCACAGATTAGCGCACGCGCCCGCACGCCGAGCAAGCCCGCCCCCACCCCAGCACCCTCCCCCATCACCCCGCTCCGTCCCCCGACTCATCCCCGTCGCCAGCCCCCTCACCGCGGGGCTTATCCGGCCACAACGCCGCGCCCGCCCGCGCCTGGTGCCACGCGTTCGTCACCCGGCGCAGCTCGGCCGCGAACCCGATCGCCGTCGCCTCCCCGCCCTCCAGCGTCACCTCGATCCCGTCGTCATCCGCCCGAAGATCCAGCAGCACCAGCCCCGTCCGCTCGGCCAGCGCGCGAGCCGCCGCGATCACCGTCGCGCGCACGCGAGGCTCACGCAACGGCGACCGCGGCGAACTCAACCGGACCGTCTGAGCATCCATCCCCGCAGCATACCGAGCCACGCCGCCCCCACCCACACCGCCCGCACATCCTAAACTGGCGCGATGCGCGCCCCGCGAACACCCCAACACACGACCAGGGCGATCGCCCTGCTCCTCGCCGCCGCACTCCTCAGCGCGTGCGTCGCCCCGCGACGCCCCATCACCAACCCCGCGATCAGCGAGTCCTCGCTCCTCGCCTGGGCCTTCGCCGCCGAGTCGATCCGCGTCCACCCGCTCACCCAGCTCGAGCTCGAGCCGGGGCGCGGCGTCACCCTCGCGTGCCACGTCGAAGTCCGCGACCGCTGGGGCGACACCGTCAAAGCCGTCGGCGACCTCCAGGTCCAGCTCTACCGCCCCGTCCCCGGGCTCGACGCCACGCGCGAGGTCCAAGAGCTCGTCTGGGATATCGACCTGAACAACCTCGAGCGCAACGCCGCCTGGTTCGACCCCGTCACACGGACCTACCGCGTCCGCCTGACCGGCCTCCCCGCCTGGGCCGAGCGCATCGCGACCGGCGAAGCCTCCGGCGAGGCCGGGCGACTCCGGCTCCGCGCCGTCCTCCGAACCGTCGGCCCCGACGGACGCGAACGCATCCTCCGCGACGACCTCATCATCCAACGCTAAACGCCGCCCAACCCCGCACCGCCCGTTCAGAACGGCAGCGTCACCCCGAGCCGCGCCCCATGCCGCTCGAAATCGCTCGCGAAGTCGCCCTCGTACCCCAGCGTGATGTTTGCCCCGTTGCGGAAGACGAAGCTGACCCCGCCCGTCGGCGACCAGTAGTGGCCCACCGCCGCGTCCTGCAGGAACTCGGTGTACGTCACGCCCGCGTACAGGTCCAGCTTCTGCCCCACGCTGTAGACCGCCTTCCCGCCGAGCTTGAGGATCTGCTGGCTCACCCCCGGGTCGAACTCGTAGCTGTTGAGCTTGAGGCGCTGCCCCTCGTGGAAGGTGATCTGCTGGCTCGTGACCAGGCGGAGACGGTCCAGGTGAAAAATGAACGTGTTGTTGACCCCGCCGGACCACAGCACGCCCCCGGCCGCGTAGTCCACCGACCCCGAGAGGTCCATGCTCACCCCGGGCGTGACCTGCCACGTCAGCCCGTACTCCCGCCCGTAGTCGGGCGTGATGAACCGGATCGGCACGTCGATGTGGACGCCGCCGTTAAAGACGTCCGCGTCCTCGATCGAGTGGTACCCCACCGGCAGCCCCAGCACGCCCGACACGTGCTCGCTGAACACGTACTCGAAGCTGGTGTTCAGATCAAAGCTGTATCCGTCGAACCCGTCGGCGTCGACGTACTGCGCCGCAAAGTGGAACCGCGTCCGGATCGGCGTCGCGGCCTGGTGGACCGGCAGGTTCTCCAGCACCGGCGGGAGCAGGTCCGGGTTCTCGCCCCGCTCGGCCGCACGCACCCGCGCCCGACGCGCCCCGTGGTCCACGCTGAACCGGTTGTACAGCGTCCCCTCCGTGTCCGTGAAATCGCTGTGGATCCCGAACCGCTCGAACTTGTACCGCGCGCTCCGAGCCGTCGTCGCCAGAGGGTTCCCGTCGGTCACCGCCACCAGCGACCGCCGGTTGACCTGCTTCAGAAAGTCCTTGATCGCGTCCGGATCATCCTTCAGAAAAAAGTCCCGGATCTGGTTCCCCAGGTCGCCGTTCGCCCGGTCGAACGTCGGCGTCACGTCCGAGCCCAGCAGCCCCGTGATCCGGATCACCTCGCCCCCGTTCACGCCCCCAGTCGGGTCATACTGCAACGAGATCGCGTTGCTGATCCCCGCGTAGCTCAGGCTCGCCGAAAACGGCACCCCGTTGAACGACGCGAACGACCCCGTCTGGTCCGCCAGGTTCTCCAGCAGGTTCGGCAGGCTGCTCGAGCCCACGAACAGGCTGTTCCCTGGGTTCCCCGTCTCCGCGAGGTTCACCGTGAACAGGTCGCGCCCATCCGCCACCCCGACGCCAAGAACAAGCGTGCCCAGCAGCACGGCACCGGCGGTCTGACACGTCCGCATGCGTGAAACCCCCAACAACGTTGACACGTCCTCCGACCGGGAACGCCCAACACCGCGGGCGACCCGGCGCCACCTTCTATCGGCACCGAGCCTACCGCCACGCCACGCCGCCCGTCACTTTCGCCCCACCCGCGCCCCGAAACAGGCATCTCCCCCCGCCGACTCATACCATCCCGCGTGCCCGACGACCCCGACCGCCCCTTCACCGACGAGGACGGCTTCCTCCCCGCCGACGCCCCGCCACCCTGGGGCACGGAAACCGACGCCGAACGACTCGCACGACTGCTCGCCAAGGCCCGCGCCCTCCCCCCCGTCCCCGGCGTCTACCTCATGAAGGACGCCCACGGCGTCGTCCTCTACGTCGGCAAGGCCTCCAAACTCCCGGACCGCGTCAGCAGCTACTTCATCCCCAGCGCCGACCTCGGGCCCAAGAAGCACCCCATGCTCGCGCTCGTCCACGACTTCGACGTCCTCCGCTGCGAGGGCGAATGGGAAGCCCTGCTCACCGAAAACCGGCTCATCAAGGACATCAAGCCCCGCTTCAACGCACGACTCATCGACGACAAGAGCTTCCCCTACCTCGTCGTCACCAGCCCCAGGGCCGAGGACTACCCCCGCGTCTTCGTCACCCGCAACCCCGCCGGCATCACCGACGACGGCGGCACACACCCCGAGATGCGCCACGCCCGCGTCTTCGGCCCGTTCACCAACGCCGGCGCCCTCCGCGAAGCCGTCCAGGTCCTCCAACGCGTCTTCAAGTTCCGAACCTGCAAGCTCGACATCGTCCACGGCGACCCGAAGAACAAACGCTTCCGACCCTGCCTCCTCCACGCGATCGGGCAGTGCACCGCCCCGTGCGCCGAAAAAATCCAGCCCGAACCCTACAATCAGGACGTCGACCGCTTCATCAAGTTCCTCGCCACCAAACGCAGCACCATGCTCCGCGAGCTCCGCGATGAGATGGCCCAGGCCTCGGCCGAGCTCCGCTTCGAACGGGCCGCCGCACTCCGCGACCAGATCAAGGCGATCGAAAAGCTCGACGAACGCGCCACCACCCGCGACGGCTGGCAGCCCGAAACCGAGATCGGCTACATCGACCCCGCCAAGGGCGTCAAAGCCCTCCAGAAAGCCCTGGGCATGGAGACCGCCATCCGCTGCATCGAGGGCATCGACATCGCCCACCTCCAGGGCGGTGAAACCGTCGGCAGCAAGGTCTGCTTCATCGACGGACGCCCCTTCAAAGACGAATACCGGCGATACCGCATCAAGACCGTCAAGAACCTCCCCGGCGACCGCGGCAACGACGACTACGCGAGCATCCGCGAGGTCGTCAGCCGCCGATACCGAGAAGCCGGCGCGGGCGAGGCGCTCTACCCGGAAGTCATCCTGATCGACGGCGGGCTCGGGCAGCTCCACGCCGCCCAGCAGGCGTTCGAACAGCTCGACGTGCAGCCGCCGATGGTGATCAGCCTCGCAAAGAAAGAAGAACTGATCTACACCCAGGCCCGCCAGGAGCCCATCCGCCTGAGCCGCAACAACGCGGGCCTCCGCCTCTGCCAGCAGATCCGAGACGAAGCCCACCGCTTCGCCCAACACTACCACCACATCCTCCGCCGAAAGAAAACACTGGAAGAGTGACAAGGCGGAAGGCACTAGGCAATAGGGGCTAGGCAATAGGGAAGAGCCAGAAAGCCACCTTCCCACACCACACGCCCATCCCCCAACGCAAGCTACAAAACTCCCAAAATCCCCGATCCCAAATCCCTAGTGCCTAGTGCCTAGTGCCTAGTGCCTAGTGCCTAGTGCCTACAACACAATATTCACCATCTTCCCAGGGATCGCGATCACCCGCTCCGGCTTCGCCCCCGCGAGAAACTCGATCACCTTCGGGTCCGCCAGAGCCGCCGCCTTCAAACCCTCGGCGTCCAGATCCGCCGGCACCAGCAGCTTCGCACGCACCTTCCCCTTCATCTGCACCGGCACCTCCACCGCGTCATCGATCAGCATCGACGGGTCGTAGCTCGGCCAATCCGCCGAACTCACCAACCCCTCCATCCCAAGACGCGACCACAACTCCTCCCCGAGGTGCGGCGCAAACGGCGCCAGCGTGCGCACAAAACGCTCGAGCTGCGAGACGCTCAATCGCGGGCTCTGCCCATCCCCCGGCAACGCCGCGTTCACAAACTCGATCATCGCCGCGATCGCCGTGTTGAAGCTCAGCTTCTCGATGTCGTCCCCCACCTTCGCGATCGTGCGCTGCAGCAGCTTCTCGAGGTCCGCGTCGTCGGTGTCGGCCGCGCGCACGCCGCCGGTCGATTCATCAATCGCCAGACGCCACGCACGCTGCAGGAAGCGGTACATCCCCGCGATCGCCCGCGTATCCCACGGCTTGGTCGCCTCCAGCGGCCCCATGTACATCTCGTACAACCGGAACGTGTCCGCCCCGTACTCGGCGATCACCTCGTCCGGGTTCACCACGTTCTTCAGGCTCTTGCTCATCTTCGCGGCGATCTGCGTCACCGCCTCGCCCGTCGCACGCTCTACAAACGACCCGTCTGCCCGCGCCTCCACCTCGTCGATCGGCACCAGCACCTTGTTCTTCCGCTGGTACGCGTGCGACAGGATCATCCCCTGGTGGAACAGCTTCCGGTACGGCTCATCGCTCGACACCAGGCCCAGGTCGAACAACACCTTGTGCCAGAACCGCGCGTACAGCAGGTGCAGCACCGCGTGCTCCGCGCCGCCGATGTACAGGTCCACCCCGTCCTTCAGCCAGTACCGCTCGGCCTCCTCCCCCACGAACCGCTCCGCGTTGCCCGAATCCGCGTACCGCAGGTGGTACCAGCAGCTCCCCGCCCAGCCCGGCATCGTGTTCGTCTCGCGACGCACCGGCGTCTCCGGACGCAGCACGTCCTCATCCACACCGGCCGCACCGGCCGTCGTCTGCACCCACGAGCTCGCCTTGGCGAGCAGCGGCTGCGGGTCGTCGCTCTCGGCCGGCTGGTAGTCCGTCATCGGCGGGAGCCCCACCGGCAACGCCTCCTCCGACACCGGGTAATGGTCCCCCGACTCATCAAACACGATCGGCACCGGCTCGCCCCAGTACCGCTGGCGGCTGAACAGCCAGTCCCGCAGCCGGTAGTTCACCTGCTCCTGCCCGATCCCCTTCTTCTCCAGCCAACCCGTGATCCGCTCGATCGCCTGCGCCTTGCCCAGCCCGTCCAGCGAGACCTCCGCGTTCTTCGAATGCACGCAGACCCCCGCGAGCGTGAACGCCTCACCCCGCTTGCGCCAGTACCCCCCGCCGGCGAACAAGTCCTCGAGCTCCTGCCCTGATTTGGCCCCGAGCGCCTCGATCGACACGATGTACTCGCCCGAGATCGAGCCCCGAGAGCCGATGTGCCCCTTCTCGGCCGCCTGCTCCGAGGTCAGGTTCGCCTGCTGCTGCTCGCGACGGCGCTCCCGCACCGCGCCCAGCACCGGGCCGAACAGCTCCGGATCGGAGTCCACCGTCGTGCACAAGCCCATGAAGTCGGCCAGCGTCTTCTTCCACTTCTCGTCGTCGGCCTTCTCCTCCTCGGTCATGTGGTGCGCGTAGAACGACACGAGCTGCAACGCCCGCGGGTACACCACGTCCCGGATCTCCAGCCCGAACTTCTGCGCAAACTCAAAATCCCGCTCATCATGCGCCGGCACCGCCATGATCGCACCGGTCCCGTACCCCGTCAGCACGTAGTCGGCCGTCCAGATCGGGATCCGACCCCCCGTCGCCGGGTTGATCGCATGCAACCCCGTGAAGACGCCCGTCTTCTCCTTCGCCTCCTGGCGCTCGACGTCGCTCCGGTTCCGCGCCTGCTCGACGTACGCCCGCAGCGCCGCCGCGTCCGTCGCCTTCGCCGGCTCGTCCAGCAACTGATCGATCAGCCAGTGCTCCGGCGCCACGACCATGTATGTCGCGCCAAAGATCGTGTCCGGGCGCGTCGTAAACACGCGCAGCGCCTCCTCCCGACCCTCGACCGCGAAGTCGATCTCCGCCCCGACACTCTTGCCGATCCATTCCTGCTGCATCGCCCGCGTGGACTCGGGCCAGTCGAGCCCCTCGAGGCCCCGGAGCAGACGCTCGCAGTAGGCCGTGATGCGGAGCATCCACTGACGCAGCGGCTTGCGATACACCGGGTGGCTCCCCCGCTCGCTCCGCCCGTCCTTGACCTCCTCGTTCGCCAGCGCCGTCCCGAGCTTCGGGCACCAGTTCACCGTCTGCTCGTCCAGGTACGCCAGGCGGTGGTTGTCCAGCACCTCGCGCCGCTCGCCCGGCGTCAGCTCGTGCCACAGGCGCACGTCGCTCGGCTTGCCCGTGAACGCCTGCGCCCCCCGCGTCCCCTCGCGGCTCACCAGTTCGCCCCACGCGTTGACGCCGTACGCCCCGCGCTCCAGCATCGCCACCAGCTCCCCGATCGGGCGGGCCTTCTGCTGCTCCGCGTCAAACCAGCTGTTGTAGATCTTCAAAAAGATCCACTGCGTCCACTTGTAATAGTCCTCGTCGATCGTCGCAAACTCGCGGCTCCAGTCGTAGCTGAACCCGAACCGCTGGAGCTGACGACGAAAATTGTCGATCGACTTCCGCGTCGTCTCGGCCGGGTGCACCCCCGTCTGGATCGCGTACTGCTCCGCCGGCAGCCCGAACGCGTCCCACCCCATCGGGTGGAGCACATTCGCCCCCCGCATCCGCCGGTAACGGCAGACGATGTCCGTCGCCGTGTACCCCTCCGGGTGCCCCACGTGCAGCCCCGCCCCGGAGGGATACGGGAACATGTCCAGGCAGTAAAACTTGGGCTTGGCGGCGTCAAACCCCGCCTCACCCGGGTTCGGCTGGCGGAAGGTCCCCCGCTCATCCCACGTCTTCTGCCACTTCGGCTCGATCCGGTTGGCAAAAGCCGCGTCGTACCGGGCCGGAGCGTTCGATCCGTTCGAATCCGTCGTCATGCGCCCAGTCTAGGTTTCCGACACTCGCGGCACCGGGCGTACCGTTTCAGTTCTCCTGCTCGCCAGCCGCCTTCGCGAGGATCTCCGCGGCCCTGGGGTAGAGGGCGATGTCAGGTGTTTCTGAAGGAGACCTGCTGGTGACGTGCCAACCATCGTCCTGCCCGTTCAGCCCGACGCTATAAAGCACATAACCCGCGGGCTGGTCAGCGATGAGCCGGTACACGATCGGGCGACCACCTTCGGCGAACGGGTCCGCGAGATCCGCCATCGTCAATTCGGGAAACGCCGGGGCGATCCAGCCATCGGGACGATCCGCTTCCCGCGGCTGCCATCTTGGCCAGACACCCTCGCCCGAACCCGAAGCCACCCGCATCGCGATCGCCGCGCGCAGCTCGTCGACCGCGTCCTCAAGCCTCCCCGGCAGCTCGCCGTGAACATGCCGGTAACGCTCCACCGCAACCTTCGCGAGCGTCGCCGCGACCATCGCTCGCGTCTGGAGCGTGTGGTAGACAAACGTCTCGATAAACGGCTCCGGGAACGCGGCCGCGTAGCGGACATTCGGGTGCCCCTCCCGCAACATCGCCAGAACGCTCGCTTCCAGTTCTTCTCCGAGGTCGCCATCTCTCGCCATGAGCATCGAGATCGGCCTGAACATCGCCACCAGCGCCCGACGCTCGTAGAACGCCTCGATCGCGGGCTCGCGCTCCGCGGGCTCGCCGAACATCGCCCGCTCGACAAACCCCCACAGACGCTCCGCCTCGCGCACCGTCGCGGCAGCATCGGCGTGCGCGGGCACCGCCGCGCCATGGGTTCTCGCGAAGGCCCGGACAATACCCCCTTCCATCCCTTGATCGATCGGATGCCCGCTCAGCCCGAGCTCGGCATGCAACACCTCCAAGCGCGAACGCTCGATCGCCGCCGCCCGCCGATACGCCAGCCCTTCCCGCCAATCCGGACGCAGCGCCAGGTAGTCCGCCGCAATCGCGTCCAGCACTTCCAGCGGCATCCCGCTGCCCGGCACATGCTCGGTCGCGGCCGCCACAAGATACTCCGAGACCGTGTACCAACCCCCTGCCGCCATCAAACCGTCCGTTGAAACCGCCGATCGCTCGCAATCCTGACGAGCATTGAAAGCCATGTACTGCACGCCCTCGCGGTACCACGCCCAGTCCTTGTTCACCACCGCCCCGCGCATCGGTAGCTGCATCCGACGCGCCACGTCCGTGGCCGTGGCGTCCCACGCAAACGGGTCCGGCGGGAGCACGCCATCACGCGAGATCTCAACGCTGTGCAGACGCATCGGCCAAACGAGCAGATTGCCCAGCGGCTCCTGCACCCACGACGCAAAGTCATCCAGTTCCGGGCTCCAAGAGTCCTTGAGCACGTGCCGCGCCAGCATCTCGCCGGGCGAGCGCCCGGGTTGTTGTTCTTCATGCCACCGCCGGAGTTCGTTGTGCGCTTCCACATACGCCTCAGCGCCAGGCCACGTGTGCCTCAGCCCATAGATCACGCCAGCGGTGAAGTCGAAGCCCGATGCCATCATGCGCCCGTTGTCCCGAGCAACGCGGACATCGATCGCCATCGGGTGCAACCCGATCAAGCGTTGCTCAAGCCTGGCGTGTGCATCGCGTTCGGCCTGAACATACTGAGCCTCGGCGGTCGCGCGAGCCGGGGCCGCGACTCGCGCCGCCCCATCCCCCGCTGGCCCAGCACCAGCCCACGCCAGCCCCGCGCCCACCCCGACCGCGCACGCCGCCACACCCGCTCTGCAAAAATACTTCATACCCAAAGGCTACCAAAAATCGATGCAAGATCCAAACTCACACCGCCCCGCGCCCCCGGGCATGCACCACGTAATCCATCCCAATCGCTCGCCCACCCATCGCCACCACCAGCAGGCCCACCTGCCCCCGGTGGTAGAACCCGTGGCTCCACACGTGCGTGCAGATCTCCAGCACGCTGTTCCCCCACGACGCACCTTCCAGGCTCTGGTACCGCACCTCGCGCGAAAGCCCCGCCCCGTCGAGCCCCGCCACAAACCCGCGCCACGCTTCCAGCGTGCGCACGTCCAGCCGCTCGCCCTCGTCCAGCGACACGCCGCCCGGGAAGATATTCCTCGGCCGTTCCGCCCACGCCCCCATCCGCCACAGCCACACCGCCCGCGCCTCCGCAACATGCGCCAGCTTGTCGACCGCGCGCTGAAACCGCGCATCCCCACGCGACAGCTCCGGCAGCGCCCGCAGCGCACCCCAGCACCTCGCCTGCGCCCACGACTCGTACTCGCACCAGTCCCGCACCATCGACGCCGCATCCGAAGGCCGACCACCGCTCACGACAAGCCCCCCGCCTCGGGCGCCGCGTCCCGCTCCGGCCCGGGCACACCCCGGTGCCCCGCCGCCGCCTCCACCATCAGACGCTTCATCTCACGCACCGCCCCGCGCATGCCCTCAAACACCGCACGGCTCACGATCGCGTGCCCGATGTGCAGCTCCTCCACGCCCGGCAAGGCCGCGATCGGCGTCACGTTGAAGTAGTTCAGCGCGTGCCCCGCGTTAAACCGCATCCCCGCCGCACGGGCCGCCGCACCCGTCCGCGACACCGCCTCCAACGCCGCCAGAAGCTCCGGACGACGAAAATCGCCACCCGACTTCGCAAACGCGTGCGCATACGGCCCCGTGTGCACCTCGCACACGTCAAACCCCAGCGCCCCCGCCGCCTCCGCCTGGCGCGGGTCCGGATCGATGAACACCGACACAAAACACTCCGCCTCGCGCAGGCGCGCTACCACGTCCTTCAACCGGTCCCGCTGCGCCAGCACGTCTAGACCGCCCTCGGTCGTGATCTCGTGACGCCCCTCCGGCACCAGCATCGACGCGTGCGGGCGCACACGCTCGGCGATCCCCACCATCTCCTCCGTCGCCGCCATCTCCAGGTTGAACTTCACCTGCACTTGCTCGGCCAAGCGCTCCACGTCCCGGTCCTGGATATGCCGACGGTCCTCGCGCAGGTGGACGGTGATCCCGTCCGCCCCGCCGAGTTCCGCCTCGTGCGCCGCCCGGATCGGGTCCGGCTCCTGCCCCCGACGCGCCTGACGCACCGTCGCCACGTGATCGATGTTCACTCCGAGCTGGATCATGACGCGATTCTATGAGCTCCCACGCCCCAGCACGCCCCGCCCGTCCGCAGGCCTTACCGCTCCCGCCGAGCCGCCCCGCCGCACCCGCGCCCGACCCGCGCCGCCAGCAGCGAGAGCTGACGCACCGCCTGCTTCTGCCCCGCCTCCAGGCTCGACAACGCCCGCGTGTTCGCCTGCAGCGCGTCCAGCACCGCCCGCAGCTTCACCCGGTCCTCCCGCACACGCTCGTGCAGCTCCAGCAACTGCTTCTCACGCGAGGCCGACGCCCGGCGCTCGCTCAGCCACATCAGCCCGATGATCCCCGCGGCCCCGAACTGCGCCACCAGCTCCAAACCCGGCGCACTCACGCCCCGGGCTCCGACGTCTCAAAACTCACCCCCCGCACGTTGAGCGCCGAAGGCGGCGGGAACGTGAACCGGCGGAACTGCGCCTCGTACGCCACCGACCACAGCCGCCCGCGCGCCGCCGGCCCGTCCTCGACATACCCGATGAAACTCATCTCCGACCAGCTCCGACCCGTCGTGTCCACCAACGTCCCCGGCGTCGGCGGATCCAGCAACTGCGCCGTCACCGCGTCACGCAACCCCCACAACGCGCTCTCGCTCGACGCCACCAAACGACCCGAAACAAACACCTCGAGCTCGTACAACCCGTAATCAAACGACACCGGGCTCGGACTCCCGAAGAACAACTCCCCCAACACCAGATGCCCCCGACGCCCCACCCGCGACCGGTGCGGCCCCGAACCAAACAAATCCAACGACTTAAATGAACTCATCCAACACCTCCCCCGCACCCCTGTGCCACTGACCTTGTCCGCAAGGTCAGTGCCCCCCCTCTCTCGCCTTCCCTCTCCCTCTCGCCTTCTCTCCTTCTCTCCTTTCTTCCGTTCTCTGTCTCCTTGCCCTCTCCCCCGCTCCTCCCCTTCGCTCCCCCGCCCCAGCGGGGGAGCTGTCGGCAAAGCCGACTGAGGGGGCCTCCTCCCCCTCCACATCTCGGCGCCCCCCCCACGGCCACAGACCAGGAACCCACCCGCACTGCGC
>JBJHBZ010000016.1:0-78849 GCA_050485765.1 Phycisphaerales bacterium | reverse complement strand
GCTTTCCCACCGCCCGCGCGGGCGTTGTTCCTGGGGGGCGCTTGGGTGGCGGGGGGGGGGCGGGTACGGGGCCGGGCGGCGGGGCGGCCGCGCCGGGGGCGGCGTCCGCTGGGGGGCCGGGGCGCGGGGCGGAGGGGGCGGAGCGGTGCGCCCGGGGGCCGGCGCGGGCATGGGGCGCGTCTGCGTGCCGCCGCCCTGGGGCGCCATCACGACCGGACCCTGTTCCGCGGCCTGACGCCTGCGGAGCTCTTCCATGCGCCGCTCACGGGCCTCGGCGATGCGTTCTTCCAGCGTGAGCTGGCGCGGCTGGGCGTCTTCCTCGGCGTCCCGCCCGGTGCGGAGGCGCTCCAGCTCCCGCTCGCGGATCATGTCGCGCTGGCGCTTGATCTCCGCCTGCTCCTGGAGCTTGCGGACGAGCCACCCGATGCCGCTGATGCTCAGAAACGCGACGACGATGAGAAGTTGGAGGAGGGGGCCGCTGATGGCTGGGCTCCGGTGCGGGGGCTGGTGCTCGAGAGGATGTTCTGAGAAGTCTACCGGGATGCGCCCGCCTGGGCGGCGATCGGCTCGATCGGCGTGAGGGCGACCACCCGCCCCCGATCATCGGTGACGCGGGCGAAACGGACCGCAAAGACGCGCTCCAAGACCTCGCTCGCGAGCGCGCCGCCCTCGGCGTCGTGCGGCGGGCCGTCGGCGGCGAGACGCCCGGCGGGGTCGAGCACGAGCACGCGGTCGCCCAAACGGGCCGCCGCCCCCAGGTCGTGCACCACGAGCAGGACGGCGACCCCTCGCGCGGCGAGATCGGCAAACAGACGGGCCGCGGCGAGCGCGTGGGCGGGGTCCATCGCGCTGAACGGCTCATCGGCGAGGAGAGCGGCCCCGGACGGATCAAAGCCGCCCGAGGCGGGATCCCCCAGCTGCGCGAGCGCCCGCGCGACCGTCGCCCGCTGCTGCTGCCCGATGCTGAGCACGTGGAACGGGTCGTCGGCGCGGCTGGAAAGATCGACCTGCGCCAGCGCCCGCTCGACGCCCTCCGGGTCCGGGCGTCGCCCGTGACGCCCGAACGCGACCGACTCCCGCACTGTGAACGGGAACGCGAGCGCGGACCGCTGCGGGACGTAGGCGATCCTCGCGGCCCGCTCGACCGCGGGCAGGGACGCGATCTCGGCGCTGTCGAGGCGCACACGCCCCTCGGTCGGCTTCAGAAACCCCGTCGCCAGGCGGAGGAGCGTCGATTTGCCCGAGCCGTTGGGACCGACCAGGCACGTCACCTCGCCCGGTTCGAGGGTGAACGAGACAGCGTCGAGCACCGCCCGCGTCTCGGGGCGCTGGTGCGGGTATCGGAAGCAGACGCGTTCAAAAGCGATCGGCACGGCCCGGGATGGTATTGGGGGCGAGGGCGGGCGGACGCCTCGCGAGACGGGGCGTGTGGCATCGCGCGGGCTCGGCTCGTACGCTCCGGCGTCGCGAGGGCTCGGCACGCCCGGCGATGGAGGCTTCTCGACGATGACCAACGCGATGACCGTGGCGGTGACGGGCGGAACCGGGTTCGTGGGTCGGCACGTGATCCGCGAGCTGCTCGATCGCGGGCACCGCGTGCGGGCGCTGGTGCGCGACACCGCGAAAGCCGCCAAGACCCTGCCCGATCACGATCGCCTGGAGTGGCGGGTCGCGCACGAGCTGTTCGGCTCCGCGACGGCCGGGCGGGCGAAGGACGTCGCCCGGGCCCAGGGCGTGGTGCGCCTGGGCGAGGGCGAGGACGGGCAGGCGATCGAGTCGGCCCCTTCGCTCGAGGGGTGCGACGCGTGCGTGCACCTGATCGGGATCATCCGGGAAGCCGGGCACGGGCAGACGTTCGAGCGGATCCACGTCGAGCTGACCCGTCGCGTGCTGGAAGGGTGCCGCCGGGCGAACGTGGCGCGGTATGTGCACATGTCGGCGTTGGGCGCGGGCCCGGAAGCGCCGTCGGCGTACGGGAAGACCAAGTTCGAGGCCGAGCGTCTGGTCCGCCGGTCCACCCTGGCGTGGACGATCTTCCGCCCGGGCCTGATCCACGGTGCGGACGGGGAGTTCAGCCAGCAGGTGAAGGGGTGGGTGACGGGCCGGGAAGCGCCGTACGTGTTCCTGCCGTACTTCCAGAAGGTGCGTTTTGAGGGTGGCCCGAAGCCGACGCTGGAAGCGCCGATCGTGGCCCCGGTGCACGTGGACGACGTCGCGTGGGCGTTCGCGGAGGCGTTGCAGCGTCCGGAGGCGGTGGGCGAGGTGTTCAACCTGGTGGGCCCGGAGGCGATGTCGTTCCCGTCGATGCTGGAGGCGTACCGGGATCGCGTGCCGAACGCGAAGCGCGGGCTGAAGCCGCGCGGGCTGCCGGGCCCGGTCGCGGTGGGGATCGCGAAGACGGCGGGCGCTCTGGGGCTGCGGGACGCGCTCCCGTTCGACGCGGGGATGGCGCAGATGGGCTCGCGGGATTCGTTCGCGGAGCTGGACAAGGCCCGCGTGCTGCTGGGCTTTGAGCCGCGGGGCTTTACGGAGTCGCTGTCGTCGTACGCGGGGTCGATGTAAGGGCGAGTCGGGGGTTCTGGGAGGTCTCGGCGGGGCCGGGCGCGGGAGCCCGCTACGATCGTGGCTTATGCCGCTTCGCTACAAGAGCCGTCTTCTCTCGCACCTGTCGCACGATTCGTACGAACCGAGCAACGTGCATCAATTGGCCGAGCAGCTCCGGGTGGACAACCCGGAAGCGTTCGCAGCTGCGGTGCGCGAGCTGGGCGAGGCGAAGGTGGTGTCGATCGACGCGCGCGGCCTGGTCCGCCTGCCGAGCTACGCGGACCTGGGGACCGAGGAGCTCGTGGGCGAGTTCCGGTCGACCACGCGGGGGTTCGGGTTTGTGGTGCCGGAGGTGCGCGTCCGCGAGGGGGATCTGTTCATCCCGGAGCGTGAGACCGGCGGGGCGATGCACGGCGACACCGTCCGCGTCGAGTTCTGGCAGGAGCGCGGGCGCGGGCCCAAGGGCGAGCAGCGGTTCGCGGCCCGGGTGGTCGAGGTGCTCGAGCGCCGCCGCTCGGCCGTCACCGGCACGCTGTTCAAGCGGGACGGGAAGTGGTACGTCGCGCCCGACGGGAAAGATTTTCAGGAGCCGGTGCTCGTCCGCGACGCCGAGAGCAAGAACGCGAAAGAGGGTCTGAAGGTCGCGCTGGAGCTGCTGGAGTTTCCCGAGGGCGGGCAGCTCGGCGAGGGCGTGATCACGAAGGTGCTGGGCGAAGCCGGGCGTCCGGACGTCGAGACGCAGGCGGTGATCGAGGCGCACGGGCTGCCGAGCAACGAGTTCCCCGAGGCGTGCGTGGAGCAGGCTCGGAAGCTGACGCGCCGGTTCGAGGCCGACATCGAGCGGTTCGAACGCGAGGGCCCGGACGCGCTGCCCGATCGCCTGGACCTGACGGACCTGTTCCCGGACCACGCCGAGAGCCAGCCGGAGTTCATCACGACGATCGACCCGCCGGACGCGAAGGACTACGACGACGCGATCCACATCCGCAAGACCAAGGACGGGTGGGAGCTGGGCGTCCACATCGCGGACGTGGGCTACTTCATCGACCCGGGGACGGCGCTGGACGTCGAGGGCAAAGAGCGGGGCAACAGTGTCTACCTCCCGCGCCTGGTGATCCCGATGCTCCCGGAGATCCTGAGCAACGGGATCTGCTCGCTGCAGGAGGGCGTGTGCCGCTTCGCGAAGAGCGCGTTCATGCGGTACGACCGGGAGGGCAACCTCAAGGCGTCGGGCGTGGCGAGCACGATCATCAAGAGCGCCAAGCGGATGACCTATCTCGAGGCGCAGGCCCTGATCGACGGCGACCAGGAAGAGGCCCGGCGCCACGCCAAGACCGACACGGCGTACACAGATCGGCTCGTCGCCGCGGTGCGGGAGATGGACGCGCTGGCGCGGGTGATCCGGGCGCGTCGGCACAAGCAGGGGATGATCACGCTGGACCTGCCGGAGGTGGAGCTGATCTTCGACGAGGACGGGAAGGTCGCCGACGCGGAGCGCGAGGACGACGCGTTCACGCACAAGATCATCGAGATGTTCATGGTGGAGGCGAACGAGGTGCTGGCGCGCCTGTTCGAGAACATGGACGTGCCGCTGCTGCGTCGCGTGCACGCCGAGCCGACGCCGGGGGATCAGGACACGCTCCGCCGCGCGGCGATGGTCGCGGGGTTCCGGATCCCCGCGAGCCCGACGCGGGAAGAGATGCAGTCGCTGCTGGACGCGACGGCGGGCACGCCCGCGGCCCGCGCGGTACACATGGCCGTCCTGCGCACGCTGAGCAAGGCCGAGTATTCGCCCGCGCTGATCGGGCACTTCGCGCTCGCGAGCGAGGCGTACGCGCACTTCACCAGCCCGATCCGTCGCTACCCGGACCTGACCGTCCACCGCGCGCTCGGGGCCTACCTCCGCGAGACCGACAACGGCAAGAAGCGCCCCCGCCCCGACGACGAGAAGGCCCTCCGCACGCTCGGCAAACGCCTGCTGGAGTCCGGCGCGTGCCCCTCGCAGGAGGAGCTGGTCGAGATCGGGCGTCACTGCTCGAAGACCGAAGAACGCGCGACGGCCGCCGAGCGTGAGCTGCGCCAGTTCCTCGTGCTGCAGCTCCTGGAAACGAAGATCGGGGAGAGCTTCAGCGCGGTGGTGACGGGCGTGACGCCGCGGGGCGTGTTCGTGCAGATCGACAAGTACCTCGCCGACGGGCTGATGCTGAAAGAAGACCTGCCGGGGGATACGACGCGCGGGAACCAGACGCCGAAGTGGTCGATCGACAAGCGGACGGGCGCGCTCGTGGACGAGAACTCGGGCCGCAGCTTCAACATGGGCGACAGCGTGACGGTGCGGATCAGCGACGTGGACCTGGCGAAGCGTCAGATGAACGTGGTGCTGGACGATCCGGACGCGCGGGCCGCGGGCAAGGCGAAGACGCCGGCGCTCAAGATCGGCGACGCCGGCGGCGGGCTCGGCGGGGGCGCCAAGGGCGCGGGCTTCAAAAAGATGACCGGCAGCGAGCGGCGCAGCGCCAAGAGCAAGCGTCGCGACAAGGGCAAGACCGACTACCGGCGCGACAAGAAGAAATAAACGGGCGGCGCTAGGCGCCCGGCGGGCGGCGGCTGGCCATCCAGGCCATCGAGCCGCCGGCGATCACCACGGCCGCGATCTTGGTCGCGTACGTCCCCCACCACTCCCATCGCCCGAGCGACAGATCGGGCGGCGCCACGCTCAGCAGCACGAACGTCGCGCCCACGCTGACGATCACGAAGATCAGCAGCCCGGCGAGCAGGATCGAGACTTCGCGTCGGACCGGGCTCACGTCTTGCCGCCCCCGAGCCCGGGCGTGAACGCGCCCTGCGGGCGGCTGGCGTGCATCGCCTCGCGGTCCTCCGCGGGGGAGGCGTCGTCGGAGAATCGGGCTTCGACTTCGACGTCGAAGAGCGAGAGCAGGGCCGCGAGCTGGCGTTCGATCGCCGCCCGCGCCTCGCTCATATACCGCGGCTCGTTGATCTCGTACAGGATCGCCGCCTGCTCGCGCGCTTTTTCCATCAGCTCGCCCTGGCGGGCGGCGTTCATCTGCACGACGTCGAGCAGGCCGAGGATGCGCCCGTCCTGGATGTCGTACGGCGTCACGTCGGTGAGGCGCAGGTCGCCCTGCACCGGCGGCAGGGTCAGGCGGAAACGACCATCGCCGAGCTTCTGCACGTGCTCGGCCCGCACGCGCGCCAGGTCGACGGCGTACTGCTTCTCGAACGTGAAGATCATCGCGAGGCGGGCCTGGCTGAGCAGCAGCGGCGGGAGCCACGTACACCCGCGCGTCGCGGTCGCGATCTCTTTGGCCGCCACTTCCAGGCCGACCAGCTTGCCGACCGCGCGCACGCGCTCGGCGATCGTCTCCACGCGGACCACGCTCGGCTCGGACGGTCGCCCACGCGCAAACCGGGCGCTGACCAGCCACGCGACCAACGCGCCCACGAGGAAGGTCAGCACGACCAAGATGAGGATGCTGGCAGTGGTCATGAACGCTCAGATCCTATGTGTCGCGGGGAGGGCGGGTTCGCGAAGGGGTCACGGGGGGCTTCCGCGGTGACCGAGGGCGCGGGGCGCACGCCTGTTGTTCGGAACCGGGGCGCGAGGGTTTCAGAGCTCGCTCGGCGGGGCGTCGTCGCGGGCGCGTCCGAGCTCGAACGCGCGGACGATGTAGTGGATCGCCGCACATAGCAGGGCGCTCAACACCAGCACGAGGAACAACGCGAGGACGGTCCGCCCGACCGCCATCACGGCCCCGCCCCCGCTGCCCAGCAACCCACGCCCCGCGTATGCCCCGGCGGAGGTCACGGCGAGCGCGATCGCGAGGGCGAGCCCGATCGCAAGGGTTTTCCATCCCTGGGGGTGACGCCCGACGACGGCGATCGTCGCGATGCCCGCCAGGAGGGCGGACATGCCCATCCGGGCGAGGAACCAGGGATCGGTGAGGACGGCCGAGGGATTCTGGACTTCGGTGAGGCGTCCGAGCCCGGAGCCGACGACGACGCACCCGAGCACGCAGGCGACGCCCATCGCCGGGCCCTCGCGGAAGCGGTTGAGCCCGATCCCAATGCCAAAGGCGGCGGCGACGAGGATGATCGCCTCGAACCCGATGCCGGGCCAGTTGGGGTCACCTTCAAAGATGGCCCCCCAGAGCATCCCGCCGCCGAGGTAGAGGGCCGACAGGGCCACGATCACCGAAACCACGAACATCGCCCGGCGGAGGGGCTTGGGCATCGGCGGGACTGTGGGCAGGGTGTCGGGCATGCGGGTGCTGGGCAAAACAGGCACGGAGAGACGCGAGCGAGCGGGGCGGTGCGAGTATCGGCCCACGACGGGCGCGGAGTGAGCGGGGAGATGGTAGGAGACGCCTGCGGCCGGGTTCGGGTTCGCGCGGGTTCCCGCTTGGTCACAAAAATTACCCAGATTCGGGGATTGCAAATCTTGCAGGAATCGGCGATGGGGTACAAGCCGGCTGGCGGGGGAGCCGATGAACCGATTCGGCGGGTTCTGCGCGAGCCTGGCCTGCGGATTGCGGATCTGGAGCCCGGACGGAGCCGGGACCGATCTCGGATCAGGGTCCGCGCAGCGGTGGCGGCGGGCAGGGACGCCCGCCGGGTGAGGAGCGACGGTCATGACGATTCAATCCGGCGGCGGGCTGGTGAGCGGGATTCCGACGACGGACCTGATCAATCAGCTGATGCAGCTCGAGGCTCGCCCGAAGGCGCTGATGCAGCGCCGGATCGTGCAGCTTCAGGCTCAGCAAGCCGCGTTCCTGGATCTGAACTCCCGCCTCGGCGCACTCCGCAGCTCGGCCCAGGGGTTCCGCGTCAACAGCACCTTTGGCGCGATGAAGGCGACGAGCACCAACCCCGACGCCCTGACCGCAACGGCCCGGACGGGGGCGGCGGCGGGGACGTACTCGTTCGTGGTCGACCGCCTGGTGACCAGCCAGCAGATGCTGAGCCGCGGGTTTGCGAGCAAGACCCAGCCGCTCGGGCTGACCAGCTTCAGCGTCGAGAGCGAGAAGGCCCGCCTCGAGCGGGACGTGAAGCTCAGCGACCTGAACGGCGGCGCTGGCGTGGAGCGGGGCCGGTTCACGATCACGCAGAACGGCGAGAGCAAGACGATCGACATCTCCAAAGCCGCCACCATCGGCGAGGTCGTCCAGACGATCAACGAGAGCGGGATGGATGTCCGCGCGAGCCTGGTGGACGGGAGCCTGCGTCTTGAAACGACGCCGGGCGGCGCCTCGTTCACCGTCGCGAACATGACCGGGAGCAGCGTCGCGACCAGCCTCGGCATCGCGGGCACGAGCGCCGAGGACAACGGGAGCGAGGCGATCCAAAGCGGGCGGCTCTACCGCCTGAGCGACCAGACCGCGCTGAGCAGCCTCAACGACGGGACCGGCGTCTTCGTCAACGGGAACATCAGCGAATCGCGCTCCGACTTCCGCATCAACGTCGGCGGCACCGTCGTCGCGGTGAACATCGGGCCGGTCTACGAGATCAAGAGCAGCGACGGCGACGGCGGAGAGGGTGAAGGTGGCGAGGGCGGCAGCGGCGGGTTCAAGCAGGTGGAGGGCCCGGCGCAGACGCTCGGCGACGTGATCCAGCGGATCAACAAGGCGCTGGACAAGGCCGGGATCGAGGGCGTGCAGGCGGAGTTCAACGCCGAGGGGACGGGGCTGCAGGTCCGCGACACGAGCGGGGCCGACCGGGACATCACGATGCTCGCCCGCGTCGGGGCCCGTCCGAACGAGTCGACGCTGCGGGACCTGGGCTTTGCCGAGGGCGTGACCTCGAGCGGGACGGCCGAGGGGGCGCGCGTCATCGGTGGGCTGTCGACGACGCTGGCGCGAAACCTCAACGGCGGGCGCGGGGTGTCGGGCGATCTGGTGATCGCCGCACGCGACGGCACCGCGATGACCATCAACATGGACGGGGTGTCGACGGTCGACGAGATCATCGCCCGCATCAACAACAGCGGGGACAACGCCGGGCGCATCGTCGCCTCGCTCAATAGTGTTGGCAACGGGCTCCAGCTCGTCGACACGACCGGGGGAACCTCAAACAACCTGTTCGTGCTGGGCGAAGCGGCCGAGGCGCTCGGGCTGGCAACGCCGAACGAGGGTGTGGCTGCCAATACCGTCAGCGGGAGCGCCCAGCGGGCGTACGTCACCAGCGCGACCTCGCTGAGCGAGTTCAACGGCGGCAAGCCCATGAACCCCGGCAAGATCCGCTTCTCCGACGCGAGCGGGAAGGCGTTCAGCCTGGACGTCAACGACAACATCCAGACCGTCGGGCAGCTCATCAACCAGATCAACTCGCTCGCGACCGGCAGCGAGGTGAACATCTTCGCCGAGCTCAACGCGAACGGCGACGGCATCGTCATCCGCGAGCTGATCCCGGAAGAAGGCCAGGCCGGCGGGCTGCGGATCAACGTCGAGGACGAGACGGGGAGCGTCGCGAAGATGCTCGGGATCGCGGGTCGTTCCAAGGGCACGGGCGAGGACAACCTGATCAATGGGTCGCTCGAGCGGGTGATCGAGTTCGAGGCGACCGACACGCTCGAGCAGGTCGTCCGGAAGCTCAACGACGCGAAGGCGGGGCTGAGCGTCACGATCATCAACGACGGCGGGAGCGCCAACCCGTTCCGCCTGAGCATCGCGAGCACGCAGAGCGGCGTCGCGGGGCGTTTCCTGCTGGACACCAACGGGTTCGACCTCGGGCTGCAGACACTGGAAGCCGGGCAGGACGCGCGGGTCTTCTTCGGCTCGTCCGATCCGGCGAAGGCGATCCTGCTCTCCAGCAGCACCAACACGCTCGACGACGTGATCACGGGCGTGAGCCTGGACCTGCGCCAGCCGAGCGATGATCCGGTCACGGTGACGATCGCGGGCGACACGAGCAAGATCGAGACCGACGTCGAGGCGTTCGTCAAGACGTTCAACGACCTGATCGCGCGGATCGACACGGTGACCAAGTACGACGCGCAGGCCGAGACCAAGGGCGTGCTGCTCGGGGATCAGACGGCGTTGAGCCTGCGCCGGGCGCTGTTCAACGCGGTGCAGAGCCCGCCCGACGGGTTTACGGGCACCTTTACCCGCCTGACGCAGGTGGGGATCAAGATCGGCTCGGGCGGGAAACTGGAGTTTGACTCGGCCCGGTTCCGAGAGGCGCTCGCGGAGGATCCGGCCGCGGTGGAAGCGCTCTTCACGCGCCGCGAGATCGCCGACGCCGAACGCCAGACGCAGCTCTTTGACGACGAGGGCAACGTGATCGGCACGGTCAACAACCCCGACCCGAGGATCACCTTCAGCGAGCTCGGGATCATCGGCAAGATCGAGGAGCTCGCCGACCGGTACGCGTCGGCCGCCGGCGGCGTGCTCACGCAGAAGCGCGAGACCTTCGACAGCCAGATCAAGCTCCAGCAGGACCGGATCGCGGCGTTCGATATCCGCCTCGCCGCCAAGCGGCAGATCCTTGAGAGCCAGTTCCTCCAGATGGAACGCGCGATCGCCTCGCTCCAGAGCCAGCAGTCTTCGCTCGCCGGGATCGCCGGGCTGATGGGCGGCTTCTGACCCTAAGGCCCGAAAAAATCACGCCCGGGCGCTCAACACGCCCCGGCATCGGACCGACCTTCCTCTCATGCAACACGGCTCCGCCAACGCGTACCTCCGCACCAAGGTCATGACCGCCAGCCCGGAAGAGCTGCGCCTCATGCTTTTGGACGGCGCGATCAAGTTCGCGTGCCAGGGACGCGAGGGGCTCGAGAGCAAGAACTTCGAGCAGAGCTTCAGCGGGATCAGCCAGTGCCGCGCGATCGTGGTCGAACTGATGACCAGCGTCCGCCCGGAAGTGGACCCGGAGCTGATCGAGCGTGTGCGGTCGCTCTACACGTACCTGTTCAGCCAGCTCACCGAGGCCGGGCTGGAGAAGAACCCGAAGATCATGGATCACGTCATCGAGCTGCTGGAGTACGAGCGGGAGACGTGGGTGATGCTGATGGATCAGCTCGCCGAAGCGCGGGCGCAAGGCCGCGACCCGGTCGCTGAAGCGCGAGCGAGCCTGGACGCCGCACAGTCTTCGGCCCCCGCGACGCCGACGGACGCCGGCACGCCGCGCCCGCGCCTCAGCGTGCAGGCCTGATCGATTCGGAACGCTTCGCGAGCACTTCGCCCGCCGGCTCCGCGAGCCGGTGCGTCAGCGTGCGCAGCAGCGACCGCGGCTCCATGTGCTTGGTCGGCGGGCGGAAGTAGACCTCGTGCAGCGAGTCGTGGCTCTTCGGCGGGAGCGCGGTGACCGTGCCCGGGCCGCCGGAGGCGGTGAGCGCGTCCACGACGCCCCCCGGATCATCGCAGCGCAGGACCACGTCCTGATCGCGGACGGTGATCGCGCGCACGCCAAGAGCCGCGGCCGACGCGCGCAGACGCGACACCGCGATGAGGCGCTCGACCGGTTCGGGCGCCTTGCCGTAGGCTCGCGTGAGATCGTCCTCGAACCGTGCGAGTTCCTCGGCGTTCGCCGCCGTCGCCAGGCGACGGTACGCCTCCAGGCGGCGCGTCTCGCTCGGGATGTATGGCTTTGGGATGACGCCGGTGATGCCGATGTCCACCGTCGTGCGGCTCGGGGGCGTAATCGGCTTCTCGCGCTTGAGTTCGCGCACCGCGTCGTCCAGCAATCGACAGAACATCTCGTACCCGACGGCCGCGATGTGCCCGGATTGCTCCGCGCCCAGGATGTTCCCCGCGCCGCGGATCTCCAGGTCCCGCATCGCGATCTTGAACCCCGCGCCGAGCATGCTGAACGTCTCGATCGCGCGAAGTCGCTTCTGCGCCACTTCTGCGACCGGGCGGTCCGGCGGGAGCAAGAGGTAGCAGTACGCCCGGTGCTTGCTCCGCCCGACGCGACCGCGGAGCTGGTGCAGGTCGGCGAGCCCGTACCGGTCGGCGTCGGTGATGATCATCGTGTTCGCGGTCGGGATGTCGATGCCGCTCTCGATGATTGTCGTCGCGACGAGGATGTCCGCCTCGCGGCGCATGAACTTCAGCATCACCTCTTCGAGTTCTTTCGGCGGCATCTGCCCGTGCCCCACCACGATCCGCGCCTCGGGCGCGAGCTTCTGGATATCGTCGGCCACCGTTCGGATCGAGTGGACACGGTTGTGCACCACGTACACCTGGCCGTCGCGAGAGAGCTCCCGCGCGATCGCGCGTTCGATCCGGCGCGGATTGTGCGGGAAGACCTCCGTCACGATCGCGCGCCGGTCCCCCGGCGGGGTCGTCAGGCTGCTGATATCCCGAAGCCCGAGCATCGACATGTGCAGCGTGCGCGGGATCGGCGTCGCGCTCAGCGTGAGCACGTCCACGGTCATGCGGAGCTGCAATAACCGTTCCTTGTGCTCGACGCCGAAGCGTTGCTCCTCGTCGATGATGACCAGCCCGAGGTCGGCGAAGCGAACATCCTTGCTGAGCAGACGGTGCGTCCCGATGACGACGTCGACCTGCCCTTTGCGCAGGGCCGCGAGCGTCTGGTTCAGCTCGCGCGTGGTCTTGAATCGGCTCAGGCTCTCGACGCGGAACGGGTAGCCGGCGAAACGGGCTCGGAACGTGCGTTCGTGCTGCTCGGCGAGAACGGTTGTCGGGACCAGGATCGCGACTTGCTTGCCGAACTCGCACGCCTTGAACGCGGCCCGGATCGCGAGCTCGGTCTTGCCGAAGCCGACGTCGCCGCAGACGAGGCGATCCATCGGTCGCGGCGCCTGCATATCGCGTTTGATCTCGCCGAGAGCCGCGAGCTGGTCCTCGGTTTCGTCGTAGGGGAACTCGGCTTCGAAGCTGCGCTGCCAGTCGGTGTCGTCGGGATATCGCGTGCCGGGCTGGTGCTCGCGCGCGGCTCGGACGCGCAAGAGCTCGGCCGCCAGGTCGCGCACGCTCTCGCCGACGCGTTCTTTCTGGTGCTGCCATTTCTTCCCGCCGACGGTCGAGAGCGGCGGCTTGCCGCTGAACCCGCCAACGTACTTCTGAACCAGGTCGATCTGCATCCCCGGCACGTGCAGCCTGGAATTCCCGGCGAATTCCAGCGTCAGAAACTCCTCGGCCTCCTCACGCGCGGCCTTGCGCTTCTGCCCGGCGCTCGCGAAGCGCGTGTGCATGTCCACGCTCGACAGCTTCTTCGGCACCATCGCCGTCAGCCCGATGAACTTCGCGATGCCGTGATCCTGGTGGACGACATAATCGCCCGGGCGCAGGTCCAGGAACGTGTCCATCGCGCGCGACCCGCGGAGGCGGGCCGACTTGCGGCGCACCTGGTATCGGTGCAACAACTCGCTCGCGGGCACGACGGCGAACGGGTCGTCGGAATCGGCCCCGTACACAAAGCCGCGGTGGACGTGAGCCGTCACGAGCGCCGGCGTGCGCGGATGCTCCGGCACGATCTCCGCGAGCATCGCGCCGATGCGTTCCCGCTCGGCCTCGCTCTCGCACGCGACGACGACCCGTCGCGTCGCGCCGAACTCGATCAATTCCGCGATCGCCGTCCCTGCGTCGCGGTCGAACTGCGGCAGCGTCTCGACCGGGATCGCCACGCGTTCGTCGGCCGCGGCGCCGCTGGCGCTGAACTGGTTCACCTCCGCGAGCGCGTGCGCACGATCCTGGAGCTTCTTCAGCACCGCGGGCGGGCCGAAGATCCCGGCGGACTCGGTCACGCGCTCGTAGTAGCCGCGTCCCTGCTCGACGACTTCCATCGTCTCCGCGAGCACCGCGAGCGTGCCCGCCGGGAGCAGGTCCAGCGCGCTCACGCCCGCGTCGCCCGGGTGCAGGCGGGACGTGTCAGCCGCGATCAGCACCGCGCTCTCGAGCACGCGGTCGGAGCCCATCGTGTCGAGATCGACGGCTGAGAGCTTGTCGAGCTCGTCGCCGAAGAAGTCCAGGCGCACCGGCTCCGCGTCGGCATCGCCCGCGGCCCCCGGCGGGAACACGTCGAGAATCCCCCCTCGCACGGCGAACTCACCCGGCTCCTCGATCGCGTCCACGCGCCGGTAGCCCGCGTCGGCGAGCCAGCGCGTCAGCTCGACCGGGTCCACGCGATCGCCGGGGCGAACGGTGCGCGCGACGCGACCGAGATCCTGCGGCGCATGGACGGCCTGCATCAGCGCCGCGATCGGGAGCAGCAGCACGCACGGCGCGTCCTTCGCCGGGTCCATCGCCGCGATCGTGCGCACGAAGGCGGCTCGCTCGGCGAAGAGATCGGCCGAGAGCTGGGTCTCGCCGGGCAGCGTTTCGAGGGCCGGCAGGTGCAGCGTGCGCACGCCCGCGCCCGCGAGCTCGATCGCCGCCTCGTCCGCGTCGTCGGTGTGCGCCAGCACCAGCGCGACGCACCGCTTCGTGCGCACGCTCAGCGCGCCGGCGAGAAAGATCGTGCTCGATCCGACGGCACCCGTCGCCGCGACCCGTCGCCCGCCCTCCATCGCGCGTGCGATCGAGGCCAGCTCCGGCGAGGCGAGCAGGCGGTCCAGCCACGGGGTGGCGTCGGCGGTGCTGGCGGGCGTGCGGGGCATGCGTCTCCGTCGGGTGAACCGAGCGCGCAGGGGCGGGCCCGGCCGCCCCGGTCCCGACCGGGGGCGACAAGGCTTCGGGCGTCTGGACCGGGCGGATGATACGGCGGAGCGCCGGGGCGGACGGCGGGCGATGGATCGGGCGGGGGGCGTTACCGCGAGACGGCCGCGTGCTCGCGGATGCGTTCGACGGTGCGCGGGCCGATGCCTCGGACGCGCTGGAGGTCGTCGACCGACTCGAACGGCCCCTCGTTTTCGCGTTCTTCGATGATGCGAGCGGCGAGGGCCGGGCCGATGCCGGGGAGCAGTTCCAGCTCCGCCGCCGGCGCGGTGTTGAGGTCGATCCGGCGGGCGATCGACGGCGTCTGCCTGGCGGGGGTGGGTTCGGGCGTGCGCACGATCGGCGCGGGTGTGGCGGTATCGGACGGCGCGTCGGCGGCGGGACGCTCGCGTGGCGGCGTGCGCTGCGGGATCGCGGGCGAGGGCGAGGCGCTCGTCCTCGGCACGGGCTCGCTCGCGGCGATCACCGGCGCAGGGGGCGGGGGCAGGCGCGTCCGCCCGACCCAGAAGAGCCCCACCACCGTCGCCGTCGCGAGGACGATGACGATCGGCCAACGAGCCGCCGATGTCGACCAGTCGTGCTCGGGCGGCGCGCCCGGCTCCGGCGTCGAAGGCGGCGCGGGCTCGTGGCCCGGAGCGGGTGCGTCGGATTCGATCGGCTCGTCTGCGGCACGCATCCCCATCCCCCGCTCCGGATCCCCGTCCCAATCGGCTTGACCTGCTTTCGCCGGCGTGTTGCGGCCGGCGGAACGTCTTACCCCGCGGCAACCGGCGGCATCGCGACCGGGCTCCGCCCCTCGCGCACCGCGCGTCGGATCTCGCTCATCGCCGCGAGCGACGGGCGGGGCTGGCCCTTGGCGTCGAGAAGCCCGCCGGCGGGCATCTCCATCACGCGCCCCGGGCCGTCGGCGAGTTGGTGCCACGTCACACTGGTCACATACGGCTTGCTCAGACACGCGGCCATCATGCGACGGAGCCATTCCGCCTGACGGTCGGCGGTCCACGGCTCGCGCCAGACGCCGGGCTCCGCGGCCGGCTTGTCGGCGGCTTCAGGCTCGATCTGCTCGGCCGGACAACCGATCGTCACCGCGATCGGACGCTCGTAGTCCGCGAACCGGTCCAGCAACCCCGAGAGCTGCATCAGGTCGCGCACCGTCTGCCCCGGCTGCAGGCTCCCGACCTGGAGCTTGATGCTGAACGCATCCACCGCGAGCCCGCCCTGCACCGCCATGTCCGCGTAGAGCGTCGGCGGGAGGCTGTTGCGGTTCTTCGCGTAGTAGCCGCCGAACGGCTGCACGATCTCGAGCTGCACCTTCGCCTGCGGGTGCAGCTTTTTCACCATCAACACCGCGATCCGCGTGAGGTCCATCATCTGGTCGAAGCTGAGGCGGATGTTGCGGTTGACGTGCAGGCCGCTCGCGATCGTCCAGCGGCGCACCGTCCGGCGGTAGCGCGTCACGATCTGGCGCACGTGCTCGTAGACCAGCTCGCGCAGCGTCTCGTAGTCGTTCTCCCAGATATAGAGCCACTCCGGCACGCACTCCGGGCGGAAGTCGATCACCGGTCCCGCGTGGACCGGGAGCTTGGCCGAGCGCACGGCCCACTCGATCCAGCGGTCCGTGGCGCGGAAGCTCAGCTCACCCTCGGCCGGCTCCATGTCGTTCCACCGCATGGGGATGCTGACGAAATCCGCGCAGCGTTGGACGGCGCTGGCGAGCGGCTCGTTGAACGCGCGGGGGTCGATCGCGACGCCGACCTGCGGGCGATCGGCGAGCACGACGCCGCGCAACGCGGGCGTGAGGATCGGGATCCCGGGCGGGGGGTCGTCGCCGTGGGCGTGCTTGAAGCGGGCGGCCGCCGCGACGTACATCCGCCCGGCGACGCGTTCGGGCACGTCGCGCGCCGAGGCCGCGATCGCGAGGCGCTCGCCCGCGTCGACCGCCGCCGCCAGCGCGCTGCGCGCCAGGGCCTCGGCCTCCGGTCGGTACGCCCCGCTCGGGTCCCGCTGCGACACCACCGCCTGCATGAACAGCGCCCGCGCCTGCTCCACCGCCTCCAGCACCTCGTCCTGCTCGCCCGGGACGAACAGCGCCCAGTCTTCCAGCTTGTTGAACACCTGCATCACGCGGTGACGCGCCAGCTCGAGCGAGAGCAGGTACGGCTGCTCCCTTCCGGGGAGCAGGCAGGTCTGGAGCGTCATCGCGCCGAGTGGGCCGAGCCGGTCCGCCGGGCGATCGTCGAGGTTGACCTGGAGTCGCAACCCGGCCGGGTCGTCGCTGGAAGGCTCGCACCGGACGGTCTGCCCATCGCGGGTCACCTCGCCCGGGACGGGGATGTCGTCGATCCCGAACAGGTGCGCGTGGTCCAAACGGACGAACGCCCCGGCGGCTGAGCTCGCGGGCGTCGATCCGGCGGGTTCGAGCAGTGTGAAACGGAGCATGGGTCGGAACGGGTTCTTTCGTGTTGGCGTCGTCCCCAGAGGGACGCGGGCGGCGTGCCGCCGACGCGGCGCGGAGATCTACGATACCAGCATGCCGACCGACGCACCCACGCCTGACTCGGGAAACCGCGGGACCGTTTTCGAGACCCGCCTCAGGCTCCCGAATCGGCGTCAGGGCAAGGTCCGCGACCTGTACGACCTACCCCCCGCCGGCGCGGGCGAGCCCGGGCGGTTGCTCATCGTCGCGACCGACCGTCTGAGCGCGTTCGACGTCGTCCTCCCGACGCCGATCCCGGGCAAGGGGCGGCTGCTGACCGGGGTCGCGGCGTTCTGGCTCCGGTGGATCGAATCCCGCGGGCTCGCCAAGACGCACCTCCTGTCCACCGACCCCGCGGACCTCCCCGGCGAGGCGTTCGAGCACGGGGGAACAACCCGGGAGGACCTCCGGGGTCGGGTGACCATCGGGCGGGCGTGCCGCGTGCTGCCCGTGGAATTCGTGGTGCGCGGGTATCTCGAAGGGAGCGGCTGGCGGGACTATCAGGCGACGGGCTCGGTCTGCGGGCACCGCTTGGCGTCGGGGCTGGCGCGGTGCGCCAAGCTGCCCGAGCCAATCTTCACCCCCGCGACCAAAGCCGAGCAGGGCGAGCACGACGAGAACATCACCGAAGACCGCGCCCGCGAGCTCCTGGGCACGGCCCACTTTGCGTTCTGCAAGCGGGCGTCGCTGGCGATCTACGAGGCGGCAGCCGCGTACGCGATGGATCGCGGGATCATCATCGCGGACACAAAATTTGAGTTCGGCTTGCCGGTGAACGCCTCGGGCGAGCCCGTCGCGGGGGCGGATCCGATCGTGATCGACGAGGCGTTGACGCCGGACAGCAGCCGCTTCTGGCCGGCCGACAGCTACGAGCCGGGGCGGACGCAGCCGAGCTTCGACAAGCAATTCGTGCGGGAGTATCTCGAATCGCTGGTCGACCGCGGCTCGTGGGACAAGACCGCCCCCGGGCCCGCGCTGCCGCCGGAGGTCGTCGAGGGCACGCTCTCCCGCTACCGCGAGGCGGCCGAGCGGCTGACGTCCGCCTGAGAGAGCAGGGCCGTCTCTCGAGAAGCATCGCACGAGCCCTCTTCCCCGTGCCACGGGGGAGCGATTTCAAAAAAACGCGGCGTCCCCTGGGGGGAACGCCGCGTGTGGCGGATCTTGTTTTCATGTTCCGCGTTCGGAACGGGTTGTGATCAGCGGTCGCGTTCGTCGCTGAGGCCCATGCCGCGGCGGTCAGGATCGGCCGGGCGCGGGGCGGGGGTGTAGCCCTTGCCCTTTTCGAGCTCTTCGAGCAGGTGCTTGATGGCGGCTTCGAGCTGCGGGTCTTCGCCCCGGGCGAGCTTGGTCGGGTGGTCGATCACCTCGATGTCGGGCGCGACGCCGTAGCCCTCGACGCCCCACGTGCCGTCGTTCTCGTAAAAGCCGAAGGTGGGCACGGCGGTGTAGCCGCCGTCGATGAGCGGGGGCATGCCGGTGATGCCGACGAGCCCGCCCCAGGTGCGCGTGCCGATGAGCTTGCCGAGGTTGTGGAAGCGGAAGAGGTAGGGGAACATGTCGCCGCCGGAGCCGGCGAGCCCGTTGATGAGCATCGCCTTGGGGCCCTGGTGGCTGTCGGCGGGGACGGGCCAGTCCTTGCCGTCGCGCCGTGCGAAGTAGTTGGTGCGCGGACGGTTGAGGAGCTCGATGAAGCGGTTGGGGAGCTGCCCGCCGCCGTTCCAGCGTTCGTCGATGATGAGGGCCTCGGTCCGGGTCTGCCCGAAGAACTGTCGGAAGAGCTCGTTCTGCCCGTTGACACCGGTGTCGGGGACGTGGATGTAGCCGATGCGTCCGTCGCTGGCTTCTTCGACCAGCCGCCGGTTGTGCTCGACCCAGGCGCGGTAGCGCAGCGCGCCCTCGGAGCGGAGGGTCTCGACGACAACGCTCCGCTCGTTTGCCCCGTCGGCCCCGAGTTCGGGTCGGTCGCTGAAGGTGAACGCGACGGGACGCCCGGCGAGCCCGAGGAACGCGGCGTAGACGTCCTTCGAGGCGTCGATCTCGACGCCGTCGACGGCGAGGAGGTAGTCGCCCTCGCGGACGTTGACCCCGGGCTGGCTGAGCGGGCCGCGGGCGTCGACGTCCCACGCGGCGCCCTCGTGGATGCGCACGATGCGGTACGCGCCGTCGTGGAGTTCAAAATCAGCACCGAGCAGGCCGACGTTGCGCGAGGGCTCGGGCTCGGTGTCGCCGCCCCAGTAGTAGGCGTGCCCGACGTTCAGCTCCGAGATCATCTCGCTGATGATGAAGCTGACGTCCTCGCGGCTGGTCGCGTCGGCGAGCATGGCGCTGTAGGTCTCGTAGACCTTGTCCCAGTCGACGTTGTGCATGTTCTCGACGTAGAAGAAGTCGCGGTGGCGTCGCCACGCGTCGCGGAAAAGCTGGGCCCACTCCTCGCGCGGGTTGACCTGGACGTCCATGCCCGCGGCTCGGACGACGGTTTCGGCCCGCTGCCCCTTGGCGGCGTTGATGAGCGCGTAGCGGTTGCCGCCCAGGGCGACCATGAGCTTCTTCCCGTCGGCGGTCATGGCGTAGCCGCCGGCGTTGTCGATGACCTGCTCGGCCTTGCGGTCCTTGGGCTTGGCGTGGATATCGAAGACCTGGATGGACCAGCTCCCGGACATGCCGCGGGCGGGGCCGGTCATGTAGATGAGGTGCCCCTTGTCGTTGACGCTGAGCCCGAGGTGGGTGCCGCGGTCGATGGGCAGTTGCATCGCGCGCCGCTCGAAGCCGTCGAGGTCGATGCGGAGACGGTCGCCGTTCTCCGACGCGCCATTGTCGTTCTCGTTGCTGTCGTTGTTGTGATCGTCGTTCTCAGCGTTTTCGTCGCTGGCCTCGTCGGCCTCGTCGTCGGCGTCGTCGTTCTTCTCCTCCGCCTTCTTCTCGTCTTCTTTTTTCCAGGTCTCCTCGTCGATCTTGACCGCGAAGGGGTTCTCGACGTCCTCGCGGAGCGGGACGGCGACGATCCGATCGAGCCCGGCGTAGACGAACGTGCTCCCGACGTCCTCGTAGATCGGGCTGCTGAAGTCGCGGGTGCTGACGTAATACAGGAAGTCGCCCTTCCGGTCGAAGGCGGGCGATTCGTCGCTGAACATGTCGCCGGTGACCTGGTGCGCCTCACCGCCGGCGACGTCGTAGAGCCAGATCGCGCCGAGGCCGTTCTCGCTGTTCTTGCTGTAGGTGATCCAGTTGGAATCGTGGCTCCACGAGTAGCGCGGGCGGTAAGCCCACGGGTCGCGGTCGATCTGTGAAGTCTCGCCGCTCTCGACGGCCGTCAGCCAGATGTTCCCGGCCTTGTCGTTGAACACGATGCGCGAGCTGTCCGGGCTCCAGGTCGGGTCGAAGAAGTAGGTCTCGTTGCCGCTGGTGAGCTGGCGCGCCTCGCCGCGCCCGTCGGACTGGCGGACATAGAGCTCGTACTCGCCGGTTTCATCCGAGAAGTAGGCGATCCATCGCCCGTCCGGGCTCCAGGCCGGGTCGCGCTCGGCGGCGCCGCTGGTGCGCGTCAGGTTCCGCGGCGTGCCGGTCTCGACCGGGACGGTCCAGATGTCACCCCGCGCCTCGAAGACGGCGCGCTGCCCGGTGCTGGAGACGCCCCAGCCCTGCACGTGGCTGCTCGCGTCGACCGTGCGCGGGCGGATCTGCGGGCGAGCGCCGGGGATCGTCACGTCGACCGCCTGGCTGCGCCCGGAGCGGAGGTTGAGCAGGCGCAGCTCCGGGCCGAGCTGGTAGACGATCTCGCCCTCGTTGCGGCTGCCGGGCCCGATCGAAGGCCACTTGACGTCGTGGTCGGCGTGCGTGGTCATCTGGCGGCGCTGCCCGTTGCGCATGTCGATCGACCAGATGTTGAGCCGCTTCTGCGGGCCCTCGTCGGAGAGGTAGTACAGGTGGTTGCCGTGCCACATCGGCTGGGTGTCGGTGCCCTCCCAGCTCGTGACCTGCTCGGCTTCGAGCGTGTCGAGGTCCATGACCCAGATGTGGGTCGCCATGCCGCCCTGGTAGCGCTTCCACGTCCGGTTGTCGGTGGTGTGCTGGGTAAAGGCGAGCCTCTTGCCGTCCGGGCTGACCGCGCCCATCGCGCCGTAGGCCGGGGGCAGTTGCTCGAACATCCCGCCGTCGGGATCGACCGCGAAGATCTGCGTCTTGCGCCCCATGCCGGCGAGCCCGGACTTGAAGTAGAGGATGCGCCCGTCGGGCGTCCACCCTGTGAGCCACTCGGCGGCCGGGTGATGGGTGACGCGCGTCGGGATCCCGCCGGTGACGGGGATGGTGTAGATATCGCGCCCGCCGTCGTAGTTGCCGACGAAAGCGATCGTCTGCCCGTCGGGGCTGAAGCGGGGGAAGAGCTCCGGCCCGGGGGGGCTGGCGAGCGGGGTCGCGACGCCGCCGGACTTGGGAACGGTCCAGAGATCGTTGGCGTAGCTGAAGACGATGAGGTCCCGGCTGACGTCGGGGTAGCGGATCATCCCGCCGTGGGGCTTGATCTGGGCGTGCGCCGTCGCGGCGATGCCCGCAAAAGCCGTCAGGGCGATCGCGAGGCGGCGGGCGTGTTTCGAGACAGAACAGATGGGGGACGGGGAACGATCTGGCATGCGGTGGCTCCGTGTTCGCCTGAGTATCAGGATCGCGCCCGGTCGCGAGGGCGGGATCGTCCGACATGAATGACGCGTGCCGGGCGCTCGCCCGGCACGCTCGACAGAATTCTTAGCGGCCCAGGTCGCCCAGCAGCGACTTGACCGCGGCTTCGAGCTGCGGGTCACGCCCGGCGACCTCGTCATCGGGGGTCATCGGGACGTCGAGATCCGGCACCGTGCCGTTGTTTTCCATGTCCGTCCCGTCGGGCAGGTACCACCCGCGGAAGGGCATGCGGATGCGCCCGCCGTCGAGGAGCTGGTGGCTCCCCGTGCTGATGACGCCGCCGAAGGTCTGCGTGCCGATGATGCGCCCGCGCCCGATGGTCTTGATCGCGTGGGCGAAGATCTCGGCGTTGCTGAACGAGTTCTCGTTGATGACCACCGCGATCGGTCGCGTATAGCCGTAGATCAGGCGCCGATCTCGGGGATAAGCGTCACGGGGGACGGTGTCCGGGTCGGCCCCGCGCGGGATGGTGTAGGCGTGGGCGGGGGCGGTGAGCGAGGCGAGGAGGATATCGGTGGTGAACCCGCCGCCGTTGTCGCGGACGTCGATGATGAGCCCTTCTTTCCCCTCGGCCGCGGCGAAGAGATCGCGCTCAAACTCCCGCACGCTCGGGGCGTTCATCCCGCGGATGTGCAGGTAGCCCAGACGCCCGCCGGAGAGTTCCTCGACCATCGCGCGCCGCTGCAGGACCTCGTCCTGGTACCGGAGCGTCATGATCGCGCCGGCCGACGTCGGCTCGATCAGCACGTAGCGGAGATTCGGGCGATCGCGTTCGCCGTTGTTGTTGTTCTCGGCGTTGTGCTCACCGGGATTCTCGCCGGGCCGGACCTCGAGCAGCGTCTCCTGCCCGCGGGCGCCGACGAGGGCGAAGTGCAGGTCGACGCCCGGCATCGACTGATCGTCCTCGGCAAGGCGCGTGTCATCGACCGCGAGGATGACGTCACCCACGTGCAGGCGGCTGGCGCGCTGGTCGGCCGGGCTGCCGGGGATCACGCGGGTAACGCGGTAACCGCCGGGCACGGGTTCGGTCTCGACGCCGAGGTAGCCGTTGGCGGGGCTTGGGGCGTTGTAGGCGTCGCCGCCGGAGGCGCCGGTGTGCGAGCCGTCGACCTCGCCGAAGAGCATGTCGAGCACGCGGTTAAAGGCCGCGCTGGTGCGCGTGCCCTCGGCGAGCTTCATATACCGCTCGCTGAGCGCGTCCCAATCGAGGCCCTTCATCGTCGGGTGGTAGAAGTTGTACCCGAAGACGCGGGCCGCCTCCTGGAACTTGCGCCGCTGCTCTTCGGGCACGTGGATGACCACCGGCGCATCGATGGCGTAGGTGTTGGCGCGGCCGCCCGTCGGCGCGGCGCTCCCGGCCTGCCCGCCCTGCACAAAGCTCACCAGCGAGCCGTCCAGCGAGACGTCCACGTTCGACACGCCCCCCGACCGCACCACGCGCCGGTCGCGCCCGCGGTGATCGATCGAGTGCAGGTCCAGCGAATCACCGATCCGCGCGCTGAAGATGATCCGATCCCCCGCCGGCGTGATCGCCAGGTTCCCCTGCGAGCCCGGCATCGACGTCATCCGCTCGATCCGCAGGAACGCGTCGTCCACGTCGAACCTGAACGGCTCCGGCGCTTCGTACTCGGCGTCAAAGTCCACTTCCGCGATGGGCTTGCGACGGCGCATCTCGCGGGCCGTGTCCTCAAAGTGCTTCGACAGGTCATACGGGCGCATGCCCTCGAGCTCGCGATCCAGATAGATCCGGTACACGTTGTACTGCCAGTTCTCCCCGTCGCGATCGCTCAGGAAGACCAGCACCTTGCCGTCCGCGCTCAGGCGCGGGCTGAGGTCCATGTCCGGGTGACGCGTCAGGTTGACCGCGTGCGCCAACCCCTCGCCCTCGCCCATCCCATCGGCCTGCGTGTCCAGCAGGAAAATATCCCGGTTGAAGTCCAGGTCGCTGATCGCGATCACCACGTGGCGCGAATCCCCCGCCCAGATGATCTCCGGCGCGTTCCAGCTCTCAAAGAGCACGCGCTCGCTCATGTCCGAGAGGTCCACCAGCACCGCGTCGCCGCGCCCGCGCAGGTAGATCAGCTTCCGCCCGTCCGGCGAGGGGAGCGCGCCGAACGCGCCTTCCTCGGCCGTGATGAGCTCGGTCACCTCGAACCGCAGCGCCTCGGCCCAACGCTCGCCGTGGTCCACGCTCGCGCGCGTCCGCGCCCGCGGAGCGCGCTCACCCTCGGCGTCCTCGTCCTGCGCGATCCGCACCATCGGCACCAGCTTCGGCTCGACGCGGTCGCCGCTGACCTCGTACGCGCCCGCGGCTTCGCTCGTCGCCTCGCCCGTCGCCTCCCCGCCCACCAGCGTCAGCTCGAACGCGACCTCGCCCACACCCTCCACCGCGATCGTGAACGCCAGCACGCCGCTCTCGCGGTCGAACCGCACGTCCTCGGCCGCGCCGGTGAACACCCCCGGCGCCTCGATCGTCAACTCCGCGCCCGTCCGCGTCACGGTCAGGTGCATGTTGAACGTCAGCACGTCCGGCAGGCCCCCGCCGCCCGGCCCGCTCGCGACCATCGCCCACCGACCGCTCTGCCCGTCGTCGATAAGCTCGCCCTCGCCGGTCAGCGTCGCGTCGGCCTCGTCGGCGTCCTCGGTCGGGCGGACCGTCTGCGGCGCCGCGCCGCCCGAGCCAAGGTCCACGCGCGACAGGCTCACCGTCGCCGCGTGGATCGCGGGCATCCCGCTCTCGTCACTCGTGAAATACAGCGTTTTATTGTCCGGCGACCAGACGGCGCTCGCCTCTCGCGCGTGCGTGCGCGTCACGCGGCGTGTCGGGCGATCGTCCCCCGTCGCGCGCACGAACACCTCGCCCCGCGCGATCACCGCGACCGTCTTCCCGTCCGGGCTCAGCACCGCTTCTTCGACACGACGGCTGAGGTTCAGGCGGTTGGTGTCGAGGCTGTCGGTGTCGGCCGTCACGGCGACACGCAGCGGCTGCGGCTCGGCGCTGCTGCGCGACAGGTCCAGCGTGTACAGCGTGTCCCAGACCACGAACGCCGCGGTCCGCCCGTCGTGGCTCACCGCCAGGTCGCGCACGCCGTGCCCGATCGTCACTTCCCCGGCTTCCGGCTGGAAGCGCGTGAGCTGGCGGAGGTTGGCCGCATCGTCACGCGTCGCGTCCGGGCGGAGGCGGTAGAGGTTGTTCTGCCCGTCGCGCGAGGAAATAAACACCGTCGAGCCATCGGGCAGGCGGCGCCCGTCAAAGTCGTTGCCCGGGTGGCGTGTCAGTCGGGTGAACGAGCCGTTGGGCTCGAGCCGCCAGAGGTCCAGCGAGCCCGGCCCGCGGTAGGCCGGTCGCTCCGGGATCCAGTACCCGCGGTGGAAGGTGACCGAGCCGTCGTCACCGCCTGTCGGGCTCCCGCCGAAGGCGTCGGTGATCCGCTCGGTCGGGCCGCCGTCGACGGGCACGCGCCACATGCGGCTCTGCCGATAGACCCCCGGCTCGCGCCGGTCCGCGTACAGCAGGTGCTCGCCCTCGGCGTCCCACCCGCCCAGCGTCTGCACCTGGTCCGTCACCGTCACGCGCCGGGCCTGGCCCAGCACGAGCTTCCCGTCGACCTCGCCGATCGGCGCGACGTACAGGTTCCGCGAGCCGTCGCGATCGGACTCGAACGCGAGCCGCGAACCGTCCGGGCTGAACGCGCTCCGGCGCTCGTGGGCGGCGTGGACGGTCAGCCGCGTCGCGACGTTGCTGTCGACCCGGGCCCCCCAGAGATCACCCGCGTAGCTGAAGACCAGGAACCGCCCGTCCGGGCTGAGGGCCGGGTACTCGGGAAAACCCGGGATGGGCAGGTCGGCCAGCTCAACCGGGGCCGCCGGCGCGCCGGGGGCCGACGGGAGGACCGCCGGACGTGTGGGCTCCGCCTGCACCCCGGCGGGCTCGGCCTGAGCGCACCCGGTCATCCCCAGCATCAGGGAGATGGCGCCGAACATCAGGCCGGTGCGGAACGGGCGATCATGCGTGCGGCTCGGTCGGGGCATGGGTCGTCGACCTCCAGAAATGCCGGGGCTCAAAAACGCAGAACAGAGATCACGCGACACCACACCGGCGGCTCCAGCGATCGCGCCGGTCAACACCGACGCCGACCGGCGGCACGGGCATCGCGAGCGCCCCGCATGCGGGGCCCTTGGACGGGGAGGTGAGTCTACTAAATGCCGCAGCCCGAGGGCGCGACGCCCCGACCGCACCCCCGCGCACGATCGGCAGCGGGATCAACCGATGAGTTGCGTTTGGGCTGCAACCAGAACAAGACGGGGGTGTAACTCATCCTTCACAGACGCCCCGGCTGGGCCACGCCCTCAAGCCTTGGCTCGTGCGGATCACGGAACGCCCGCACACCGCGATTTCTGGCTCACCCGCACGGACGCAGACACGTAAATCTTTGTTTGCAAAGGCACTACGCCTGCGGCTTGCCGGAGCGAGCGCGTCGAGTCCGAGCCTTGCTGGGTTGGACAACGGGCACGCCGGTGGGGTAGCGTGTGGTGCTTGGCGTGCGGGTCGGCGTGTGCCGACGCGGGGCGGACTGATTTTGGGACGGAGTTGCTGACCGATGCTGAGGCGAACCGCGAGCCGTGCGCCCCGCCGGGGACGACGAACGACGCACCGGGGGTGGTTGGCGGGCGCTTCGACCGCCTTGGCGATGCTCGCCTTCGCACCGACAACCTTCGCCCAGCCCCAGATGTTCCAGCGGGCAACCGCTCTTGAGAACGCCCGGATGCTGACGGCCGACGGTCGCGTCGTCGAGGGCGCCAAAGTGATCATCCGCGGCCCGCAGCTCGCGGGGGTTGGTCCCCGGGCGGAAACCCCGAACAACTCGCGTGTGACCGACCTGCAGGGTCGCTTCGTCACCGCGGGCCTGGTCGATCCGAACGGCGGGATCGGGCTCACCGGCGGCAACGCCGACCCGGACGCGACCGCCCGAGCCGCCGACGCGTTCGACTACTACGACCGCCTCGCGGTGCAGGACGCGTGGCGCCAGGGCGTGACGGCGGCGTTCATCCCCGCCCGGGGACGGATCGGCGTGCTCGGAACCGGGGCGATCGTCCGCCTCGCGCCGCGGGAGCTTGGCGGCTTCGGCGAGCTCATCGAGGCCGACGCCGCCCTGTGCATCGACCTGGGCTCCGGCGCCAACGCCATCGCCCGGGCCGAGGCGTTCGCCAAGATCGTCGCGGACATGCGGGCGGCCGAGCTCTACCGCGAATCGCTGGAGATCTACAAGGAAGAACTCGAGGAGTACGAGGAAAAGATCGCCGAGCGAGCCAAGAAGAACGCCGAATCCGGCTCGGGTTCCGGGTCGGGCTCGGGCTCGGGCTCGGGCGGTGAGAGCCGCGGACGGGGCGGGCGGGGCGGCTCCCAGGCCGGGGGTTCGGGCGGCGGCTCGGGCGATTCGGGCTCCGGCTCGGGCGGGAGCGAGTCCGACGAGATCACCAAGCCGACGCAGCCCGATCCCAACCGCGTGTACGACGTGCTCCTCCGCGCGATCGAGGGCGAGCTGCCCGTCCGCGTGACGGCGCATCGCTCGGCCGACATCCTCAACGCCCTCCGTCTCAAGGACCAGTTCGGGCTCGACCTGACGATCGTCGGCGGGACCGACGCGGACCTCGTCGCCGAGCAGCTGGCCGAAGCGGGCGTCCGGGTCATCCTCGACCCGGTGATCGGCCCGGGTTCGCTCCGCGATCCGAGCCGCGTCCACCGGATGCGCGACGTCGCGCGGGCGCTCACCCGCGCGGGTGTGAGCTGGTCGGTCGGCTCGGGGGCGACTTCGAGCGAGGCCTCGCGCTCGCTGCTCGTCGCGGCGCAGGAAGTGACCGACGGCTCGGTCGACGCCTTCGCCCTCGCGACGCGACGGGCCGCCGAGGCGATCGGCCAGAGCCCCCGCCTCGCCGGGCTCCGCCCGGGGCAGGCGGCGGACCTGGTGGTCTGGAGCGGTCACCCGCTCGAGCCGGGCTCGTTTGTCGAGCGTGTCTACATCAACGGGCGGGTCGTGTTCACCTCGCCGCGGAGCGACCTGGAGGGCGGGCGATGAGCCGAGCGTTTGTTCGAACCCACCGCCCCTTCGCCGCCCTGGGGCTCGGCGTGTTGGCGTCGGCGGTCGCCGCCCTCGCCCCCTGCGCGGGCGCGAGCGAGCGGGCGGAGGTGATCGTCGGCGGGCGCGTGCTCCAGCCCAACGGCACATGGCGTGAGAACGCCGAAGTCCGCCTCGAGCGCGACGGGCGCATCGGCGCCGTTGCCAGCGCGCGCGACGCCCAGGGCCCCCACGTCTACCGCGACGCGTACATCACGCCCGGGCTGATCGAGCTCGCCTCGCAGATCGGGCTGGCGGGCAATGCGTCGGAGCAGACCTCGAGCGATCAGATGGACCTGAGCGCGGCCGCCGCGTTCGACCCCTTCGACCGCGACAGCGTCGCGGCGCTCCGGGCGGGGATCACCTCGGCGATGATCATCCCGGACCCGCGGGCCCCGCTCGCGGGCCGGGCGTCGGTCGTGCGCACGTCGCCGACCGAGGACGGGCGCGCGGACGTGGTGCGTTTCGACTCGGCCGCGATCTTCAGCGTGGGCGCCGGGGCGACCAACACGCTGTTCGGCCCGACAAGCCGCGCCGGCGCGATGGCGATGATCCGCGAGAGCGTCGGGCGCGCCCGACGCGGCGAGGGGGACGCGTTTGTTCGTCGCTCGCTCGAGAGCGAGGCCGGGTGCGTGGTGATCGGGCAGACGGCCGACGACGTGTTCACGATCCTGGGCCCGTTCGAGGCCGCGGGCGTGACGCCGACGATCGTGCTCCGGGAAGAGACGCTCGAACTCGCGTTCGCGATGGACGAGGAGATCCGGGAGTACGGGCACCGGTTCATCGTGGGCCCGTTCGCGCTGAGCGATCGGGCCGAGGTGCTCGCCGGGCCCGGGGCGCTCTCGAGCTACGGCGGGATGGTGGGGTTCTCCGGCGGGACGTCGGCCGACGACCCCGACGCGCTGCGCCGCGGCGTCGCGCTCGCGACCCGCTACGGGCTCGATCCCGCGGCGGCCCGTCGGGCCCTGACCAGCGACGCGGCGCGGATCGCCGGCGTCGCCGACCGCCTCGGCTCGATCGAGCGCGGGCGAGCCGGCGACCTGGTCGTCTGGTCCGCCGACCCGCTGCGCCCGGACGCGCGCGTGCTGGCGGTCTATGTCCAGGGGCGGCGCGTCTACGCCGCCGAGATGGACGCCGCCACGATTGACGGGTGGGACGACCGCCCGGGGAGGAGGACGCGATGAGCATCCGAAGCTTCACCCTCGCGCTCGGCGCGTGCGTGCTGGGCGCGCTGTCGCCCGTGGCCGACGCGCAGAACCGCTCGGACGCCAACGACGTGATCGCCGTCAAGGCCCGCACCGTCCACATCGGCAACGGCGAAACGATCGAGAACGGCGTCGTGTTGATCAGCGGGGGCAGGATCACCGGGGTCGGCCCCGGGCTGCCCATCCCGCGGGGCGCGAGCGTCATCGAGGTCGACGAAAGCAGCGTGACCCCCGGGCTCATCGACGCCTACGCGCGCCTCGAACGCGTCGACCCCTTCGACGCCGCCCGGCGCTCGAGCGGGCGTGGACGCCTCGCGGAGATCGTCCGTCGCATGCACGGCGACCACGAGACCGGCGCCTTCGCCTGCACCTGCACCGGCTTTGACCTCTGCCCCGCCTCGCACCTGCACTTCCAGTACGACGTCGACGGCGTGACCTGCCCGCTCTGCGCCTTCCCGAGCCACGCGCCGATGGAAGCCGCCAGCGGGCTGGTCTCCACCGCGAGCTTCACCGAGAGCTCGAGCGAGATCGTCGCGCACACGAGCATCCTGGACTCGATCAACATCCGCGGCGCGGACTTTGACCGCCTGGTCTCGGGCGGTGTGACGACGGTGTTCGTGAGCCCGGACTCGGCGGCCGTCATCGGGCCGCGGGGTGCGATCATGCGCACCGCCGGCCCCGCGCGCAGCCGCGTGATCGACGATCAGGCCGCCGTCCACGCCGCGTTGAACAGCGACACGTTCCGTTTCGGCCCGGGCAACGCCCCGCCGTTCCGCGGCTTTGTCAACAACCAGACCCGCCGCCCCAACACGCGCATGGGCGTGACGTGGGTCTTCCGCAAGGCGTTCTACGACGCCGACCGGCACGCCCAGGGCCTGCCCGTGGGCGGGGCCGACACCGCGCCCGCCCCGGCGCTCGAAGTCCTCAAGCAGGTCCGCGAAGGGCAGGTCCCGCTCCGGATCCATGCGCGGCAGAAGAACGACATCGAATCGGCGATCCGCCTGAGCGAAGAGTTCGGGCTGCGGTTCACCCTTCTCGAAGCGACCGAGGCGTACGAGATCATGGGCCTGATCGAGCGTGCGGGCCTGCCCGTGATCTACGGGCCGATCGAGGTCGACCCGACCGGGCCGCGCCGTTTCACACCCGAAGCCCGGCGCGGGCGACTGGGCACGTTCCGCGAGTTGCTGGAGTCCGGCGTGCAGACGGCGTTGACGGCTCAGGACCTGCGAGACGAGAACGGCCTGGCGCGCCAGGCGATGTACGCCGTCTGGGCCGGGGTCGACCCCGCCGACGCGCTCCGCGCCGTCACGCTGACCCCGGCCGAGATCCTGGGCATCGCCGACCGCGTGGGCTCGATCGAAACGGGCAAGGACGCGGACCTGGTGGTCTGGAGCGGACCGCCGCTGGACCCGACCTCGCGCCCGCTGGTGGTGATCGTCAACGGGCGGGTCGAGGTCGACCGCCGCTGAGCCCGTCGCCCGTCCTGTCTTGGTTTTTTCCGCAACTCCCGTTCCTGCAGACCGTCCGTTTGGCTTGAAGCATCGAGGGAACCTTTGATCATGAATCGCTTGGGCATCATCGGCGTCGTCGCGACCGCGGCGTTCTGTGCGAGCACCGCGAACGCCGCCCCGCCGCCGGAGCGCGTCGTCTTCACCGGCGGCACCGTCATCCCCGTCGTCGGCGACCGCATCGACAACGGCGCGGTCCTGGTCGAACGCGGGGTGATCATCGCCGTCGGGCCGGCGGGCGAGATCGAGATCCCCTACGACGCGTTCGAGGTCGACTGCACCGGGCTGGTCGTCATGCCGGGCATGATCCACCCGCACTCGGCCGACGGGCTCGACGTCGCGAACGAGGCCCTCCCCGTTGCGCCGTTCCTCGATGTGAGCGACGCGCTCGACCCCTCCAGCCTGTTCTTTGAGAACGCCCTGCGCGAGGGGATCACCAGCGTCCACGTCATCCAGGCGAACAACACCGTCATCGGCGGGGTCAGCCGCGTCGTCCACCCGATCGGGCTCAACGTCGCCGAGATGACCGCCCGGGCCGACGTCGCGCTGAAGCTCAGCACCAGCCCGCGACGCGGGGCCGACCGCATGGTGCAGATGGCCCAGCTCCGCGAGGCCTTCTTGGCACTCGACGACGCGATCGCCAAGCTCGCCGAAGCCAAGTACGAAGAGCAACGCAAGAAAGACGAACGCCCAATCGACGTCGGCCCCGCCCAAGCCCGCGAACGCGGCATGGCCCTGCTCGAAGACCGCGACTACGACGAGCTCCAGCTCAACCTCGTCCGCATGCGACGCGGCGAGCTCGGCGCGTGGATCTACACCGGCGCGGCGATGGACGTCGCCCCGGCCCTCAAGCTCGCACGCGATCAGGGCTTCGCCGAGCAGACCGTCCTCGTCGTCGACGGCGACGCCCACCTCGCCGTCCGCGAGATCGCGGGCGCAGGCGTGCCCGTCGTCCTCCCCGCGCAGCTCTTCCACCGCGAGCGCGACCCGATCTCCGGCGAGCTGATCGAGACGTTCGTCCCCCGCGTCTTCCACGAGGCCGGCGTCCGCTTCGCGCTCCAGCCCAACCCGAGCGACTCCTTCGCCGAGCGATTCCTCAATTACCAGGCCGCCCTGCTCGTCCGCCACGGCATCCCGCGACAGGCCGCGATCGAGGCGATCACGATCAACCCCGCGCAGATGCTCGGGATGGGCGACCGCCTCGGCTCGCTCGAAGAAGGCAAGGACGCGAACATCCTCGTCCTCTCCGGCGACCCGTTCGATTTCAACACCCGCGTCGAGATGGTCTACATCGACGGCGTCCTCGCCTACGAGCGCTCGACCGACACACGCCTCCAGGAACTCCTCCGCCTCCAGCAGCGACAGAACTCCGGCGCCACCCGCGCCGGCGCCGCCCGCCCGAGCACCAACCAGAACGACCGCGCCAACCGCAGCAACAACACCGAGCGCCAAAACTCGCAAGGCAACAACAACACCGAACGCCCCGCCCGCGGGAACCGGAGCAACCCAGAATGATCGCACGCCCGCTCGCCCGCGCTTTCCGTGCCTGCGTCGGCGTCGCGATCGCGGCGGCCCTCGGGGCCCCGCTCACGCTCCCAGCCGCGGAGGCCGACGCCCAGACCTTCGCCCTCCGCGCCGGACGCGTCATCACCGCCAGCGCCGACGCCCCGTTCAGCTACGAGCCCGGCGTCGTCGTCGTCCGTGACGGACGCATCGAAGCCGTCGGCGGGCGCGACCTGGTCATCCCCAGCGGCGTGCCGGTCGTCTCGCTCCCCGACGCCACCGTCATGCCCGGGCTGGTCTCGGCGGTCAGCGGCGTCGTGCAGCCGCACAGCGGCGACGCCTCCGTCGGCGCCGCCTTCCGAGCCGCCGACGCCTTCGACCCCTACGCGAGCTTTCACGCCCTCGTCGCCGGCGGCGTCACCACCGCGCACGCCGGCACCGGCGCGCACCGCCTGCTCTCCGGACGCGGCGCGGTCGTCCGCCTCGCCGGCTCGACGGACGATCGCCTGCTCCGCGCCGACGCGGACCTCTCGGTCACGCTCGGCGAGGGCGCGTTCAGCCCCCCCGTGGTCGAGCGGCTGCTGATCCCGCCCATGCCGGAGCGTGAGATCGAGCCGAGCGTGCGCCAGCGCCCGCAGAGCCGCCTCTCGCAGGTGCTGACGCTGCGCAGCTCGATCGAGCGCGCGCTCGCGGGCGAGCCGATCACGCCCGTCGACGGCTCGACGCCTCCGATGGACGAGCTGCACGCGCGGGCGCTGGCCGAGGCGTGGCGCGAGCGACTGCCGATCCGCGTGCAGACCGACCGCGGCGCCGACCTTCGGGCGGCGATCAGCTTCCTCGCCTCCAGCGAGCGCGGCGGGTATGTCGTGGGCGGGCTGGAAGCCGCCGCCGTCGCGGGTGAGCTCGCCCGGGCCAACATCCCGCTGGTCTACACGATCGACGCCCCGTTCCAGGCCCCGCGCGACCGCGGGGTCGACCCGCGCGCCCTCGACAGCGACGTGGCGCACCTCGCCCAGCTCGACGGCGTGCGCCTCGCCCTGGCCCGGCGCCCGGGCGACTCGACCGCCGACCTCCGCCTCGCCGCGGCCCTGGCCCTCCGCGCCGGGCTCAGCGAGCAACGCATCATCGAAGCGATCACCCGCGTCCCCGCCGAGGCGATGGGCGTCGCCGACCGTGTCGGCAGCCTCGAGCCCGGCAAAGACGCGGACCTGGTCATCATCGAGGGCGCCCCGCTCGACATCGCCTCCAGCGTGCGCCGCGTGCTGGTCCGCGGGCGCACGGTCTACAACGCCGAGGACGCGCGGGTGATGGCCTTCCACGCCAGCGACACCGGCGCGCACGCCGACCGCCCGTCGGCGATGGTCGTCCGCGCCGGCACGATCTGGCTCGGGCCCGATCAGGAGCTCCGCGACGGGCAGGTGCTGATCGAGAACGGCAAGATCGCGGCGATCGGGCGTCGCGTCGCGCGCCCCGCGCACGCGACGCTGATCGACGCCGGGCCGGACGCGTTCCTCGTGCCCGGCCTGATCGACGCCTATGGGCACCTGGGCTTCGAGGGCGACCCGGGCGCGCCGGGGACAGAAATCCTACTCGCGAGCCTGGTCGGCACGCCGGACGAACTCGACCGGCGCGTCGCGAGCGCGGGCGTGACAACCACGATCCGCGCCCCCTACCGCATCAACCGCCAGGGCTCGCGCCTGTCGGCCGTCAAGACGCACGGGCGCGGCCCGGAGGATCGCGTCGTCCGCCCCGTGGCGGCTCTGGCGTTCGACGTGCAGGGCGAAGACCCGACGGGCATCGCCGACCGCCTGAAGCGCCGCATCGAAGCGGGGCGCGCCTACGCCGACCGCTGGGCCGAGTACCGCGAGCGTCACGCCGAATGGCGCCAGGCCCGGGCCGAGGGGCGCGAAGTCGACACCGAGCCGCAGACCGAAGCGATCGAGACCGCCGAAGCCGCCGGCCCCGATCCTCTGACGGGCACGTGGGAAGTCACCGTCCGGTCCGAGGTGCTGCCGGAGCCGATCAGCGGCCCGGTCGGCATCAACCTGGACGGGACGCAGTTTGAAGGGCGCATCCTGCACCCCGAAGCGGCGCAGGTCGAGCACCGGATCGTGGGCGAGCTCGACGGCGACCGCATCTCGGGCCGCTTGGAGCTCGACACAGGCGGGCAGGGCTTCCCGGAATTCGAGGGCACCGTGAGCGACGACACGCTGACGGGGACGATCCGCTTCCTGGGCCTGGAGGCGGAGCTCGAGGGCAGCCGCACCGACGCCGAGCGACTGGAGTTCCGCGTCGCGAGCGGGAAGCGTCGGACGACGGGGCGGGACGGCGAGCCGTTGCCGCCGCCGATCGACGAATCGCTGGAGCCGCTGCGTGCGGTGATCGAGAAACGAGCGCCGGTCTTCGTGCGTGCGAGCACGCCGGCGGAGATCCGCGCGGTGCTGGGCCTGCTCGCCGACGAGTACGGCTTCCGCGTCGTGCTGCAGGACGCCGAGGGCGCATCGGCCGACCGGGATCGCCTGGCGAGCAAGCCCGTGGGCGTTGTGCTCCCGCGGAGCAACGTGCGGCTGGAGCGTCGCCTGCCCTACCACCAGGCGGCGGACCTGCGCCGCGCGGGCGTGCCCGTCGCGTTCCAATCCGCAGCCGAGGACGGCGCGCGGGACCTCCCCCTCGCCGGGCTGTACGCGGTCGCGAACGGGCTGGCGCCGGACGAGGCCTTGGCGGCGATGACGATCGAAGCCGCCCGGATGTACCAGCTCGACGATCGGCTCGGCTCGATCGAGACGGGCAAGGACGCGGACCTGGTGGTCTTCAGCGGGCACCCGTTCGAAGTCGGCAGCCGCGTCCGGCGTGTCATCATCAACGGGCGGCTGGTCCACACCGAGGACGAGCACGACGCCCAGCACCGCACCACCCGCACGGAGGGCTCCCGATGAACGCCCGCCCCAGCCGCCGGACCACCACCCGCTCGCTCGCGCTCCGCACGGCGTTCGCCGCCGCCGCGGGGCTCATGCTCGCCGCCGGGCAGGCGATCGCGGAGGTCAAGGCCTTCCGCGTCGCGAAGGTGGTGACGATGGACGCCGACGACCGCGTGGTGAACAACGCGACGGTGATCGTCCGCGACGGCAAGATCGAGACGGTCGGCCGCACGCGCGAGGTCGAGATCCCCGAGGGCGCGACGGTGATCGACATGCCACGCGCCTGGCTCGTGCCCGGCATCGTCGAGCTGCACAACCACACCGCGGGCTCGCTGAGTGATCTCAACGACATGGTCTACCTGGCGAACCCGGGTCTTCGGACGCTGGAGACGGTGGTGCCGGGGACGTTCGAGTGGGAGCGCGCCCAGGCCGCGGGCATCACGGCCGCCTTGCTGATCCCCGGCTCGGGCACCAACATCAGCGGGCTCGGGACGGTGGTCAAGTTCACCGACAGCTTGGCGCAGGAGGACGCGGTCGTCCGCAGCCCCGGCTCGCTCAAGGTCGCCCAGGCCGGCAACCCCGAGCGGTACTGGTGGCGCGTCGACCGCATGATGATGAACTTCAACACGCGGCGCACGCTCCGCATCGCCCAGGAATACCACGAGGCCTGGACCGCCTACGAGGCCGGCGAACGCGACGAGCGCCCCGAGTTCAACCCGCTCTACGAGGAATACCGCGGCCTCTTCGCACGCGAGTACCCCGCGAGCGTGCACACCCAGATCTACCAGGTCATCCTGAGCACGGTCGAGATGCTCGGACGCGAGTTCGGGCTCAAGGTCGTGCTCGACCACTCGACCTTCGACTCCTGGAAAGTCGCCCCGCTGGTGCTCGAAGTCGGCGAAGAGAACATCATCACCATCGTCGGCCCGCGCTCGCACTTCTTTGACCTCACCCAGCGCAAGATGATGGGCATCGTCCAGCGATGGCACCAGGCGGGCATCACCAAGCTCGGCATCAACACCGACGCCCCCGTCATCCCGCAGGAAGAGCTGACCAACCAGGCCGCGATCGCCGTCTGGCTCGGGTTCGACCCCTATCTGGCGCTCGCGGGGCTGACGCGCGTCGGCGCCGAGGCCGTGATGATGGAAGACCAGATCGGCACGATCGAGCCGGGCAAGGACGCGGACTTTGCGATCTGGACCGGCGACCCGCTCGACCCGCGCCACCGCACCCTCATGACCGTCGTGGACGGTCGCATCGTCTACGACAGCGAACGCGACGGCGTGCGCCACTGACCCCCGCCGAGACCAACGCCTTGCCGCCCGCGCACCCCGCCCGGGCTTTGGGAGTTCGAATGCTCACCCGTTTCGCACCAAGACTGCTCGCAAGCGCCGGCGCGGCGATCGTCTCGCTCGCCGCCCTCGCACCCGCGGCCTCGGCACAGTCCTACAGGCCCGAGATGACCGTCATCCGCGCCGGCAAGGTCATCACCGTCGCCGGACGCGAGATCGACAACGGCGAGATCGTCATCGAAGACGGCGAGATCACCCTCGTCGGCGTCGCGCTCGAGGTCCCCAGCTACGCGACCGTCATCGAGGCCCGCGACCAGACCGTCATGCCCGGGCTCATCCACGCCGGCACACGCGCGGGGCTCGATAACTACCGGCGCACCGGCATCAACGCCGACAAGCTCGCCGCCAGCGACGTCATGCCCGACCGCTACGACTTCGAGCCCTGGCTCCGCGCCGGGTTCTCGGCCGTCGCCTTCCTCCCGCCGGGCGACAACATCCCCGGACGTGCCTCGGTCTTCCGCACCGGCGGCCCGAGCGACAGCCAGATCCTCCGCCGACGCGGCTACATCCGCGTCAGCTTCACCGACTTCCCGGGCGACAAACGCACCCTGACCACCGCGATCACCCGCGCCCGGGCCGAGATCAAAAAAGTCGAAGACGCCCGCGCCCAGTGGGATCGCGAGCAGGCCGAACGCCGACGCGCCGAACAACAACAACAACAACAACAACAACAACAACAACAACAACAACAACAGCAACAGCAGAACTCCGAGGGCGGCGAGGGCGGCTCCGGGCAGCGCGCCCGTCCCGCGGCCGCCGAGGCCCAGAACGGCAACGCCGGCAACAACGCCCAGCCCGCCAAGGCCCCAACTTTCACACCCCCGGAGATCGAGCCCACGCTCCAGCCCTTCGTCGACCTGCTCCAGCAGCGCGAGGGCGTGCTGATGGTGCTGGAGTTCGTGCAGGCCGCCGGGCTCCCGCACCTGGACGACGCGCTCGCGACCGCCCTCCGACCCGATCCCCCGCCCCAGGCCCAGCCACAACAAGGCCGACGCGGACAACAGCCGCAGCAACCCCAACGCGGCGGCGCCCAGCAGCAACAGCGCGGGCAAGGCGGACAAGCCCCCGCCGCGCCACCCGCCAACGCCTTCAAGCCCCCCGAGACGCTCGCCCACGCCATCCGCCTCACCCGCCTCGACCGCGGGTTCAACTGGGACCGCGTCACCTTCTTCGGCTCCCCCGCCATGTGGAGCGACTACACCCACATCGTCGACGACCTCGCCTCCCGCGGCGTCCCGATCATCCTCACGCCCGACATGGTCTTCCTCCCGCAGACCGTCACCCGCTACAACCTCGCGGGCGAGCTCGCCGACCGCGGCGCGGAGCTGATCTTCGTGCCGCGCTTCGAGGGCGGCTTCGGGCCGGAGCTGTTCCTGAACCAGCTCGCCGTGCTGGTGCGTGAGGGACTGAGCCGCGAGGCCGCCCTCGCGGGCGTGACGCGCAACCCCGCCCGCCTGCTGGGGATCAGCACCCGCGTCGGCACGATCGAGCGCGGCAAGCAAGCCGACCTTGTCTTCCTCTCGGGCGACCCGCTCGACCCCCACTCGCGCGTGACCCGCGTGATGATCGCGGGCCAGACCGCCTGGGAACGCGACGGAGACCACCGATGAGCAACGCCGCCAAGCTCCGCCAACTCCTGAGCGCCCTCAGCGCAGGGCTCGCGATCGCGATCGCCCCGGTCGCTCTTGCCGCGCCCGCCGACGCGCACCGCGCCGACGACCCTCCGCCCCAACCCGAGCCGGAACCAACGCCAGACCCTGAGCCGGAACCGGAACCTCAACCCGAGCCCGATCCCACGCCCGAGCCGGAACCCGAGCCCGATCCGATTCCGGATCCGACGCCGGAGCCCGAGCCCACGCCCCCGCCCGCGCCGGACGAGCCGATGCCCGTCCCGCCCGTGCCCGACGAGCCCGCAGTTCCCGAGGCGCCCGACGAGCCCGAGGCCGAAGCCCCCGCCCCAACCGAGCGCGTCCTCGCGATCACCGGCGCGACGGTCCACACCGTCACCGGTCCGACGCTCCGCGGCTACACCATCCTCACCAAAGACAACACCATCGACCGTATCGGGCGCAACCTCACCATCCCCGATCACGCGACCGTCATCGACGCGACCGGCATGCACGTCTACCCCGGGCTCATCGCACTCCGCTCCAGCCGCTTCATCGGCAACCCGCCCCAGGACGCGACCGATCCCTACGACCTCACCATGCTCCTCGCCCTCGCCGGCGGGATCACCACCGCCTTCGACAACGGCAACGTCGCCAAGCTCACCTACGGCTCCCTCGACGAGCACTTTGTCCGCGACAACGTCTTCATCGACATCAGCTACACCACCAACAACCCGCAGAACCGCAAGCGGCTCCGCGAATCGCTCGAAGCCATCCGCAGCTATGACCGCGACAAGGCCGCCTACGACCGTCGCAAGGCCAGCAACCCGGAACTCGACGAAGAACCGCCGGACGAGAGCGTCCTCCGCGGGCGCAACGCGCGCCTCGTCCCGCTCGCGCGCGGGCAGCGCCCCGCCTTCGCCCGGGCCCATACGGCCTACGACATGCTCGAGCTCGCCCGCCTCGCCGAGAACTTCGGATTCCAACTCATCATCGAGGGCGCCCGCGAAGCCTGGACGATCGCACCCGAGCTCGCCCGCGCCAACGTCAGCGTCATCATCAACGCCCGCAACCGCGTGCCGCCCAACGAACGATCCAGCCGCCCCACCGGCTCGAGCATCGAGAACGCCGCCATCCTCCACCGGCACGGCATCCGCGTCGGCATCACCGCGCCCGGCGCGGGCATCGGCACCGGCGGCATCACCGGACGCGAGAACCTCAACCTCAACCTCGAAGCCGGCTTCGCCGTCCGCGGCGGGCTGCCCGAAGACGCCGCCGTCCGATCCATCACCATCGACGCCGCACGCATCCTCGGCATCGACGACCGCGTCGGCTCCATCGAGCCCGGCAAGGACGCCGACCTGATCATCACCAGCCAGCCCCTCATCCGCTACACCAGCAACGTCGAGTACGCGATCGTCAACGGACGCATCGTCTACGACAAGGACATGGACACCCTCTTCAACCACATCCGCCCACGCGAAGGCTCCGAAGCCGAGCCACCCAAGGACGAGTGGCCGCGCCGCCTCGAGCGCCCTTGGCGACGCTGAACCCGAAGCCAACACCAAGCAACCCAATATCCCAGCACCGCAAAGCACGGGCAGCCCACCCGTGCTTTTTTTCATCTACATCCGCCGCAGCGCGCTCCGCGCATGCCCCTCCAGCCCTTCCAGTCTCGCGAGTGCGACCGCATCCTCGATCGCCCCGCGAGCGCCCGACGGATCGTCGATGCGCAGCCACGTGCGCACGCGCAGGAAATCGAACACGCTGAGCCCGCCGCTCGACCGCGCCGTGCCCCCGGTCGGCAGCGTGTGGTTCGGCCCGATCCCGTAATCCCCCAGCACCTCCGCCGCCGCTGAGCCGACAAACAGCCCGCCGTAGTGACGCAGCCGCGGGCGAATCGCGTCCGCGTCCGCCACCAGCAACTCCAGGTGCTCCGGCGCGAGACGATCACAGACGTCCACGCCCTCGTCCAGATCGCGCACGAGCACGCAGAACCCGTTCCCAAGCGCACGCTCGGCCGTCGCCCGCGTCGGCAGTGTCGCGAGCTGAGCGCACAGCTCGTGCTCCACCGCGTCCGCGAGCGCTCGGTCGGTCGTCACGAGGACCGCGCACGCGTCCTCATCATGCTCGGCCTGCGCGAGCAGGTCCGCCGCCACCGTCCCCGCGTCGGCGTGCGCATCCGCGAGCACGACAAGCTCGCTCGGGCCCGCGAGCATATCGATCCGCACGAACCCGCTGACGAGTTGCTTCGCCGCCGTCACCCACCGGTTCCCCGGCCCGACGATCACGTCGCACGCCCCCACCACGCCGCCCACGCCGTGCGCCATCGCCGCGATCGCCTGCGCCCCGCCCGCGCACAGGACACGGTCGGCCCCCGCGATCCCCGCCGCCGCCAGCGTGAGCGCCCCCGCACGCGGCGAGGCGACGACCACCTCCTCCACCCCCGCCGCCCGGGCCGTCACCGCCGTCATCAGCACGCTCGACGGGAGCGGGTACCGCCCACCGGGCGCATAGCACCCCGCCCGCTCGACCGGCGCGACCGACTGCCCCGCAACGCCCCCCGGCACCGGCGCTTCAAACTCACGCACGCTGGCGCGCTGCGCCTCGGCGAATGCGCGGATCCGAGCGCCCGCGCGCTCCAGCACGCCCCGCGCCTCGGGATCGATCGCCGCGAGCGCCCGCTCCAACCCGTCTCGCTCGATCACCAACGCCCCGCCGGGCAAGACGTCGCCAAACCGCTCGGCGTGCGCACGCAACGCGCTTTCGCCGCCCGTGCGCACGTCCTCGGCGATCAATGCCGCCTGCGCGAGCGTCGCCGCGTCCACAGGCGACCGTCGCGCCCCCGTCAGCTCTAAAGCCGAGACCATTTTCAGCAAACGAGCCATCAACACTCCTCGCAGCACAGCACCGATCGAGACGCCCGGGCTCTCATCCGCGCGAATCCGAGTCCAAGCCATCGACCTCTTTCGCGTCTCCCCCGCGGCGCGTCACGCGACGCCCACGCCTGGTGAGCTCGCGCTCGATCGCCGCCAGCCCCGCCCCCCTCGCGGCGGCCGCCACCATCGCGAAGTACACGACGTCCGCCGCCTCCCACGCCGCGTCCTCGGGCGACGCCGCGTCGAGCAGCTCGCCCGCTTCTTCCAGCAGCTTGGACCGAAGAAGCGAGCGGTCCTGAAGCAGGCGGCGTGTGTACGAGCCCGCCGGTGCATCGCCCGCGCGTGCCGCGATCGTGCGCGCCATCGCCCCGAGCCCGGCGTCCTCGCCCCAGCACGTCCGCGTCCCGTTGTGACAGAACCCGCGCCCACGCTGACGCACCGTGAACCGCATCGCGTCGCGATCGCAGTCCAGGTCGATCCGGAGCAGTTCCTGCGTGTCCCCGCTCGTTTCCCCTTTGTTCCAAAGCCCGCCCCGCTGACGCGACCAGTAGATGCCGCGTCCCTGCGACACCGCGGCACGCACGCTCGCCGCGTTCGAATAGCACAGCCCGAGCGCCACCCCGCGCTCGTCGCAGACCACGGTCGTCCAAAGCCCGTCCGGGCGGTCGCTCCGCATCGGCGCACAGATCGCGTCGCCGAGATCCATCGAGCCGTTGTAGATCGCCATCCCCACCTGCGCGTCGCACCCGAACTGATCCAGCAGGCGGACGTCCGCCGCGTCGCGCACGCCGCCGGCGATCGTCACCGGCACCCCCTGCGCGCGCGACACGATCGCCTCCACCGCCGACGGATCGATCCCCGCCATGCGTCCCTCGCGCTCGACAAACGTCACCAGAAACCCGCCGACGTGCTCGCGCAGCTCGTCGATCCGGTCGACCACCGCCCGCCCGGTCGCCTCGCGCCAGCCCTTCACGACCACCTCGCCGTGCACCGCGTCGAGCGCTGCGATCGTGCGCTCCCGCGGGAGCTCGCACAGCACCTCGGGCGTGGCGGCCGTCCCGAGCACCACCTTCGTCGCCCCCGCGTTCAGCCACGCGACCGCCGTGCGCACGTCGCGGATCCCCCCGCCCACGCGGCAGTCCGCGATCTCGCACAGCTCGCGCATCAACTCGGCGTTGCTCCCCTCGCCCGTCGCGCCGTCGAGGTCCACCACCGCGATCTCCCCCGCGACGCGGAACCGCTCGGCGATCGGGCGCGGATCCCCCGCGTCGATCACAAGCTCTCGCCCGCCGCGGAGCTGCACCGCACGCCCACCCTGTAGATCGATACTCGGCACAATCACAGGCGCACCCCTTCCGTCTCGCTCGCTTCTAGCCGCACCGCAACACCCATCGCAGCGAGCGCCCGCTTCACGTCCAGCACGCTCGAATCCCCGTCGTGAAAGATCGAAGCCGCCAGGACCGCCTCCGCGCCGGCGCGCACCGCCTCGCACATGTGAGCCGCCGAATCCGCCCCGCCCGACGCGATCACCGGCACGCCGGCAACGTCGCACACCGCGCGGAGCAGGTCGAGGTCGTACCCGCTCCGCGTGCCGTCGCGGTCCCAGCTCGTCAGCAGGATCTCCCCGCCGCCGCGCGACACGCACGACCGCGCCCACGCGATCGCGTCCACGCCCGTCCGGACCGTGCCGGACCGCACCACCACCTCCCACCCCGGCGACGCACCCGTGCGTGCCGCCGCGTCGATCGCGACCACCGTGCACTGCGACCCGAACCGCGACGCGAGCTCGTCCACGAGCGCCGGACGCTCGAACGCCGCGGTGTTCACGGAAACCTTGTCCGCGCCCGCTTCCAGCAGCCGCGCCGCATCATCCACCGTGCGCACGCCCCCGCCCACCGTCAACGGGATGCCCAGCACCGCGCGCACGCGCTCCACTGTTTCGCACGCGTTCCCACGCGCTTCCGGTGTCGCGGAGACGTCGAGCATCACCAGCTCGTCGGCTCCTTCACGCTCGTACCGGGCCGCGAGTGCTGCCGGATCGCCCGCATCCCGCAGCCCCTGAAACCGCACGCCTTTCACGACGCGACCGTCACGGACGTCCAGGCACGGGATCAAGCGACGCGTCAGCATGGCGCCACCCCCTCCCGCGCCGCCGCGGCCCACCGCTCGATCACGCCCCGCCCCCACGCGCCGCTCAATTCCGGGTGCCCCTGGCACGCCACGACGCGCCCGCCGAAGCCCTCGACACCAGCCACGAACGCCTCGCCGTGCGTCGCCCTCGCGCACACCCACCCCGTCGGCATCGCCACGCCCGCCTCCACGCGGTAGCTGTTCGCAAAGTACGCCCACCCGCTCGACAGCACGCGGCAGCCATCCGGCGCCGACACCTCGTTCCACCCCATCTGCGGCACCCGAACCCCGTCGCCGCCACGAAAGCGACCGACCGAACCCGGCAACACGCCGAGCCCTGCCACGCCCGCCGACTCCTCGCTCGCACCAAAAAGCAGCTGAAACCCGAGACAGATCCCGAGCGTCGCCCGCCCCGCGAGCAGGCGATCCCGCAGCGACTCCACCACCCCGCACGCATCGAGCGCCGCACGCGCCGCCGCGAACGAGCCCACCCCGGGCAGCACGAGCAACTCGGCCCGCTCGATCTCCCGCGCATTGCATGTCACGTGCGCTTCCAGGCCCGAGCGCCCGAGCGCGGCGCACACCGACGCGATGTTTGCCGTCCCAGTGCGCACCACGGCGCACCGCTTGTGATCCAGCTTCCCCGCGCTCATAGCGAGCCTTTCGTGCTCGGGATCTCGCCCGAGCCGTCCATCGAAACCGCGTCGCGCAGCGCGAGCGCCATCGCCTTGAACGCCGACTCGGCTTTGTGGTGGTCGTTGCTCCCGTGCAGCACGTCCACGTGCACCGTCGCGCGAGCCGTGGTCGCGAGCGACGCGATCACGTGCGGGATCATCTCGCAGCTCAGGTCCCCGATCCGCTCCCGCACCAGCCCCAGTTGAGCGCGCGCGAACGGGCGCCCGGACAGGTCCACCACCGCCCGCGACAGCGATTCATCGAGCGGGGCGTACGCGCTGCCGAATCTGCGAATCCCCCGCCGCTCGCCGAGGGCCTGATCGATCGCCGCCCCGAGCGCGAGCCCGCAGTCTTCACTCGTGTGATGGTCGTCGATGTGCAGGTCGCCCTCGCATCGCAGCTCCAGGTCGAGGCGCGCGTGCTTCGCGAGGGCGGTCAGCAGGTGATCGAAAAACCCGATCCCGGTCGACACGTCCGCCGACCCCGTGCCGTCCAACGCACACCGTACGCGGACACGCGTCTCGCTCGTCGATCGCTCGATCACACCCGTCCTCGGCTCACGTCGCGACTCGCTCATGGCAGCATCCCCTCGATCTCGTGCAACGCACCGAGCACGCGGGCGGCCCCCGCGCCGATCAGTGCCCGCTCGGTCCCATCGTCACGCTCACCCGGCGGCGCGATGCCCAGCGGCACCACCCCCGCCACCCGCGCCGACCGCACGTCGTCCACCGTGTCCCCGATCATCCACGCCGAAGACACCCCAAGCCGATCGAGCGCCAGACGCACCACGGCGGGGTCCGGCTTGGGCGGCCCGTCCTCCATCGCGACCAACGCCCGGAAGCAACCCCGCACCCCGTGCTGCTCCAGGAACACTTCCGCATCGCGGCGCGGGCGTCCGGTCACGATCGCGAGCGGAAGCCGACCGCTCAGACGCTCCAGCCACGCGCGATCGCACAGCAGCGACTCGGTCGACCGCAAGCCCGGCTCGTCCGCTGCGCCCTGGTACGCGCGTTCGAACCGCTCGGTGACGTCGCCCAGAGTCGTGCGCACGCCCGCGTCCTGCACGAACCGGTGCGTGAGCGCCCAGTCGTTGTTCGCGTCGCCACGATGCTTGGCGGCCCGGATCTGATCCGGCGTCACCACGACGCCGTAGCTCGCCGCCGTCGCCACGATCGCCGCCCGATACGAGCGGCTCACGTCCGCCAACACGCCGTCGAGATCGAACAGGATCGCCTCCGGACGCAACGCCGCGCGCAACGCACGCTCGACGCGCAACGTATCGGCATCACGCAGCGGGCTCGTGATGCGGACCAGGTCTGCACAGCCCTCGCGCGTCGGCCACGCGCGGACCGCGATCCCGAGCCCCGCGAGCGCGTCGCGGACCCACGCCGGGTCGCGCACGCGCGCCGCCGCGAAGTTCGCCTGCGAAACAAGCACCTCCGCGCCCAGATCCGCGAGCGTGCGCTCGAGCCTCGCCCGCCCGCGCTTCGCCTCGTCGATCCCCGTGCGCACGCGCGACTCGCCCGTCTCGAGCCAACGCCCCGCGAGCGCGACCGCGACCGACGAGACCGGGAACGGCCCGCCCGCGGCACGCAGCCAGGCGATCATCCGCGCCGGCCCGAACGCGTACCCGATCCGCAGCCCCGCCAAGCCCCACGCCTTGCTCAGCGTGCGCACGCCGATCGCGTTGGGCAGCGCCCTGACCACGCCCGTCAGCGCCTCGTCGGCGAATTCCTCGTACGCGAGGTCCACCAGCAACACCGCGTGCGGCGCACCTTCGGACAGGCGGCGCAGGTCATCGGGCGTCGCGACGCTCCCCGTCGGGTTGTTCGGCGTCACCACCGCGATCATCCCGGTCGACGCCGTCACCGCCCCCAGCATCGCATCCACCGGCAACGCCCCCGAAGCCCACGGCACCCGCGCCGTCGTCCCGCCCGCCAGGTCCGCCCATCGCTCGATCATCTCGAACGTCGGCGTGGGAAGAACAAGCCCGCGCCCCGGCCCGAGCACCGCGCGGCACGCGCGGTCGAGCGCGTCGTCCCCGCCGGATGTCACGATCAACGCCTCGGGCCTCACGCCGACACGCGCCGCGAGCTGCGCCTCCAGCGCGCGCACACTCGGGTACCGACGCAGACTTTCCCCCAGGTCCCGCTCCAGCGCGTCGAGCACGCCCGCATCCGGCGCCGGCCCTTCGTTCGCATCCAGGCGCAGATCGATCGGCGCCCCGTGAGAGGGCGAGACGTACGCGCCGGTCCGCTCCAGAAGCGGGATCGCCCGCGGCGTGCGCACGCCGCCCGTGTTGTTCGTGTGGATGCTCATCGCAGGATCTGGCTCGGCTGGGTGACCACGAGATCCGTCGCGCCCGCCTGCTTGAGGCGCGGGATCACCCGCGCCAGCTCCTCCCGCAGCACCGCCGAGCTCACCGCGTACCCCGCGTCGTGGCTCAGCGGGCTCACCGTCGGCTCGCGCATGCACGGCAGCTCCGCCAGCACGCGCTCCAGCGACGCCTTGCTCACGTTGAGCGCGAGCATGACGCGCCGGCGCGCCTCCAGCACCGAATCCAGCAGCAACGCCAGCTGTTCGATCCGAGCCCGCCTGCCCGAATCCGCCATCGCCGCCGGGCTCGCGTAGAGACGCGTGGAGCTGGTCAGCAGCGTGTCGATGATCGTCAGGCGATTCGCCTCCAGCGTCGAGCCCGTCTGCGTGATGTCCACGATGCAGTCCGCGTCCTCGGGCGGAAAAACCTCGGTCGCACCGAAGCTGCGCACAAACACGGCGTTCAAGCCGCGGCTCTCGATCCAGCGACGTGTCAGACGCTCCATCTCGCTCGCCACAACGAGGCGTCGATCGGTCGGCAGGTGCCCCTCCGCATCGAGCAGCTCCTTCGGAGCCGCCGCCACGAGGCGGACCGGGTCCAGGCCCAGGTCCATGACTTCCACCAGCTCCCCCGCGTCCAGCTCCGCGACCCAGTCCGCACCGGCGAACCCGGCGTCGCGGCTCCCCGCCTGGAGCATCTGGATCACCGACTGCGGCTTCAGGATCTTCGCCTCAAAGCCCGCCAGGCCCACTCGCGGGCGGTACCCGCGGCTCGACTCGCTCACGCGGACCCCGGCCGCCGACATCAGCTCGAACAGGCTCTCTTTCATCCGCCCCTTCGGCAGCGCCAGGCGGATCCTGTCCGAAGGCGACGGGCTGGGGTCCAGGACACGATCGGCGGACGGGCTCGGTGCGACGGGAAGGCTCATGGCTCGGGGTCCTCATCGCGCCACCCGCAAAAGGGCGGCGGTAGCGGGTGACTCGGATGGTGATCGGGGACAAGATCGGGCGCGAGAAACACGCACTCAGAACGACAACGACGCCCACCCCGGAGGGTCGGCGTCGCGTGGTCATCCGTCAGGGATGGATCGCGTGGCGAAGCGTGCGATCAGACCGCGTGCCGACCCGGGGTGGGCGGAAGATGGTGGGCACGGTGATGGATCGCGGAATTGGTCATGAGGTCAACGCTTCGAGGCAATCCTCACAGCCGGATGCGGGCGAGTCAAGTTTTCGTCGCAAAACCATCTGAGCCCCTCCCCGGAGCGGCAAGACGGGCGGTCTGGTCGGCCTGCCCGGACCCTCGCCCCCACCCGAACAAATCGCTCGGCGGGTCCGGGGGTATTGGGGTCGTCTTGGTGTATGCTGTGCCCAAGCCGATCACGGGCGGCACGCCCCCGGATCGACGCCGACCCCAACGCACGAGGGCACGAGGAAGGGCACCCATGTCGAGCGAGCATCCGTCCGCGGCCGCACTCCCGTACTGGTCCGATTACCTGAAGCAGGTCCTCCGCCCGCGCGTCGAGGCCGTCCTGCAAGAGCACATGGGCTCGTGGAACGACGTCGTCTGGGAGGTCGTCTCGCGCGCGGTCGCCGAGGATCAGGACGGCGGGCAGAAGATGTCGCCCGAGCAGATCCGACACCTGCTCCAGGAGCAGCTCGGCATGCAGCTCGAAGTCGACGTCGGCGTCCGCTTCGGCGCGCACGCGGCCGGGGCGTCCGGCCCTGCCAGCGCCACCCGCGCCGACCCCGCCGCCGCACGCGACGTCATCGACCCGCCCGCCGACAGCAACAACGTCGACGTCCGACGGCGCGTCAATATCAGCCCCCTCGCCAAAGCCGTCGGCGGCGGGCGACGCGACTGATCGCGTTCGCGCGCCCCGCTCCCCAAGCTCTCCCCGTGACACGGGCGTCCCGCCCGTGCGCGATCCATCACCGGCACCGCCTCACCCGGCTCAGAACACCCACCGCAGCGGCTCGGACGCCCACACGTCCTCCCCCGCCGGGTCCCACGTGTACCGCATCGCCTCGCCCATCTCGTCCAGGCCGAGGATGCTGAACACGCCCCGCGGCGAGGTCACGGCGTGGATCGCGCTGTCGAAGCTCGGAGCCGCGTCGATCTCCAGCTCGCTCACGACCCACTCGCCCCCGAAGCTCGGCACCCACCAGTAGATGTGCAACTGCCCCTGCTCGTCGAGCCCCGCGACATTCAGCCCGCCCCACGGCGTCACGTAGCTCGCCAGGTTCGCCCCCGTCAGCGTCGGCCCGTCGAACATCTCCGTCAGGTCGCTCACGACCCACTCGCCCCCGAAGCCGGGCACCCACCAGGTCACCCGCAGGTTGCCCTGCGCGTCGAGCCCGGCGAGGTTGATCCCGTCCCAGTCGGTCAGGTACGCCGTGATCCCGCCGACGTACGCCGGCGCGCCCGTGATCTCAGACAGGTTGTCGGCCGTCCAGTGGTCGAGCCCCGGCGCCCACCACACCACGTGGATCGCGCCCGACGCGTCGAGCCCCGCGATGTTCAGCCCGCCCCAGCTCGTGCTGTAGGCGATCAGGTCGCCGACAAAACTCGGCTGGCTCAGCCCGTGGGGCGCGAGCTGCGAGCGCGTGATGTCCAGGTGGTTCCAGACCGCGCCCAGGTGCTGCCCGTGCGTCAGCTCCGTCTGCCCGTACGCGACGATCGCGCCCTCGGCGTCGAAGCCCGCGAGCGTCACGAGCCCCTCGGGGTTCCGCAACACCACGAGCTGATCGACGATCGCGCTCGCCCCGATCCCGCTCGCCGCCGCCTCGCCCGTCAGGTTCCGCACCGACCACGCGCCGGCGTCGTTCCGCGTGTAGAGCATCAGCCCGAGTTCGGTCGGCACGCCCACGTGAACGCGGTTTGTGCGCGCATCGAAGAACGCCTCGGCACGCCCCGTCGCCGGTGCGCCGCCCGCGGCGTCCAGCAGGTTGACCGTCGACCACGAGCCGTCCGATCCCTGCACGTACGCGATCGCGAGCCCGCCCGGCGCGACGTGGACGCTCACGAGCCGGTCGAGCAGGTCCGACGCGCCGCGCAGGTTCCCCGCGTCGCCCGCGAGCGAGCCGTCGCCGGGGTTGTGATAGGCGTCCTGATCCGGCGCCTGGATCGCGACGGCGTACTCCCCGGTCGTCACGCCGGACTCGGTGCCGACCAGCACGTAGTAACTCGTCCCCCGCGCGACGTGGAACGTCGCGGTCGCGAGATCCCCGCTCAGGCTCACCTCGGCGGGCATGAGCGCCAGCCCGTGCGGGCCGATGAGGGTGACCGCGAGGTCCGCGTCGCCCGCGAAGCGATGGACCGTGACGACGACCTGCCCCGCACCGGGGCTAGTGAAGCGGAAGAGGTCGGTGTTCCCGTACGAGCCGAGGACGCCGTGCGCCGTGCCCTCGCCTGTGCCGGGGTGCATCTCGATCACGGTCGCGTCGGCGAACTCGCCCGCGCTCGCGTGGTCGTCGGCGACGCTCACAAACTGCTCGAGCAGCGCATCGACCTTGACGTTCTCGCCATCGACCGTGATCGTGCGCTCGGTCTGGAATCCGGTGATCAGGTCGGTGAACAGCACGCGGTAGGTGCCGTCCGGGACCACGATCTGGAAGTTCCCCGCCGCGTCGGTCGTGTACGTCCCCACGACGTTGTTCGGATCGCCGGCGTCCACGACGCGCACGCGGACCTCGGCGGCGCCTTCACCGATGCTGTAAAACCCGTCGCCATCGAAATCGTCGTACACCACGCCCAGCACGTACCGCGCCGGGTTGGGGCCGTCGAAGCCGAAGAGCTGGGTGTAGTAGTCGTAATACGGCGCGATGTCCGTGAACGCAAAGCCCGCGCCGAACTCGTGGTAGTAGAACGAATCCGTGAACGTCTCGTGCAGGCTCAGGACGTTCTTGCGGTGCCCGACCGAGTCCAGCCACGCCCGGTGCACCGCCGCGACCGATTCCTGCCCCGCGGCGATGTTCTCCCCCGCGACGCCCGCGTACCCGGCGCTCTGCGCCCGGTCCGTCGGGTCGAGCCCGTCAGGATTGATGTGGTCGAAGAAATTCCGCTGGGCCAGGTCGAGGCTGTGGGCCCGGGCCGCCAGCGTCAGGTAGGGGTTCATCGCCAGCGGCTGGCTCGGGACCAGGCGTGCCAGCTCGCCGGGCGTCAGGCCCTCGGTCAGGTCCAGGCCCAGCAGGATCGCCTCGGCCTGCGGGTCCGACCGCGCCCGGTTCACCAGCTCCAGCATGTAGACCTCTTCCGCGGTCCACGAAAAGCTCGAGAGCAACTGGCGGGGCTCCAACGCCTCGAACATCGCGTGGGCCGAAACCAGCTCGGCGGCGGACACGCGACGACCCTGGCTCGCACGGCGGCTCGGCATACGCGTCATCTCCCTGAGGTCCATCCAACCCGACAGAACAACCCCGTGCCCCGCCGGCATGCCGATTCGCCATCGGCCCGTCCACCCGCGGCAATGCGGGCAACATAGGAAAGCCAGGCGGGCCCCCACAGCCCAACCCCGCACGACCCCCTCAGGCGGACCACCCCCCACCCCCAGGGGCTCTCGGGCTCCGAGAATACCGCGACGGCTGGACCCCGGGCCCCGGGATCACGATGGGGTGATTACGAACTTTGGGCGCTCTGAACCGATACGGATATCTGCGGCTTCGAACGGCCGCCGCCAAACGGGCCTGTGACGAGGGAGCGGATGGATCGCGATTGGCCAGAACCGAAGCCCGCGGGGGCAACCACTCTCCCGCCGAGCCAAGGCCCGGGCAACGACGGCGCGGGCACGGTCTTTGACGCCGCCCTCGCGGCCCCTTGGGGGATCCTCCACGTCCGCAGCCGCCAAGAGAAAGTCGTCGCCGACGCTCTCGCCGACGCCGGCGTGCCCCGCTATCTCCCGCGTACCACGCAGATCAAGTATTACAACCACCGAAAGCGGGTATCCGAACTCCCGCTTTTCCCGGGGTACGTCTTTACCCGCGCCGAGCCCGCCACCCTCTGGGCGGCGATGCCTCGCGGCAAGATCGTTCGCCTGATTCCCGTCGCAGATCAACGCGGGTTGTCGGCAGATCTTGCGCAGGTCTATCGGGCGCTGACGCGTGGGTCCGGCGTAACGCGGGTCGACTGTTTGCCGGTCGGGGCGCCGGTCCGGGTCGCGGCGGGTCCGCTCCGGGATATCGTCGGACTCGTCGAGCGCGCGGGGGGGAGCGGGCGCCTGGTGATCGGCGTCCGCGCCTTGGGACAGGGCGTGAGCGTCGAAATCGAGGCCGACCTGCTCGAGCCGATGCCTGACGAAATGGATCGCGCCGGGCGAGCAGCCGGCTTGGCTGGTGTGGCGCCGACGGGTCGCCGATAGAAGCGGCGTTGCCGCCTCCGCTCGCCACAGGCGATCGCGGGGACGGGCCGAGCAAAGACGGGAGCCGCACGCACCTCGTTTGTGCGCGCGAGAATGGCGAAGCCTCGCGCCGACCGTTTCAGGAACGACCATCTCGCACGCCCAAGCCTTTCCTCGATCAACACACCCTTATGGGTGTTTGAGGGAAACCCATACCCGATATGAGGGACAATCTTTATTGACCCCCTCGCTGCGGCGGCTAGTGTGGAGACGGTTCTCAGACCGCCAGCGAGTGTCGCCCGGCACGGGGTCGGGTTGTGTGGTTGATGCCGCGTGCCTCTTTGCCCGGTTTGACTAATCCTCGCAACCGTCATGGTCTGCCCCGCCCCTGCAGGGCGATGATTGCTTGGGTCTTCCCAAGTTCTCTGGTAGCATGAATTTAGCCGGAATGAGAGCCTTCAAGTGTTCACGCACTTGGAGGAGCGCACCTTGACCACATCACCGATGCATCACCGTCGCGGGGGCCTATGGAGCGGTGCGGCCGCTTTGACGCTCTTCTTGGCATGCGGCGCGGCCGTCACGGCCGAAGACGCGCCAGCCGCGGCGACCCCGACCCCGACCACCAACGCCGCGCTCGAGCGCGTCGTGATCTCGCGTCCGGACGGGACGCGCGAGATCCGCTGGGTGCCGCGGGCGAACAACTCGCCGAACCGCGCCGGGACCGCCGCCGCTCGCTTGGCGACGCAGCCGGCGGCGGGGAGCGGCGTCCAGCCCCGCCTGACCGGCGGCTCGCCCTTCGGCGGCCCGAATGTCCGGATCTCGAGCCCGGCCTTCACCGGCTCGGTCAACGCGCAGGGCGGGCTCGTCTATACCCCGGAGCGGAGCACCGCGGTCGGCACGTCCGCCCCGGTCCGTCCGGCCGTGTACGGCGCTGCGGGCGCGATGGGCGACCCGGGCACCTTCGTCGGCCCGCAGCCGGTCGGTGGACCCAGCCGACCCGCGCCCAGCACCAACCCCGGCGCACTGACCCCCGGCGGCCCCGGCACGCCGCCGAATAACCCGGACCCGCAGGACCCCGGCACCCCCACGCCGAGCGACCCGCAGGACCCCACGCCGCAGGACCCGGACCCCCGCCCCCCGACGGGCGGCGGACGCGTCATTGTGACGGGCACGGTGCCGAGCTCCGCGCCTCCGGCCCCCCCGCCCCCGCCGCCACCCGCTCCCCCTGCGCCGGAGCCCACGCCGCCGACGGGTGGGGGGGGGAGCGGCGGCGGATCCGACAGCGGCGATCCGGATGACGCCATGCCCGGCGCGCCCGCGGCGTTCCCCATGCTTCTGCCCGGCAACGGCTGGTCTGGCCCGACCCTCCAGCCCGCCCCGGTCGGCTCCCCGTCGACGCCGGGGTACGACGCGAAAGCGATCGCGCGTTGGAACGTCGTCCCGTTCCAGATTGTCGAAGACGCGTTCCACGTCGGCGTGGTCGCGTTTCATATGAACGGCATCGATCGCGTGGAATTTAGCGTCGAGGGCGGGCCTTGGGTGCCGGTCTACGAAATGCAGCTCAATCCCCGCACCGACGTGTGGGAGTACACAACGACGCTCGATCCGTCGCTGCTGGATGACGGGCTGGTCGAACTGCGGGCCCGTGTCTGGCCGAACGAAGCCGGCGAACCCCGCATCCTGGCTGGGGACCTGACCGGGGACAACGCGTACGTCGGCGAGCACTCGCTGGTGCTGAACGTCAACGCGGGCGGCTCGCTGCGCCAGGAAATCCGATATGTCTCGCCGAGCGGCAGCGACTCCGGCGGCAACGGGACGCGTGAGCGCCCGTTCCAGAGCATCTTCCGCGCCGCGTCGCACGCCGCAGACAGCCGGGGCGATTCGTCCAATGCGACCGTGTACCTCCTACCCGGGACGTATGAGCTCGGCACGTACACCTTTGCCGGGCGTTTCCGCACCGAGCACGGCTGGCTCACGGTCGAAGCCGCACCGGGCGTCGCACAGAACGATGTCCGGATCGTCGGCAGCACCGACTCCAACGGGCTGCGGACCGACCGCGTCCGCTTCCGGAACCTGCGCCTGCAAGGCCAGAGCGGTGCCCCGATTCTTCGGAGCGCGACCAACCCCGAGGCGTGGCTCTGGCTCGACAACTGCCGGCTGGTCGGCAGGAACCGAACCGAGGATACCCCATGGCACGGCGGCTTCCGCAATGCCTACTACACCGACCTGCACGTCTCCGACAACCGCGACGGGTTCCAGGGCGGGCTCATGGCGCGCAACTGCCTCATCGAGGATATCGGCTCCGACGCCTTTTCCGGCACCGCGATGGTCCTCAACTGCATCGTCGACGGCATCGACCGCCTCGACCGCGACTTCCACCCCGACGTCTACCAGCTGTTCCGTCCGAACGACGGGTACGAAAACCTGATTATCTACGGGCTTCACGCGTACAACGCCAACAGCCAGGGCATCTTCGCCCGCGGGCTCCACTTCGTGCGCAACTCCGCCTTCGTCAATGTGCTGATCGAGCTGACCAACCCCGTCATGCTCAGCCAGTGGCGCTCGCCCGTCACCGAGCACGTGCTCTTCTGGCACGTGACCCACGTCAACAAGCCGATGTGGCTGCGTCTCGACGAACAGCGCGGCATCATGAGCGCGACCTATCACAATGTCTCGATCAAGGGCTCGGTCTTCGACCGGATCCTCGACGAAACCGGGCAGCTCAGCCGGATCGATATCCGCCACTCGCACGAGATCCGCGGCACGGGCCCGCTCCCTGGCATTGACAACACTTACGGGTTCCCGGGCTTCAACGATCCGGACTCGGGCGACTACGCCCCGGCCTTGAACTCACCGCTCCGGAGCCGCCTACCTCAGTCGATCGTCTCGAAAACCGACGACAAGGGTCAGGCTGTGCAGATCCGCAACGTCGGCATCTACCCGCTCCCCCCACGTTCTCAGCCGTAAAGCAACCGAGCTTTCTCACGCTTGCACTACACACCGTGCGGACGAGTCGTCCGCTCGGTGTTTTTTCACCGCCCGCAGACCGCGTCAGAATTCAAGGACACGCCCTTGCACACCATCGTGAGTGAATCCGCCAGACGGGGTAAGCTCGCCCGGCTCTGGCGAAAAACGCACTGCCGGACGCGGGGCGCCGTTCTCGCGACGCGGCTCGGCGCCGTCGGCAAGGCTTTCGCCGCCGACGCGGGCGTTTCCATCGTCGGCCCGTCGCGCGTCGAGATGGGCGATCACGTGCAACTCTTTCGAGGCGTTCGGATCGAGGCCGTGGGCGCTGATCGCGATGACCCACAACTCCGACTCGGGCACCGCGTCTCGATCCAAGCGTACACGCACATCGGCGCGTGCCTCCAAGTCGAGATCCTCGAAGCCAGCGTGCTCGCGAGCGGCGTGTATGTAACCGACCACGACCATGACTACCGAGACCCTCGCAAGGGGTACTTCGGGACGGGCGAGCTCATCGCGGCTCCGGTCCGGATCGGGCCGCGTGCGTGGATCGGTGAGCGGGCGATTGTTCTCAAGGGCGTGACGATCGGCGAGGGCGCGATCATCGGCGCCGGGGCGGTGGTGAACCGTGACGTGCCGGCGTTCTGCATCGCCGTCGGCGTGCCTGCACGGGTCATCCGGCGGTTCGACTTTGATCGCGGGGAGTGGGTGGCGGCTTGATCGCGTCGCGCCGTGTCATCATCGTCTCGTACTACTTTCCGCCCGCGGGCGGCGCGGGGACGCAGCGCGCCGCCAAGCTGTGCAAGTATCTTGCCCGCTTTGGTTGGACGCCGAGCGTGATCTGTCACCGTCCCAAGACCGACGGGCTCTCGACGCCAGCGCTCGATGCGAGCATGGCCGAGGCCGACCTCCCTCCCGAACTGCGCGTCGAGCACGTCTCGGGCCAGACCCCGGGCGAGTGGCTGCGCGGGGCGGGCGAGCGTCTACAAACGATGAGCCGCGAAACGCCCGTTGACGCGGTGCTGATCACGATGTCGCCCTTCTGGCTGAGCGGCCTCCTTGCCGACGCGCTCGCGATCGCGCCCACCGTGCTCGATCTTCGCGACCCGTGGGCGTTCGACGGCGTGCCGACGTACCGGCACTGGTTCGAGTGGCGACAGGACCGCCAGCGCATGCGCGCCGCGTTGCGCCAAGCCTCGGCCGTCGTGATGAACACCCCCGAGGCGAGGGCCAGCGTGCTGCGATCGTTCTCCGAGCTCGACGACTCGAAGGTCTACGCGATCCCGAACGGCTTCGACCCGGACGACTTCGCGCACGCCGAACGCCCGCAAGAGGTACCCGACGCCGCGTTCCGGCTCGTCCACACCGGCACGTTTCTGACCAAGCAGGTTTCGCGACCGGGGAATCTGAAAGAGGGTGTCCGCCGGATCCTGCGGTATCGTCCGGAGCCGATCCGCCCGCGAGGGCGGAGCGTGGGGCCCCTGCTCGCGGCGTTGGAGCAGATCCGCCGGGAAACACCCGGAGCGCTGCACGATTTTCGGTTTGTACATATCGGCGCATTGGACGAGGCCACGAAGGCCTGGATCGACCGGTCCTCGGTGCATGACATGGTGGTGACGCGCGGTTATGTGCCGCACGCGGAGTCGGTCGGGTGGCTGCTGAGCGCCGACGCGCTCTTCCTGCACCTGCACGGCGTGCGCGGCTCGCACCGGGCCCGCATCGTGCCGGGCAAGACGTACGAATACCTCGCCAGCGGGAGGCCGGTGCTGGCGGCCCTCCCGCCCGGGGACGCCCGCGACCTGGCCGCCGCCCGCGAGCGCTGCGTCCTTGCGGACCCGTGCGACCCCGCGTCGATCGCCAGGGCGCTCCGGGAGCTGATAGATCGCCGGGGTGCTGGAGCGATCGATCTCAACAGCGATGAGGCGCTCGCGGGCTACACACGTGAATCGATCGCGGAGCGGATGGCCGGCGTGCTGCACGACGCGGCTGAGCGGAGCGGCACGCCCCGCGGCCCAAGAGAGGCGGCTCACGCGTGAGCCACGTTCTGGCACAGATCGCGGGGCACACCACCGAATGGGCCGGGGTGACGTCGATCCATCCGGTCGGGCTGAGCATGCTGATCGTGCTGGCCTGCTTTGTTTTCGCGTTGCCCCGCGCCTGGGCGTTAGCGCCACTTCTGATCCTGGCCTGCTTCGTACCCTCCGGGCAGCGGATCGTGCTCGCGGGCTTCGACTTCAGCTTCCTGCGCATCCTCGTGATCGCGTACTGGTTGAGGATCTTCATACGCTCGGACTATCGCGGCATACGGGTCATCGCGATGGACTACGCGGTCGCCGCGTGGATCCTCGTCGGGTCGTTCGTCTACGTCATCCAGTGGATGGAAAGCTCAGCCCTGGTCAACCGGTCGGGCTATATCTACGAATCGCTGGGCATCTACGTCACGCTTCGATGCATGCTCCGCGGCTGGGCGGATGTGGATCGAACGGTCCTCGTGCTGGCGTTGCTCGCGATCCCCGTCTCGTGCTTTTTCATACTTGAGAAGTCCACAGGTCGGAATCTCTTTTCGCTCATGGGCGGCGTGCCTGAGATCACCCAGGTCCGGGAGGGCAGGCTTCGCGCCCAAGGGGCGTTCAGCCACCCGATCCTTGCCGGCTGCTTCTGGGCGGTCGTGCTCACGCTCTGCGGCGGGATGGTGCTCGGGCGCAGGCGCGGAGCGCTCATGCTCACCTCGCTGATCTGCTGCGTGTTCATCGTGATCGCCTGCGCGTCCAGCACGCCGCTGATGGCGATGATCGCCGCCTTTATGGGGCTCGCGCTCGGGTTTGCGCGTCCCGTACTCCGCTGGTTGCAGATCGCAACGCCGTTCGTGCTCGTCACGTTGCACTTCATGATGGAAGGGCCCGTCTGGGCGCTAATCGCCCGCATCAGCGCCGTCGGCGGCTCCACCGGCTGGCACCGCAAACACCTCATTGACAAAGCTGTCGAATTTTTCCCGGAGTGGTTCTTGATCGGCACAAAGTCCACCAGCCACTGGGGACGAGGCCTCCAGGACGTCACCAACCAGTACATCCTCGAAGGTGTCCGCGGAGGCTTCATCACGCTGGCGCTTTTCATCGCTGTGATCTGGCTCGCGTTCCGAGGGGTCGGCATCGGGCTCCGCGGCGTCCCCTCCCGCGGGCTCCGATTCTGGCTCACATGGGCGATCGGCGTGTCGCTCGCTACCCATTGCCTGAATTTCATCGGCGTCTCGTACTTCGGGCAGACCACCGTCTCCTGGTTCCTCTCGCTCGCGCTCGCAGCGACCGCGCAAGAACTCGCACTCCCCAACCAGCGAAAACTCCCCAATGCCTCACCACACCCCAAGAGCCACGCTCGTCGTGGTCAGCTACAACACCCGTGAGATGACCCTCGCCTGTCTCGGGACCGTCGCCGCCAGCGACGTCTTCTCGGAGCTCGAGGTCATCGTGGTGGACAACGCCTCCACCGACGGCTCGCCCGACGCCATCGCCGAGGCTGCGCCGTGGGCGCAGCTCATCCGCTCCGAGCGCAACCTCGGCTTCGCGGGCGCGAACAACCTCGCCGCCGAGCGGGCGACCGGGCGGCGTCTGCTTCTGCTCAACCCGGACACGCTCGTGCCCGAGCCCGCGATCGGGCGCCTCCTGCGCTTCGCCGACGACCACCCGGGCTGCCGGCTCTGGGGCGGACGCACGACCTTTGCCGACGGGCGGGCCAATCCCAGCTCGTGCTGGCGCATGCCGACGCCGTGGAGTGTCTTCTGCTCGGCGACCGGGCTCGCCTCAATCTTTCGAGGCTCGCGGCGCTTCAACCCGGAATCGCTCGGCGTGCTCCCTGAGCACGGCGACCTGCCGGCGGACATCATCAGCGGGTGCTGGCTGCTCATCGACACCGAGCTCTGGCGAGAGCTCCGGGGCTTCGACCCCGCGTTTTTCATGTACGGCGAGGACGCGGACCTCTGCCTGCGGGCCGCACGCTTGGGCGCGACGCCCCGGGTCTGCTGCGAGGCGCAGATCGTTCACTTCGGCGGCCAGTCCGAGCGCGTGCTGGCCGACAAGCTCGTCCGCCTATACACCGCGCGACGCCTGCTCTACGCCCGCTTCTGGGCGGCGCACTGGCAGTGGTGGGCCGACCTCGGCCCCAAGCTGAATGTCCTCCGCAGGATCGGCGCCGCTCGCATCGCGCGCCTGCTCGGGCGTCGCGGCAAGCGGAGCGAGCCGAGCGTTTTCGCCGACGTCTGGCGCCGACGAACGCAATGGACCACACCCGGCATCGAGACCCAACCGCAGCAGCAACAGGGGGCGGCGGCATGAACCAGACCACGGACGCGTCACAAGGACCGATCTTCATCTGCGGCCCGAGCCGATCGGGCACCGCGATGCTCCGATCCTCGCTCAACCTCCACCCGATCGTCCACCTCGCGGGGGAAACGCACTACTTCGACGACCTCCGCGTGCGGCTCGCCGACGCCGCCACCGGCGCGATGACCGAAGCCCAACAGGGCGAGAGCGAGAACTACATGCTCGCACTGGGGCACCGCCCCTACGGGCACCACGGCGACCCGGACCAGGGACGCGTGAGCCGCGAGATGTTCCGCCACACGCTCCGCGACATCACCGACGGCGCCGCACCCAGCGGCGACCACGCGCTCCAGGCCTACTGCATGTGCGAAGCGGCACTCGCCGGCAAGCGGGTCTGGGGCGAGAAAACCCCGCGCCACATCTTCCGCATCGACGAGATCCTCTCGGCTTTCCCCGACGCGCGCGTCGTCTGTATGATCCGCGACGTCCGAGCCGTCGTCGCCTCCTACCGCGACTGGCAAAACCGCGGCGGGTTCGACTTCGAGAAAGACCCGGGGCACAAAGAAACCCTCGCCGCCGACCACGAGCGCGCCCGACGCTCCTACCACCCCGTGATCATCGCGATGCTCTGGCGCGGCGCGATGCGTGCGGCCCTCGCCGCACAGGAGCGACACGGGCAGGACCGCGTCCGTCTCCAACGCTACGAGGGCCTCGTCGACAACCCCGAGGGCGAGCTGCGCGATCTCTGCGCGTGGCTCCGCCTCCCGTTCGAACCGGCCATCCTCGAGATGCCCATGTCCAACAGCTCATACAGCACGTTCTCCGTCGGCGCGGGCGTCTCGAAAGAGGCCGTCGACCGATGGCGTGAAAAGCTTTCACCGCACGAGATCGGCGTCGTCCAGATGGTCGTCGGCGAGACGCTCACCAAGCTCGGCTACGAGCGGATCCGCGAGACCGGCTCGCTGGTCGCGCGAAGCGCCCTGCTCGCCTCCACCCCGCTCGCGATCGCGCGAGCCTACAAGGCCAACGCCGGGCGCATGGGCAACCCTGTCAAGTACGCCGTGCGTCGTCTCCGCTCGCTCACGTCCTGAGCGTCTGGCCATCATCCACTTCACCGGAGCCCGCGTGCCCGACCCCGCCCCCCGCATCTCGGTCATCCTCGCGACGTACAACGGACGCCGCCAGCTCGACGTCTGCCTCACGCGCTTGCTGGAGGTGGCGGATACGGGCGTGGAGGTCGTCATCGCCGACGACGGCTCGTCGCACCCCGAGACCTTCGAGATCATCGAGCGCCACGCTCGGCACGCCCGCGTGCCCGTCAAGCACGCGTGGCAGGAGGACGTCGGCTTCCGCCTGGCGCGATCGCGCAACAACGCCGTCCGGATCGCCGAAGGCTCGTTCTTTCTGTTTCTCGACCACGACATCCTGCTCCCGAAGCCGTTTTTCTCTTGCCTGCGGGCGTGCCTCCGCCCGGGCTGGTTCGTCGGCGGGCGACGGGTCAAGCTCGATCAGGCGACCAGCGACGCCGTCCTCAGCGGCGCGACGCCGCCCGCGCGGCTCTTCACCCCCGTGTTCATCCTCCACGCCTACCGACGCAAGCTCCCGGGACGCCGCTTCCTCCTCCCGCTTCGCGATCGACGCCCGGGCACCAGCCCGCAGCCTTTCCGAGGCATGTCCGGCTTCTGCATCGGCGCGTGGCGAGACGATTTCGAAGCCATCGACGGGTTTGACGCGCGCTACCAGGGCTACGGCGTCGAAGATTGGGACTTCATGGCCCGGCTCCAGAACCACGGCGTCCACGCCGGGTATCTCCCGAGGCTCGCCACCACGCTCCACCTCTGGCACCGCGAAACGCCGCACGACACCGAAGGCCCTGGGTATCAGATGCTCCGCGAGATCGAAGCCCAGGGCGTCACCCGAGCCCGCGAGGGTTACAGCGCTATCGCCCAGACCACGCCCCAACCGCAAGGAACGCGATCATGACTTCCGCCGCGACGACGACGCACTCGAGCGCCCTGCCCGCGCCCCCCGTCGGCTCGACGCCCGACGTGCTCGCCGAGCTCCGCCAGCGCCTCCGCGACCGCTACGCGCGGCTCCCGCTCGCCGATCGCCCCGTCGCCCTCGTCGACCTGCCCAACTATCTCAACATCGGCGACAGCCTCATCGCCCTCGGCGAGTTCCAGCTCCTCCGCGAGACGCACCCCGCGATGCGCGCCATTCACTTCGGACGCGAAGCGCCCGAGCACATTCTCCAACGACTCAACAACGAGCGCGGCGTCCTGCTCATCCATGGCGGCGGCAACTTCGGCTCGCTCTGGCCCAAGCACCAGCAACTCCGCGAGCACGCCGCCCGCGTCTGCCCCAACGCAACCATCATCCAGCTCCCGCAGTCGGTCCACTTCGACGACCCGCAGGACATGCGCCGATCGCTCGGCGTGCTCGCCGCCCACGGCGACTTCCATGTCTTCATCCGCGATCACGCCAGCCACCAGTTGCTCGCAGACGCCGGGCTCGCCACGCTCGAACTCCTGCCGGACTCGGCGTTCGCGATCGCGCCGGCGCCGGCGTCGCCTGCCCGCGCCGACGTCCTCGTGCTGCGCCGTGAGGACGGCGAGTCCCGGCACGGGCAGACGCTCCTCGAAGCCGCCGAGGCGCTCCGCCCGGCCCGTGTCGAGGTCGGCGACTGGGCGGACGAGTCCAGCCTGCCCGCCGACCCGTCCGTGCCGGAGAAGGCCCGCGTCTGGGCCGCGCGGAAGCTGCTCCGTCGCCTGCCAAAGCCGAGCGTGCAACGCGTGGCGTGGACGGCCCTCAGCCGCGCACGCCTCGACCTCGGTCGACGCATCCTCTCGGTCGGACGCGTCGTCCTCACCGATCGGCTGCACGTCCACGTGCTCTGCGTTCTGACGGGCAAGCCCCACGTCTTCCTCGACAACAGCTACGGCAAGATCCGCGGGCTCGCCGAAGCCTGCGGCACGCTGGGGCCGCAAGCCGTCGAGGCCACCGACACCGCCTCGGCCGTGGAAGCCGTCCGAACCCTGCTCGACCGCACCGCCTGAATCCATCCCGCGACGACCATCCGTATGTCCGAACGATTCACGCGCTACGCCTCGGTCGAGCACCTGCAGTCGGGGCTGCGCCGATCCGCCGTCCGCGGCGGCGCGGCCACGCTCAGCGCCCAGGGCGTCGCCCTCGTCCTGCACATCCTTTCGACGGCCGTCCTCGCCCGCCTGCTCGTGCCCGACGATTTCGGGCTGGTCGCGATCGCCGCCGCGATCATCGGCGTGGTCTTGATCATCAAAGACGCCGGCTTCGCACAGGCCGTCGTCCAACGACCCGAGATCACCCACGAGCAGGTCAGCGTTCTCTTCTGGATGAACGTCGGGCTCTCGCTCGCCGCCGCCGCCGTGTGCGCGGCCCTTGCGCCCATCCTCCAGCTCATCTACGGATACGACCAGCTCGTCGGCATCATGCTCGCCATGGCGGGCGCGGTCTTCATCGGCAGCCTCGCCGGCATCCACCGCGCCCTCATGCAGCGCCAGATGCGCCTCACCTCCCTCTCCGGCGCACAGGTCACCGCCCTCGCCGGGTCGATCGCGATCGCCGTCGCCCTCGCATGGGCCGGCGCGGGCTACTGGGCGCTGGTCGCGATGCAGATCTCGCGCATGGCGATCGAGGCCGCCTGGGTCTTCATTGTCTGCCCCTGGGTCCCGGGCCTGCCCCGACGCGGCACCGGCGCGGGGGGCATGGCGCGATTCGGCGCGTACATGATCGGGCACAGCGTCATCGCCTACGGCGGGCGCAACTTCGACAACCTCCTCGTCGGCGGCTTTCTCGGCGCGGCCGTGCTCGGGCAGTACACACGCGCCTACGCCCTCCTGCTCTTTCCCATCCAGCAGATCACCGGCCCGGTCGGGCGCGTCGCCGTCCCCACACTCAGCCGACTCGTCCAGCTCAACAACGACCGTTACAGAGCGACCTACACGCGCCTCGTCCGCTTGATGGCGATGGTCGCCATCCCCGGCGTCGCCACGCTCATCGCGATCGCCCACCCGCTCGTCCGCGTGCTGCTGGGCGAAGGGTGGGCGCTCGTCCCCCCGACCTTCCAATGGCTCGGGCTCGCCGCGATGGTCCAACCCCTCACCGGCACGCTGAGCTGGCTCATGATCGCCGAGGGACGCGCCAAAGAGCAGTTCTACTACTCCTGCATCTACTTCGTCCTGCTCATGGCCTGCTTTCTCATCGCCACCCCGTTCGGGATCGTCGTCCTCGCCGCGGCCTACGGCATCACCGGCGTGCTCATCCGCAGCCCCCTCGCCGTCTGGCTCGTCCTCCGGCGCAGCCCCGTCGGCATCCCCGCCTTCTACCGTGCCTGCGCCCCCGGTGCCCTGGCCGGCCTCCTCGCCTTCGTCGCGGGCACGGGCGCGGTCTGGCTCACCACCGAGCTCCCCGACGCCGCCCGCGTCATCATCGGCGCCGCCGCCGGCGGCTTCGCCGCGCTGCTCGCCTACGCGATCGTCCCCAACTGGCGGACCTTCCTCCTCCACACCCGCACCTGGGCGAAAGAACTCAAACCCGGCCCGAAGCCAGGGCCCAAACCCGCCGTCTCGGAACCCGACGCATGACACAACCCCCGCGCATCCTCGCCATCGCCTCCGGCGGCGGGCACTGGGTCCAGCTCCTCCGACTCCGACCCGCCTTCGAGCACGCCCGCGTCTGCTGGGTCACCGTCAAACCCGGCTCACGCGTCGACGTCGGCGACGACCGCTTTGACGTCATCAACGACGCCACGCGGTGGGACAAGCTCGGACTGCTCCGCATGGGCATCAAGCTCGCCTGGATCGTCCTCCGCGAGCGACCCAACGTCGTCATCTCCACCGGGGCCGCCCCCGGCTACTTCGCGATCCGCCTCGGCAAGCTCCTCGGCGCCCGCACCATCTGGCTCGACTCCATCGCCAACGTCGAACAGATCTCCATGACCGGCCAGCTCGTCAGCAAGCACGCGGACCTCTGGCTCACCCAGTGGCCCCACCTCGCGACGCCCGAGCAAGGCCCCCGCTGCGAAGGGTCGGTGCTCTGATGCCAAACGAAGACGAGATCTTCGTCACCGTCGGCGCGCAGATGCCCTTCGACCGCCTCGTCCGAGGCGTCGACGCGTGGGCGGGCGCGAACGGGCGCCGGGACGTCTTCGCGCAGATCGGCCCCGACGCCGCCGAGCCCGCGCACATCGCATGGACCCGCTTCCTCGAGCCGCCGGAGTTTGAAGCCCGCGTCCGCGGCGCGTCGGTCATCGTCGCCCACGCCGGCATGGGCTCGATCATCACCGCGCTGCGGTTCGGCAAGCCCATCCTCGTCATGCCGCGCCGCGAAGCGCTCAAGGAAACACGCAACGATCACCAAGTCGCAACGGCCGAGCGCTTCGCCGCGATGGGCAAGGTCGCCGTCGCGATGGACGAGACCGAGCTCCCCGCACGCCTCGACGCGCTCGCCGAGCTCCGCCCCGCCGAACGCCTCGGCCCGCACGCCTCCCCACAGCTCCTGGACGCGATCCGACGCTTCATCCACGAAGGGCCCGCACGATGAGCCAAACCGCTGCAACCACCGAAACCCCGCACCACGCGCCGCCCACGGCGCATGACACGGACGAGCGTGCCTTCGACGGCGTCGTCTGCTTCGGCGGCGAAGACTGGTGGTACCACAACCGCGGGCACTACGACATGCAGATGATGCGCGAGCTCAGCGCCCGCGTCCCCATTCTCTACATCAACTCCATCGGCATGCGCGTCCCCCGCCCCGGCGAGGGCAAGATGTTCCTCAAGCGCGTCAAGCGCAAGCTCGCCTCCCTCCGGCGCGGGCTCGTCCGCGTCCGCGAGAACTTCAGCGTCCTCAGCCCCGTCGCCGCGCCCGGCGGCAAGGCCGCGAAGCTCAACCCCGTCCTCCTCCCCGCCCAGGTCCGCGCCGCGGCTCGCAAAGCCGGCATCCATCGCCCACTCATCTGGATCAACTGCCCGCCCGGCGCGCAGGCCCTCGACGGGCTGCGGCACGCCGGGCTCGTCTACCAACGCACCGACCGCTACGAAGAGTTCACCGGCGTCGACCCCGAACGCATCCGCGCCTACGACCAGCGCCTCAAACGCGAGGCAGACCTGACCCTCTTCTGCTCCGGGCTCCTCCACGCCGAAGAAGCCCAGCAGTGCCGACGCGCCCTGTTCATCGACCACGGCGTCGACTACGACCGCTTCCTCCAGGCCGGCCTCGCCGCCGAGCGCGACCCCGACGCCGCCGACCCGCCGGACATCCGCGACATCCCGCGCCCGCGCGTCGGCTTCATCGGCGGCATCGACGCCCACACCTTCGACCCGCCCCTGTTCGTCGAAGTCGCCAAGGCGCTCCCCGACGTCCACTTCTTCCTCGTCGGCGGGTGCTCGCTCCCCGCCGACTGGTGCCCGCTCCCCAACGTCCGTCAACTCGGGCAACGCGACTACGCCGACGTGCCCGCCTACATGGCCGCCGCCGACGTGCTCATCATGCCCTGGAACCAGAGCGAGTGGATCCGCGCGTGCAACCCCGTCAAGCTCAAGGAATATCTCGCCGTCGGGCGCCCGATCGTGACCACGCCCTTCGACGAGCTGCGCCGCTACGAAGGGCTCACGCGCCCCGCCAGCGGGGCCGACGCCTTCGCCGCAGCGATCCGCGCGGCCCTGGACGACGCGCACGCCGCCCGCTTCGACCCCGCCCCCGGACGCGCCCGCGTCGAGCACGAAACATGGTCGGCCAAAGCCGAAGCCGTCCTCCGCGAGCTGGAATCCATGGGGCTGCAAGCACGCCCCGCATAAACAGCACACCGCGGGGCTCTCAACCTTCCGCTCAATCCACCACGCTCTTGAACTCCGGCGTGGTCATCGTGCCGTCGAGCAGCCGCTCGGCGATCCGCTTCGACGCCAGCCCGTCGCCGTAGACGTGCGTCGGGCGCGCCATCGCGCGGTACGCCGCGTCGTCGGTCAGCAGCGCGTGCGCCTCGCCGGTGATCTTCGCCCGGTCCGTCCCCACGAGCTTGACCACGCCGGCCGCGACGGCCTCCGGACGCTCGGTCTTCTCGCGCAACACCAGCACGGGCTTGCCCAGCGCCGGCGCTTCTTCCTGCACCCCGCCCGAGTCGGTGATGATCAGGTGCGCCTTGGACATCATGTTCACAAAATCCGGGTACGCCTTCGGCTCGATCAGCGAGATCCGCTCGTGCCCTCCGAGGATCGCCCTGACCGGTTCCTGCACGTTCGGGTTCAGGTGGACCGGGTACACCAGATGCACGTCCTCGTGCGCCTCGGCGATGTCGCGCAGCGCCTGGCACAGTTCCCGGAACGGCTCGCCGAACGATTCCCGCCGGTGCGCCGTCACGAGCACCATCCGCCGCCCGCACAGATCCACCGGCAGCGGGCGGTCCTGCACGCGCCGCACCATCCACTGCAGCGCGTCGATCACCGTGTTCCCCGTGAGCAGCACGTCCGCCGCCGGCACGCCCTCGCGGAGCAGGTTGTCCCGCGCGCCCGCGGTCGCCGCGAAGTGGACGTCCGCCACGACGCCCGCCACGCGCCGGTTGATCTCTTCTGGAAAGGGCTGCCACCGGTCGCTGGTCCGCAGCCCGGCCTCGACGTGCGCCACCGGGATCCGGTGCAAAAACGCCGCGATCGACGCCGCCATCACCGTCGCCGTGTCCCCCTGCACCACCACCCAGTCCGGCTTCTGCGCCGCGAAGACCGGCCCGAGCTCGAGCATCAGCCGCCCCACCACCTCCGTCGGCGTCTGCCCGGGACGCATCACCGCAAGGTCCACGTCCGGCGTCAGCTCAAACCCCGCCAACGCGTCGGCCAGCATCTCCTTGTGCTGCCCCGTCGAGCACAGGACCGCCTCACCCGTCCCGCCCGGGTGGGCCCGCAACGACTGCACCACCGGCGCCAGTTTGATGGCTTCCGGACGGGTGCCGAGCACGACAAGGACGCGCGTCATGGGATGGGCTCTTTCCGCGGCTCAAGGGCGCAAAGCAAAGACCGAAGACCGGTGAGCATCCGCTGGCCCCCGGCGCAGGGTGTGACAAGATATCCAACGCCCCCCACACGTGTCGCCCCCGCGACGCCCCGATAATCCCACCCGCGCTCAACCACCCAACCCCGACGCGCACGACCAAATACGACGACCCGCCCGCCCGATGCTACACGCCGGCCCACACACCCGGCTCGAACCGACCGAACAAGCCAGCCCGCCAGGGAATCCACGCGGACAATGTCCCCCAGCCCCGCCACCATCTCGGCCGCCGTCCTGCTCGCCGGGGGGCTCCGCGCCAGCCCCATCGCGACCGATCTCGCACGCAGCGTCCTCGACCTCCACCTCACCCCGCGCCACACCGGGCTCGAGCTCTGGCTCGCCCGCATCGCCGACCTCGCACCCCGCCTCGCACCCGGCTTCCGCGTCCGCGTCATCCACGGCGGGAACGGCGTCGTCCCCCAGGAGCCCGCGACCATCCCCGACGGCCTCGCCCTCTCCATCGAAGCCCACCGCGGCAACTTCCGAGGCCCCGCCGGCATCGCCCGCGACGCCGCCGCCTACGAAGACCCCGACGCCACGCTCCTCATCGCCGAAGCCGCCCGCTACTGCGGCTCCGACCTGGCCCCCCTCCTCCAACGCCACGCCCAGCGCCAGGCCGAGATCACCGTCGCCACCAACCCCGATGGCTCGCCCGCGGGGATCTACCTGGTCCGCGCCGGCACCCTCGCGATTGTCCCCGAAATCGGGTTTACCGACCTGAAAGAGCAGTGGCTCTCCAAAGCCAAGGAGAAGGGCTACGCCGTCTGGTGCGACACCCTGCGCGAACCCGGGGCCCTGCTGTTACGCACGAGGGAGGACTGCCTCGCCGCGGCCCGAGCCGCGGCCGGGCTCCCTGCGCGCGTCCGAAAGCACCCGATTCTGGGTGATTCCGCAACTTTGGAGGAAGGCGTGAGCGTCATCGCGACCGGCGCGAGCATCGGGGAAGGCGCCATCGTGCGGGATTCGATCGTCTGCGAGGGCGCGGAGGTCGGATCGAACGCGGTGGTGGTCCGTTCGGTGCTCGGCCCCGGAGCCCGGGTGGAGCCGGGGGGGCATGTGGTCGATCTGACACGCAGCGGGCGACAGGCCCCGAACGATGCCCCTTCTCGATCAGGGGTCCTATAAGTTCTGTATTCTCAGAGAGTTCCCGGGGGTGTGCGCCCGGGGACAAGGTGGGAGCCGGATGACGGATCGTCGGACAGGTTTGGACCGGGTTGGCGCCGCGGAGTGCGGGCCGATCGGGATGGGGTCGTCGCGTGCTGCACGGTGAAGCCATGACCGGGCGTCGGGGCTGGCGGTTCGGGGACGGCGTGGCCGTCTCCGGGCTGGTCGCGCTGGCGCTGTTCGCCACCTACGGCGTCTGGACCGAGATCTTCCGCTTCGCGATGCGGAGCGAAGAGCAGTCCCACATCTTCCTCGCCCTTCCCGCCGCCGCCCTGCTCGTCTGGGCCAGACGCTCCCGCCTCCGACTCTGCAAGCCCAGGCGATGGATCGGCGGGCCGATCATTCTCTGCGCCGGGTGGGCCCTCGCGGCGTTCGGGTACGCCGCCGCTTACGACCTCTTCCGCGACCTCGGCGTGCTCGTCATCGCCGTCGGCGCGATCCTCAGCGTCCTCGGGCCCGACACCCTCCGCCACTTTGCCCCCGCCTTCGGCGTGCTGGTCTTCCTCATGCCCATCCCCGGGCGCATCCGCCAGCAGATCTCCATCCCGCTCCAGGAAGCGACCGCCGGCGCGACCAAGTGGATCCTCGACCTCTTCGCCGTCCCCGTCACCCAGGGCGGCAACGTCCTCACCATCAACGACGTCGACGTTGCGGTCGCCGAGGCGTGCAACGGCATGCGCATGGTCGCCGCGCTCGCGCTCGTCTCCTACGTCTTCGTCTTTCTCATGCCCATGCGGAGCTGGGTCCGCGTCCTGATCCTGGCGCTCAGCCCGCTGCTCGCACTGATCGCCAACATCATCCGCCTCGTGCCGACGGTGCTCATGTACGGCTACTCCAGCCTCGACATGGCCGACCTTTTCCACGACTGGAGCGGGTGGATCATGCTCGCGGTCGCGTGGGCGATGCTGATGGGCATCCTCGGGCTGTTCCGCTGGCTCGAACTCCCGATCACTCCCTACGCGGTGTCGGAGGATTGACCATGACCGCCCCAAGCCGCAAAAGCCTGCTCGCACGACTCAACGCCGCCGCCCCGCTGCTCGCACTGCTCGCGCTCGCGGGCGTCTTCGCCTTCGGCGGGTTCCTCCCGCGCCAGATCGCCGGCACCGACGCGTACTTCCAAGACGTCAAGAGCGAGATCGAGGCCCTGCCCTATCGCATCGGGCGCTGGGTCGGGCAGGACGCGGAAGTGCAGGAAGCCGCGACCATGCTCCTCCGCCCCAACAAGATCCTCCAACGACGCTACGTCGACCCGCTCACGCAGCAGACCGTCAGCGTGCTGATCGTCCACTGCGGCGACGCGCGCGACATGAACGGGCACTACCCCCCCGTCTGCTACCCCGCCCACGGGTGGCTCATGCAGCGGCGCTCCCAGACCAGCGTCCCCGTCGGGCGGACCCTCCTCCCCGCCATGCGCTACGAGTTCACCTGGCCCGACGAGACCGGCGCCGGGCTCCGCAGCGACGGCATGGTCGTCGCCAACCTCTTCGTGCTGCCCGGCATGGGCGGCGAGGTCGTGCTGGACATGTCCGCCGTCGAGCGTGTCGCGCGCTCGGCCGAGCGGGCCGGCCTGGGCGCCGCCCAGGTCCAGGTCATTACGCCCGCTTCAATGCCCGATGACGAGCGTGAAGCGGTGCACCGCGAATTTTTCTCGGCCCTGGAGCCGGTGATCCGGACGATCCGAGCGGGAGTCGACCATGCGGGATGATTATCGGGAGTTCCAGGCTCTGCCCCCCGGCGAGAGCGCCGAGGCCGCCGAGCCCCCGCCCAATCCCATCAAGATCGTCCACCGCGCGCTCCGCGGGCGGTATCTCCTCGCGATCGGGCTCGGCGTCCTCCTCGCCGCCCCGCTCGCCTTCGTCGGCTACCACCTCATGCCGCCGGTCTACCAGAGCCAGGCCCTGCTCCAGATCCGGAGCCGCATCGAGGCGTCCCTTTACCCGATGGGCGACGAGACCATCCCCGCCTTTGACAACTACAAGCAGACCCAGGCCTCGCTCCTACGCAGCCGGCGCACGCTGGACATGGCCAGCGACGCGCTCTCGCGCCAGATGCCCGAGCGGTGGCCCGCCGGACCCGCCGGCGCCGCCAACCTCGAAGCCGGGCTCGCCGTCGGCGTCCCCCGCATCGGCGAGATCCTCACCGTCGCCTTCACCCATGAAGACCCTGTCATCGCCAAGCAGGCCGTCGACGCCGTCCTCAACGCCTACATGACGCTCTTCGGCGAGGGCAGCGGCGTCTCGCGCACCCAGAACGAGCGCGACCTCGAAGACGAAATCCGCAGGCTCCAGCGCAACATCACCGAGTCCAACAACCGCATCAACCGCCTCAGCCAGCGCTACGGCACCCGCGAACTCGGACGCCTCCACCAACAGAAAGTCGACCAGCTCGCCGAGTACAACGCCTACATCGGGCAGATCGAGTTCCAGATCGCGCGCATGCGCACCATGGACAGCGACGCCCCCGCCGAGCAGGCCGTCACCCGCATCGAAGACCTCCCCCTCGAGGCCCTCGCCGAGGCCGACCCCCAGCAGACCGGCGAGATGATCGCCCAGCTCCGCCTGCTCCGGCGCGAGCTGGAGACCCGAAGCCGCCGTCTCGGCGAAAACCACCGCGACGTCCGCAGCGTCCGCACGCGCATCCAGGTTCTGGAAGATCAACTCGCCGACCGCGTCGCCGAGCTCCAGGGGCGGCTCGACATCAACAACCTCGGCCCGGGTGTCCTCCCCGGTCGCGGCAGCCTCGCCCAGCTCGAAAACAGCCTCGCCGATGCCGCACGCCAGCGCGACCTCCTCCGCGACGAGGTTAACGACCTCAACAACACGCGCAACGAGATCGAGAACGAGCGCACCTCGATGCGCTCCAGCGAGCAACTCCTCGAGAGCAACCGCCTCCGCCTCCAGATGCTCCAGGCCGAGAACCGAAGCGCCGACATCGCCCGCGTCGTCATCGCCCAGCCCGGCGACACGCCCATCCGTCCCTCTACGGACCGGCGCATCCCTCTCGCCGCCGCCGGCGCGATGGGCGGGTTCGGGCTCGGCGTCGGGTTCATCGGGCTCCTCGGCTTCCTCCGACCCGGCATCCGCTACATCGACGACTTCGAGCCCTTCGTCCGGCGCGCCCCCCTGATCGGCGTCATCCCCGACCTCGACAGCGACGAGGGCGACGGCTCGGCCGCACTCAGCATCCACCACCTCCGCAACCTCCTCCACGTCGCACGCGTCCGCACCGGCGGCGGCTCACGCGCCTACACCATCACCAGCCCCACCTCCGGCGACGGCAAGACCAGCCTCACCTATGCCCTCGGCCTCTCCTTCGCCGCCGTCGGACAACGCACCCTCGTCATCGACGCCGACCTCGTCGCCAGCGGCCTCACGCGACAGCTCGACCTCGACGGACAGCCCGGGCTCTGGGAAGCCCTCGACGACGAGGGCGACATCGACCTGGTCATCCACCCGACCTCCACGCCCACCCTCTTCGCACTCCCCATCGGCACCCAGAAAGACCGCGAGCCCGAACGCCTCGGCGGCGACCGCCTCGCGCACCTCCTCGAACTCGCACGCGAACGCTTCGACATCGTCCTCATCGACACCGGCCCGCTCCTGGGCAGCCTCGACGCGAGCCTCGCCGCCTCGGCCTCCGATCAGGTGATCCTCGCCGTCGCCAGCGGGCAGAGGCTCGGGCTCATCCGCGCCGCCCTCTCCCGCCTCGACGCGCTGCACGCCTCGTGCGCCGGCCTCGTCTTCAACCGCGCCTCGTGGAGCGACCTCAAAGGCAGCGTCAGCCCGGCCTCGCTCAACTCCTGGTCCATCCGCTCGGTCGACCCGCGCGGGCAAGACACCGCCGCGTCCGAACAATCCCGACGTACGCGCCGGCGCCTCGCCGCCGCCGCAGGAACGCGAGATCTCGAACGCGAGACCACCGGCCCAACCGCCTAAAACACCCCCCGAACCCCCCGGACCGCACGACACGACCCCGACCACGCCGTGACCCAGACCTTGACCCAAGCCGTCGCCAAGTCCGACCCAGGCCGACCGTCGGCGGGAGAGCCGACGGTCTGGGGCCTGCGCGTGCGCGACCTGCACGACCGCTGGTGGGCCTCGCGCCGCGTGCAGGTCGTCCGCCTGGGAGCGGGGGCGCACGCCGTCGACCGTCGCGGCCCGGTCGCCTACCTCCTCCTCGGCGCTGAGGATCTCGTCCGCTTCGACCTCGCCGGGATCATGCGCGACCTGCGCTGGGTCCAGCCCCCGGCGATCCGCGTCCGCGTCAGCGACGGCACCTCCGCCCGCTACACCGAGCGCGTCGAGTCTGACGTCGACGGACGCCTCATCGCGATCCGGCGTCACTACCACGAAGCCGACCGACCCGCCCTCCGCCTCACGGTGGTGACCGACCCACGCCTCGCCGCCCTGTGGGCCGAGGGCGCGCACCCCGTCGAGGCCTACCACCGCGTGCGCGCCAAGGCCGGGCGGGAGAAGGTCCACCCCGTCAGCGTCGACGGCTCGGTCTACCACCACGACGACCCGAGCGACGTCGCCGACGCCGTCGAATACCTCATCACCCACTGGCGCCACCTGCCCGGCCTGCTCGACGGCGTCTACGAGTACGCCGAGGGCGTCTGGGCCCACCAGAGCACCCGCCCCCCCGAGGGCGTCCGCCTCGTCGGCCCGCTCTGGCTCGGCGCGGGCGTCGTGCTCCGCCCAGGGCAGGTCCTGGTCGGCCCGCGCGTCGTCGCCGACGCGCCCGGCAAGCGTCCCGTCCCCACGCCCATCGCCTGGGAAGAGATGCGAGCCCCCGGCTGGCGCATGGTCCCCCGCGTCCGCCGCCGACGCCTCCGGCGCATCACCAAGCGGCTGTTTGACATCGCCTTCGCCCTCGCCGTCCTCCTCGCCACCTCGTGGCTCTACCCGATCGTCATGTTCCTGATCTGGCGCGAAGACAAGCGACCCTTCTTCTTCGCCCACACGCGCCAGACGCTCCACGGGCGCGAGTTCCCCTGTTACAAGTTCCGCACCATGCGCCGCGACGCCGAGCAGATGAAGGCCGAGCTGCAAAAGGCCAACCAGGCCGACGGCCCGCAGTTCTTCATCGAGAACGACCCGCGCCTGCTCCGGGTCGGCAAGATCCTGCGCAAGTTTCAGATCGACGAGCTGCCCCAGTTCTGGAACGTGCTGCTGGGGCACATGAGCGTCGTCGGCCCGCGCCCGAGCCCGGACAAGGAAAACCAGTTCTGCCCCGCCTGGCGCGAGGCGCGCCTGAGCGTGCGCCCCGGCGTCACCGGGCTGTGGCAGGTCCGCCGCACGCGCGAGCCGCAGACCGATTTCCAGGAATGGATCCGCTACGACCTGGAGTACGTCCAGCACGAGAGCTGGACGATGGACCTTTGGATCATCTACGAAACGGTCCGCAAGATCATCGCGGACTGAGCCGAACCCACCAGACCGCGCCCCGCCTTCAACCGCGGGGCCAGAGGGAGCCGCCCCATGCCCATGTCGACCAAGGCCAAGCGTCGCCTGCTGATTCTCTGCGTCGTGGTGGTGCTCGCCGCCGGCGCGGTCGCCGTCCTGTTCACGGTGCGACAGTCCAACCAGGACCGCACGCGCCTCGCCGCCCGCGAGGCGGGCATGCAGGCCTACCGCGAAGAGCGTTTCGAAGAAGCCACGCGCAGCCTCGGGCGCTACATCGGTTCAGACCGCACCGACACCGAGGCGTGGCTCGCCGTCGCGGACTCGCGCCGGCGCGTCCCCGACGAGCGCGGGACCCACCTCGCCCAGGCCCTGGGCATGGCCCGCCAGGTCCTCGCGATCGAGCCCGACAACGAGCAGGCCCTCCGCCTCACGCTCGAGCTCGAAGTCCAGCTCGCCCAGCGCACCGAAGCCCTCGCGACCGCGACCCGCATCCTCGAGCTGAGCCCGACCGACCGCGACGCGCTCGCCGTCACGGCGATCCTTAACCAGGCGCTCGGCAACACCGAGGCCGCCCGCGCCGCGATCGCCCGCATCGACGAGCACTACCCCGACCTGTTCGATGCTCAGGCGTTCGTGATGAACCGTCGGATCGACATGGGCGACAACCCCGCCGTGATCGCGACCGAGTACGCCGAGCGCCTCGCCGAGAGCGACGACCCAGCGCGCCGGGCCTCGCTCCATCTGCTCCAGGCCGTCGCGTACCAGCGGGCGGGGATGCTCAACGAGGCCCAGGCTCAGGCCGAGGCGCTCGATCTCAGGGCGATCGCCGAGAACCCGCGTCTGCTGGGGGTCGCGCTCCGGTTGTTCGACGCGCTGGGCCTGGCCGACCGCTCGGCCGAAGCCGTCGCCAGCGCGACCGGCACCGACGCCGAGGCGTCGGCCGTCCTCGTTGCCGCCGAGCGCGCCTGGAAGAACGGCGAGCCCGCCGAGGCCCTGCGCATCGCCGCCACCGTGCACGACCAGCTCCTCGAGAGCTCCGACCGCGAGCTCGGGTGGAGCGCCTTCCTCGACGCCGCGATCGGCGAGGGCGAACGCTCGCCGTTGCTCTCCCGCCTCCGCAGCCGGAGCACCGCCGAAGCCCGCGGGTGGGTCCAGCTCATCGACGGCTACCGCCAGCTCGCCGCCGGCAACCCCGCCGCCGCGCGCCTCACCTTCCGCAACATCCTCGAGCGCGACCTGACCAACGAGCTCGCCTGGTTCCTCCTGGGCGACGCCGAGCTCGCCCTCGGCGAGACCCGCGCCGCCGTCGACGCCTACCGCCAGACCGTGCGTCACGACGTGCGCTGGCTCACGGCCCACCTCCGTCTGGTCGACACGCTGCTCAGCGTCAACGACGCCCGCGCCGCACGCGACGCCGCCGCCAACGCCCTCCGCGCCTTCCCCCGCCAGGCGATCCTCCTGGACGGGTGGCTCCGCGCCACGGTCCGCCTCTCCACGACCGGCGGGCTGCTCCCCGAAGAGCTCACCAGCGCCGTTGACTTCGTCGAGCGTCTCTCCGTCGCCGCGCCCGAAGACGGGCGCCTGCTCGCCGAGCTCGCCAAGCTCCGCCTGGTCGCCGGGGATCTCCGCATCGCCGAATCGATCACCCAGCGGATGCTGGACGAGAACCGCGACCTGCCCCCGCAGCGGGCCGCCGAGCTGGCCGAGTTCTTCCGCGCCCGCGGGCTCACGCCCGACCCGCGCCTGGTCGACCGCTCCCGCCAGGCCGGCGGCGCCACCCCGCTCGACGAAGCCCTGACCGCGCTCGCCGCCGGGCGCGCCGACGAGGGGCGACGCTTGCTGGCGACCCTCCTCGAAAACGCCGACACCCCCGAAGCCCGGCGCAACGCCCAGCTCTGGCGCGCCGTCTACAAAGACCGCGCCGGCGACGCCGACGCGACCGAGGCCCTCGCCGAAGTCTCCCTCGCCCACCCCGACGACGCCCGCCTCCAGCTCGCGGTGCTGAGCACCGAGTCGATCTGGCGCAACCCCGATGCCGCCCAGCGCGCGATCGGGCGACTGCGCGAGCTCACCGGCGAGAACGCGACCAACTGGAAGGTCTTCGAGGCCCGACGCCTGCTCACCACCGACCGCACCGAGCGTCAGGCGGCCTCGGTCGTCACGCTCCTCAGCCCCGTCCTCCGCGCCGACCCGCAGAACGTGCAGGTCCTGCTCCTCATGTCCGACGCGATGACGGTCCTCAACGACCGCGACAACGCGCTGCAATACCTCGCCCGCGCCGTCGAGGCCGACCCGGGCCGCGTCGACCTGCTCCCCCCCTACATCGCGGCGCTCCAGGGCGCGGGGCGCGAGTCCGAGGCGCAGTCCGTGCTCCGCCGCTTCGCCGAGGAGCCGAACCTCGCGCTCCCCGCGCGACGCACCCGCGCCGACCTGCTCGCACGCCAGGGCATGATCACTCGCGCCGTCGACGAGTACGAAGCGATCGCCGAGCAGACCGGGGCGTGGAACGACCGTCTCCGCCTCGCCTCGCTCTACGTGCAGACCGGTCGCGCCGACCGCGCCACGCCGATCTACGACACCCTGCTCGAATCCCACGCCTCGGAAACCCTCGTCCTGCAGGGCGCCGCCGAGCACGCCGCACGCACCGGTGACATAGACCGCGCACTCGAACTCGCCCGGCGCATGCCCGAGACCGACGGGCTCCGCGACCGCTTCGCCGCCCAGCTCCAGGCCCGCTACGGCGACCCCGCGCAAGCCGACGCCTCACTCCAGGCGCTCGCAAACTCCCAAACCGGCGGCCCGCTCGCCCACCTCGCCCTCGTCCGACACCGCGCTTCGATCGGCGACCTCGCCGCCGCCCGCGCCGCGGCCGCCGCCGGCGCCGCCGCCCACCCCGACCACACCCGACTCGCACGCCTCAACGAACTCCTCCGCACCGCCTCCGCCTTCGACAACCCCACCGACACCCTCCCCTCCACGCTCCTCAACCTCGCCAACCTCCCCAGCGGCGAAGGGCCCGACGCCCTGCTCGCGGTCGCGGTCCAGGTCACGCCCACCGGCATGGGCGACCGCGGACGAGCCGACCTCCGACGCGTCCTCCAGGACTACCCGGGCCTCTTCGAAGCCGCCGCTCTCCACGCGGCCCTCTTCCTCCACGCCGGCGATCTCGACGAAGCCGCACGCGTCTACCGCACCGCCGCCGCCCGGAACCCCGGCAACCCCGCGCCCCTGGCGGCCCTGACCGAGGTCCTCCTCGCCGCCGGACGCCTCGAAGCCGCCTCACTCGCCGCCAACGACTGGCGCAACCGCCTCGCCGCCGACACCATCCAGGCCGACATGGTCCTCGCACAGATCGACGCCCGCCTCGGGCGCTGGTCGGCCGTGCTCTCCACCCTCGAGCCCCACCGCGAACGCCTCATCGCCGCCGCAGATCAATCCCCCGTCGGCCTCCGCCTGCTCGCGGGCGCCTACCTCGCGCAGAACCGCGCCCCCGAAGCCGAAACCCTCCTGAGCGACCGCATCCGGGCGAACCCCGACTGGGCCCGTGCGGCACTCCAGCTCGCGCAGGCCTCGCCCGATCGCACGGTCGCCCGTCGCTGGATCCGCGAAGCCACCACCGCGCTCGGCGACGAGCAGGCCGCGCCCGAAGACACCGCCGCGATCGCCGGCGCGTGGTTCGACCTCGCCCAACGCACGCGACACGCCCAGGACCGCCAGAACGTCCTGACCACCGCCGACCGGCTCGAAGCCTCCGACCAAGACGCCTTCGGGCTCACGACGCTCGTCGCCGTCACCGCCGAGCAGCTCGGGCAGGACGAGCTCGCGCTCGCCAGCTACCGGCGCGTCATCGACGCGGGCTCGACCAACCCCGTCGTGCTCAACAACTTCGCCTACCTCCTCCTGGGCGATGAGGCCAACGACGGGCGCGAAGCGCTCGAGCTGGCCCGGCGCGCCGTCGCGGACGCCGACGCCTTCCCGCTCGACGCCCGCGCCAGCTTCCTCGACACGCTCGCCGTCGCGATGCTCCGAACCGGCGACGCCGCCGGCGCCGAAGCCCGCTTCCGCGAGGCCGTCCGCCTCGCCCCGGAGCAGCAGCGCCTCCGCATCGGCCTCGCCGAGGCCCTCGTCGCGCAGAACAGGAACGCCGAGGCCCGCGACCTCCTCGCCAACCTCGGCACCATCCGCACCGACGAGCTCGGCGAACGCGTCCTCCGACGACTCGAGCGCGTCCGACGCGAGATCACCGGCGGCCGCTGATTTCGCCCTGCCCCACGCTCGCCCTCAAGCCCGCCAAAACACCGCGAGCCGCGATGCACCTGCACACCAGGGGCATCGCGGCTCGCGTTCGTTTCCAGACCGTCGCGCTTCTGGACCGGTCTCGCTCAACGCGCCCCGTACTGCCGCGCGTAGTACTCGCGGTACGCACCGCTCCGCACGCGCTGCCACCACTCGGCGTGCTCGACGTACCACCGCACCGTCGATTCCAGCGCACCGGGCCAGGCCGACCGCGTCGGCTCCCAACCCAGCTCCCGCTTGATCTTCCGCGCGTCGATCGCGTACCTGCGATCGTGCCCGAGTCGGTCCGGCACGTACTCGATCATCTCCTCGCCCTTGCCCATCGCCTTGAGGATCGAGTGCGTCAGCTCCAGGTTTGAACGCTCGTTGTTCCCGCCGACGTTGTAGACCTCGCCCGCCGCCCCGCGCTCGAGCACGGTCAGGATCGCCTCGCAGTGATCCTCCACGTGCAACCAGTCGCGCACGTTCTTCCCGTCGCCGTAGAGCGGCACCTTCTTGCCCTCGATCAGGTTGGTCACAAACAGCGGGATGACCTTCTCCGGGAACTGGTACGCCCCGAAGTTGTTGCTGCACCGCGTGGTGACGCAGTCCATCCCGAACGTGTGGTACGCCGCACGCACCAGCACGTCGCCCCCCGCCTTGCTCGCGGCGTACGGGCTGTTCGGCTGCAGCGGGGTCTCCTCCGTGAACAGCTCCTCCGGCTTATCCAAGGGGAGCGAGCCGTAGACCTCGTCCGTGGACACATACAAAAACCGCGGCTTCCGCGGCGCCCGGCGAGCCGCGTCCAGCAGCGTCTGCGTCCCCAGCACGTTGCTCACGATGAACGGGCGCGAGTCCATGATCGAGCGGTCCACGTGGCTCTCGGCCGCCATGTGCACCACGCCGTCCGCGTCCTTGAGCACCTCGTCCATCAGCGCCGCGTCGCCCACGTCGCCCTTGATAAACCGGTACCCCTCGTCCCCCTCGAGACCCGCGAGGTTCTCCAGGTTGCCGGAATAGGTCAGCAGGTCCACGTTGGTCACGCGCACGCCCGGGCGCTCGCGCCGCAGGAGGCGGACGAAGTTCGCCCCGATAAACCCGGCCCCGCCGGTCACCACGATGTGCTCAAACGCCCGCTCGCTCATCGATCGCTCCTGAACTCAAGCCCGACGCCATCACCCCTCGCCGGGACGGGCGTCCCGCCCGTCGCTCCAACGCTCCCGCCCGGTCGCGCTCGTTACCCCGGCGGCTCCATCCGCCCGATCACGCCCGCGAGCGCCTCCCGCCACGGTTCCATCGGCCCGATCGCCCGCTCGGTCTCGGAAAGATCCAGTACCGAGTACGCCGGGCGCTTCGCCGGGCGCGGGTACGCCTCGCTCCCGCAGGGCTTCACCGCGCACGCCGCCCGCTCAGCATCCCCCGCGCCCCGCGTCAGCCGCTCGATCTCGGTCGCGAACTCGAACCACGTGCACTCGCCGCCGTCGGTCCCGTGCGCGAGCCCGCGCACCCCCGCGCCGAGCAACGCCGCCGTCGTCCGCGCCAGCCCTTCGGCGCTCGTCGGGCGACCGCGCTGGTCATCGACCACCGAGATCTCCGGGCGCGACGCGCTCAGCTTCGCGATCGTGCGCACGAAGTTGTGCCCCCACGGCGCGTACAGCCAGCTCGTCCGCACCGTCAACCACACGCCCTCGCCCGGGCCCGCCCCGGCGAACGCCGCCTCGATCGCCGCCTCCCCCGCCGCCTTGCTCCGCCCGTACGCGTTCAGCGGGCGGCGTGCCTC
>JBJHBZ010000015.1:0-79137 GCA_050485765.1 Phycisphaerales bacterium | reverse complement strand
CGTAGGTTTCTGGGTCTGTGTTCAGGACCAGCAACCACGACACGGAGACGGCGCGTGTTCAGGGTATGGCGACGGCTGCTCGGATTGTGCGACAAGACGGTGCTCGAGAACGTCGAGCTTGACGACGCCGGCGTGGTGGTCGCCCATGTCCGGCCGAGCGGCACCTGGGCGCACGCCCGCACCTGCGTGAGGCGGCCGGCCGGGGGGGCTGGCGGGCGAAATTTGTTTCAAAAAAAGACGCGCGGCCCGGTGTGGGGGCCGCGCTTTTGTGCATCGCTCGGTTGAGCGTGTCCAAGCGGAACGGGAGGGATTCGAACCCTCGGTACGGGTAAACCCGTACACCGGATTAGCAATCCGGCCCCTTCAGCCTCTCGGGCACCGTTCCTCCGCGCCGCCGGGGTCGGCGGAGCCGCGAAGCGTAGCACCCGTCCGAGCCGGTCGCAACGCTCCGGTGCAGAGAGGTTGTGTTCCCCGCACCCGTCGCGAGGCGACGGCGCGGCTCAGGCCTCGTCTTCGTGACGCCCCTGATCGCGCTCGGCGTCGGTGTCGGTGTCGAGCATCTTCCGGAGGTAATTGTTCTCCCGGCGGGTCGCTTCCAGATCAAAAACCAGGTACTTGACGCTGAGGCGGAGATAGTCGAGGGACTCGGTGAGCTCGCCGATCGTCTTCTTCATCCGGGTGTGCCGGTCCTTGGTCTCCTCGGCGAGATCCTTGAGGCGGGCCTGCTCGCTTTCGGGCAGGTCGCCGATCTTGCCGATGAGCTCCGAAAGGCGCGCCTGAAAGTCTTGCTCGTTCATGTCTCACTCCTCCGTCTCGGGTCTGGCGTTGTCGCGAGCCGGGCGGGCCCACCGAGGTGAGCACGCCCACAGCACCGAGACAGGATGCAAGCCCGAGGCCCGGCACCAACCCGGCTGTGCCGCCGCGTATGCCAGGGCGGGCGCGTCCAAAAAAACCGCCCTTTTGAGTCCGTGGCGGGGGTCGCGGTCCGTCTGGAGTGGTGGCGCGGGTTGGCTGGGGGTGCCGGTTGTGCGGGCGGGGGCCTGGGATCAGCGCCCGATGTTGAGCCGACGCAACGCGGGGTGCGCGCCGGGCGGGGCGTCGGCGGCGAGTTTCCGGACGCTCGCCGGGTCGGCCCGGAGCGCCTCGGGCACGAGCTTTTTCAGGTGCTGGTCGAGGTTGTTGCGGAAGCGTTGAAAGAAGGCTTCGAGGTCGTGTCGGCTGAACTCGGCCAGGGGGTCGGCGAGGCCGGACTGGGCAGTCGCCCAGTCGATAAGCGAGCCGCCGGTCTCCTGGTACTTGTAGAGCGCGAGCGTGCTCTCCAGTCGCTGGAGGGGTGTCCGGAAGGGGTCGGTCGCGGGCTCGGGGATCTTGCCCATGCGTTCGGCGGGGTTGCCGGCCTCGGCCCGGTCGAGCCAGGTCTGCCCGGCGCCCCCACCGCCCCCGGCGGGCGGGGATGTGGCCCCCTCGGCCCGCTCGAGCGGGGCGAAAGCCGTCGAGATCGTCTTCAGCCCGGCCCGTCCGAAGCGGATGTTGAGCCGCTGGCAGGGTCGCCCGTCCTGCGTGGTCGCGAGGGCGGAGACGACGGTGCCGGGGCCCCACTCGGGCTTGCCGGGGTGGCGGACGACGTCGCCGGTTTTCCAGGTGATCTCTTGGGATGCGGGCATCGGGTGCTCGATTCCGGGCGGCGTCGTGGCCGACCTGCAGGCATGCCCGGGACGTGCCCGACACGGGGTCGGGCGGGCCGGGCGTCGGGGTTTTGTCAAACATCCGCGTGCTCGGCGCTCGGGGATGGATGCATCCGCGGGTCGCGTCTGACGCGGGATCCGGGCCCGGGGCCCGTCGCAAAAGATGACCAGCGGCCGACCGCGTCCGCGCCCTGAGCGGGCGGGCGACGCGTTCGGCAACTGCCTAGTATATCGCCCGAGGCGAACCGGGACCGGCAACCGTCGGCGCAGATGTGGCACGACCCGGGGATGGGTCGTGCTTGTGGGTCTTCCCCCTTCTCCGGTGTCCGCCCGGACAATGCAAAGGGCCGCAGCGCGCATGATCGAGCACCTGAAGAGCGACGAGTTGGTGAACAAGGCCGGCGGGCGATTCAAGCTCTGCACGCTGATCCAACGCCGCCTGGGCGAACTGATGGAAGGGGCCCGCCCCCTGGTCGATCGGAACGGGCGGAGCGACCTGGAACTGGTGATCGAAGAGATCGCGCAGAACAAGATCGCGGCCGAGCTCCCGGAGCAGCCGGTGGGCGTCGCCGCCGAGGAAGAGCCGCTTCTCTGACCCGGCCCGGCTCCGGGCGGACGCTGCCCGAGCCATGCTCGGTCATTTGGCGTTCGCGGCGAGCCGATGCAAGCCTGACATCATGACGACACTCGACCCAGCCCGGCTTTCGGAGACGTTTTCCGGGCGTCGTGTGTTTGTGGGCGTGTGCGGCGGGATCGCGGCGTACAAGACGGCGACGCTCGTGAGCCGCCTGGCGCAGGCGGGGGCCGAGGTCACCGTCGCGATGACGCCCGGCGCGACACGGTTTCTCGCGCCGCTGACGCTGCAAGCGCTCTCGGGGCGGGTGGTGTACACGAGCCCGTGGGAGCACGTGGAGAGCCAGGACCCGCAGCACATCGCGCTCGCCGAGCGCACGGATGTTGCGGTGGTGGCGCCGTGCACCATGGACGCGATGGCGCGGCTCGCGAGCGGGCGGTGCGACGACGTGGTGACGCTGATCCTGAGCGCGATCGATCGACGGAAGACGCCGGTCCTGCTGGCGCCGGCGATGAACAGCGTCATGTGGGCGCAGCCCGCGACGCAGCGGAACCGGGCGACGCTGGAGGGGGACGGCTTCGCCTTCGTCGGGCCGGATGAAGGGTGGCAGGCCTGCCGGACCGTCGGCGCGGGGCGGATGGCCGAGCCGGAGGCGATCGTGCCCGCACTCGCGGGGCTTCTCGCTTCGCGGACGCGGCCGCCGACGGGCTGACGGGCGACCCGCGCCCGCGTATAGTGCGGCACGGGCTCTCTGGAGCCCGGGAACAACTCGGAGAGGTGGCAGAGCGGTTGAACGCGCCGGTTTCGAAAACCGGTTGGGCCTTCGGGTCCACGGGGGTTCGAATCCCCCCCTCTCCGCTTGAGCGGGAGACTCCCCCCTTGCGAATGAGGGATCGGGTCTTCCGCTTTTTTTGCGCTGCTTGTGTGCTTCTTCCTCACGGCGTGCTGAACGCGGGTGACGCTGCCGGTCTTCTACCCGGGTCAGGTCGGCGCGGACGAGATCCGTGCGAACCCGTCGCTTGATCGGGCCGTCCGCGAGGCCGCGAGCAACCCGACCGATGCGCGTGTGATGCAGCGCCTCGTGAAGCGTCTCGGGGAAGAAGAACGGGCGGGACACTGATCCCGGCCCCGCGGCGCTCCCGCTTCACCCGCCCGGGTAAAAGAAGACCCGCGTCAGCGAGTGCATGACCGGGAACGGCACGCGGACGCGGTAGGCGTCGAACTCCTCCGGCGACCAGCCCACGCGCGCGCACGCGGTGCGGAGCATCTCCGGAAGCCGCGGCTCGTCGGGGCTGCCCGCGATGCGATCACCGGCGCCGAGTTCGGTGATCTGCTCTCGGAGTGGGAGCTCGAAACGGCGCACCGCGCTCGGCGCGTCGCTCCCCGGGGTGTTGGCGAAGATCAGCAACTCCGGGCGGACGCGCCCCAGCGTCTCGCGGTGTACGAACAGGTTGGAGACCATCAGCCCGGTGGGCGTGGTCGAGAGCACGTTGGAGCCGAGCCAGGGGCGTCCGTCGAGGTCACGGGCCGTTTCGACCCCGCGGGAGATGGTGCCGAAGGCGAGGTCCATCTCGCTGAAGCGTCCGATGCTTCGTCCGGCGAGCTCGCAGGTGCTCCACCCTTCGGGGTCGGTGCGCATGCGAAACTCGGGGAGTGGCTGCGAGCAGAAATCGGGGAGGAGCGGCGCGCCGTAGCGGGCGATGGTGCCGTCTTCGAGAGCCGTGGTCTCGTTGGGGCGGGCGGCGGCGTGGAGCGATATGCGGTAGCCGTAGACCGCGATGTGGGCCTCGGGTCGCAATCGTCGGAGCCCTTGCTTGAAGGTGAGGATGAGTCGGTCGGTGGTGCCGTCGGGATTGCCTCGGATGAGCGTGGTGGCGCTGAGCACGTCGACCTGCGTGCCCCAGATGTGGCTGAGCCCGCGATAGACGCTGCGTCGGTGCTTGAGCTCGACCTGCTCGGTCTGCTCGCTGGGCGCGACGGCGGCGACCATCGCGTCGAAATCCGGACGGGCGCCGGCGTGGGCTTCGACAACACGTTCGAAGTGCTGCACGCTGCGCCGGAGCTGTTTGAGCAGCACAGGCGGGACACCCACGCTCTCGGCCGAGGCCATCGCCCGCTTCAAAGCCGGGAGGGAGGGGACGTGGATCGCCGGGGCGATCGAACCATCAGCGCGGATGACGTTGAAGATCTGCCAGCAGATCTTGGAGTCGAGGCCGAGGGCCTTCTGAAGGTCGGTCGGGCGACGCATGTTGCCGGGGACAGCGGCGACGAACTCGGCCAACGCCTGGCGAACCCCCTGCAGGGCGAGACCGGTTTCCTGCGTGAATGAGGGCTTCGGCGTCACGTCGTGGTGTTCATCGACGCCCGGCATCGAAGAATTCATACGTCAGCTCCGAGCAAATGAACGGGTGACAAGGTGCCCCCTCGGCGCCGGCGCCGGTTCTTGCGATGTGCTCCGCCCGGAGCGGGTCACCCCGCCGGGGCCTTGCCCACGTGCCGCCTCCCAGGTGTCCGGAAAACCGAACCCGTCCTCAGGGTGCATTGAAGCCCAAACGGGATCAAGATCCAATCGATGACCAGAAATTTTCTAGAAAAATTGCTCGAAAGACTTGTGCGGGGTGTTCGCCCCCGTTATCTTCGCGCCCAGACCACGCCCGGCCCCCGATGGCTCCAGCCGTCACCGAGCGCGAGAGACACGCACACCACGAGGAGAGCACCATGCGCACCACCCCCACTCGACTGGCTCTGGCATTGAGCATCGCCGCCCTCACCGGCACCGGTGCCGCTGCGGTGGAAGTCAATTTCACACGGATCGTCCAGACCGGCGACCAGGTCCCGGGCGGGACGGCGTCGATCGTCGGGCTGAGCTCGCCGACGGCTTCATCCGGCAACATCGCCTGGAGTGCCGAAGCCGTCGGCGCGAGCGGCATCTACGCCCGCATCGGGGGCGTCGACCAGGCGATCGCACGCGCCGGCGACGCCAACCCCGCCGGCGGCGTCTTTACCGACGCGAGCTTCGGCCTGTCGCTGGGCAAGATCGACGGCGAGGACGTGGCCTTCCGTGCCGCGGGCGGGATCTATGCGCGGTTCGCCGGCAATCCCGTGCAACTCATCGCGAACACGAGCACCCTCAACCCCAACACGGGGAGCAACTACACGAACTTCCAGCAGCCCTACATCTCCGGCGGAGCGATCGGGTTCATGAACGCTGCCAGCGGGCCGCAGCTCAGCATGACCCTTTTCCAGAACGGCACACTCAACCCGGTCATCAGCGCCAACGACGCGCTGCCCGCGCCGATGGACGGCAACCTGCGCCTCGCCGGGCAGGGTGTCTACCGGGACGGCATCGTCGGCATCCAGGTGTTCGACAGCGCCTCACCATCGCGACAGGGCATCCTCACCAACCGCGGCGGCAGCTTCAACATGATCGCCAGCGGGTACCAGAACATCCCCGGCAAAGCCTTCAACTTCGGGCAGTTCCTCGATCCGTCGATCTATGAAGACCGCATCGCCTTCGTCGCGTGGGGACCCAACGGCACCGGGCCCGGCGGCGTCGGCTCCTACAAGGGCATCTTCCTCGACGACAATGTCAACCCGCTCACCACTGTGGTCGACACCGGGACCGTCGTCCCCGGCGTCGGCACGATCACCGACATCACACGCGGGCCGGCGATCTTCGGAGACACGCTGCTCTTCATCGCCGGCATCAACGGCGGGAACTTGCTCGGCAACGTCTTTGCCTACTACCAGGGCGACATCGTTCTGATCGCCAGCGCCGGCACCATGCTCGACGGCAAGATGCCGCAAACCTTCAACCTCTCCCACGAGGGCGCGCTCTACGGCGAGGACCGCGGGACGTTCCTCGTGAACTTCACCGACGGCTCGCAGGGCATCTACGCGTTCGTGATCCCCGCGCCGGGGGGGATGGTGGTGCTGATGGGGGCCGGGCTCGCGGCCGCGCGGCGCCGCCGGGCTTGACGCCACGCGACGCACGAATCAAATCGCCGATGCGACTCATTCCGCACGCACGCCCCGCGTCACTGACGCGGGGCGTGCGTTTTTGATCAACTCTTTTCCCGTGGCACGGGCGGGGCACCCGTGCCACGGCTTGTGCTTGCTGCGGCTTCAGACTCGCGGCTTATTCCGCGTCGGGCTCGGTCATGCTGCGGGGGTCGAGCAGGCGGGCCAGCTCATCTTCGGGCAGCAGTTTCTGCTCTAGCGCCAGCTCGCGGACGGTCTTACCCTCGCGGTACGCGGCGTACGCGAGCGCGGCCGACTTGTCGTACCCGATCGCGGGCACCAGGCTCGTGCACATCGCGAGCGAGCCCTCGATGAGCGCGGCGCAGCGTTCCTCGTCCGGCTCCAGGCCTTCGAGCAGGTTCTCGCGGAACATGTCGCTCGCGTTGGCGAGCAGGCGAACGCTCTCGAGGAGGTTGGCCGCCATCATCGGCATCGCGACGTTCAGGTCCAGCACGCTCCCCACGCCGCCGAACGCGCCGAGCGTCACCGCGTGGTCGTTGCCGAGCACCTGGCACGCGACCATGATGACCGACTCGCAGATGACGGGGTTGACCTTGCCGGGCATGATGCTCGAGCCCGGCTGCACGGCCGGGAGCTTGAGCTCGCCGATCCCGCACCGCGGCCCGCTGCCGAGCCAGCGGATGTCGTTGGCGATCTTGCTGAGCGCGACGGCGACGGCGCGGAGTGCGCCCGAGGCTTCGACGAACGCGTCTTTGGCGTGCTGGGCTTCGAAGTGGTTCGCCGCTTCGCGGAAGGGCACGCCCGTGCGCTCGGTGAGCGCGACGGCGACGAGTCGTCCGAAGTCCTTATGGGTGTTGATGCCGGTGCCGACGGCCGTCCCGCCGAGTGCGAGTTCGCCGAGCACGTCCATCGCGCGTTCGAGCCGCCCGCGGGCCTGGAGGACCTGGGCCGCGTAGCCGCCGAACTCTTGCCCGAGTCGGATCGGCGTGGCGTCCTGAAGGTGGGTGCGCCCGATCTTGACGATGCGGTCCCACGCCTCGGCCTTCTTCGAGAGCTCGGCGTGCAGGCGCTCGAGCGCGGGGATGAGGTCCTGGTGGATCGCCAGGGCGGCCGAGACGTGCATCGCCGTCGGGAACGTGTCGTTGGAGGACTGCCCCATGTTGACGTGGTCGTTGGGGTGGACGCCGCCGGCCTGCAAGTACGCCGCGTTCTTGCTCGAGCCGATCGCTTCGCCGCGTGCGAGGCAGACGAGGTTGGCGACGACCTCGTTCGCGTTCATGTTGGTGCTGGTGCCGCTCCCGGTCTGGAAGACGTCGACGGGGAAGTGCCGCGCGAGCCCGCCGTGGTCGGGCAGACCGGCTTCGATCTGATCGCACGCCGCGCTGATCGCCGCGGCCCGTCCCTCGTCGAGGCGTCCGAGCTTCTGGTTGACCTCCGCGCAGGCCCGCTTCATGATCGCGTAGGCCCGGATGAACGCGTCCGGCATGCCGCGCCCGGAGACGGGGAAGTTGAGCACCGCGCGCTGCGTGCTGGCGCCGTAGAGCACGTCGGCCGGGACGGGCATCTCGCCCATGGAGTCCTTCTCGATCCGGGTGGCTTGCGTCGTCACGGGTGCGTGCTCCTTCTTTGATTCAGGCGCGCCTTCGTGCGCGTCGTGATGGGCGACGATCCGCCCATGCTATTCGTCGATCCCCGGCATATCCCCGCCAACGCCCGCGAGCCCGCCCCGAGTTCACCCGATCGCGGGAACCTTTCGCCGGATCCGGTGTAGTCTGAAGTGGGCGGGCGTCCCGAAACGCCCGCCCCGCCGACCACGGCGCCCACGCGCCCCCCACCGAGGGAGACCCCTATGCCGCAGGATGACACGCCCCACGCCGCCGCGATCTCCCGTCGCGAGGCCCTCGCCTGGACCATCGCCGCCGCCGGGTCGGCCGTCGCGATCCCCGCCCTTGGCGCCCAGCCCAGACGCGGCCCGCGCCACCCCGACGCCCAGCCGCCCGCCCCTCAGCCCACGCCCACCACCAATCCCGCCGACCAGCCCCTCGTCCTCGGCGCCAACCCCAGCCCCTTCATCACCCGCACCCGCGAACGCCAGAACACCCTCGTCCTCGACGTCAACGTCCGCAGCTACCAGGAGATCGGCGCCCGCCAAGACCGCCTCCCCACCATCGACCGCTGGAACTTCGACTCGCTCACCCTCGTCCTGCCCTTCATCACCGGCACCGCCAACGCCGACGTCCGCACCCAAGGCCCGGACGACGCCCCCCGCATCGGCGGCGAGATGAAGATGGAGAACGTCGTGCTCAACAGCGAGCCGCGCGTGCTCGACAACTACCAGGGCGGCACGCGCCTTGCCGCCTTCGACGCCGACGCCGAGACCCACCCCGTCCTCCGCACCGGCGCTCGATCCCTGAACGCCGAGCTCCGCGTCGACATGACCTGCCACCGCGTCGAGTTCGACGAGGCCGGCGCCTCGCGCGTCGACTGGCCCCGCGGCCCCTGGCCCGCCGTCCCGCGCAGCACCCTTCAGCCCATGGACTACGTCGACTTCGACCCGCGCCTCCGAGAGGCCTACGACCCCGCGATCGTGCGCCGCCTCGTGGACCGCTGGACCGAAGGGCGCGACCCCGCGCGCGTCCGCCCGGTCGTCCTCGCCAAGTGGCTCGCCGGCAACGTCTCCGAGCACATCCAGCACAGCGGGCGCGGGCTCGTCGGGCGAGCCGGAGCGTTTGAAGGCTTCGAGCTCGCCGGCGGGCCGGCCGCTCTCCTCAACGAGCAGGGCTCGGAGTTCGACGTCCCCTTCGCGCTCGCGGCGGTTTATCGAGCCGTTGGCCTGCCCGCCCGCGTCACGCTCGCCTACGACCTCGCCGGCGCTCGCGGGCGCCGCGATCCCCTCGATCGGACCCGCGGCGTCAGCGCGCTCACCGCATGGACCGAGTTCGCCCTCTACGACGAGAACACCGACAGCCTCGCGTGGATCCCCGTCGACATCGTCGGCATCCGCAAAGCCGCCAGCCGACTCCCGCGAAACTGGATGGACCGACCACTCCGAGGCTTCGGCGACATGCCCGGCGGCGACGGCATCCTGCCCATCTCGCACCACTTCCACCCGCCCACCACCGTCCGCGCCTACTCCCACCCCGCGCTCTGGGGCTGGTTCGTCAACCCCAGCCCACCCAACGCCGCCTTCCAGACCATCAACATCCGGGGCGAAACCACGCCGACGAGAGGGCGCTAACGCGATCCCGCACGCAGGAAGAGCAGGACTCGGCCTGAATGTCGCGTCCTACCGCCTCGCCCAGTTGGGGGTCGGGAGGAACGTGTAGTCGGGCGTGGTGTGGACGGGGCCTTCGGGGACGGGCACGCCTTGGCGGGCGTGGGCGTCGAGGTAGACGAGCCCGGCTTCGACGCGTGCGGGGGTGAGCCATCGCTGGCGTCGGTCGCCGCCGTCGTCGTAGTTGTAGATGGGGTGCGTCGCGATGACGAAGGTCTTGCTGATGTCGAGGACGTAGGGCATGCGCCCGCCGCCCCGGGGGATGAGCGTGGGGATGGCGTCGACGCCGGGCTGCTGGTCGGGGGCGTGCCCGTTGAGGGTGTAGCTGGTGCCGACAAGTTCGTACATGGAGTCGGTGCGTTCGAAGCCCGGGATGGGGACGCCGGTGTCTTCGGAGCCGCGGTCGACGGGCGAGCGGAAGGCGGGGAGATCGAAGAAGGCCCCGTCGTCGTCGGGGGGGAGGTTTTCGACGAGGTAGGGGTTGAGCGGTCGGGAGGCGGCGCCGTAGGTGTCGATGCCGAAGAAGGGGAGCCGCCCTCGGGCGCCGCCGAAGAGGGTGCCGATGACGCTTTCCTGCCCGTTGCCGACGGGGCCGAGCTTCTGGGGGAGGTGCTGGTCGTGGTCGTCGAGGTAGAGCGTGACCGCGACGCCGAGTTGCTGGAGGCGCGCCAGGCAGACGGCGGCCTGCGCCGACCGTCGCGCCCCCGCGAGCGCGGGCAACAACAGCCCGAGCAACAGCGCCACGACGGCGATCACGACCAGGAGCTCGATCAGCGTGAAACCAGGGAGCCGCAGCGGGCGAGGCATGCCCACAGCGTACGCGGTCGCGCCGGAGGCGGGAGCCGACGGGGGCACCCGGCCTCGATCAGGCCCGGCCTTCAGCCCCCAAGACATTGGAGAAGTGTTTCTCCTGCACAGGGACGACGACCTCGAGGATGTGCTGGAGAACGGCCGCGGGCGAGCCGATCGCGTCGACCTCCCGGATGATCTCTTTGGGGTAGCACTCGAGCACCGGGCGGGTCTCTTCCTCGTAGACCTCCCACCGTCGCATGATGACCGATTCCTTCGCGTCGTCGGCCCGGTTTTCCTTGACGGCGCGGCGCTGGAGACGCTCGACCATCTTCTTCTTGTCCTTGCAGACGAGGTGGATGACCTCCAGGACGTTGATGTACTTCTCCATCAGCTTCGCCTGGTTGACGTTGCGGGGGATGCCGTCGAGGATGAGCAGGTCGTCGTGCGGCTTGTACAGGCTGAGGACGGTCTGGGCGTGGATGTTCTCGGCCCACATCTTGACCGTCACCTCGTCCGGCACCAGCTCGCCGCGGCTGGAGTACTCGCGGAACGTCCGACCCAGCTCGCTGTTGACGTCGAGCGTCCGGAAGACCTCGCCGCAGGAGAGGTGGTAAAACCCCGGGACAAGCCCGAGGATCTTCCCCTGCGTGCCCTTGCCGGCCCCGGGGGCCCCGAACAACAAGACGGTCTGGTAACGGTGCGGCATCAGCGGCGGTCTCCGTCGGCGTCCGGGCCCCTCAACGCCAACCGACGCCGAGCCCGTGCCCAGAGAGCGTAACCCCAGCAAGCCCCGATGCCAACAGGCCACGATCCCTTTTCAGAGCCGGACGACACGCCGGCGTGATGTCCGCTCGGCTCAATCTCTCAGCAGAGCCGAGAACCGACGCAGCGACGCCGCGCCGAACTGGTCGTGATCCCGATCAAAACGCTCGGCGTACTCGCTCGCGAGCGCCATGCCGATCTCGAGCCCCCCCGCGGCTTCGGCATCCCGGATCGCGAGCCGCAAGGTGTCTCGACGCCCGGCTTCCGAGACGAAATACGCCGCGGGCGGGGCATCCGACGCGCCCTCGAAGCGTGTCTCCGCGTCCCAGACATGGAGCACGTCGAGCCCGACCTGGAGCGCGCCGTGGCTATCGCCGGCGTCTCGCATCGCGTTGGAGAGGGCTCGCGCGACGTAGATCGACTCCCAGCTCTGCCGGGGGTACACCTCGTCGAACGCGTGTCGCAGCTTGTGGATCACGTCCTCCGGCTCGCCGTGCCCGGCCCGGTGCGGGAGGATCGCAGCCGCGACGAGCGTGCTGGCGGGCGGCGGACGCCCTGAGTCTCGGTACTCCTGGAGCAACGCCTGATAGTGCAACTCGGTTTCAGCGCCCCGACCCCGCCGAGCGTTCAAGCTCGCCAGGCTCCGAGACGCGTTCGCGGCGATCCTGTCCGAGACATACGCGCGGAACTGCCCGACCGCGAGCATGTGAATCTCGGCCGCACCGTCCAGGTCGCCCGTCCGCTCCAACGAGTAAGGGATGAGATTCAAATAACTGGCAAACCTCTCGGGATGCTGCTCATAAAAACCTGTCTCCATGTACAGGTCGATCACGATCACCCCCGCCTCCGCAAGAAACACATCCCGCTCTTCCCGCGTCGAGTGCTCCTCGCTCCATCGACCCGAAAGATAGAAATCCATCGCGTGCATCACCGAGAACAGCACCGGGAGCGACGCCCCCTCGGCGGCTTTCAGCGCCCGGATATACGCGAGCGTCTCCGTGGGCGACCACTCTTCAACCTGATGATGAAGATTTACACGCGCAGGCATCGCCGAGTCGCCCCTGGATCGCGAGGCGTTCTTATCAGGTGAGGTCTCAACCGGCTGAGAATGATCGAAAGACACGGTTGACGGGTGATCGGCAGAGGTTGGCTCACGCGCCCCAGGGGCCTTGGGGCCGGCATCGGGGCGTGGTGCATCTGCCGCTGGGACGCGTGCTTCGGCGGCATGGGGTGAGCGTGCATCGCTACGAAGCGTCGTTCGCAGTGCAAGAACGCCTGCCCCGATGACAAAGCACAGCACCGCGCCGATCGCGATGAACCGTGGGTTGATCACCATGTTTCATCCCCCGCATCAGACGTGGCATGATGCCTCCGGGCATCGCGGCCGAACGTCTTTCCCACACCTCGATGCCGCACATCGCCGCCGGTGCGGGTTCAACGCTTCTGCCGGCGAACCTCGTCGTCGGTTGCGTGCGGCGCCCAGCCCGGTCGCATCAAGCTACGGGGCTTGGCACCATCACGCAAGGCGGTGGCTGGGCCGAGGGTGGCACGGGGCCCGCGTTGGGCGATCAAGCTGTTTCGTATTAAAAGAACACCCCCCGGCCCTGAGGACCGGGGGGTGCGTTGGTGTCTCGCGTGCTCTCGGCGGGCTAGGCCTGGGCCGAGAGCGTGCTGTGGCTCACCCGAAGGTGATTACGGGGCGCAGGTCCCGCTGCCACCGGGCTGGACGGAGATGTAGGCGGCGAGGAAGAAGTTGAGGTCGGAGACGTTGACGACGCCGTCGGAGATGCCGTCGAAGGCCGGGCCGGTGATGTCGGCACGGGGGGTCTGGTTGGCCCACTCGGAGAGGAAGAAGTTCAGGTCGGAGACGTTGACCACGCCGTCAGCGACGCCGCTGAAGCCGGGGTCGGTCTGGTCGGCCTGGCAGGGGTTGGAGATCGGGCAGGAGGTGCCGGCACCCTGGGGCACGCCACCGTTGGCGCTGCAGTTGGCGGCGTCCTGCTCGGAGCAGTTGTTCCAACCCACACCAGCGCCACCGATGCAGGCGTCGCCGCCGGCGCCGGGCTCGCCGATGCTGATGAGGTAGGTGTTGAACCCGTTGGCGCAGGAGAAGCCAGCACCGTTGTCGTCGCCGAAGATGCCTTCGCCGTCGAACTCAGCGGTGGTGATGAGGAGCTCGTACTCCGTGCCCACGCTGAAGCCTTCGATGCTGATGGTCTGCGTGGTGCAGGCGCCGCCGGTGAAGGTCAGGCCCGGGCCGAAGCAGCCGGCCGAGAGATCCGAGAGGATCACGATGTAGGGGACTTCGCTCTCGACGGTGATGTCAAGCTCGGCAGCGGTGGCGGTGAAGCGCCAGCTGTCGAGGTCGCGGCTGCCGGTGCCGAAGGTGTAGAGGCTGCCGAAGCCGGTCTGGCCGACCGCGATCGGGCTGGAGGGGCCGGGGGTGCCGCCGACGGCGACGCCGGTGCAGCCCGGGTTGACGGTGTTGTTCCCGCAGGCCTCGCCATCACTGATGGCGCTGCCGGGAGGGGTGATCTGGCAATCGGAGACGCTGACGATCGCGACGTAGTCGTTGGCGACGCCGCAGGGCTGCCCGCCGAAGAACGACGGGAGGACGCGGTAGTAGTAGGTGCCGGGGACGGTCGCGACGAAGCTCAGGCTCGCCGGGGTGCAGGAGCGGGCGATGTTCTCGTCACGGATGAACTGACCGGTGCAACCAGCGGCCGGGGGCTGGCCATTGTCAAACTCCGGCCCGATGCGCTGCACGATGAGGTCGCGCTGCGACTCGACGAAGAGCTGGACGACCGCCGGGGCGCTCGGGACGCTGATCTCGAACCAGTCCACGTCGCGGAAGTCCGGGGTGCTCCAGATGTTGCCGGCGACGACATCGCCGTCCTGGACCTGGATGTAGGTCGGAACGGGCTCGAAGCAGCCGTTGTTGACCGAGCCGGTGCCGTCATCGACGCAGGGCTCCTGGTTCTCTTCGATGATGTTGGCATTGTCGAAGAGGTCGCTGTTGATGAGTTCGCAGGGACCGCAGACGACCGGGTCCGGGCCCGGGCCGGCGACGTTCACGACGTCGAGGACCAGGTCATCGGCGCGGTTGAGGTCGCTGGTGACGAGGATGAGGTACTGGGTCCCGGGGTTCGGGGTGAAGACGCTGGAGATCGAGGTGAAGCCCTGGGTGGCGCTGTCGGGCTGACCGGCGCCGGTGACGGGCCAGAGGAACTCGCAGCCGCCGCAGTAGACGACGAACGCCGGCTCGACGTTGCCGCTGCTGAGGGTGACCTCAATCGGGTTGCTGTTGGTGGCGGTCAGGGTGTACCAGACGCCGGGCTGCTGGGTGGGGGTTTCGCCGTCGGCGTACTCCGGCGCGGCCGGAGCCTGGCTGACGGTGGCGCAGAGGGTGTCCGCGGTCACGCTGCCGGGGACGGTCAGCGCGAAGCTGGGATCGTTCTCGGCGTCGGCGCACTCGTCGTTGAGCGGGGGGAAGCCGCAGTCAAAACCGCAGGTGTCGACGGCGAAGATGTCGATCGCGATGCCGAAGCAGACAGCGAAGTCGCCGGCGCCCTCAGTACCCGGCGCGAACGTGCCGGCCGAGGGAACCTGGAAGAAGCGACCGTTGCCCTGGGGCGACTGCTCCCAGAAGATCGAGCAGCCGTCCGGGATGTGCTTGATCTCGAGCGCGTAGCACTCGAAAGCCGTGACCGGAACCGAGCGGTTCAGGCTGATCTCCCAGCGGATGATCCGGCGACCAGCAAAGAGCGGGTCGGTCGTGACGAACTGCGTCACCGTGGCGTCGACGCCGGTCGTGAACGCGTCGATGACCGCGCCCTCGTCCGGAGCGCCGTTGGCGCCGATCGGGAAGAAGTTGACGTTGAAGTTGTTGGCCTGGTTGATGCAGGCCTGCTCGCTCGCCAGGTCAAAGAAAATGCCCTGGAAGCAGACCTGATTGATCGAACCGCTAACCGCCGGCACGAAGTCTTCAGCCGTGCGGAACGCGGTCATGTTGTTGGCGGTGGTGCCGCCTTCCGACTGGCAGTTGGACGTGGGCTGGCAGTCCGGGCTCAGGACCCGGTTGCCGAAGCGGTTCACGTCGGTAATGAACTGCGCAAGGGCGCTGCCCTGCGCATCAGTGCTCGCGTAGGCGAGGTCGGTCGCCAGGCGCATCGGGCCGGCGGCCTCCGGCGACTGGGTGGCACGCTCGACGACGCCCATGTTGAGCTCGCCGATCTGCTTGCGGGCCGTCACGACGTTGCTGGTCGGGGCCACTTCCGGAGCGGCGATGCCGACCGGCGCATTGGACACGGTCCGGACTTCGGCATTCGCCGCACCGGCCGCAAGAACGGACCCGGCACACAGCGCCAGGCCGAGGATACCGCTACTACAGCTCCTCACGAAACACCTCCTCTAAACAGGTCATCACTCAGCGCGACGCAGCCGGAAGACACCCGCAACCGGCCTACGCGCACGCTCTTCCTCAGACAGAGCTTCTAGAAATACTGGAAAACCCGTCCGGGTTCAAGTCCCGCTCGCAATTTTCCCCAGTCTGATGGGGATTCCGGGCGACTCTTCCCCCCCGCCAGCCACCCAGATTTCCCAAATTGACAGATCATGCCCCGGGTTTTCCATTACCGGGCGTGCATCGCAACGCGGCGTAAGTGCCGCTCCACTCGGCAGCAAGCCATCAGTTTCCCTTGATCAGGCCCCAGGTTATTCCTGTGGATCCAAATCCATGAGGTGCAGCGTGATCGTGCCGCTGGTTTCGTGCGCTGTTGCGACGAGCCATTCCCCGCCCCAGCGGACCCATGCCGCATCCACGCTGCCCAAGTCGCTCTCGGGGGCGGTCAATATGAACCCCACCACCTGGGCCTGGGTGCGGACCGTGATATCGGTCACTGCCAGACCGCCGGGATTGCGGAGCGCGGTCACCGCGAGCAGGCGACCGTTGATCTGTGCGACGTCGATGGAACTCGGCTCAGGGCCGGTGAACGCAGACGTCGCGTCGATCTCCAGTGGCGCTTCCGGGCGTGCATTGAAATGTTCCGGGAAAAGCTCACCAGTGGCGTATTCAAACATCGAACCGGTGTCCGAGAGCCGGTTCAGCGACGTGCCGTCCCACACGCTCACGCTGCGGCTTCCGAACGCGTGGGGGCGGAGCAGCCCCTGCGCGGGCTCGATGCCGAAGAACGTGCAGATGTGCAGCGACCCGAGAGCCGCGGGATCGCGCACCGCCTGAAAATTCGCGAGCACTTCCGCGAGGTAGTCCTGCCGGTACAGCTCGAGCAACGGGGCGTGATCTCGGAACGGCTGCGCCGCGTCGCGCAGGTCGCCGCGCATCACGCCGGTGTTGGCGGTCGCTATGATCGCCACGCCCTCGCGGTCGCGCACGATCGCGAGCGACGTTGGCATGGGCATGGCGCGGAGCTGATGCTCGATCCGGACGCCGCCGTCGTTCGGCCCGGCGTCGAGCATCTGCACGATCGAAGTCAAGGGACGGATGCCAACGACGCGCTCCTCGATCGCATCGACCGCTACGACACCGTTGTTGACCGGCAGCATGACGTATGCGATGCGCCCGAGCGACGCCACGCCGCGAGGCTCCATGTCCAGCTCGGGCGTGGTCTCGTTCATCGGATGCAGGCGGATGACGCGGCCTTGGGTGCGAGCGCCGGGGCGATCGGGCTCGAGCATGTCGCCGGTCAGTGCAAGCGTTGTGGACCAGGCGTCGGACCAGTCCGGCTCACGGGTGCGCGCGACTGTCACGCTCCCGGGCGGGTCGATCACAGAAAGAATCGGGCCGAGCGGTGGCTCGCCGTTCGGGCCTGGCTCGGCGTCTTCGGGCACGGGCCCGCGTTCGACGCCCACGGGGCCCTCGTCGGCGATCACCACGCCTCTGGAATTCTCAAGCCACGCGAGCTCACGCGGGCCGTAGCCCGTCGAGCCGCGCCAGAGCACGCGCCCCGAAACCGACTCCACGATCGCGACCTGACCGGTCGCCGCCCAGGGCTCGGGCGGGCGCAAGGTGACCGCCGCGAGGCGCGCGTTGGGCGAGACCGCGACGCACGCCGCCGACCAACCGGCGACGCCCGCGAGCTGTTCGGGTGTCGCCGACCAGCGTTCTTCGAGCTCTCCCGTCGGGAGGACGCGCCAGGCACGCACGCCCTCGTCACCCGTCGCGATGACCACCGCCCCGTTGGGCGCCGCCGAGATCGAGCGGGCCCCGGCCCAGTCGGTCGCAAAAAAGCGATTGAGCTCCACCCGCGTCGGAACATGCTCCGCAACCGGGGCGTCCTGGGCGTTGAACTGAACCGCGACCGCCAACAACACGCCCAACACCTGCGCCAGCATCATTCGATCTCCACAAGCCCAAAAACTTGACAAAATCCGATCGCCGTCTTGATCCAAACGGCCTTGTCCATCACCATCGTACGGGATCGCATACACCCACCCGGAGCACGAAGTGGCATCTGGTCCGGATCTCCCGCATCGGGCGTTGGAGGGCGTCGCAATGAGAACCGCTCGGAACACCCGGATTACCGTGCTGTGCGGCCTCGCGTTGATCGCGAGCCCGGACCTGACGCACCAGGCCCTCGCCGCGGCGATGCTGGCTGACTACGCCGAGACGCTGCGGGCGGTGACCCATTTTCACCACCCCAACCCGAGACCTGTTCGGATTTCTGGAACAACCGGAAAGGCAGAACGTCGTACTCTGTAGAGGGACGAATGCGATGAGGGCGGCTCGCAAGCCGCCCGCCGATGCCGTCCGATTGGAGACCCCATGCCGACCCCGCACCATCCGCCGCTTCAGCGTTCGCATTCTGCCCAAGGCGTTGCTCTCGCGGCGTGCGCTGCCGCGTTCTCGGGCGTGATCTGGCTCGCACCGGGCGTCTCGCCATTGATGCCGGCGTCGGCGGCCGCCCAGGTCCAGCACGACAACCCGGCTCGGGAGACGCTCGTCCGCCTCGGCACGCCGATTACGGCCCGCTTCGAAGAGCAGCGACTCGAGGACGTCCTCCGCTTCATCCAGGAGGCGACCCAGACCGAGTTCATGATCTACTGGGGCGACGGCGAGCCCGGGCTCGATCGCGACGCCTTGATCAGCCTCAATGCACGCAACGCGCCGGCGCTGGCCGTGCTCGAGCGGGTGCTGAGCCGCACGCGTGACCCGTTCGGCTTCGGCGGCGCGGGCTCGGCGACCTGGCAGTTTTCCGAGTGGGGCGAGTTCACCGTCGGCACACGCGAATCGCTCAACCGCGAGCGACGCGTCGAGGTCTATCCCATCCTCGACCTGATCGTCGAAGTCCCCGACTTCCCCGACGCGCCCACCCTGGACCTGCAATCCGTCCTGCAGGCCGGGCAGGGCGGCGGCGGGCAGAGCCCCTTCCGGGACGACCAGACCGAGCGGCAGGACTTCATCCCCGACGAAGAGCGCGCCCAGGCCCTGATCGAGATCATCACGCGCAACGTCGAGCCCGACCAGTGGGAAGACGCCGGCGGGACCGCCGCCACCATCCGCTACTGGCGCGGGAACCTGCTCATCAACGCGCCCGACTACGTCCACCGCGGGATCAGCGGCTACCGCTGGTGGCCCAGCCAACGCACCTTCTCACGAAACGTCGACGGGCGTCGGTACGTGACGATGACGCGGGATGTCGGTGTCTCGGTCCTCAAGGACCGGGCCAACCACCCCGTCTCGCCCATCCCGCCGGCCGCCGAGACGACGCCGACGCGCAACCCGGAGTAAGCCCAAAACGCGTGGCACGGGCGGGACGCCCGTGCGAAATATGCATCCCCCAAAAACAACGCCGGCTCCTCCTGAGGGGCCGGCGTTGTTTCTTCATGCCAACGGTCGCCCGCTCACCCTTGCTGGGCGAGTTCTTCGACACTGGGGCAGGTGCAGACCAGGTTGCGATCGCCGTAGGGGTTGTCGACGCGCCCGACGCTCGGCCAGAACTTCTGCTCGCGCACCCAAGGGAGCGGGTACGCCGCTTGGGCGCGGGTGTAGGCGTGGGGCCAGTGATCCGCGCTGACCGATTCAGCCGTGTGCGGGGCATGCTTGAGCGGGTTGTCCTCGCGGTCGAGCTCGCCCTTGTGGACCTGCCCGATCTCGGCTCGGATCGCGATCATCGCGTCGCAGAAGCGGTCGAGCTCGGCCATGCTCTCGCTCTCGGTCGGCTCGATCATCAGCGTGCCGGGGACGGGCCAGCTCATCGTCGGCGCGTGGAAGCCGAAGTCCATCAGGCGTTTGGCGATGTCCTCGACTTTGATCCCCGCGTCGAACGCGCCGCCCTTGTCGAACGGGCGTCCGTCCACGATGAACTCGTGCGCCACGCGCCCGTTCAGCCCGGTGTAGAGCACGTCGTAGTGCCCTTCGAGGCGTTTGGCCATGTAGTTGGCGTTGAGGATCGCGACCTCGGTCGCGCGGCGCAGGCCCTCGGCGCCCATCATGCCGATGTACATCCACGAGATCGGCAGGATGCTCGGGCTGCCGTACGGCGCGGCGCTGACGGGCCCGATGGACTTGTCCGTCTGCCCTTCGACCGCGACGACGGGGTGCCCGGGGAGGAAGGGCTGGAGGTGCTTCCGCACGCCGATCGGCCCCATGCCCGGCCCGCCGCCGCCGTGCGGGATGCAGAACGTTTTGTGGAGGTTCAAGTGGCACACGTCCGCGCCGCACGCGGCGGGCGTGGTCAGCCCGACCTGCGCGTTCATGTTGGCACCGTCCATGTAGACCTGCCCGCCGTGCTCGTGGACGATCGCGCAGATCTCGCGGATCGGGCCCTCGAACACGCCGTGCGTGGACGGGTACGTAATCATGAGCGCGCCGAGCTTGTCGGCGTTCGCCTCGGCCTTGGCGCGCAGGTCCGCGAGGTCCACGTTCCCATCCTCGTCGCACCGGACCGCGACGACCTTGAACCCCGCCATCACGGCGCTCGCCGGGTTGGTCCCGTGCGCGCTGGTCGGGATCAGGCAGACGTCGCGCTGCGCCTCGCCGCGGTCGTGGTGGTAGGCGCGGATGACCAGCAGCCCCGCGTACTCGCCCTGTGCGCCCGCGTTGGGCTGGAGGCTGACCGCGTCGAAGCCCGTGATATCCGCAAGCCAACCCTCGAGCGTCGCGAACAGCTCGCGGTAGCCCGCGGTCTGCTCGTGCGGGGCGAAGGGGTGGATCGCGCCGAACTCGGGCCAGGTGACCGGGAGCATCTCGCTGGTCGCGTTGAGCTTCATCGTGCACGAGCCGAGGGCGATCATGCTGTGCGCGAGCGAGAGATCCTTGTTTTCCAGGCGCTTCATGTACCGCAGCAGCTCGTGCTCGGCGTGGTAGGTGTTGAAGACCGGGTGCGTGCAGAACGGGCTCGTGCGGATGAGCGACGACGGCACGCGGGGCGAGGCGTTCGCCTTCTCCGCCGCCTCGTCGGGGTCGAACCCGACGTCGGCCGAGCCGTTGTTGAACGCCGCCGCCAGGTCGCGCAGGTCGCGCCGCGAGACGGTCTCGTCGAGCGAAACACCAACCGTCCCGTCGCCGAAGTCGCGGAGGTTGATCCGCATCTTCGCGGCCGCCGCGAGCACCGGGCCCGCCTCGCCGCCCTTGCAGCGGACGCGGATGGTGTCGAAGAAGTGCTCGTGCTCGAGCGCGTGCCCGTAGCGCGTGACGGCCGAGGCGAGTGCCGAAGCGGCGGCGTGCGTCCGCGTGCCGATCCGCTTGAGCCCCTGCGGCCCGTGGTAGACCGCGTACATCCCCGCCATGATCGCCAGCAGCGCCTGCGCGGTGCAGATGTTGCTCGTCGCGCGGTCGCGCTTGATGTGCTGCTCGCGGGTCTGGATCGCCATGCGGTAGGCGATGTTCCCGTGCGCGTCGCGCGAGACGCCGATGATGCGACCCGGCATCTTCCGCGCGTGCTGCTCGTGGGTGGCAAAGAACGCCGCGTGCGGCCCGCCGAAGCCCATCGGCACGCCGAACCGCTGGCTGCTCCCCACCGCGACGTCCGCCCCCCACTCCCCCGGCGACTTGAGCACCGTCAACGCCAGCAGGTCCGTCGCCGCGACGACCATCGCCCCGCCCGCGTGCGCCTTTTCCGCGACCTGCGCGTAGTCCGCGACGCGCCCGTCCGTCGCCGGGTACTGCACAAGGCAACCCGCGACCTCGCCGGAGCTGAAATCAAAGTCCGCCGCGTCCTGCACAACGATCCGGACCCCCTGCGGCTCGCCGCGGGTCTTCAAAACCGCGATCGTCTGCGGGTGGCAGTCGCTCGCGACGAGGAACGTCGTCTTCTTGCCGCTCGCGACGGCGAAGCACATCGCCATCGCCTCGGCCGCCGCCGTCGACTCGTCCAGCAGGCTCGCGCCCGCGAGCTTCAGCCCGGTCAAGTCCGAAACCATCGTCTGGAAATTGAGCAGCGCCTCGAGCCGCCCCTGCGCGATCTCGGCCTGGTACGGCGTGTACTGCGTGTACCAGCCCGGGTTTTCGAGGATGTTCCGCTGGATGACCGCGGGCGTGACGGCGCCGTAGTACCCCGTGCCCAGGTAGCTGCGCCAGACCTGGTTGCGCGAGGCGATCTGGCGGAGCTCGTCGAGCAGCTCGCGCTCGCCGCGGGCAGGACCGACGCTGAGCCCCGCACCGGCGCGGATCGCGCCGGGGACGGTCTGGTCGATCAGCTCATCGAGCGAGCCCGCGCCGACGACGCGGAGCATCTCGCGGACCTCGTCCGGGTTGGGGCCGATGTGTCGCGGGGCGAAGGCGTCGGTCGGGTCCATGACCCGCACCGCCTCCCCGACACCCACGCTCACGCCTTGCGAAGCGGTCACACCCGATGCGGCCATCTGCGTCATATGCCTCACCACTTCTCCGTCGGCCCACACGCCGGCGGCTTGACAACCCCTACAAACACCCAAAGCCCGGCCCGGGATACAGCCTCGCCGGCAACCGACCCCCGTCGGCAACGGTTCACCCTCCCACCAAGGCCTTTCCCGAGGCTGTTATGGTAGGAGTCCGACGCCCCGATCAAGCGGGGCGAGCCGAACGCGCCCGATGGCGTTCCCCCCACCACCCGACTGCCGGAGAACCCGCCCGATGCCCTCAAGAACCACCGCACGCCGACCGACCCGCACCGCCCTGCTCGCCCTCGCAGGCCTGGCCGCTCTCCCGCTCCTCGCGCTCGCCGAAGACAGCACAACCTATGTCACCGACGACCGCGCCCCGGTCGCCCGGGCGCTGGAAATCGCCGGCCCGGACGTGCAGCGCTACGACCAGCACATCACCACGCTCGCCAACCCGTTCATGCAGGGGCGCTTGCCGGGCACCGTCGGCATCGAGCGGGCCGCCCAGTACATCCAGTTCTACATCCAAGAAGAGTTCGGGCTCGAGCCCGTGTTCGATTCAGGGGACGGCTACCGCCAGGCGTTCCAGTCCGGCTCGTTCATCGACGTGACCGAGCGTCGCCTGCAAGCCGACCTGCCCAGCGGCGAAGCCGTCGTCTTCAGACCAGGGCGGGACTTCAACGTCCTCGGGACCAGCGGGAACGGCTTCTTCACCGCCCCGGTCACCTTCGTCGGCTATTCCATCGAGCAGGGGCCCGAGGGGTACAGCTCGTATCCCGACGAGATCAGCCTCCGCGGGCAGTGGGCGATGATCGCCCGCTACGAGCCCATGACCGACGACGGTCGCAGCCAGTGGACGCGGCGCAACTGGTCCCCCGCCGCGGGCCTGACAAGCAAGTTCCAGGCCGCCGTCAATCGCGGCGCCGCCGGCATCATCCTCGTCAACCCGCCCGAGACCGGGCGCACGCAGCTCGACGATGAGCGGTCGGTCACCGGGCCCACACTGACCGACGTGCCCGTGATCCACATGAGCTACGAAGCCGCCGACCGGCTCCTGCGCGCCGGCGACGAGCAAGGCCGCGGCTTCACCGACCTCCGACGCCTCGCCGATGAGGGGCACGCCCCGGTCCGCAACGCGAGCAGCCTCAGCGTCGGCGTGCAGCTCGACCGCAGGCCGATCACCACCGACAACGTCGGCGCGCTTCTGCCCGGGCGCGGGGCGCTCGCCGATGAGTACATCATCATCGGCGCTCACTACGACCACCTCGGTCCGGGCTATTTCGGGTCGCGATCGCCGAGCATGCGCGGCACGATCCACCCCGGCGCCGACGACAACGCCTCCGGCTCCGCCGCCGTCCTGCTCATCGCCGAGAAACTCGCCGAAACCTACGCCAACCTGCCCGAAGACGCCGACGCCCGATCGGTCATCTTCCTGTGGTTCACAGCCGAGGAGTCCGGGCTCCACGGCGCGCGCTACTACGTCAACAACCCCGCACGCCCGCTCGAACAGACCATGACCATGATCAACCTCGACATGGTCGGGCGCATCCGCAACGACCGCCTCTCCGTCTCCGGCACCGGCACCGCCGAGGGCTTCCTCGACCTGCTCCAGCCTGACTTCGACGCCTCCGATCTTGAGATCGTCCTCCCGACAGCGATCAGCGGGCGAAGCGATCACTGGCCGTTCTACCAGGCCGGGCTCCCCGTGCTCTTCGCGATCATCGCCGACTTCCACGACGACTACCACACGACCGAGGACGTCAGCTGGAAGATCAATCGCACCGCCGCCGCCAAGACCGCCAATCTCTTTCATGACATCACCCACACGCTCGCCCGCCACCCCGACCGCCTCACCTTCACCGGCCCCAGCCGCGGGCAGCAGCAGGCGTCCGTCCCCCCCATGGGGCGCGTCAGCGTCCGCGTCGGCATCGCCCCAGGCAACTACGACGGCGACGGGCAGCCCGGCATCCTCGTCGCCGACGTCTCCGAAGGCACCAGCGCCGACGAGGCCGGCATCCAACAAGGCGACCGCATCACCGCATGGAACGGGCGCGCCACGCCCAACGTCGAAACCTGGATGCCCATGCTCACCAGCCATCAACCCGGCGACAAAGTCCTCGTCACCATCCAACGCGGCGACGAACACCTCGACCTCGAGATGACCCTGAAAGCCCGCGAAACCGGCGGCTGAACCCCTCAGCAAAAAAGGGTAATAAATCACACTACACCCCTCAGCTGAGGGGTGTTTTTATTTCAATATTTTTCTCCTGATCCACAACTTTTGACTTGCCCCCCTGCGAATTGCTAACCTGCGAAACAGGGAGGGATGCCCGATGCCCATCACGTGCCGCACCGCTCGCATCGCGATCACGATCATCGCCGGCCTGCTCACGCCGCCGGTCGCCCGCGCGACGCCGGAGGCGGCCGAGGCGTGGTTCCGCGCGGCATGGGAAGCCCCGCTCCCGACCATCGACGACATGCACCTGCGCGTGATCGTCGAATCGCACGAGGCGCCGACGCGGGCCGAGCTTGCCGCCTGGCGCCGTGAGATCGAAGGGCGACCGGACCACCCCCGCCGACGGGATATCGAGATCGCCGAGCGACGCCTCGCCCACGGCCCCGACGTCCACACCTACGACATCTGGCTCGGCCCGGACAACCAAGGACGCGTCAACCTGACCGAAGCCAACGGCTACGTGTTCGACGTCGCCGTCTACGGGCGAAACGCGTGGGGCTACTCCCCCTCGCAACTAACCGTGGCCCCGCGCGACCGCATCCCGCCCGAATACAACTACCCCGCCGAGCTTCGGCGCGTGCATCGGATCGTCCAATCCGCCATCGCCGGCGGCTTCTCGGTCGGCAACGCCGCCTACGGCATGCAGTTCGTCGACTTCACAACCAGGCAGAACGGGGAGAACTGGACCGCAAACGTCGGCTTCCCCGATCGCGGCATGATGCTCCGCCTCTCAGGCACATTCGATGCCGAGACCGGCAGAGGCTTTGCCACCGAGGCAAGAGTCACCCGAAGCGACGAATCGCCCGACGAGCGAGGCCGCGCCTGGCGATACGCCGAACTCACGACGATCCAGCGTCACTCACTCGCGACAGTCATCGAAGAATATTCTGCAGACGGACGCCTCGATCTCCGCTACCGCATCGAGTCACCCCGCCCGCTCCATCGCGGCGAGTTGCAACGTGTCACCGCGATCCCCGATGTCTCACGCCAGGCCGACGCCGTCCGAGGCCCGATCGGCTCGCCCACGCTTGTCGACCACCGCCCGAGAAGCGGCCCGCTCCGGGTGATTCCGGAGCCGAACGCCGAATCCGCGTACACCAACCCGCCCCCGGTACGCAGCTTCGGCTTCTTCTGGCTGCTCTCGATCCCCGTGGTCGCGGCAGTGATCGGCGCGGGCGTCCTCCTCCACCGCCGACATCACGCCTGAGAGCCGCCGCGATGCCGAACCAACATCACAACACGCGCCGCTCGCGAGCCCCGGGGTTCACCGCTCTCGAGCTCATCATCGCAATCACCATCCTCGCGATCCTCATCGCGCTCAGCATCCCCGCGATCGGGCACTTCCGCGAGTCCGCCCGCGACGCGCAGTCGATTTCCAATCTCCGCCAGCACGCCGGCGTCTTCGCCTCGTACACCGCCTCCCATGACGACCAGTGGCCCCTGCTCATCCCGCCCAACCAGGAGACCATCGACCTCGGCGGCCCCGAGCCCCGCCATTACTTTGAACAATTCTGGCTCTGGCACGTTTTTATGGCCCGGGATCACTATGACACCAACTCTTGGAACCAGATCTTTTTTGATCCCCGATCCAGCGAGACCGGGCACACCGACTACCACTACTCCCAGGCTTTCGTCGCCGACCCACTTTTCTGGAACCCCGCGACGCGCCTCGACCGCTCGCAACGCCGCTCGACCCGCGTCAGCGAGGTGCGATATCCGGCCGCGAAGTCGCTTCTGCTCCACCACCCAAGGATTATGGAATTCGACTCAATCGACGCCAGAACGGGTGCTGAAGTCTACCGCGTCGTACCACTACCTTGGGTTTTTCTCGCTGCCACCGACGGAAGCTCACAACGTACACATGCTTGGCGTATCGCTCCCGGATACTTCTCGCCAAATGGCGTTATCCCAAGTGATGGCACGCACAGCCGAATGAACTTTGTCAACCAAGCCGCCCCCGGCACGTGGACCGTGGACGGCGTTCGCGGGCGCGACCTCACCGACCGCTGAGCCGCGCCATCGCCCGGATCTGAATCTGCTTTCGCGCGGGCGTGCGTTCAGCCGGGCGCACGCCCGCGCTGTGTTGACGTCGTTGGGGGCAGGTCCCCGCCATCGCCGCTGTGGAAGCGGGCCTGCAGCTCGCGCTGGCTGCGCACGCCGAAGTGCCGGTAGGTCGACCGCATGTACTCCGCGATCGTGTGCCGGCTGAGCCCGAGGTGCTCGGCGATCTGCATGCGGCTCCATCCCTCGAGCAGCAGGCCCAGCACCGTCCGCAGCCGCGGGCTCAGCCCGACCACCCCGACGCCGTCCGGCGATTCCAGAGCGCCCGTATCGGCGTGCAGCGCACCGAGCTCACTCATCACGACGTGGACAAGGCGACGGTCCCGCGCGGAGAACGCCGCCCGCCCTGTGTGCCTGTGAAAGGCAACCACGCTCCACGTGCCCTCGCGGACGGGATAGATCGAACAGATAAACTCATCAAGGTTGTTCGGCGCACGATACTGCTTGTAGTGCGCCGAGCCACGCCACGCCTCCGCTGAAACCAAGTCTTCTCGCAAGCGCGTGAAGTGGGTCCCCAGCCGAAAATATTCGATCATCTTGGCGATCTCGGGCGCGGGGAGCTTCGAGTCATAGCTCAGCTTATACAACGCCGCGAGCTGTGATTCGTTCAACCCGTCGTGCAACATCGTCGCGAAGCCGCCGCGGAGCGAACCCGCGACGTCCAGTTCCGACACGCCCCAGATCCAGGCGTCCGCGTCGATCATCGACGCGAGGCCCGACGCGATGCGCCGCTTCATGATCGAAGGGCGTTCGCGGGAGGCCGCGGTCTCGCTCAAGAGGCGCACCACACCCCGCACGTCCTCGACGTGGAGCCACGCCCCGTCTTCGTGCTCACCCATCGCAACTCCGAACCATCGCGCCGCCGCCCGTGCCGCGACGCGACCCATCCATCCACTTCCACCGCGTGCCCCACCGAGCCTCGCCCCGGATCCATCCCAGATCCAAAGCTAGCCCGGCCCATCTCGGAGCCCGCAACCCCGATCTTAGCCGTAAACGTCATCACAAACCGATACTCGACCGCTTGCTCGCTCGCATTGGGCAACACCAGATGGGATCATGTTTCCCGGAAAACCACACACGCCCGCCGCATGCACACCGGCTGCGCAACAATCGCTCCGATCCGCGCTCACCATCCCGGGCGGCCCTCCCGCCCCGACGACCGAAGGACACCCCACCATGACCCCACGCGAGCGACTCGAAGCCGCCGCCCAGACCGGACGCCGCGCCCTGCTCCGCCTCGGCGTCGCGCTCCAATCCCCGCGCACCGACGACCAGCCCGAGGCGATCGCCGAACGCGTCGCACGATTCCGAGACCCCGCCCGCCGCGACCAGCCCCTCCGCCCCAACCCGGCGTACGCCGAGCCACCAACCTCCCTCGGCCCCGCGCCGCAACGCCTCCCCACGCGCCCCCGCTTCCGGGCCCTCGCCAACAACTACCACGTCGCCCACATCCCCATCGCCCCCGGCACCAGCCTTTACGCCACCGGCGAAGTCGCCGGACCCTTCCGACGCAACGGCACCGTCATCACCTGCTGGAACCACGACGCCTTCGGCTACTCCGACAAAACCCCACACCTCTACCAGTCCCACCCCTGGGTGCTCGGCGTCCGCGCCGACGGCTCCGCCTTCGGCGTCTTCTGCGAAACCACCAGCCGGTGCACCATCGACCTCGCCACCGGCATCAAGTTCGAAACCTTCGGCCCCACGCCCGCCATCGTCATCATCGAACGCGACCACCCGCGCGACGTCGTCCGAGCCCTCGCCGAGCTCACCGGCACCATGCCCCTCCCCCCGCGATGGGCCCTCGGCTACCAGCAGTGCCGATGGTCCTACCACCCCGACGCCCGCGTCCGCGAGATCGCCCAGGGCTTCCGCGACCGCGACATCCCCTGCGACGTCATCTGGCTCGACATCGACTACATGCACGAGTTCCGCTGCTTCACCTTCGATAAGACACAATTCCCCGATCCCAAGGGGCTCAACGACCACCTCCACACCCTCGGCTACCGGGCTGTCTGGATGATCGACCCCGGCATCAAGGTCGATCCCGACTACTTCGTCTATCAACAGCTCACCGAAGGCGGCTACGCCGTCACGGATAAGCACGGCGCCGAGTACCACGGCTCGGTCTGGCCCGGGCCCTGCGCCTTTCCCGACTTCACCAGCAAGCAGGTCCGCGACTGGTGGGCCGGGCTCTATAAGGACTTCATGGCGACCGGCATCGACGGCGTCTGGAACGACATGAACGAGCCCGCCGTCTTCCACGTCGCCACCAAGACCATGCCCGAGTCCAACCTCCACCTCGCCGACGACGAGCTCGGCGGCCCCGGGCCTCACAGCCTCTACCACAACGTCTACGGCATGCTCATGGCTCAAGCCACCCGCGAGGGCATCGCCGCCGCCAACCCCGACAAGCGACCCTTCGTCCTCACCCGCGCCGGCTACCTCGGCTCACACCGCTACGCCGCCACATGGACCGGCGACAACCTCTCCACCTGGCAGCACCTGCACTGGTCGATCCCCATGGCCCTCAACCTCGGGCTCAGCGGGCAGCCCTTCGCCGGCCCGGACATCGGCGGCTTCGGCTACCTCGCCACGCCCGAGCTCTTCGCACGATGGATGGGCATCGGCGCCCTCCTCCCCTTCGCACGCGGGCACACCAACAAGTACCGCGACCCCAAGGCCGACGGCGCCGGCGTCGGCGGCGACACCATCATGCCCGACCACGAACCCTGGTCCTTCGGCGAGCGCACCGAGCACGTCTGCCGACTCGCGATCCAACGCCGCTACCGCCTGCTCCCTTACTTCTACACGCTCTTCGAACGCGCCAGCCGACTCGGCGACCCCGTCGCCCAGCCGCTGTTCTTTGAAGACCCCACCGACCCGAAGCTGCGCGACGCCGAGGACAGCTTCCTCCTCGGCCCGGACGTCCTCGTCCGCGCCCGCACCACCCGCCGGGGCGAGTGCGAAGCCCCCATGCCCCGCGGCGACTGGCGACGCTTCGAGCCCGTCCCCGCCGACGGCGCCCACACCATCACCGCCCCCACCGACCCGGACCTGCCCGAGCTGTTCATCAAAGCCGGCGCGATCGTCCCGATGGGCCCCGTCATGCACTACAGCGACGAGCGCCCGCTCGATCCGCTCACGCTGGTCATCGCCCTCGACGAGCACGGCAAGGCCGACGGCGTCCTCTACGAAGACGACGGCGACGGCTTCGCCCACCAGCAGGGGCGCTACCTCCGCACCGTCTACCTCGCCGAAACCGACGGGCGCGACGTGACCGTCCGCATCGAGGATCAATCCGGCGCCATGCCCCGCCCGACCCGGGCGCTGCACGTCGAACTCATCACCAAACAAGGCCGAACCGCCCGAGCCACCGGCACCGACGGCCAACCCGTCACCCTCCGCCTCCCATAACGCCGCCCCACCACCGCGGCTGCGCAACAACATGCCCCCAATGTGCCACGGACTTTGTCCGCAAGGTCCGTGCTCCCTTTCCTCTCCACCCTCCCACGCTCCAAAACCCAACGGAGCACCGACCTCTCCGAAGAGGTCCGTAGCTCACCCGACGTTCCTCCCCTCCCCTAGTGCCTAGTGCCCAATGCCTAGTGCCTCCCCCTCCCCCCTATCGTTCTACCCCACCCGTCGGAGCCGCCCATGCACGCCCACCACCCGCAGCACCTGGACCTCAAGAAGGATCGCGGGCTGACGGTGCAGTGGGCCGACGGCTCGGGGAGTTACTACACCGTCCGCTACCTCCGCAAGATGTCGCCCAGCGCCGACATGCGCCAGCTCCGCGAGGAGATGGACAAAAACCCGCTCGCCGTCCTGCCCTCGACTGCGGCCCGCGCCGGCGGGGGCGAGCTGACCATCACCGACGCCGAACTCGTCGGCAACTACGCGATCAAGCTCGTCTTCAGCGACGGGCACTCGACGGGGATCTACTCCTGGGCGTATCTCCGCGAGATCGACCCCGGGCAGCCCGCGCCCGACAGCGCGCCGGGGCCGGGCTCGTGAGCGACGCCCCGACGTGGACGCTGCGGACGCCGCTCGCGGAGGTGCTCCCCGCGGGGCTGAGCCGCAAGATGGCGCAGCTCGGGCTCCGCCAGGTCGGGGGGCTGCTCGCGCACGTGCCGATGCGCCACGCCTTTGAAGAAGCCGAGGCCCCGATCGCGGAACTCGCCGAGGGCTCGATCGTCAGCGCCCGCGGCGAGGTGACGGCGACGCGCATCGCGGGCTCCGGTCGCGGCCGCCGCTTCGAAGCCGTCCTCTGCGACGACTCGGGACGCCTCGACCTGGTTTTCTTCAACCAGACCTATCTCGCGAAGAAGATCCACGCCGGGCACCGGCTCCGCGTCCAAGGCACCGCCAAGCGGCGCGGGCCCGGGCTCCAGATCGCCAACCCCACCTTCGAGATCCTCGAACCCGAAGGCGAAGACGACGAGCCCAGCGCGCGCGACGAGCGTCTCCGCCCCGTCTACCCCGCGACCGAGGGCGTGACGAGCCGCGACGTGGAACGCGCGATCGACGTGGTCCTTGCCCTAGGGCTGGGCCTGATCGAGGACCACATCGCCGAGGACTACAGGCGCGAGCGAGCCCTCCCCGCCCTGCGTGAGGCCTACCGCATGCTCCACGCGCCGCAGAGCGAAGACGAGGTGCGGGCCGCCCGTCGACGCCTGGCGTACGACGACCTGCTGCTGCTCCAGCTCGGCGTGCAGATGCGCCGCGCGCACCTCCGCGAACGCTGCGTCGCCCCCGCGCTCGAGACCGGGCCCGCGATCGACGCCCGCATCCGCGAGCGCCTGCCCTTCGCGCTCACGCCCGCGCAGGACCGAGTGGTCCGCGAGATCGCCGCCGACCTGGCGCAGACGCGACCGACCAACCGCCTCGTGCAGGGCGACGTCGGGAGCGGGAAGACGGCCGTCGCGCTCTACGCGATGCTCCTCGCCGTCGCGAGCGGGCACCAGGCCGCCCTGCTCGCCCCGACCGCGATCCTCGCCGAGCAGCACATGAGCTCGATCGAGGCGATGCTCGAGGGCTCCAAGGTCCGCACCGCGCTGCTGACGGGCGCGCTGACCGCCAGCGCGCGCACGGCCCTGCTCGAACAGATCGCCGCGGGCGAGGCCGACCTGGTCATCGGCACCCACGCCCTGCTCACCGACAGCGTCCGCTTCCGCTCCCTCGGCGTCGCCGTCATCGACGAGCAGCACCGCTTCGGCGTCCACCAGCGCGGCGTGCTCCGCGGGCGCGCCGCCCCCGGCGCCGACGGGCGCGAGGTCGTCCCCCACACCCTCGTCATGACCGCCACGCCCATCCCCCGCACGCTCGGCATCACCATCTTCGGCGATCTCGACGTCTCCACCATCGACCGCCTCCCACCCGGTCGGCGCCCCGTGCGCACACGCGCGGTCCTGCCCACCGAACGCGAACGCGTCTACGCCTTTGTCCGCCGTCGCCTGGAGCGGGGGGAGCAGGCGTTCGTCGTCGCCCCCTCGATCGAAGCCGAGGAACTCGCCGGCGTGACCGCCCTTGTCGAGGAGCTGCGCGAGGGCCCCCTGAGCGGCCTGAGAGTCGAAGCCGTCCACGGGCGACTCAAAAAAGACGAGCGTGACGCCGTCATGGCCCGCTTCCGCGCCGGCTCGGTCCACGCGCTGGTCGCGACCACGGTCATCGAGGTCGGCGTCGACGTCCCCAACGCGACGGTGATGGTCGTCGAAGGGGCCGAGCGGTTCGGGCTGGCCCAGCTCCACCAGCTCCGCGGGCGCGTGGGGCGCGGGCGCAAGGGGGGCGTCTGCCTGCTCGTGGGCGAGGCGAAGACCGAAGCCGCCGCCCAACGCCTGGCGGCGCTCGTCGCGACCAACGACGGCTTCCGACTCGCCGAGACCGACCTGGAGATCCGCGGCGCGGGCGAGGTCTTCGGCTCCAAGCAGTCCGGCGCGAGCACCATGCTCCACGCCGACCCGCTCAAGCACCGCGACCTGCTCGAGCTCGCCCGACGCGACGCCAAAGCCTGGATCGCCCGCTCCCCCACACTCGACCGGGGCGAGGAACGACTCATCCGCGAGCGCGTGCTCAAACGCCACGGCGAAGGGCTCGGACTCGCCGACGTCGGCTGAGCGCATCCCGCCCCATGCTGTGGAAAACCACACGCGCGTGGTTTCATGCACCGATTCCCACAACCCCGTGTTGGCGAATCGCGGGTTTGGCGGAATTTGCGTGCATCGGGCGGCGTGCGGTGGCGTGGTTGTTGGCTCTGGTTAGGATGTGCCCGTGTCGCAGAGCCCGTTGCACGAACGTTTGGAAGTGGCGGCCGGGGATCGGACGTACCGCGCGCTCGCCGAACTCACCGAGACCAACGCCGAGACATGCCGCCGGTACATGCAGGGGCAGTCCCCGAGCGCGGAGTTCCTCTCGGCGTTCTGCGCGGCGCTGGGGATCAGCGGCGACTGGCTCCTCACCGGGCGCGGGCCCATGCGCACCGCCGACGCCACCAGCCACGCCCTCAAGCGGGCCGACCCCGGCGAGCTTCTCGGGGCGATGGCCAATACACTGGAAACCTTGGCGAGCCGTGTGGACCGGCTCGAACTCTTCGTCCAGACGCTGGAAACCCGCGTCCGGGCGTCCAAGGCATCGTCGACCCCCTCCGGAACCACCCATTCCGGCGGGTCCGGCGATGAAGCCGCAGACGACGACGGGGAGCTGGATGGGCGAGCGGTCCAAAGCGATGTGGCGGCCCGAGGGCGGATCGAGCGGATCGCCCGAGCTGTCGCCCGGCGACCATCTCCGCCTGCTGACTGACCTGCTCCGCCCCGGGCAGCTCGAACTGGGGCGGCGCTGGGTCGCCGCCCTCATGCTCGTCCCCGAAAACGAGCGAGAAGCCCTGGTCGAAGCGATCGAACGCCAGATCATCGACACCTACGCCGACGACCCGCCCAGCGTGGAGATGAAGCCGGGCAAGCAGGCGGAGTGAGACGCCCCACGAGCCGCGACCGTGAGGCATCGGTCCGAAACCGTCGATGTCCGCCCGATCCGTCAAGGCCCCCGCGGCTTCCCCGACCGCCCGGGGTAGCATCCCCCATGTCGATGAACGAGCGTGTCGCGATGAAGTTCGAGGAGATCGGGCAGATGCTCGACCTGCTCGGATCGAACAAGTTCCGCGTAATCGCCTACGAGAAGGCGGCGAGGGTCATCCGCGACCTGTCGGGCGATATCGGCGAGCTGGCCACGGACCGGGCGCAGCTGCTGGAGCTGGACGGGATCGGCGAGAAGCAGGCCGACAAGATCGCCGAATTTGTCCAGACCGGCGACATCGCCGAGCACGCCGAGCTTCGCGCCAAGGTGCCCCCGGGACTGTTGGACGTGCTGGGCGTGCCCGGCGTGGGGCCGAAGACCGCCAAGGCGATGTGGGAGCAGCTCGGCGTCACCGACCTTTCCACCCTGCAGCGCGCGCTCGATGACGGCTCGGTCGCCCAGCTCCCGCGCATGGGCGCCAAGAGCGTCGAGCGGATCAAGGCCAGCCTGAAGTTCCTGGAATCGGGCGGGTCGCGCCTCCCGATCGGCGTCGCGATGCCGGTCGCCGAGCGCCTGGTCGCGATGCTGCGCGAGGTCGAGGGCGTGCGGGAGGCCGAGTTCGCCGGGAGCCTGCGCCGCGGCATGGAAACGATCGGGGATATCGACATCCTCGCGCTGACCGACACCGACGAAGCCGCGGCCCGTGCGCACGAGGCCCTCCGCCAGGCCGAGGGCGTCACCGACATTGTCGGGAGCGGTGAGACCAAGACCAGCGTCCGCGTCGCGCTCGAACGCGACTTCGGACGCTGGAAAGGGCACGAAGAGGCGACCGGCCCGACGGTGCAGGTCGATCTCCGCACCGTCCCGAGCGCCAGCTTCGGCGCCGCGTTGATGTACTTCACCGGCTCCAAGGCCCACAACGTCGCCCTCCGCGAGCGCGCCCAGAAGCAGAAGCTCACGCTCAACGAGTACGGGCTCTTCCCCGACGACGCCAAGGGCGAGGGCTCGCCGCAGTCCCGAGGCGTGAAACCCGTCGCCGGCAAGACCGAAGCCGAGATCTACAAAAAACTCGGCGTCCCGGTGATCCCGCCCGAGCTGCGCGAGGCCCGCGGCGAGCTCGAGAGCGCCCCGCCCGCGGTGATCGAGCTGGAAGACATCAAGGCCGAGCTGCACGCGCACACCACCGAAAGCGACGGCGAGATGCCGCTCGCCGAGCTGGTGCGGCGCGCGCACGAACGCGGCTTTCACACCATCGCCGTCACCGACCACAGCAAGAGCGCCACCGTCGCGAACGGGCTCACGCCCGAACGGCTCAAAAAGCAACGGAACGAGATCGAACGCCTACGGGAAACACTCGAGCGCGACGGCGTCGAGATCGACGTCCTCTGCGGGAGCGAGGTGGACATCCTCGCCGACGGGTCGCTGGATTATGACGACGACGTGCTCGCGTCGCTCGACTTCGTCGTCGCCAGCCCGCACGCCGCCCTCAGCCAGGAGCCCAAGACCGCGACCAAGCGCCTCCTCCGCGCGATCGAGCACCCGCTCGTGCATGTGATCGGGCACCCAACGGGGCGGCTGATCGGGCGACGGGCCGGGCTGGAGCCGGCGATGCAGGAGCTGCTCGCCGCCGCCAAGGAACACGACGTCGCGCTCGAGGTCAACGCCCACTGGATGCGTCTGGACCTACGCGACACGCACGTCCGCGCCGCGAGCGAGGCCGGCGTCAAGATCGCGATCGACTGCGACGTCCACGCCCCGGGGGACTTCGACAACCTCCGCTACGGCGTCATGACCGCGCGGCGCGGGTGGCTGACCAAAGACCTCTGCGTCAACGCGATGACCCGCGCCCAGCTCCGCCGATGGGTGCGATCCAAACGCGCCTGAGCACGAAAAAACTCACAGCGGCTTGCGCTTCGGCAGCCCGTCCGGACGCGGGTAGCCCTTGGGCGTCGCGCGACGCTTCTCGATGATCACCAGCTTGCCCGTCGGCGTATCGATCGTGCCCGCGTGCGACGCGTGCAGGACGTAGAGCGCCTGCTTCGCCTCGGCGAGCTCTTCCTCGGCTTTCTGCCCCTTGACAAAGACCGCCAGCCCCTCGGTCTTGACCAGAGGGAGGACGAGTTCCGCCGCCGTCCGCAGCGGGCCGAGCGCCCGGCACATGCCCAGGTCGTACGTGTCGCGGTGCCCGCCGACGCGGGTCCGCACGCCGCCGGCGTCGTGGTTCTCACCCCGATCGTTGCCGGCGGCTTCGGCGCGGAGGTTGTGAACCGTGACGTTGGCGCACCCCGCGTGGGCCGCCGCCTGGGCGAGGAACGCCGCCTTCTTACCCGTGCTCTCGAAGAGGTGAAACCGGAGGTGCGGGCAGACGATCGCGAGGGGGATCGCCGGCACCCCGCCGCCGGAGCCGACGTCGGCGACCGTCGCCCCCTCGCCGAGTTCGCTGAGCACCGGCAGGAGGGTGAGCGCGTCGAGCACGTGCCTGGTCCACGCTTCCTCGGGCTCGCGGATCGCGGTCATGTTCGCAACTTCGTTCGCCTTGAGCAGGGCCGCCAGGTAGAGCCCCAGTCGCTCGACGTCCCCGGGCTCGAACTCGATGCCGAGCTCGTTCGCGCCGTCCGTGAAGGACGCGGGCGGGCGCAGCGGCTCGGCGGGCAGGTCGAACACGATCGCCGCACGCGGCTCGGGCTTCGCCTTCGGCCCGCCCGCGCCGGCTCGGGGTTCGGTGTTGGGCCGGCGGGCGGGCTGGTTGGCGGGCTGGGGTGTGCGTCGGCGTTCAGGCATGGTCATCAGCGTATTCAAACGAAGAGCGGAACGGCGGGCGCGGGCGGTGGAGCCCGACGTTGAAGATCAGCCCGGTCACGATCCACGTCGCGAGCATGCTCGAGCCGCCGTAGCTCACAAACGGGAGCGTGACACCCGTGATCGGGAGCAGCCCGATCGTCATGCCGATATTGACGATCATCTGCACCGCGATAAACGCGGCGAGCCCGACGACCAGGAGGCGCCCAAACGGCTCCATGCACTGGGCCGCGGTGACGAGCGCACTGATCAGCCAGACGAGGAAGAGCCCGATGACCATCAACCCGCCGACCATGCCGAAGCGGGTCGCGATGACGGCGAAGACCATGTCGTTGTGCCCCTCGGGGAGGCGGTTGAATGTGACGAGCGCGCGGGCGTGCCGATCGTCGGTGCCGGTGACGCCGCCGGAGCCGACGAGCGTCTGCGCGGTGAAGGACTGGTAGTTGATATCGTCGGCCGAGCTGCGATCGCCCCGAACCTGCTGGATGAGCCCGACGACGCGGACCTTCTGGTGGGGCTTGAGCACGGGCCACGTCGCCGGGGCGGCGAGCGCCGCGCAGGTGACGATGATCGCCATGTGGCGCAGGCGCGCCCCCGCGGCGACCAGCATCGCGAACAGGCTGCCGACGAACAGCATCGCCGTGCCGAGGTCCGGCTGCACCGTGATCAGCGCGATCGGCGGGAGGGTGATCAGCCCCGGCACGATCAACCCCTTGAACCGCCGGTGCGCCCGCCGAAATCGCAGATACTGCGCGATCGCAAGCACGTAGGCGATCTTCATCACCTCCGCCGGCTGAAAATCCGCCACGACCAGGTTGATCCACCGGCGCGAGCCGTTCCGCGGCGCCACGATCGACTCCGGCACGAACGGGATCAACAGGAACACCAGCAAGCCCAGCACCACGAAATACGCCGGCCACGCCAGCAGACCGATGAACCGGTTGTGCGGGATCGCGACCATCGCCGCGGCGATCACCCCGACCACGAGGAAGACCGATTGACGCAACGCCGTCCCCGCGATCTGCCCGGCTTCAGGATCCAGCCGCTCGGCGACGTCGATCGCGTGGATCCCGATCAGGCTGAGCCCGAGCGCCGCGAAGACGCAACCCCAAGCCGCGTTGAGCGGTCGCAAACTCTTGGCGATCGTCTGACGCGGGTCCCACGTCCCCTTGATCAGCACCGCGAGCGAGGGCGACGCGCTCACAGGTAGCCCTCGGCCCGGAGCGCGTGGATGATCTGGTTCGCGATCGGGCCCGAGACGCGCCCGCCGCTCCCGGCGTACTCCATCACCACCGCGATCGAGTACCGCGGGCGACCGCCCTCCGGCCCGACCACCACGACAAACCAGCTGTGCTCGCCCGTGCGCACGACGCGGGACTCGCCCGTCGCCTCGTCGCGCACGACCAGCGGCGACGCCTGAGCCGTGCCCGTCTTGCCCCAGACCGTCACGCCCGGCGCGTTGAACAGGTTCTCGTAGCGACCGGCGAAGATCAGGTGGTTCCCGGTGCCGCGTCGGTCGTTGACGGCCTTGTCGAGCCCGCGGATCGCGGCGTCCACCGACGCCGGGTTCCACCCCAGCTCCGCGATCTCCGGGAACGAGCCGTCGTCAACCACACGCGGGCGCATCCGCACCCCGCCACGCGCCAGCGTCGCGTACGCCTCGGCCGCGTGAACGGGCGTCCAGTCGATCGGGCCCTGCCCGATGCCGAGAAAAATCGGGTCGCTCGGCTCGAGCGCACGCGGGTCGCCCCCCGGCCCGACACGCCCGGCGTGCTCGTACCCCACGCCCAGGCTCATCGGTGCGCCCACGCCGAGCGCCTGGTACGCCCGCGTCACGCCCGCGCGGTTCAGACGCTGCCCGAGCGTGTAGTAGAAGATGTTGCAGGAGACCATCAGCGAATCGACCACGTCCAGCGGGCCGCCGAAGCGCGCGTTGTGCGTCGTCAGCCCGAAGCGCGGGCGGTAGATCCAGCACCGCATCACGTCCTGGCGGTTGGGCAAAAAGTGCCCCGTGCAGTCGATCCGCTCGTCCACGCGCACGTGCCCGTGCTTCACCGCGTCCGTAAACAGCAACGGCTTGACGATCGACCCCGGCTGGTACGGCACCGCCACCGCCCGGTTGGTAAACGGGCGGTTGATCTCGTCCTCGAACACCGACGACGGCTCGTCCTGCAACTGGCGACGCGTGAACGTCGGCGTCGAGACCATCGCCAGGATCTCGCCCGTGTCGATATCCAGCACCACCGCCGCCCCGGCGAGCACCGTGCCGACGGGGATCGTCTCGTTCTCCGACCCGTGCCAGTCCTGCTTCACCGCGAGCCCGAGCTCCGGGCTCATCGCCGCCTGCACGCGCGCCTGGAGCATCGCGTCGATTGTCAGCACCACGTCCCGCCCCGCCTCCGGCGCGAGCTCCGTCCGCTCGCCCGTCTCGAGGCGCTCGGTCCGCAGCCCGCGCAACCCGCGCAGCTCGTGCTCGGCCGAGAACTCCACGCCCGCTCGTCCCGCGACGTCGCCCCCGCGGTACGCCCCGCGATCCACGCCGCGGTCGGTCATCGCCCGGGCGCGGAAGCTCGGGTCGCGATCGAGGGCCGCGGCCCGTCGGGCGAGCACCTCTTCGTCGCGGTTGGTCGTCGCGACCCAGCCGAGCACGTGATTGAGCACGCCGGTGACGGTGACGGACTGGTACCCCTCGCCGCGGAGGGGGCTGGGGAGGGTGCCGCGGTTGAGCTCGACGGTGACAGTCTCGAACGGGTACCGCCGATCGCCCGCGCCCGCGACCTCCAGCCCCGGGATCGTCGGCACGGTCACCATCGCCTCGCTGATCCCGTCCACGAGCAGCTCGGTCAGGACCGTCCGCTGCTCGGCCAGTCGCTGGAACTCGAAGCCGACCTCGTCGGGCACGCGGTACGCGAGCGCGTGAGCCGAGCGCTGTTCGAGGATCGGTCGCGAGGCTCGGCGTTCGATTTCCTGCTGCGCCTGGGCCGTCAGCTCTCGCCCGCGCGCCAGGGCGGCCTCCAGCTCCTGCCGCCGTCGGACATCCACGATCGCCCGGAACATCGACGAGACCCGCCCGGAGACCCGCGCCTTGCGGGCCTCCAGCTCCTCCCGCGAGATCCCCGCCGCCTCGCTGAACCGATCCCACGCCAGCTCCGCGTGCGCCTCGTAGACCGGGCGGTAGCGGGCGATCAGGTCCGCCCGCTGCTCGGGCGCGAGCTTGGGCCACGCCTCGGCGTGACGCCGACGCGCGTACGCCCCGGCGTGACGCTCCGCCCACGCCCCGCTGATCGCGTCGAAGCTCACCTCGACGTCGTAGCTCGGGCGGTCGTGCGCCAGCACCCGCCCGTGCCGATCCAGGATCCGCCCGCGGACCGTCGGCGTCCAGCTCCGGCGCACCAGCCGAGCCTCGGCCTCGGCCCGGAGCTGCGCCCCCTCCAGCACCGTCAGGCGCGTGAGCTGCACCGCCATCGCCGATGCCGGGACGAGCAACGCCGCCCCCAGCAGCACGAGCCGCCGGTGGAACATGCTCGGGATCAGCTTCCGGAATCCTCGCACCGCGGTCGGCTCCGTCCGAACCACTCTTCGCACGCCCTCGCCAGAGCGCCTGCTTTAGGCCCTACCAGAGCCCGCCCCATCCTGCGGCAGGCCACACACCCACTCTATCGGTTCCTCCACCCCCAGCCAGCCACCTCACCCGGGCGCCGGCGCACGCCTCACATCGCGCTGGGGTGCCACGCGGTCTTGAACTCGACCGTCGGCGTGATCCAGTCCGGGCCTTCGCAAGCGTCCGCGTACCACGCGTCCGGGCTCGCGAGGCCGTGGATCGTGACGCGCTTCAGATTCTCGGCCGCCCCCTCGCGCAACGCCCCGGCCTCCCTCTCACTCACCCCCGCGGCGACGATCGCGTCGACATCGCGGTGCCCGGCGGCCCAGGGGATCAGCTCCGCCCGGTCGCCGGTCAAGATATTGACCACCCCCGGAGGGACGTCGCTGGTCGCGCACACCTCGCCGAGCAGGACACCAACCCCCGGGTTGGGCGTGCCGGTGACGCCCACCACCGCGTTCCCCGCGCAGATCGCCGGGGCGATCAACGAGACGAGCCCGAGCAGGCCCGGGGCGTCCGGCGCGAACACCACGACCACGCCGGTCGCCTCGGGCATCGTGAAATTGTCGTACGCCCCGGCGACGGGGTTGTGCGCACCGAGGATCTGCTGGTGCTTGTCGGCCCACCCGGCAAAGGCGAGCAGGCGGTCGACCGAGGCCGACACCTCCCGATCGGCGCTCGGCGCGTCCAGGCCCGCGACCGTGCGGAGCTCGGCGGCGAACTCCTCCCGTCGCCCTTCGAGCATCTCGCCCATGCGATACAGGATCTGCCCGCGGAGGACGGCCGGGGCGGCGTCCCACTTCCGCTGCGCGCCGCGGGCCGACTCGACGCCCGCGCGCAGGTCCTTGCGGCTCGCGAGGCTGGCGTGGGCATGCAGGGCGCCCTCCGGCGTCCGCACGCCAAAGGTCCGCCCGCTCTCGCTGCGGGGGAACGCGCCGCCGATGAACAGCTTGTAGGTTTTCTGCACCGCGAGGCGATCGGTCATCACGCTCTCCGTGTCCGCGTGTCGGGCTGGCTCAAAAGAAGATCCCGCATCAAAAACGGGGGATGCGACGCGCCGGCGGCGCGTCCTCCACCTCGCCGACTTGCCCGTTCTCCGTCGGCGGGGCGACCTGGTCGGCCTCGGGCGTGAACGGACGGAGCTCGGCATCGCCCGCCTCGTTGATCGTCAAGACCTGCCTCGGCTGACCGTTGGCGTCAAAGAGCAGCAGCCCGCCGGACTGACGCCCCCGACGCAGCGTGAGCGTCGGACGATCCTGGTTGTCGTACAGCGTGAAGATGCCGGCCCCGGAGCCATCCACGCCGAGCAGCGCCGCCTCGCGCGGGCCCGGACCGGTGACCGTCACGAGCCCGCCCTGCTCGTCGAGGCGCAGCTCGACGACGGCGTCGCGCTCGTCACGGATGTAGATCAGCCCGCCCTGCTTGTCCGTCCCGATGACCGAGGCGAGCTGCCCGTTGTTGCGGTTCAGAAGCATGAGCCCGCCGTCCGCGTCGGTCCCGAAAAAAGCGAGCGGCGCGCCGGACCGCGACCAGACACGGAGCATCCCCCCGTCCTCATCGGCCCCGAGGAAGGCGAGCGGACGCCCGCCGTCGCGCGGGTTGAGGGTGAGCGTGCCGCCGTCGGCGTCGGTCCCGAGGACCGCCGAGACCGACCCCGTCGCGGCGTTGATGACTTCCAGACGCTCCACGCGGAGCAGCGGGAACTGCGGGACATCGACCGCCGCCTGCCCGAGCAGGACCCCGCCCGCCACCGCCGCGACAAGCCCTGCGAGCAGCGCACGGTTGGTGCGCTCGAGCCGACGCAGGCGAGCCTCTACCGAACGATCACGGTTCCGCATCGGTCTCCCTTTCGCCGCGGCTTGTGCCGCCGAATCGATCACACGTCGCCCTGCTCACGCGAGGTACGGCATCAGCCCGTGCGCCCCGCCCTCTCGCCCGAAGCCGCTCTCTTTGTACCCGCCGAACGGGCTGGTCGGGTCGAAACGGTTGTAGGTGTTCATCCAGACCACGCCCGCGCGGAGCTGCTTCGCCACCCAGCGGACCTTGCTGCCCTTGTCCGTCCAGACGCCAGCCGCCAGCCCGTAGGGCGTCTCGTTCGCCCGCGCGACCGCTTCCTCCGGCGTGCGGAAGCTCATCACCGCCAGCACCGGGCCGAAGATCTCCTCACGCGCCACCACGTGGCTCGGCTGCACGCCCTCGAACAGGCAAGGCTTGCACCAGTACCCCTTCGCCGGCACCTCGCCCGGCGACTGCCAGAACCCGCCCGTCTCCTCCCGACCCTCGCCCAGGTAGTGCTCGATCCGCTCGAGCTGCGCCCGGCTGTTGATCGCGCCGAGATCGGTGTTCTTGTCCAGCGGATCGCCCACGCGCAGCGTCGACATCCGGCGCTTCAGCTTCTCCACCACCTCGCCCAAGACGGATTCTTCCACCAGCACGCGGCTGCCGGCGCAGCAGACATGACCCTGGTTGAAGTAGATCCCCTGCACGATCCCCTCGACCGCCTGATCGAGGCTCGCGTCGGCGAACACGATGTTGGCGCTCTTGCCGCCCAGTTCAAGCGTCAGGCGCTTCTTCGTCGGCGCGACGGCCTTGGCGATCCGCTTGCCGACATCGGTCGAGCCCGTGAACGCGACCTTGTCCACGCCCGCGTGCTCGACGAGCAGGCGACCCGTCTCCCCCGCGCCCGTCACGATGTTCACCACGCCCGGCGGGAGCCCGACTTCCTGGCAGATCTCCGCGAGGCGGAGAGCCGTCAGCGGCGTCGTCTCCGCCGGCTTCAGCACGCACGTGTTCCCGCACGCCAGCGCCGGCGCGAGCTTCCACGCCGCCATCAGCAAGGGGAAGTTCCACGGGATGACCTGTGCGCACACGCCAAGCGGCTTCGGCTCGCGCCCCGGCAAGGCGTACTTCAGCTTGTCCGCCCACCCGGCGTAGTAGAAAAAGTGTAATGCCGCGAGCGGGATATCGACGTCGCGGCTCTCGCGGATCGGCTTCCCGCCGTCCATCGTTTCGAGGATCGCCAGCTCGCGTGCGCGTTCCTGAATACGGCGTGCGATGCGGAAGATGTACTTCCCGCGCTCGCGTCCGGGCAGAGCGCTCCACTTCGGGAACGCCTCGCGGGCGGCCGCGACGGCCGCGTCCACCTCGCCCGAGCCGCACGCCGCGACGCGGCTCAGCACCGCCTCCGTCGCCGGGTTGACCGTCTCGAACGTCTCGCTCGTCTCGACGAAGCGACCGTTGAGGAACGCGCCGTACGTGGGCGCAATCTCAACCTTCACCGATTCCGGCGCGGGCGCGTAAGCGCTGAACGCCGTCGCCCACTCGCTCACCGGCGGCCCGCCCCGGAGCCGCCCCTGTCCCTGAGCGTCGTTCACCGCTGTTCGAGAGCCGTTCGTGGCGGTCGTCATGGGTGGAGTGTACGGGCCCGAAGCAACGATCGTCGCTCTTGGAACAAGCCGCGACCGTGAGGGAGCGGTCAGATCAGGCACCAAGAGCCGGGCACCGGGCACCAGACGTGAACAGGCCATACCGGTGCCTGGTCACTGGCTCCTGGCGCCTTCCCACCTCAGCTTCCCGCCAGGTCGTACCCCGCGGCATACACGCCCGTCGCCATCCGACGGAGCTGGCGGATCAGGTCGTCCACCAGGCTGCTCGCCCCGAAGCGGAACAACGTCGGCGTCATCCACGGGCTCGCCTCGCCCGGCGTCAGCGGGCCCAGCGTTTCCTGCACCATCACCAGATAGTGCAGCGCGTCCTTCGCGGTCCGGATCCCGCCGGCCGGCTTCATGCCGATCTTCCGAGCCGAGCCAGACCGACCTGTGCGCACGAACTCGTCCGCGATCGCCTGCAGCATGCACAGCGTCACCGGCATCGTCGCCGCCGGGCTCACCTTGCCCGTGCTCGTCTTAATAAAGTCCCCGTCGCGGATGTTCGCGATCGCCAGGTCGCTCGCCCGGCGCACGTGGTCGTAGGTCACGAGCTCGCCCGTTTCGAGGATGACCTTCAGGTGCGCGCGCCCGCACGCCGCGGCCGTCTCGCGGATCTCTTCGCCCACCTCCGCGTACCGCCCCGCGAGGAACGCGCCGCGGCTGATGACCATGTCGATCTCGTCGGCCCCCGCCGCCACCGCCTCCTCGACCTCCCGCAAACGCACCGCGAGCGAGCTCTGCCCGCTCGGGAACCCCGTCGCGACGCTCGCGACCTGGATCCCCGTCCCCGCGACACACTCGCGCGCGACCTCGACCATCCGCGGGTAGACGCAGACCGCCGCCACGCTCGGCAGGCGCTCGCCGAGCACGCGCTCGTCGTCCGGCATCGGGCGGATCGCGCGCCGGCACAACGCCCGCACCTTCTCCGGGCTGTCCTTGCCTTCCAGCGTGGTCAGGTCCGTCATCGCCAGCGCGAGCTTGAGCCCGGCGATCTTGCTCGCGGTCTTGATCGATCGCGTCTTGAACCCCGACGCCCGCTGCTCGAGCATCACCGCGTCCACGCGCGGCGCGTCCCGCACCGTGCGCACGTCGTCGCCCTCGGTTCGCACGCTCGCGCTCGTGGTGGTGCTCATGCCGGGATCGTAGCGGGCGGCGATCCCGACGAGTTCGTTCGCAACTCGTCCAGAAACCCCAGCACCGCCGCCTCGCTCCGGGCCCGCAGGTCCGGGTCGGTCCAGAGGTCGTTGTGGTGCCCGCCGGGGATCTCAGTGAGGCGACCGCGCGGGGCGGCATCGGCGATCGCGCGCCCGTCCGCAACCGGGCAGACCTCGTCTTCCCGCCCGTGCAGGACCAGCACGGAGACGCGGACACGGGTGGCCCAGGCCGCCCGATCGAAGCGCCCGCCCCGCAGCTCGCCCCGACGGAAAAGATTGATCCCCGCCAGAGCGAGCGGGAGGGGCACCCGGTGCGGGAGCCCGGCGAGGGCCATCACGTTCCGCGCCGGCGTGATCGGCACCCGGTACGGCGCCTCGGCGATCACCCCCAGCACCCGCGGCCCGGCCCCAGCTTCGCCAGTTTGACCCCCTCGAGGACCTGAACCTACTGCGTCTGACAGTCCCGCCCCGTCCGCCAGCTCCGCTGCGAGGCGCAGGCACGCGCCGGCGCCGAGCGACCAACCGACGAGGACGACCTCGCGCCCCGGCTCGACGCGCTCAAGGGCCGCCCGGACGTGCGCGTGCTCGCACGAGCCGAGCCCGCACGCGCCCGCCGCCTCGCCCTGCCCGGGCATGTCAAACGCGATGATCTGGGCGCACTTCTTGGCCAGCGTCGGCACACGAACGAGCGCCCCGATCCGCCCGTCGCCCCACCCGTGCGCGCAGATCGCGACCGGGCCCGCGGGGTCGAGCCCGCGGATCGTCCAAGCCGGGAGGGCGTGGCGACCGGATCGCAGCGCCCAGACGTCGTACGCGAGCGGGGTGTCGAGCTCGCCCGGGTCGGTCGGCATCGAGCGTGCGACGGCCGCCGCGAACGCGCGACGCGGCGGGTGGCGCAGGCGGTGCGCCACGTACAGCGTCGTCACCCCCACCGCGATCGCCAGCCCGATCCCCAGCAGGATCGAGAGCCCCAGCAGGTTGCCCCAGAACGCGGCTCCGAGCATCGCGACCATCACAGCCCGAAGAGATTGCGCACGTCGTAGAACGTGACCACCACGAAGACCGACCCGATCAACGCCAGCCCCGCGAGCGTCAGCGCGTTCTGCAACGCGATCGGCACCGGCTTGCGACGGATCCCCTCGTACACCAGCATCAGGAACTGCCCCCCGTCCACGATCGGGATCGGCAGGAAGTTGATCACCGCGAGGTTCACGCTGATCAACCCGAAGAAGAACAGCAGCCAGATGAACCCGCGGTCGAGGATCTGCGTGCCCATGTGCGCGATGCCGACCGGCCCGCGCAGGTGCTCCACACGCACCGTCCCCTGGAACAGACGCACCAGCGTCAGGTACGTGCTCATCATCACCCGGTGCGTCTCGTGCACGCCCATCCCAACCGCCTGCACCGGGCCCTCGGCACGCAGCAGCGTCCGCTCGAACTCAAAAATCCCCAGCGACCCCGGCGGGAGCCAGCCCAGCGATTGCAGCTCCGCCACCGCGTCACCGTCGAGCGCCCACTCACGCTCGACCACGCCCGCCCCGGGCGTGCCGCGTGCGATCGGCAGGGCGAGGCGCACCGCGACCGTCGCGCCCTCGCCCGCATCCCGCGTCGCGTCGATCAACGCCGAGCGGAGCTCGACCACGCTCGAAACCTCGCGCCCGTCGATCGCCAGCAGGCGGAGCCCGGGCTGATCCACCAGCGAGGCGGCCGCGGGACGCCAGGGCTCCGGGTTCCCCTCCCGATCGGCCCTGTTCCGCGGCGGGGCGGCGATAAGCACCCCGGGCTCGGCCCCCGGGCGACGCTCCAGCGTGCTCGCGACCTGGAACCCCACCGTCCCGTTGCGACGCACGCTCAGGCTCAGGTCCACAAAATCGCCGTGCCGCAGCACCGTCACCGGCACCGAACGCCCCGCGTGGTCGCGGATCGTGCGCATGCCCTCGGCCATGCTCGGGTACACCGTCTCCCCCACGCGCACGAACACGTCGCCCGTCCGCAGCCCCTGCTCGTACCCGCGCGAGGTGCCCGAGGGCGCGCCGGGCTGGTCCGCCTCGGCCGAGGCGACCGCCATCACACCAACCAGCCCCAGCAGGTGCTCGATCGGCGTCACCGTCCGCGGCGCGGTCGGGAGGTTCACCGTCATCAGCTCCGGCGTCGGCTCGAGCGCCAACGCCACGCGTCGCCCGTCCTCACCCTCGAACACCACCTCGACCGATCGACCCTGGCTCTGATCGAAGACCCGCCCGAGGTGGTCGGCCGGGTTCTCCGGCTCTTCCCCTCCCACCGCGACCAGGCGCATCCCCGGCTCCACCCCGGGGAGCCCGGCCGACGCCAGGTTCTGGATAAAAATCTCGCGCAGCGCCGGCCCGGGGTCGCGGACCTCCGCCGAAGCCGCCGGCGCAATGCCGAGCTCCAGCAGCCCGCTCATCCGCCCCGTGTCGGGCACGACGCGGAAGTCGAGGTGATCGCGGATGCCCGGGCGCTCGACAACGACGCCGAGCGACTGCCCGCTCCGGGCCATCGCGACGCTGAGCACGATGTCGTTGAACGAGGCGGGCGTGCGACCGTTGATCGAGACGATCCGGTCGCCGGGCATGAGCCCGGGACGCTCGATGCCGAGCGCTTCGGCGTTGGAGGCGACGGCCCGATCGGCCGGTGAGCCCGGGACGACGCCGCCGACCTTCGGCGGCTCGGTCTGAAGCCCGATCATGAACACAATGACAAACAACACGGCGGCCGAGATCAGGTTCATGATCACGCCCGCGCTGATCACGACCATGCGTTTCCAGACCGGGGCGGCCTGATAGCTGTCGTTCGCCTCGCTGGTCGCTTCGGGGTGGAGATCTTCCTGCCCGAGCATCTTGACGTACCCGCCGAGTGGCAGGGCGTTGAGCCGGTACTCGGTGGGGCTGATCCCCTCGGGCGCGGGGCCGGGGCGCGCGAGTCGTTTCTGGTAGGCCGCCTCGCTGGAACCGCGTTGGAGGCCTATGCCCTTGCGGTAGCTGACGATCGCGGGCCCGAAGCCGACGGCGAAGGCGAGCACGCGGATGCGCGCCCACTTGGCGGCGAGGAAGTGCCCGAGCTCGTGGATGAAGATGATGGCGCCGAAGCCGAGGGCCACGACCAGGAGCGAGCCCGCGCCGCCGAGAAGGTTGATGAGGGCGTTCATCGGGGCATGGTAGGGCCGGGCGGGCGCAGGGCGCGTGCGCCCCGAGGGCGGGCGAAAAAACAACGCGGGCCCGGCGCGTGGGCCGGACCCGCGGAGGGAAAGTCGGGTTTCAGGCTCGCGCCAAACGCCTCGGGCGAAACAGCCCGGGGCGTGCGCACGCCGTTCAGTACTTGACGCTGCACCCGTAGGGGCGGGTGGTGTTGGGCTCGACGGTCTCGCCGGCGAGGATGGCGCGGAGGGCGTTATCGACGTAGTTGATGTCGCCCAGCTCGCGCGGCGAGCGGTTGTTGTCGATCGCGCCGTCGTACATCAGCGTGCCGTTGCTGTGGATGATGAACATGTGCGGCGTGGTGCGGGCGTTGTACTTGCGCCCGACGTCGCCCGACATGTCCATGAGGATCGGGTAGCTGATCTCCCAGTCGCTCTTGTACTGCTGGTTCTTCTCGAGCCCAGCACCCTGCTGCCCCTCACGCCCGCTGTTGATCGCCATCCAGACGACGTTGTGCTCGGCGTACTTCTTGGCGAGGCTCGCCATGGTCGGGTGCAGGTCGTGATGTTTCACAACGAAGGGGCACTCGGGGTTGAACCACTCGAGGACAACGATCTTGCCCTCGTCGAGGTACTTCTGGAGGCTGTGCTCCTTGCCGTCGGTGTCCTTGAGCGTGAACGTCGGAGCCTTCTGCCCGACGACGGCGCGGGCGGTCTCCTGACCGCCGTGGTGGTCGGCGTTGACAGTCCCGGCGAGCCCGGTCAGAGCGACGGCCGCGCCGAGCAGGGCGGTCGAGAACAGCGTGCGGGCGTTGAGGATCGACATGCGAGCTTCTCCTTCTGCGTCAAGCCGCGGGCAAGGGCAAGCGTGGGCCCGCGGCGGTTTGCCAGCGGCCTCGGGCTCTCGCCCGCGCAGGCCGCGCCGTGTGTCTCCACCACTCGCCCGACACCGGGCGGGGTCGACGATCCGGCCAAGCGGGTCTTCACCCCCCGACCGGGAACTTCACTTCATACCAACGGACCACCCCGTCGGTCGCGTGAACCGCGAGAATCCCGACGACCGGTTTCTGCTCCAACTCATCCGATTTGAACGCCAGACGGAGGGCGTCGCCCCTCGCCTCGGCGCCCCGCATGATGTCCTCGGGCGAGGCCGAGCGGCTCGATGGATAAAACGCCACCTTGGACGCCCCCCTCGCACGGACGACCAACTCCCGCCCATCCATCGAAGCCGACACCGCTTCCGACGACGCCCGCTCGATCGGGATCGGCAGGCGGTCGCGCGTCGCCTTGAACAGCGACGCATCGCTCGAAGACGTCGAGACCTCCGCCCGCACGGGCACCTCGAGCTCCAGCGTCGCCCAGCCCGGGATGCAGGCGTCCTGACAGACGAGCCACTCCGCATCGCCTGTGATCCGCACCGAGCCGCCCGGCGTCGCGTCTTCGGGCACGTGCACCGGGATGATGAGTGTCGTCTCGTCGTGGTAAACGTGGTCCAGCCCGAGCCCGCCGGCCGTCACGTACCGCTCCGGCGCGGGCCAGAACATCGCCCCCGCAGACCAGCCCTCGGGCAGGTCAAGCTTGAGCGTCGCCGCGAAGCCCGTGTCGTTCAAACCGTCCCAATAGGTGTGCCACCCGTCGAGCATCCGCATCCGGAAGCCGAGATAGATCGTCTCACCCGGCGTGGCGTGGGACTGCTCCAAGATCAGACTCGCGACCAGCGGGGCGTCCTCGTTCGGCTCCGCGGGCTGATGGCCAATGCCGACCGAAGCGCCGAAACCCAACGCGCCCAGCCCGGCCGCAACCGGCGCCAACCGCCAACGCGGGCGACGGGACATGAACAATCCCGAGGACCGATCGCAGAACTCAGACAAACGCTTCCGCATGCTCCCGGCCTCCGTCGATTCGGTCAGGCGGTCCACACCGCCATACGGACCTTTCGCCCCCCGGCGAGGTCTGGGTTCGCACCGTCCGCGCAGAATACCTGTTCGGACAGCGAACGGAACACCGCCGGGATGGGGCTTATTCTCTGGGCATGTTCATTTCTGCAAACCCCGCCGATTTATCCGCCCATCTTCACACAATCCTGACCCGAAGCGGCCGCCGAGGCTCCGGGAGGCTCGCCGCCTGCCTCGCCCCGCTCCTGATCGCCCTGGGCCTCGCCCTCGGCGGGTGCAGCCAGATTACAGATCGAGACATCCGCTATATCCAGGCCTCGGAGCTCCGCGAGCTCCAGATCCGCCAGCAGTCCAACCCGTCGACGCTGGCGCTGGTGGACCCGCGATCGGTGGAACGGTTTGAAGCCGGGCACATCCCGGGAGCCGTGCGCTTGACCCTCGGACAGATCCAGCCCGACGGCCCGCGCCGTCCGGAATTGGTCGGGCGTCAGGAGATCGTGGTCTACGGGGAAGACCCGACCGCCGGCGTCGGGCAGGCGATGACCAAGCGGCTTATGGAAGCCGGGTACCGCAACGTCCGCTTCTACGCCGGCGGCGTCCGCGAGTACGCGCGCCTCTACGGGCTCCAGACCATCGAACGCCCCGCCGAGCCCCAGCTCGAGCCCGAAGACACCAGCGGCACCTGACCCCGCGCAAGAAGCCCGGCCCCCGAGCCGGTACCCTCTGCCCGTGGCCAAACGCACCAGCAAAAAGACCAGCAAGAAAACCGCCAAGAAGGTCTCGCGCCGCCTCGCCGGGCCCGACGACAGCGCGGGCGGAGACGCCATCCGCCCCCCCGCGCCCACGCCGATGGGCGACCTGCTCGGGCACGACCGCGCCGTCGCGACGCTGATGAACGCGCTCGGGGCCGACCGCCTCCACCACGCGTGGATCTTCTCCGGGCCCGAGGGCGTCGGCAAAAAGACGGCCGCCGTCGCGTTCGCCGCGCTCCTGCTCGATCCGTCCACCGGCCCCAACCTCGCCGGGCAACTCGAGGCCGACCCGGACAGCCCGGTCCAGGCGCTCCTGCGCGCAGGGACGCACCCGGACCTGCGCCTGGTGGTGAAAGAGCTCGCCCGCTTCAGCGAGGACGCGACGCTGCGCAACCGCAAGCTGACGTCGATCCCGGTCGACGTGGTGCGCGAGCACCTGATCCGCCCGGCGGCGCTCGCCGCCACGATGCCGGGGGGGCGTGCGAGCAAGGTCTTCATCGTGGACGAAGCGGAGCTGCTCGCCGGGGCCGCGCAGAACGCGATCCTGAAGACGCTGGAGGAACCGCCGGGCGGGACAGTGGTGATCCTGCTGACGGCTTCGGAGGACCGCCTGCTCCCGACGATCCGCTCGCGCTGCCAGCGGGTGCGGTTCGGGACGCTGGACGAGGGCGCGATGGCGTCGTGGCTGGCGCGTGCGCCAGCCGCCTCGATCCGCGCGCTGCCCGAGCACGAGCGGGCGTGGCTGAGCCAGTTCGCCGCCGGCGCGCCGGGCGCGATGCTGCGAGCCGCCGAGGCGGGCCTCCCCGCCTGGCACGGCGTGCTCGAGCCGATGCTCCGGACGATCGAAGCCGGACATCACGACGCGAACCTGGCGGCCCAGATGCACAAGCTCGCCCAGGAACGGGCCGAGGCGGTCGCGAGCGCGGACAAGCGTGCGAGCAAGGAAGCGGCGAACAAGCAGGCAGCCGACGACATGCTCCGCCTCGTCGCGTCCCGCTGGCGGATGGAGCTGCGGGCCGCCGCGGTGCGAGGCGAGAGCGACCGCGCCGAAGCGATCGCCGACGCGCTGGACCTCGTGACCGACTGCCGCCGGCACGCCGACAGCAACGTGAACCTGCTGTTCGCGTTCGAGCGCCTGGTCTCGATGGCGGCCGACCGCTTCGCCGGGCACGCGCACGCGGGCGTGTAACACAGGAAACATCAGCCGCCCGACGGCGCCGGCGCTTCCTTTTCAGGCGCCTCGGCCGCCTCGGGCGGCCGCTCCCAGATGACCTCGCCGGTGTCGGCGTCGAGCATTATGGTGACGCGACCGAGCGTTCGCATATGCTCTTCGGTCATCGGCACTCCGCCGCCCCCAGAGCCTTCTACGGGGTTGATCGGAACACGTCGGAAGATCACTTCGCGGTGCCACATCGGCACGACATGGACCGATGCTCGGGCGTTGGCGGGCGAGGGGATCATCCGAACGTCGATGTGCTCGAACTCGAACAGGTCTTCGAGCGGTTCGAAGGGGGCGAGGTGGGCGATCTCCTCGTGGTCGATGCCATGCTGGCGAGGCGGGCCGGCGCGCACCGGGCTCATGCTGGTGCTGAGACCGGTGCCCATCCACCCGCCGCCGGATGAAATCGAACCGACGCCGAGGAACCACCGCCGCCCGTCCTCGGCTTCCGCAACAAACCGCCCGGCAATCGTCGCCAGACGCCCCACGGGCTCGTTCGGCCCCCCGTTGAACGGCGTCCACACCTCCAAGTCGTTGCCACCGCCCCACGGGTTCTTCGCGATCGGCCCGAGCCAGACGGCATCGACCATGCTCCGGTCCACTTCATCGCTGACCGCGTACTCGAGATCGTCCCGAGCACCGCGTGGGAAGACGCGCACCGGCATCTCCCAATCGACGATCCAACGTGAGACGCCGTCCGAACTCCTGGCGATCTCTTCCCGCGTGCGCCCGGCGAGGTCGCTCGCTTGCTGCACCGATGTGCCAGCCATCGAATGCGAGCCCAATCGTGCTTCGAACAATAATGGAACGACAAGCGTCTGCTCGCCGGTGTTAACCGGGATCGAGAAGTGAGACAGCACCTCGGCGCGTACCGCTCCCGGCTCGGCCACGCTGAACAGTGATGCGCCGCTCCACCCCGTCGGCGCATAGCCCCGGAACCCGAGCGAGCGCTGCCAAGGCTGCTGCTGCACGCTGGTAATCATGCTGCGCGTGACGCCTCCGGGGTGTCGCCCGTCGGCTCCGAATGCGAGGGTGCATACGGAAATCTGTACGTTGACCCCATCGATCGGGCGTGTGACGCCCGAGAATCGGATCGGCATCGTGTCGCCGTGCCGGATGACCGGGCGATGAAGAATCTCCGGATCGATCACGCCGCGGAGCAAAGCGAACCGCTGCGCCTCGCTCAGCCACTCCCGCCCCCACGCCTCACCCGCGACCGTGCCCCAGCCCGGGCTCCAGTAGCTGTACTCGTCCTCGTAGCGCACCACCGCTTCGCCCACCAGCGTGCGCACGTGGCGTTCGCTGAGTTCGTCCGCTTCCAACCGAAGCAGGAGTTCCGCCAGCGCCGCGTCCGCGGCTTCGTGGTCCTGCGAGCGTGTCGCCTCGCGCACGAGCCACGCGCTCGGCATGTGCTGGCGCCAGTTGTACCCCGCGAACCGCTGCACGCCGTACGCCGACCCGAGCGCACCCGCGATCAAGAGCACCGCGACCGAGCCCGCGACCACCCCCACGCGTCGCCGGCGCAGCCTCGGCATCACCGCGTCCGCGAAGCCCAGCCCCCGCCCGCACTCCGGGCAGCGCACGCCCTCCGCGTCCAGCCTCGTCCCGCCGAGGTCAAAGCGGCACTTGCGACAGTGCGGCCCCACCCGCACCGTCCGCCCCACGAGGCCCCAGGCCAGCCCCGCAAGACCGACCACCCCCAGCGCCACGCCCACCACCCAGAGCCATGTCATCACCGCCTCCGTTCCCATCCAAACGAGGAGCGGAAGCAATATACCCGACCGTGAGAAACTACATCCCCGCGGGCTTGCGGTTCTTGGCGTGACGGATGATCTCGGCCGTCTCGAGGTACACCACGTCCTCGGCGATGTTCGCCATCAGGTCCCCGATCCGCTCCAGCTCGCGCCCGAGCCGGTAGATCAGCAGCCCCGCCGCCGCGTGCGACGGGTCACGCGTGATCAGCTCCGTCGCCTCCTCGAACAGGCGCTTGTCGAGCTTGTCGATCGTCTTGTCCGCCGCCACCAGCCCCCGCGCACGCTCGGCGTCCTCGTCCAGCACCGCGCGGAGCAACTCATGGCACATCTGCGGCAAGCGCTCGCTCAGCTCGCGCAGCGACGTCGGCCACGTCTCCGGCGGACGCTCCGACAGCTTGATCCCGACCTTCGCGATGCTGCACGCGTGGTCCGCCACACGCTCGATGTCCGCGTTCACCTTCAAAATAAACGCGATCACCCGGAAGTCCTTCGCCACCGGCTTGTGCAGCGTCAGCAGCTCGTGGCAATCCCGCTCGATCGCCACCTCCTCGGCGTCGATCACCACGTCGCGATCCCGCACCTGCCGGCATTGCTCCGCGTCCAGGCGCCACAACGCCTCGAGCGCCTGCTCCAGCATCCCGATCGCCGCCGACGCCTGACGCACCAGACGACGCTTCAAACCCACCAGCAAATGCTCGAGCGTGGTGCCCGGCGCCGGCGGGCCGCTGCGTGATACATGACTCGAAAACTGCACGGCCGACCACTCCCCCTCGAGTTCACCCCGACACACCCGCGCTCCAACTCCAGACCGATAGGGACTATACGCCCCTACCCCGCGGGCCGAACCATCCAGCTAGCATCGGCCGAAACCCCTGCCGAGGTGCAACCCTGACCAGCCCCACGCCGACACCCCCCTGGACCCGTCTCCTTCGCCCGGCCTTCGCCCCCCTCGCCGAGGGGGCCGACGCCATCGCCCGACGACTCCAGACGCCCAGCCCCCACGCCGTCTGGCGCGGCTCACTCGCCGACGGGTGCGCCATCGACGACCACGCCCGCACCCACCCCGCGATGACCGCCAAGCTCCGCGGCGAGCTCACCTACTGGGTGCAAGCCGCCCGCGAGACGCCACCCGAGCCCGAGGACACGCTCGAGGCCCGATTCCGAACCTGGCAGACCACACGCCTCCGCGAGCTCGGCGACCGCCTCGCCCTCCCCGACGAGCGCAGCCTCCATCAATGGGCCGCCGAGACCCGCGCGATCGAGGTCGGCTCCGGGCCGATCCCCGCCCTCGCCGTCGCCCGCTGGCGCGCCGCGCTCGCCGTCGACCCCCTGGCCGACGGCTACGCCGCCGAGGGCCTCATCCCCGTATGGACCGAGCACGTCGTCATGGTCGCCGCACCCGGCGAGCGACTCCCCACCCCGAGCGCGGGCTTCGACCTCGCGGTCTGCGAGAACGCCCTCGACCACTGCGAAGACCCCGCCCGCGTCCTTCGCGAGCTGCGCCGCGTCCTCCGCCCCCTTGGGCGGCTCTGGCTCCTGGTCGATCTCATGACGCACCGGGACGCGATGCACCCCAGCCCGTTCGCCGACGAAGCGAGCGTCCGGGCCGCGCTGCAACGGGCTGGATTCGGAGTCCGCTGGCTCGGCGCGTGGTCCGGCGCGAGCCACCCGGCCGCCGAGCGTCAGTGCCGCGTCCTCGCGGAACGCGCCTGACCCGCCCGATCAGCCCCCCGCGCCCTCAGCCGCGCCGGGCTTGCACGCGCACCCCGACGCCCCGCACCCCGTTGGCCCGCACCCGCTCGGGCGAGGGCCCAGAAAACGCTCGGCCTTCAAATTCAGCCAGTACGCGTGATTCTCCAGGTGCCACACGTTCCCCACCACCAGATCACGCACCGACAACTCGCCCCGCTCCGGGTGCATCACCGTCCGATGCCACGCCCCGGCCTCCAGCTTGCCCAGCCACTCCCCGACCCACTGACGCATCGTCCAGATCGCGCCCACAAACGCCCCGATCGGCGCCGGCGCCCCGTTCAACGACGCCCCCCCGCCCCCGGGCGAGTGGTACAACCCCGCGTCGATAAACGCGTTCTCATCCCACAACCCCAGCACCGCCCCCGGCTCGGCCACCGCCCGGCGGATCCGGTGCGCGTTCACCAGCTCCGCATCCGCCAGGTGACCCAGCAGCACGCGGACCGGCCAGCGACCCACGCCCGCCTCCGGCGCAAAAGCCGTATCGAGCTGTTCCTCGCTCAACTCGAACACGCGATCGTCAAAATGCCCCACGCTGTACCGGTACCGGCGCACCAGATCGCGGCTGTCCATCCCCGCGATCGAATCCCAAAGCCCGGTCGTGCCATCGGCACCGAGCACAGCGGCGGCGTGAGCGTGCGTCATGATGCCGGACGATAGCCCGCCCTCACCCCGGACGCCCCCCTCCACACCCGCACCGCCCGTCAGGGCGCGGGCGAAGCCGCATCGGCCCCGAAGGCCGGCGATGCTCCGAGCCCGGCCACGCCGAGTCCCAAGAAAAGAACAAGACGGCTCGCCTCATCCCAACCGCCTCAAAAACAACACTTTGCCGGTTTTCCAACGCCGGCAGACGGGCCAACACCGAATTCAAAAATATTTCGAATCCAGCCCGCTGCAACTGCAACCTTTCCCATGCGTACCGGGGTCGTCTCATTGCTCGCTGTTGCGCTTCAAGTGACGGCGACGCCGGTTTCGCCCGCGTCCATTCGGACCACATCCGTCGCGAACGACAACATGCTCGCCATACAGCAGGGTTTCCCTTCGTCCAAAGGGGAGCCCGGAACATGTACGTTCGCACAGAATCGCAGGGAGGTTGGCATGTCTCGATGCAGTCTTGTGGTGCGCCCACGCGCCACACACCCGATCTTCGCCGTCGCGCTGTCGGCGGCTCTCGCGTGCGCCGCCCACGCCGGGCAACCGCCGGCGTGCGAGTGGGCATGGTCACCGGTCGGCGAGGGCGCCCGCAGCACCGTCTACGCGCTCACGGTCTTCGACGACGGCACCGGACCCGCGCTCTATTCGGGTGGGCACGCAGGCCTGACATCGACCCTCAGGGACAACCCGGACGGTAAAGCCGGTGGATACGTGGACTCCAGATTCCTCCAAGTCGCACGCTGGAACGGCTCGTCGTGGTCACCCCTTGGCAGCACACCGATAGGCGGGTACATCCACAGCCTCACCGCGTTCGACGACGGCACCGGGCCCGCGCTCTACGCCGCGGGAGCATTCAGGAGGGACGCCGGCGGAAAGCCAGCGAACAACATCGCACGATGGGACGGGGTGGCGTGGTCCACTCTGGGCGAAGGGGTCAGTATACGTGTTTATGCTTTAACAGTATTCGACGACGGAAACGGACCTGCGCTCTACGTCGGCGGGCTTTTATCCCAGGCCGGCGGCAATCCCGTGAACCGAATTGCACGATGGGACGGATCCACATGGTCCGACGTGGGCGAAGGCGTTCTCGGCGGCCCGATCTACAGCATGACCGTCTTCGATGACGGCACCGGGCCCGCGCTTTACGTCGCTGGCACGTTCAACCAAGCCGGCGGCATCCCAGCCAACAACATCGCGCGATGGGACGGATCGTCATGGTCCGCACTGGGCGAAGGCCTCGGCGGCCAGGTCTGGGCCCATAGCATGACAACCTTCGACGACGGCACAGGGCCCGCGCTTTACGTCGCCGGCCTGTTCAACCAAGCCGGTGGCATCCCAGCCAACAACATCGCGCGATGGGACGGATCGTCATGGTCCGCACTGGGCGAGGGCCTCAACAACGGTGCCCTCGCCTTGACAACGTTCGACGAGGGCAACGGACCCGCGCTCTATGTCGGCGGCACATTCACCCAGGCCGGCGGAAACCCAGCGAACGGAATCGCGCGATGGGACGGATCGGCGTGGTCCACACTCCGCTCCGGGGTCTTGGGGAGCGTCTTTAGCATGACAACCCTGGGCGATCAGCTCTACGTGGGCGGCTCATTCCTGGTCGCCGACGGAAAGCTCGCATTCCGAATCGCGCGATGGGCCTGCACAACGCCCTGCCCCGCCGACCTCACCGCCCCCCCACCTTACGGCGGCTTCCGCGACGGCCAAGTCGACGCGGCCGACCTCGACTATTACATCAATCTCTGGATCAACGCCGACCCCGCCGCCGACCTCACCGGCCCGACCCTCGACGCCATACCCGACGGCAACGTCGGCGTCTCCGACCTCAACTACTACATCACAATCTGGCTCGACAGCCTCGGCCCCTGCCCGTAACCCAGCGACGGCCACGATCGGAACGCAAACAACAAGGCGGAACGGGCCAAGAACCCGTTCCGCCTTTTCGATCCCGCAGATCGCATCAGCCCGCTCACACCTGCCAGCCGAGTCATCCTGTTCGCAGCTCACACGATCTCGACGATCTCGAACTTCATCGTCCCCCGCGGCCCGCGCACCGCGATCGTCTCCCCGATCCGAGCCTTCATCAGCGCCTCGCCCATCGGGCTGTTGCTGGTGACCTCCGTCACCTCGCCCGTGTCGGCCCCGGTCGCCTCGCCGACCAGGCGGAACAGCTCCTCCTCGCCGTCCGACACGTCGCGCAGCTTCACCGTCGAGCCCAGGAAGACCACGTCCTTCGCGATCGCCGCGTCGTGGTCCACGACCTTCGCGTGCGCGAGGCGGTCCTGCAACCGGCGGATCTCGGCCTCTTCCAGACCCTGCTGCTCGCGGGCCGCGTGGTACTCCGAGTTCTCTTTCAGGTCGCCCAGCTCGCGCGCCTCGGCGATGCGTTCGCTGATGACCGACCGATGATCCAGCAAATCCTGAAGCCGCTTCTGCAACTGCTTCTTCTCGTCGGACGTGATCAGCTCCATCGCCGGCTCCTTTCCATCGCGCAAACGCACAAGGCCCGCCGACGCCGGAGCGGCTGCGGCGGACCCAGTTCAACCACAAGTTAGGCCCCCCGCGCCCCCGGGACCACCCCGCCGCCCTGATCCATCATCCCACGACGCAGCCCCGCCTCCCGCGCCCACGCCCCGAGCCAGCCCGCCAGCCCCACCACCAGCACCCCCGCGATCGCGATCCAGTGCCCGCTCGACGCCCACGCGCTCCGCCCCGTCCACGAGCGATCCCGCACGAGCTCGAGCTGCCCCGTCCAGGGCGAAGCCATCCACGACAGGCGCACGCCCGTCGACGACGCCTCCAGCCCGCCGCCCGCCCACGCCTGCACCATCCACCACGCCGGCCCCGCGACGCCCAGCCCCACGAACAACCCGGCCCACACCAGCGCCGACCTCGCCGACAAGCGATCACGCCCCGCCGCGCGCACGCCGAGCGCCATCGCCAGCAGCGACCCCACCAGCACCGCCCACACCGTCAGGAACGCGACCGAAGCCGCCATCACCTCGATCGGCCAGCGCGCCAGCAACGCCTGAGGCCACAGAATCGCCTGCGCCGGGAACACCACCACGAACACGTCCTTCGCCGACCCGCGCACGCCCCCCTCCGACGGCAGCGACTGGCTCAGACGAACCACCGGCCACAGCAGCGTCGCCCCCACCATCATCACCGTCAGCAGCCCACGCGCCGCCTGCCGATAGCTCTCCACCGACATCAGCCCGTCCGTCCCCGCCGAGACAAACGTCCCCACCGTCGCCAAAAGCAAAAACACCGTCCACAGCAGCGCCAACGCACGAGGCTCGGCGCGACGGTGCGCCCAGCTCCGCTTGCCCTCCGGCGGCGGCTTCCCGAATAAGTCCAACTCCACCGCGCCCTCGTCCGACGCGCCCGAACGCTCGACCTCGACCGCGGGCGACGCCGCGGCATCCACGGGCGACGCCTCACCGACATCGTGATCGTCGCGAGCCTCGCTCACGACCGCCCCGGCTCCACCACCACCGGGCCCTGCGGGAAGATCTCGATCCGGCTCGCGCCCGCGTCGATCCGACCGTACTGCTCATAAAAACGTTGCAAGCGGCTCAGCTTCCCGTCCGTCGACGTCTCGCCCGGGCGGAAACCGCTCGGAGGCGCCCCCCACACCACGCGCGTCCCGTGCGTCGTCAGGATCACAAGGCCCTCGCCCGCACGCCCCTCCACACCCGACACGTCGATCCCCGACACCTGCCCGCGCCACGGCGCATCCGCCGGCAACGCACGCAGCAGCGACATCGCCCCCGGCACGCCGTTCCCAGCCCACGCCCGGAACACGTCCACGCCCCCGCCCTGATTCACCGGCGGCCCGTTCGACACCCCCGCGATGAACACGCGCCCGCTCTCGCCCGACGCGTACGCCGGCACCGGCAGCGGCGCGCCGTCGTCCGCGATCAGATACTCCCGACCCCCGTGACGCACCACCGCCAGCGGCACACGCCACGTCCCCGTCACACGCAGCGCCCCGTCCGCCTCGCGCACCACCCGCGGCTCGTCCCGGAACCAGCCGCTCTCGTGCAGCACCCGCGACACCGCGCGCAGCTGCCCCGCGTGCATCGACGCGCCCTCACCACCAGCCGCCGACGTCGCCGCGCTCGTCAGACGCTCCTGAAACGACGCCCCGAGCCACGTGCCCTCCTGACCGTCGGCGGTCCTGGTCCTCGGCCACTCGATCGCGACCGACACACGCGCCCGCTCCAGGTGCGACGACGCGCGAGCCTCCAGCGCCCCGTGCCCCACGATCAACCCCCACGCGACCACCGCGCTCCCCCCCACCATCAGCACCGCGACGCCCACGCCCTTGCCCACGGGCCCGCGCCACGACGCCGGCAGCAGCGGGCCCCGCGGCTCGCGCCCCAGCCCCGCCGCCTCGCGCGCGCTCCGCTTGCTCTTGCCACGCCCCGCCGCCGCCTTGCCCGCCTTCGCCCGCGCCATCACACACCCCCGCCGATCGCCTGCCCGCTCACCGGACGAGCCACGCCGCTCTCGGCCATCGCCCGCGCCGCGAGCCGTGCGCACAACGCCGGCATCTCGATCCCCGCCGCACGACCCGCCATCGGCAGCAGGCTCGTCGCCGTGAACCCCGGCATCGTGTTCACCTCGAGCAACCACGCCTCTCCGCGTTCATCCAGCAGAAAATCCACCCGCGCCAGGTGGCGCACGCCGATCGCCCGCGCGACCGTCAGCGCCCGCGACTGCACCGCCTCGCGCACGCCCGCGGGCAGTTCCGGGTTCGCGGTGTACCGCGTGTCGCTCCGCTCGTACTTCGCCTGGTAGTCGTACACGCCCGACGCCGGCGCGATCTCCACGATCGGCAGCGCCCGCAGCCCGTCGCCATCCAGATCAACCACGCCCACCGTCAGCTCGCGCCCGCGCACGTACCGCTCGACCATGTTCGGGCGGCCGCTCGCACGCACCCCCTCGACCGCCGCCGCATACTCCGACGCCGTGCGCACGATCCGCAGCCCGACGCTCGACCCCTCGTGCACCGGCTTCACCACCACCGGCAGTTCCAGCGCACAAACCTCGTCATGCGGATTCACCAGCGCCGCGTCGGCCGTCGCTACGCCCACGCGCCACGCCGCCGCCTTGGTCGCGAGCTTGTCCATCGCGAGCCGAGCCGCCCGAGCCCCGCACCCGACGTACGCACGCCCGTCCAACTCCAGCAGGTCCTGCAGCGGCCCGCCCTCGCCGAACGAGCCGTGCAGCACCGGGAAGACCACATCGCCCTCGAGCGTGCGCAGCTCGTCCGCCGTCACGCGCCCGATCGTCGCCTCGACGACCTCGCACCCCGCCTCGCGCAGCGCACCCGCCACGCCCGCGGCACTCCGCAGGCTGACCTCCCGCTCCGCGTCCGGCCCGCCCCCCAGCACCAGCACACGCATGCCGCCGAACTCGCTCACGACGCGTTCTCCGATCGCCAGATGACCACCTCGGGCTCCAGCGTGACGCCGAATCGCGCGCGCACGCGATGCCCCACTTCCACCATCAGCCCGACCACGTCCGACGCGGTCGCCTCGGGCGCGGTCACGACAAAATTCGCGTGCACCTCGCTCACCCGCGCCCCGCCGACCATGAGCCCCTTGCACCCCGCCCGATCGATGAGCAGCCCCGCGCTCACGCGCTCCCCCGCCGCCCCGATCCCTTCGATCGCCTCACCCAGCGTCGGGTTCTTGAAGCAGCACCCGGCCGATCGCTCGCGCATCGGCTGCGACGCCGTCTTCGTGCGCATGATCTCGTCCCTGCGATCCCGCAGGTCCGCCGCGTCGCCCCGCTCCAGCCGGAACGCAACCCCGGTCACGATCAACGCCCCAAGCCCGCTCGTGCGATACCCAAACCCCGCCTGCTCGCGCGTCAGCTCGACCTCGCGCCCTTCCCGGTCCATCGCATCGACACGCTCGACGCGATCGGCGAACGACCCGAACCGCCCGCCGGCGTTCATCGCCGCCGCCCCGCCCACGCTCGCCGGGATCCCCGCCAGCGTTTCCAGACCACCCAGCCCCGAGCGCACGCACAGATTGATCACCCGCGGCAAGCGCGCACCGGCCCCCGCGACCACCAGCCCGCTCGACTCGTCCACCTCGATCCGCGTGAACCGCTCGCCCTCGAGCGAGACCACCAGCTCCCGCACGCCCCCGTCGGCCACCAGCAAATTCGCCCCGTCCCCCACCACGCGCAGGCCCGGATCACTCGCGAGGCACGCGCGCAGCTCGCCCTCGTCCCGCGGACGCGCCAGCCGATCGGCCGCGCCGCCGCACCGGAACCACGTCGGGATCTTCGCCCCCCGCTCGACGCGCACGCCCCCGATCGTCTCGATCGCCCCAGCCGCCGTCACGACGCACGCTCCGGGGAAGCCATCAGGGACTGGCCATCAGCCATCGGTGCCGTGCGCACATCCCCCCCTGATGGCTGATCGCTGATCCCCGATCCCTTCCCCAAATACGCGTGCGCCACTTGCCACACCGGGCCCGCCCCCATCACCACCAGCGTGTCGCCCGCTCGGCACAGGTTCTCGAGCTGCTCCACGATCGCCTCGAACGGGTAGAGGTGCATCGCCCGCACGCCGCGCGTGCGCAGGCGGTCCACCAGGTCCGCCGCCGACACCTTCTGCTTCTCCGCCTGCGAGTCGCGCACAAAATAAATATGCGGCACCACCACCGCGTCCGCCTGCTCGAACGCGCTCGCGAACTCCTCCAGCAAGAACCGCGTCCGGCTGTGCTGGTGCGGCTGGAACACGCAGATCAGCCTGCCACCCTTCGCCTCGGGCCTCTCAAAATCCCGCAGCGCGCGCAGCGTCGCGTCGATCTCCGTCGGGTGGTGCCCGTAGTCGTCCCACACGCGCACCACGCCCCCCGGCACCGGGCGCTCGCCGAGCAATTGCACGCGACGGTCCAGCCCCTCGAACGCGCCGAGGCTCCGACCCACGATCTCCGCATCCGCCCCGAGCGAGACCGCCAGCGCGCACGCCGTCGCCGCGTTCATCGCGTTGTGCGCCCCCGGCATCCGCTGCACCCAGCTCGCGACCGTCTTCCGCTCGTGGTACAGCGTCACCCGCCGCGTCGTCGGCTCAAAGCCCACGACCCAGTCCGCCTCGGGCGAGTACCCGATCGTCTCCACCGCGCACCGCACGCCCGCCGTCACGTCGCGCCGGTGCGCCCCGTCGTGCGCGATGATGAGCTTCCCGCCCTCTTCAGCCGCCGGCAGCAGTCGCGCAAAGCCCGCGAACGCCTCGACCACCGCGTCCAGAGAGCCGTAGACGTCCAGGTGGTCCGCCTCGACCGCGCTGATCGAGCCGATCGTCGGGTGCAGGTTGTGGAACGAGCGGTTGAACTCGCACGCCTCGGCGATCAGCACGCCCGGGCGACCGGCCATCGCCCCCTTCGCGATCGTCGCCCCCCCGAGACGAAACCCGGTCGAGACCTCGCCCCGCCCCGCGAGCGCCCCGCCCGCGATCTGGCGGCTCGTCGCGCCCACGATCGACGTCGGGTCCAGCCCCGCATCGACCAGCGCCGCCGAGAGCATCGCGCTGGTCGTGCTCTTCCCGTGCGTCCCCGCGATCGCCACCCCCGTGCGCCCGAGCATGCACCTGCCCAACGCCTCGGCGTACACCATCGTCTCCACGCCCCGGCGCACCGCCTCCAGCATCTGCGGGTGGTCCGCCTTCACCGCCGCCGACGCGATCACCAAATCCACACGCTCCGGCAGCCCCTCCGATCCGCCCGCGAGTGGGTCGAGCCCGACCGCCACCCCCTCGGCGATCAGCGAAGCCGTCACCACCGAACGCTGCATGTCGCTCCCCGCGACCTCCGCCCCCAGGCTCCGCAGCATCCGAGCCAGCCCGCTCATCCCGCACCCGCCGATCCCCAGTAGGTACACCCGTCGCCCGCGAACCGCCCACGGGCGCGACCGCGCCCCCGAGGGCGATCCATCGGCGTCCGGGCTCATCGCGGGCATCGGCGGCGGGGTCTGCGCGTGCATCATCCAAAGGGTATCGGACCGCCGGCCCCCGTCGCGTGAAACGCCCAACCCACGCGGCTTTTGCACGATTCAGGCATTAGCCATCAGGGATCAGCCACTAGGGGATCTCGGGGTTCCCCCCCTCCTGCCTGATCCCTGATCCCTGATAGCTGATGACTGATGGCTGATGGCTAATGGCTAATGGCTGATCCCTGACAACTCTCCCCCTACCCTCCCCCACCATGCCCGACCTCCCCGCCCTGCCCTACAAACTCGCCTGTCTCTGCGATCTCCGCGACAAGGACGGGCGTGTCCTCCTGCTCCGGCGCAAAAAGGCCCCCAATCAGGGCCTCTGCTCCCCGATCGGCGGCAAACTCGACATGGCCAGCGGCGAGAGCCCCGCGATGTGCGCCCGGCGCGAGATCCTCGAAGAGGCCGGGCTCGACATCCCCATCGAACGCCTCCACCTCCTCGGGCTCATCGCCGAGACCGCCTTCGAGGGCCAAGGGCACTGGCTCCTCTTCTACTACCGCGTCATCGGCCCCGTCGAGCTCGAATCCCACGAGATGAACGAGGGCTGGCTCGAATGGCACCACCCCGACGAACTCGACCACCTCCCCCTCCCCGAGACCGACCGCGAGATCATCTGGCCCATGGTCCGCAAGCACGCCCCGGACGACCTCCACGCCGACGCCGGCTTCTTCGCGATCCACATCGACTGCACCCAGGGCGACCTCCGCTGGACCATCGAAGAAGAAAAACCCGCCACCAAACGCTGAGCCGCACCCCGGTGATCCTGTGCCACTGACCTCTTCCGAGAGGTCAGTGCTCCCCTGCCCCCTTCACACGCGGCGAAACCCTCGAAACGGCGCACATTCCGGAACCGGCCGCCCGGTGTCGGTTCGTATACTTGCGGCGTGATGCACCGCCGATCGAAGCTCCTCAGCCCGACGCAGGCCCGGCGTGCGACGCTCCGTCGCCTGCGAACACTCTTGCTCGCCTGCGTGACGCTCCTGAGCTGGGTCGCCGCCCAGCCCCCCGCCTTCGGGCAGAGCGCCGCCGATCCCGCCGCACCGACCGGTTCCGCCGCGACCATTCCCGCGGCCCGACAGGCCGACAACGTCGCGATCATCACCATCCGCGGCCCGATCGACATCCACACCGCCCGCAGCGTCGAGCGACGCATCGCCCTCGCCGAGCGAGCCAACGCCGACGCGATCGTCATCGACCTCGATACCCCCGGCGGCGAGGTCGGCGCCGTCATCGCGATCACCACCGCGATCCGCACCACCTCCATCGCCAACACCGTCGCGTGGATCAACCCCGACGCGATCTCCGGCGGCGCCATCATCGCCCTCGCCTGCCGAGAGATTGTCTACAACGACCCCGCGCGCATGGGCGACGCCCTCGTCATCACCCTCGGGCTCCGCGGGCTCCAGCCCGTCCCCCGCGACCTCCGCTCCAAGTTCCTCAGCCCCGTCCTCTCCGATGTGGTCAACTCCGCCCGGCGCAACGGCTACGACGAGTACCTCGTCCAGGGCTTCGTCTCCCAGGGCATCGAGCTCTGGCAGGTCCGCGAGATCGAGACCGGCAACCTGCTCACGATCAACGAGAACGAATACCGCACGCTCTTTGAGGGCGATCCGATCCGATCCAACCCGATCGTCGCCAGCGTCGGCGCGGGGCGCACCCTCGCCGGCGGCGAGACCGGGCCCGCCGAGCCCGAGCCGACCCGCCGCGCCCGCCCACGACCCGCCGAGCCCCAGCCCGCCGCGGAGGAAAGCACCCTCCAACCCATCGTCTCAGAGGAGGATTTCTTCAAGCCCGCGACCGATGAGGTCGCCGAGCTGGTCGAGTCGGTCAGCGCCGGGCTCACGGAGGTCTCGCGCCGCCCCACCATCACCCCCGCCGACCGCGGGCGTTACGAGTTTGTCCGCTACGTCAGCACCGGCGACGGGCCGCTGGTCGTGAGCCGCGATGAGGCCCTGGCGCTCGGGCTCGGCGTCGCCACGATCCGCTCCGACGCGGAGCTCCAAGCCTTTTTCGGGGCGCAGAACCTCCGCCGCCTCAACTTCAGCTGGTCGGAGAGCCTCGTCCGCTTCCTGACCAGCCTCCCCGTCCGCGCGGTGCTGATCGTGCTCTTCCTGCTCGGGTTCTTCATCGAGGCGACCAGCCCCGGCACGGCGATCGCCGGCACCATCGCCGCCGTCGCCCTCGGCGCCCTCATCGCGCCCCCGTTCATGGTCGGCATGGCCGGGTGGTGGGAGATCGTCGCCATCACCCTCGGCATCATCTTCATCCTCTGCGAGATCTTCGTCCTCCCGGGCTTCGGCGTCTTCGGCGTCCTCGGCATGCTCATGCTCTTTGGCGGGCTCGTCGGCACCTTCGTCCCCAACAACGGCGCTCTCTTCCCGGACTCCCCGCAGGCACGCTCCGACCTGCTCTACGGCGTCGCGACCGTCGCCCTCGCCGTCATCACCTCACTCGCCGGCATCTGGTTCATCAGCAAGCACTTCGCCACGCTCCCCATCTTCAGCCGACTCGTCCTCCAGGACACCCCCAGCGACGATGAGTCTCAGGGCGACCCCCTCCTCGCCGCCATGCGCGAGCCCGAGCACACCGTCCGCGTCGGCGAGGTCGGGATCGCGACCACGCCCCTCCGCCCCGGCGGCACCGCCGAGTTCCAGGACGAACTCGTCGAAGCCACCGCCGACACCGGCTACATCGACGCCGGCACCAGGGTCCGCGTCGTCCGCGTCGACGCCTTCGGCGTCATCGTCGAACCCGACGACGGCGCGACCGCCTAAATTCATCTTGTGCCACCACGCACGCGGAGGTCAGCGGTCATGGATGAAGTGATGCTGTTCTGGGGCCTCGGCCTCCTCGCCGCCGCCCTGCTCCTCCTGGTCGTCGAGCTCTTCGTCCCCTCCGGCGGGATCATCTCGGTCACCAGCATCCTCGTCGCGATCGCGGGCGTCGTCTGCCTCTTCCGCTACGACGTCACGTGGGGCCTCATCGGCGTCCTCATGGTGCTCATCGGCGGGCCGGTCGCGTTCAGCTTCGGGCTCCGCATCTGGCCCGAAACGCCCGTCGGGCGCGCGATGCTCGGCGAAGAACCCCCCGAAGCCGTGGAGGCGCGACAGCTCGCCGAGCTGCGCCGCGAGGAGCATCGGCGCGCCCTGCTCGGGCGACGCGGGCAGGCGATGACCGACCTCCGCCCCGTCGGCGCGGTCGAGCTAGCGGCGACCGACGATCACCCCCGCGAGCGGATCGAAGCGATCGCCGAGGGCGCCTGGATCGAGCGCGGGCAGCCCGTCCGCGTCACCGGCATCGAGCACAACGAGATCCGCGTCCGCAAGGCGTAGACCCCACGCCGGGCCCGACCCGGGCGTACACTCCGCACTCGGCTGAACTTCACCCGACCACGCGCCCGTCCGTCGGCGCGCCCAGGGAGATCCCCGACCCATGGACACCATTCTGATCGTCATCGGCGTCGTCGCCGCCCTGTTCCTGCTCGTGCTCGTCTTCGTGCTCGGGCAGTTCCTGAACCTCTACATCCAGGCGCTGCTCAGCAAGGCCCGCGTCGGGCTGCTGGACCTGATCGGGATGCGCCTCCGCAAGGTGGACATCCGGACGATCGTGCTGAGCCGCATCCGCGCGGTCAAGAGCGGGCTGGAGCTCAGCTCCAACCAGCTCGAGACGCACTACCTCGCCGGCGGGCGCGTGCCCAACGTCGTCAGCGCCCTGATCGCCGCCAAGCGGGCCCGCATTGAGCTCGACTTCGACACGGCGTGCTCGATCGACCTCGCCGGTCGCGACATCCTCGACGCCGTCAACACCAGCGTGAACCCCAAGGTCATCGACTGCCCCAACCCGGTCATGGGTCGCAACACGATCGACGCCGTCGCCAAGGACGGCATCCAGCTCAAGGCCCGGGCCCGCGTGACCGTGCGTACGAACCTGGCCCGCCTGGTCGGCGGCGCCACCGAAGAAACCGTCATCGCCCGCGTCGGCGAGGGCATCGTCAGCGCGATCGGCTCGGCCGAGACGCACAAGAACGTGCTTGAGAACCCGGACCGGATCTCCAAAGCGGTGATGGCGCGCGGGCTCGACGCGGGGACGGCGTTTAGCATCCTCTCGATCGACATCGCGGACATCGACGTGGGCGAGAACATCGGCGCCAAGCTGCAGGCCGACCAGGCCGAGGCGGACAAGCGCCGCTTCCAGGCCGAAGCCGAGCAGCGCCGCGCGATGGCCGTCGCGCAGGAGCAGGAGTTCAAAGCCGAGGCGCAGAAAAACCGGGCCCTGGTCGTGCTCGCCGAGGCCGAGGTGCCCAAGGCGATGGCCGAAGCCTTCCGCAAGGGGAATCTCGGCGTCATGGACTACTACAAGATGCGGAACGTCATCGCCGACACCGACATGCGCAGCTCCATCGCCGGCGACAACCCCGCCCCGGGCCCGCAGAACAGCAACTGACCCACCCCGCCCCGAAGATCACGCACCCCGTGCGCACAAGCCGCCCGCTCCGGGCGGCTTTTCATTGCGCGGCGGTCATCGCATCCGTGGAGCGCGCTCAGTCCACGGCGCGGGCGGCGCGATCGAGCAGTTCGGCGACGCGGCGCGGGCGCCGGTCGTCCCAGATCGGGCTGACCCACGCCGCCGAAGGGGCCGAGGCGTCGCTGGACGTCGCGGGGCGCTCGGGGGCGGGTCGGCGCCGGTCGCGCGCGACGCCGTCGCGTCCGACGCGGTCATCGGCCATCAGGTCGATGCGCAGGTCCAGCGCTTCGCCGACGGCCGAGGCGGGCTTGGGGATGATCGGGCCGATCGGCTCCCCGGGTCGCGCGTCCGTCGGGCTGAACCGCCCGGGCGTGGAGCCGATGTAGAACACCGTCCCCGGCGGGACCTCGCGCCCGGTCACGTAGACCGAGCGCGGAAAGACGGCGTGCAACGCCCCGCTGCTGGCGACCAGCGAGCCCTGCCCGTAGCTGTAGACGTTGCCGAACGAGGCGGACTTGCGGAGATCCAGCGGGCGGATGCGGAGGCTGGTCGCGAGCGGCCCGACACCGTCGACCCCGGCGTCGATCGGGCGTCCGGTGCCGATGCTGTCGCCTCCCTCGAGCCCGGCGTCGGCGCCGATCTCGGCCCGGACGCGCCACCCGCGCTCGCGGTTGTCCGCCGCGTGCGCCGCCGACGCCCCCATCAGAGCCGCGATCGCGACCATCGCGAGGGGGGCCCGCGTGGCGTGTCCGGGATGGGGTGTCGTGGTCGTTGGCATCGTGGTCTTCATCATCGTTCCGGGACGAGCAGGATCCTGAGCACGATCCGGACCTCGGGCCCGCCGTGCCGGCGGAGGTGGTCGATCCGGGCCCCCTGGGCGCGCCACCGGTAGACGCCGTTGATGAGGGTTTCATCGACGTTCCGGTGCCCGGTGCTCTGCCGGATGCCGCGGGCGTCGGGGACGAACTCGACCAGGGAGGGCCGCCCGTCGGGCCCGAAGGTGATCGCGATGGTCGGGTTCCTCGGCATCGCCAGGTGCTGGTCGACCCGTCGCCAGCGGATGTGGTCGGTGAGGATCTCGAGCCCCTCGGCCGCCGCGGGTCGCCCGGGCTCGACGACGAGCGTCGGCTCGTTGGAGACGGCGTCGCTGGCGCGGTCGCTGGGCTCGCCGGGCTCGCCCCCTTCGCCGCCCCCCCCGCCGCCGCTCGGGACCGGGGGCGTCGCCGGCGCGGGCGGTGTCTCGGGCGACTCGCGCTCGGGCTCGGGGTTGTCCGAGGGGCGGGCCGCGGGCTGGCGGAGGGCAGGGCTCGGCTTGGCGGTCGGGAGCAGGATGTCGGCGTCCAGAAAATGGGCGTCGGACTCGATGGGGACGGCGGCGATCGCCTCGCCCGCGCCCTCCTCCGGCGTCTCGGCGGGGGCGGATTCCGATGGGCGTGCCTCGGGCGGGGCCGCCTCGGCGAGCTCGGTCGGAGACGGCGAGGGGGAGGGCGCGGGCAGGCCCGGGGCCCCGGGCTCGCCGGGGCTGCCGGGCGTCGGCGTCATCGCCGCCTGCTCGGTCTCGCTCAGCGGGGCGAAGTGCGGCTCCGGCTCCTCAAAACCCAGCCAGGTCAGCGTGACCGCGCGGCTGCGCTCGATCCCGAGACGCACCCGCTCTTCGTCCTCACGCGCCCGGTCGTCCATGCTCGGGCTGGTCCACGAATGCACCGAGCCCGACGCGCCCCAGAGCAACGGGGAGGCGAGCAACAGCGCGATCGCGACATGCGCCGAGACGCTCGCCGCCACGCCCCACGCGAGGGCGGCCCGGCGGGGTCGGAAGGCGTCCTGCCGAGTGATTCCCCTTGATCGTTCTGGGTCGGTCGGGTTGTGCGGGCTCTGCAAAGGGCGCATGGTGGACGGTCTTCGGGGTGGGGCAAGGGAGGAAAGGGCGCGGAATACCGCCGCGCAGGCCCCTGTTCAACCGTATAACCTTTCGGCACGCCCGGTTCGTCCGGCGTACCGACAAGCCGCACCCATGGTTTTCGCCTGTCTCGGCTCGGAGCCGAGCGGGAGTCCGGGACACAACCGGTGGGGTGCGGGGACCGCCCGAAGGCGTTGGGCAGCCGTGTGCGTACGCGTCGCGAGTTGAGCTGCCGAGCCTGACCGAGCTGAACGATGCCGAATCGAGTTCAAGGAGACCCCATGCTGCTTCGTACTGCCGCCGCCGCGCTGATCGCCCTCGCCGGGGCGGCCGCCCCCGCCCTCGCCCAGCAGGGCGAGACCGTCCAGCAGGATGCCACCGCGCAGCCGGCGGTGCAGGAACGCCTGACCGTCGGCGATAAGGCCCCCGCGCTGTCCGCCCAGGAATGGCTCAAGGGCGACGAGGTGACCGAGTTCCGTTCCGGGCACGTCTACGTCGTGGAGTTCTGGGCGACGTGGTGCGGGCCCTGCATCGCCGCGATCCCGCACCTGACCGAGCTCCAGGAGGAGTACGGCGACAAGGTGACGATCATCGGCATGACCAGCGGGGACACGCGTGGGAACACGATCGAGAACGTGCGCGCGTTCGTCGCCCAGCCCCCGAGCGCGATGGACTACACCGTCGCGTTCGACCAGGACCGCCAGACCTGGGAGCGGTACATGACCGCGAGCGGTCAGGGCGGGATCCCCACGTCGTTCATCGTGAACCAGCAGGGGCAGATCGCGTGGATCGGGCACCCGCTGAGCATGGACGAGCCGCTGCAGCAGATTGTGGCGGGCGAGTACGACATGGAGGCCGCGATCGAGCGTCAGCGCCGCGAGACCGAGCTGCAGGCGAAGGCCGAGCCGCTGCTGATGCAGGTGCAGATGATGCTCCAGCAGGGCGACGCCGAGGGCGCGATGGACAAGATCGACGAGATCGTCGCGCTCGACCACGAGCTGTTCGGGCAGCTCGCGGTGCAGAAACTCCAGTTCCTGATGTTCCAGATGAACGACGAGGCCGGGGCGATCGCCTACGGCAAGCGCCTGTTCGATGAGATCCTCGTGGACAGCCCGGAGATGATCAACGGCGTCTCGTGGAGCATCCTGACCACCGATGGCATCCCCTCCTCGTACCACCCGATCGGGTTCTACGGCGCCCGCAAGGCGAACGAGCTCACCGGCGGACAGGACCCCATGATCCTCGACACCCTCGCCCGCGCCCAGCTCATGCAGGACGACCTCGACCAGGCCCTCCGGACCCAGCGCAAGGCGGTGGAACTGGCGAAGGAGCAGGGCAAGCTCAACGGCGCGGAGATCGCCGAGCTCGAAGAGCGCCTGGCGGAGTACGAAGAGATGGCCGGCGAGTAAACCACTCGGCGACACGCCTCCACGATCCACACGCGCCCGCGTCGGCTCAGGCCGACGCGGGTTTTTTTCATCGGCATGCCGATTATGGATGCGAGGGCACGCCCGTTGCGTGCGGCCCGGAGTCGAGATCGCTGAGCCGCAGCCCGTGCTGCTGCATCGCGATCGCGTGCGCACACTCCGGGCAGGTGAGGGTGTCCGAATCGGTGTGGAGCCCGTGGATGTCGTAGCGGCAGCGTGGGCAGCGGAGGGCGCGGGAGCCGCGCCGGAGGGCGATGGTGATGAGGCGGTCTCGGAGCCAGAGCCCGACGACGCCGCCGAGGAAGCACCCGAGATACGGGCCCAGGAGGAGGCTGAGGAGTCGCGAGGCCGCCGGGTGGACCGGGCCGAGCGCGTGCTCGACCGTGAGCCAGAACGCCGGACCGGCGGCGTAGGCGCCCGCGATCCAGACCCCGGCCGCCAGCATCCCCGAGAACACGCAGAGCAGCGGGCGCGTCTGGCGGAAGCGCCGGGCGCGCAACAGCAGTCGCTCGCCTTCGGACTCCGGGAGCGCGTCGAGCTCCGGGAAGGCGTGGACGAGTTTCGTCGTGCAGAGTCGCATGTGCTCGGCCCCCTCCGGGGCATGATGGGCGGGTCCGTCCGCGTCGATCGGCCCGTGCGCCGGCAAGGGCCGCGATCCCTGGTTGTCGGACGTGCGGACGCACGGCTGAAGAGATCGCCGAGAGATTTCCGCATCCGACGACGGTGCGGTTCGAGGGAAACCCGGCGAGTTCTTTGCGCATTCCAAATAAAAAGCGTCGCCGAGGATCTCCCCGGCGACGCCGACCTCTGAAGAGGGGGTTTCGATGGACGCGAGCCCGGGCTTGCCCGGGCTCGGGCGCGATCAGCGGCGCCGACGGGCGGCCGCGAGGCCCGCGAGCGCGAGCACGCCGGCGGCGCTCGGCGCGGGGATCACGGTGAACGTGCCCCAGAAGACGTCGTACGCCCCCTGACGCTGCGCGTCGAAGGCGAACTCCACGCCGTCCTGGATGATCGCGAACGAGTAATCCGCGTCCGGCGTGCCCGGCTGACCGCCGACGAGGATGTTGGGGAAGTCCATCACGGGCTGGTTGCGCTGGATCGAGTCATCCGGCGTCGCCTGATCGTTCGCGAGGTTGCGGAGCCCGATCGCGAGGTAGTACGTCCCGGCGTTGTAGTCGCGCTCCAGGAACGACTGGAACGTGGAGCTGTCCGGACGGATGTTCTGGAAGCCGGGGATCGGCTGGAGGTTCTCGTCGTAGACGTGGATGTGCGTCGAGGTGTTGTGCCCTTGATCGATGGTGGTGATCGCGAGTTGCCCGGGCTGGTAGACGCCGAGGTTCTGGGGGGTCACGAGCTCGGTTTCCATGGTGATGGTGTAGTCGGCGGTCGTGGCGGCGGTGCCGAAGACCTGGTAGAAGAACTGCTCGCCCTTGCCGAAGCCGTACCACTGGTTGAAGATCGACGGATCGGTGTTGGCGTTGGTCGCCTGGACGAGCGCGTCGGTGCCGGGCTGGATCTGGCCGCTGGTGTTCTGGTTGAGGCCCTTGATCCAGCCGCGCTGGTTGAGGGTCTCGGATTCAAAGAGGAAGCGGTGCCGGTAGATCGCGAGCGGGGCGGGCTCAACGTTGACGAGGAAGTAGGTGCCGTTGGCGGTGCCGGTGCTGTTGCCGGTGATCGTGCTCCCAGCGGCGACGAAGATCTCCTGCGCCTCGGTCTTGCTGTTGAACGCGGGGTCGGCGACCCACTGGGCGGAAGCCGCCCCGGCGAACGCTGTAAGCACGGCGGCGGCGGTGATGGTGCGGAACGTCATGGTCGTATCTCCTCGGTCTCTCTCAGTGCATGAACGAATCTGTAACAACTGGGATGATGGAACAAACGTGAAAGACAGGCGTCGCGCGTCTCACCGGCGCCGACGGGTCGCGAGCAGGCCCGCGAGCCCGAGCAGCGCGCCCGCGCCCGGGGCGGGGATGATCGCGAAGGTCACGCCCCCGACGCCGAGCACCTCGCCCTCCCACAGCCCGGCGTCGGCGGTGCGCCGCCCGGTCTGCAGGAAGAAGTACTGCGTGTCGGCCTCGAGCTCGAACGCGATGGTGCGCTCGCCGCGGATCTGCGTGCCCGGCGCCGTGCCGACCCAGAGGTCGAGCCGGTTGTTGTTGGGCGCGTCGGGGTTGAACTCGTCCTGGTAGATCGCGATGACGCCGTCCCACTGGTTGAAGGTCGTCGTGGTGAACTGGTAGATGCCGTCGGTCTCGACAAAGAACGGCACCGCCTCGTAGCGGATGTTGGTGACCAGGCTCGGCGGGTCGCCCGCGCCCTCGCGCGTGTCGCGGAAGCGGGTCCACGTCGGCGCGTTGGTCGTGTCGCCGCCGAAGCTGCTGGAGACGATCTCGCGGGTGTCCATCGTGATGCGGACGTCCTGCCAGGTCGTGTCGGTGAAGGCGTCGAACTGGAGCCAGTTGAAGGTGATCGGCGTGGAGCCGGGGAGCCCGCCGTTGCCGAACACGCCGACCCAGCTCAGCGGGCCGGCTTGGAACTGCGGCACCAGCCCGATCTGCGCGTTGATCGCGGGCCCGGGGTCGGCGAGGAAGGTCGTGCCCGGCCCGACGGGCCCGTCGGTGAAGGCCCAGATCGCGTTCCACTGGCGGGCGTTGAACCCCCCGCTGGGGTTGGGGATCCAGTCGAACTCGACCTTATACGTCGTGTACGTCTGCCCCGCCTGGAGCACGTCCGTCGGGAGCTGCAGCGACTGGAGCGTGTTTCCGCCGGAGTCGTTGGGCGTGGTGACGGTGAACGTCGGGAACGTCGCCGGCTGCGCGAACGCGACACCCGACGAGAGCGCGACCATCGCCGCGAGCGCGCGCGGCTGCGCCTGATTCTGCATCATGTCTGTCCTCTCTAAACAATCCCGTAAGCCGGGTGTGCAAACCCTTGGCAATGCAACCTACACGAGCGGCGGGGCGAGTCAAGGATGTGTAATAAATCACACACATGCAGCGATATTCTTAATATTTAGAATTGCGCATGATTGCGTAATTTTTATATTTAGATTTTGTGAATATTCGGGCGTTTCCCACCGCAATCCGACGTGGCCATTGCGTGCAGATTCCGGACGCAACGTGAACATCGGCGGAGGCAAAAAATCCGCCGCGCGCGCCGAAATTGGATGGTTTCACGCGGGCGTCCGCCCGCCTCAGCGGGCCGCGTTCGCCCTCGACCCGCAACGCAGCGCAGGCGAGATTTCAGAGATTCGGGATTGCAGGCGCGTTAAGTATCGGCCGGCTTCGCGCCGGCGGGGCGCGCCTTGGCCTTGGCGCCGCGGATGCGTTTGGGCTGGAGGACCGACGGCATCGGGGGCGGAGGCGCCTCGGCGGACGCGGGATCCCCCTCGGGCGCCGAGACGCCCCCCTCGCCCGCGCCGCCGAGCTCGCCGCGGAGCTCATCGCCGGAGGTGAGGGCGTCGGCATCGGGCGTGTCGCCGGGCTCGTCGATCGCGCGCCGGCTGATGACGTCGTAGCACGTCGCGAGGAGCCCGACGAGCGGGAAGCGTCGCCCTTCGAACGGGCTCGGCCCGAGGCGGCGCAGCAGCGGGTGGCTGACGGCCGGCGGCTCGATCGCGAGCGGCACGCCCGGATCCCCGCCCGACCAGAACTCCGACGCCAGCTCCTCCAGCGGCTTCACGCCCGTGCCCTCCCCGGGGCCCGAGAGCACCGGGGCGTAGACGGGCGTCGCCGCTCCGCCGGCCGCCGCGACGGCGCGGCTCTGACGCAGACGCTCCATCAGGTCGTCCGGCTCCAGCCCGCGCAGGCGGAACGCGACGAACGGATCCTGCGCCAGGTGGTCCGCGACCAGGTGCATCACGCACAGCAGGTGCTTGCACCAGTCCTTCTCATCCTTGCACGTACACGAGCCCACTAGCTCGCCCGGGTCCACCGGGATCAGGCGCGTGCCCAGCGGCTCCAGCAGCGCGTCGATATCCCGGGGCAGCTCGCCCGCGAGCAGCTTGGCGGCAAAAACCGCCTGGTCCGCCATCGCGCGGATCAGCCCCTCCCGCTGCCCCTGGTCGAACCGGCGGATCTCGATCGTGACCTGGTACGGGCGAGTCAGGCGCCCCTGGACCGTCGCGCGGACCACGCCGTCCTCGATCGTCAGGCGCTTGGTCTGACCCAGCTTGGCGTATTCCAGCGCCTCGGGCGCGTCGCCCGCACGCTCGAAACGCTCGGCGAGCAGCTCCGTCAGGCGGCGCCAGCGGTCCCCCGCCCAGGCGCTCGGGCCGCTCGGCGGCTCCTTGAGCAGCTTCACGCCCTGACGCACCCGGCGCGGGTGCATCGGGAGCGGCTTCTCACGCCGAAGGAACTGTCCCTGCTCGCCCGTCATGCTCGGTCGTCACTCCGGATCGGGCAACGCCCGTTCGCACGCCCCAAAGAGAAAGGGTTGGTCGTCAACCCGTCGATGTCCACCGCCCGCACGGCGCCCCGCACTCGGCGCACCAATCAGAAATCGTCCGCGATCGCGTCGGTCCGCAGGGTCAGGATGTCGCGGAGCTGGTCGGTGTCCAGCTCCGTCAGCCAGCGCTCGCCCGCGCCGACGATGTTCCGCGCCAGCTCGGTCTTCCGCTCGATCATCTGGTCGATCCGCTCTTCCAGCGTCCCGCGGACGACGTACTTGTGCACGTGGACCGTCTTGGTCTGCCCGATGCGGTAGGCCCGGTCCGTCGCCTGGTCCTCCACCGCGGGGTTCCACCAGCGGTCGAAGTGGAAGACGTGGCTGGCGGCCGTCAGGTTCAGGCCCACGCCGCCCGCCTTCAGGCTCAGGATCAGCACCGGGTGCTTCCCGTCGCCCTGCTGGAACTTCTGCACGAGCACCTCGCGCTGCTTCTGCGGCGTGCCGCCGTGCAGGAACAGCACCTCCCGCCCGGTGTGCTGGCGGATCATCGATTCGAGGATGTGCCCCATCTGGCGGAACTGCGTGAACACCAGCGCCTGCTGATCCTCCGCGAGCACCTCTTCCAGCATCTCCAGCAGGCGCACACACTTGCCCGACCGCCCCGGGTCCGGCCCGCGCGCGCCCTTGCCGCCCTCGTGGTCCTTCAAGAGCTGCGTCGGGTGGTTGCAGATCTGCTTGAGCCGGATCAGCGTGCTCAGCACGAGCCCGCGACGGTGCATGCCCTCGGCCTGGTCGACCTCGCCAAGCATCCGGCGCACCGCGTTCTCGTACAGCTCCGCCTGCTCGCTGGTCAGGTGGCAGTACTCGCGCGTCTCCAGCTTCTCCGGCAGGTCGCTCACGACGTCCGGATCGGTCTTGAGCCGACGCAGCACGAACGGACGCACCAGCCCGCGGAGTTGCTCGGACTTCTGCGGGTCCCGGTACCGCTCGATCGGGACGGCGAACCGCTTGCGGAACGCCGCGGCCGTCCCGAGATAGCCGGGGTTCAGGAAGTCCATGATCGACCACAGCTCGGTGAGCCGGTTCTCCACCGGGGTGCCCGTCAGCGCGATGCGTCGCTCGGCGTTGACCGCGCGCACCGCCTGGGTCTGCTTCGCCTGCGGGTTCTTGATGTTCTGCGCCTCATCGAGCACCACGCGGTGCCAGCGCACCCGCCCGAAGAGCTCCTGATCCCGGTTGGCGAGGGCGTAGGTCGTGATGACCATATCGGAGTTGTTGGCTTTGTCGATGAAGGTCTCGCCCTGGAGGCGTTCGACGCCGTGGTGGATCGCCACACGCAGCTCGGGCGCGAAGCGGCGCGCCTCGTACATCCAGTTGCCCACGACCGACATCGGCACGATCAGCAGCGTCGGGCCGATTGGCTCGACCCCGGTCTCGCCGCGTTCGCGCGCGGCCTGCGCCGCCTCCCGCTCGTGCATGCACAGCGCGATGAGCTGCACCGTCTTACCCAGGCCCATGTCGTCGGCCAGGCAGACGCCGAAGCCGAAACGCTCGAGGAACGACATCCAGCTCAGCCCGCGGGACTGGTACGGGCGCAGCGTGCCGTGGAAGCCCTTGGGCGTTTCGAGGATCGGCAGCGCGTTCCCCCCGCCGCCGAGCAACGCGCCCACCCAGCCGCCCGCGTCGAGCCCCACGATCGGGAGCCCGGTCTGCGCCCGGTCGGCGGCGTACGCCAGGCGCAGCGCCTCGCCCACGCGCATCTGCCCGCCCGGGTTCTCGCGGATGAACCCGACCGCCGCCATCACGTCCTCCGGGCGAATCTCCACCCACTGCCCGTTCACGCGCACCAGCGGCGTCTTCTTCGACGCGAGCTTCTCGAACTCGCTCAGCGTCAGCGTCACGCTCCCGACCGCGATCTCCCACCGGTACCCGACGAGCGTGTTGAGCCCCAGCTCCGGGCCCGCGGCCGCCGACATCCCCGTCCCGATCGCGCTCCCGGTCACGTCCTCCGGGTCGTCCAGACGCAGGCGCGCCCCGAGGCGCGCGCTCGGGCTCTCCCACCACTCCGGCACGTGGACCGCGAAGCCCTGCTCCTCCAAGGGCGTCCGGTGCTCGCGCAGAAACGCGTACGCCTCCTGGGTCGTCAGCAGCAGCTCGATCGGCTCGGGATCTTCCAGCGAGCGCTCGAGCTGGCGGAAGACGCGGGCCGCCCGTCCGAGCTCGCCGAGCAGCAACTCCTGCGGGTCATCGACGCGCCAGCCCTCGACGGTGATCGTCTCGGTCGAGAGCGACCAGACGTCCGCCGCGTCGAGAAACACCTCCGGCGCGTCGACCGGCTGGAGGTGGAAGCTGAGCGACCAGTGCAGCGCCGCGGGCGGGGCTTCGAGATCCTCGATCAGCTCCATATCCACCGGCTCGTTGAGACGGAGGCAGAGCCGCCACGTGCTGCTCGCGCCGCGTTCTTCGAGCCCGCCGATCCAGCGGCGCACCTGACGGACCGTGTCCGCGACGCGCGGGAGCGGCACCGGGACGGCGCGACCCGCCTCCTCCAGGAGCCCCGTCAGCCACGCGACCTGCTCGTCGGTCCCCGGGTCCTGCCCTTGGATCGTATCCTGCATCGCCTCGGCCGAGAGGGCGCGACGCGCGCCGTCGTCGACCAGAGCCGCCGTCATCGACTCCACCACCGCCCACGGGTCGTGGCGCAGCTCGTCCTCGACCGCGCGCACGACCGGCGGCGTGCGCGCCACCAGCTTGCTCACACGCTCGGCGACCTGACCATCGCTCAGCCAGGGCATCCACGTCCCCGTCAGACGCCCGGAGCCTTCTTGGCGCAGCATCGGCACAAAACGCTGCTGCGCGAGCACGTACCGCGCCAGACGCGCGACCGACGCGAGAAACTCCACCCCCGGCCCGACGTGGAGCAAGGCCGACGCCCCATCCAGCGACTCGGCGTCCCCCGCGTCCAGCAACGCTTCGAGCGTCTCCGACGCCTGCGCGGGCGGGACGACCACGGTCGGCGTCTCGAACCGCGCGAGCCCATCGATCGTGACGTCCTCGGCGCTCACGCCGATCGCGTGCGCCAGGCGCGGGCTCGGGCTCGGACGCCCGGCCCCTGCCGGGAGCGCGAGCGTGAGCGAACCGATCGCGAGCGAGCTCGCCGCCGGGGGGGGGAGCACGTCCCGGACGCGCTGTCGCAGCGCCTCGCCCGCCTCGGCGAAGGGGTGCGCCGTCGCGGGCTCGCCGCCTTCGCCCGGCGCGAGAAAGCGGGCCTCGCTCTCGCCCCAGAGGTGCAACGCACCGGCGCTCCACTGGGCGTGGACGACCAACGCCGAATCGACGGCCGTCGCGGCCTCGCTGATTGCTCTGGCATCCTGCACGCGCTGGCCCTCTCGCCTTTCCTGCGGCGTGTGGCCCGCCGGTACGGCGGGGGAATGGGGGCGCAGGGACTCGAACCCTGAACCAGCGGATTAAAAGTCCGATGCTCTACCGATTGAGCTACGCCCCCGAGGGGTTCCCGCCCCGCGCCGGAGCGACGGGCCGAGCGGTCATGGTATGACACCAACCCCCGCCGAATCCGCCGCCGCGTCG
>JBJHBZ010000014.1:11107-79291 GCA_050485765.1 Phycisphaerales bacterium | reverse complement strand
GGCGAGCGCCGTCGATTGCAGCCGCCCCGGCGTGCCGCGTCGGCACACCGGGCCTCCTCGAGGGCCGCCCCACGCGAAACGGGGCGCGAACACACGACGGCGCGAACACCCATGCGCCGAGAGAGTTGAAGGATCGGATGGCACATCATGTGGATCGGGGTCGCTCGCGGGCGGCCGGTCTTGTTCACGCGGCACGCATCGGCGCCGCGGCGACCCTCGCGCTCGGAGCGGCGGCACACGCCCATACACCCTTCGCGATCGAGGTCACCGAGTACATCGCCGGGAGCGGCGTCAACCCCGCGTTCACCGACTCGAACGCCGCCCTCGGCTCGCCCTCACGCTTCACCGGCATCCCCGCCGGCTTCCCCAGCGTCGTCAGTCCCTTCAGCGCCCCCTTCGACGAGAACCAACTCGTCCAGATCGGACAGGGCGGGAGCCTCACCCTCCGGCTCGGCACCCGCGCCTGGAACGACCCGAACAACCCCTTCGGCGTCGACCTCATCGTCTTCGGCAACGGCAGCTTCATCGACACCGCCTTCCCCAACGGCGTCGTCGGCACGCCCGCCAACGCCTTCGGGCTGGATCCCATGATCATCGAGGTCAGCGCCAACGGGGTCGACTTCATTGCCCTCGGCACCTTCACCGAAGGCCTCTTCCCCACCATGGGATTCCAGGACAGCGGCGCCTTCGACAGCACCCCGGGCTCGGTCCCGACCAGCTTCACCACCCCCGTCGATCCTTCCCTCACACTCGCGGACTTCAGCGGGCTCGATATGGACGGGATCCGTGCGCTCTACAACGGCTCCGGCGGGGGCACGCCGATCGACATCGCCGCCAGCGGGCTCGACTTTGTCGAGTATGTCCGCATCGTCAACCCGCTGGGCAGCGGCGTGACCGTCGAGATCGACGCGGTCTCGGTCGTGCCGACCCCGGGCGCCGGCGGCGCGCTCGCGCTCGCGGGGCTGGTCGGCGCGGCACGCCGACGGCGCAGCGCGTAGGGCTTCGCTGCGATCCATGCGCGCCCGCCCGCGTCTCCGCGGGCGGGCGCGATTCGCTCGTGCGGAACCCCCGGCCGCACGGGAACGTCGAGCCAACACGCACGACAGCCCTACCCCCCGCGGCTCCCGATGCCGCTACCTAGCCCCCCGCTGACACGCTCCAGTTTCGGGATGTTCGTGATATTTTCACTGGCTTCGGAGCAGCTCGGCACCGGTTTGGGCGGGCGGCGTGCAACAGAAGATGGGGACGAAAGGTTTGAGTATGGGAGGGTGTGTGCTTGGGACGATACATGACTGGGGATGCCGGGCCGTGTCGGCTCGGAAATCTCGCCCGGGGCTGCCCGAAAGGGCGGGCCCTGCGCGTGGACCGGGGGTCTGACCGATGGGGGTTGATCGCTGCGTTTGTCACGACGTGACGTTTGCCGAGCTGCGCGAGCTCGTGGACGCCGGTGTGACGGACCTTGAGGGCTTGGCGCGCCACACCGGGTGCGGCACGGGGTGCGGGCTGTGCGTGCCGTACATCCGTGTGATGCTGCGCACGGGGCAGACGGTGCTGCCGGTGCTGTCGGCGGCGGAATTCCGGGCGTTGATCGCGGAAGAGGTCTGACCGCGCGGCGAGCCGCCCGAACACCGGACGCGATCGATCAGCGATCGGCCTGCTGGTGGGCCTCGACGAACCAGAGCATCTGATCCATGCCCCGCGCGATCCCGGTGAGGATGTCGGCGGTGACCTCATCTTTGAGTTCGCCGGCGCGGGCGATGTCTTGACGTACGGCGTTGCTGAAGGCCGCGATGGAGCGGGCGAGCGCGTCGACGTGGGCCGGGCCCTCGCTGATGTCGGCCGGGTAGTTCTCGAGGATGGTCGCGTCGCTGGCGGTCTTCGCCGAGCCGAGCGCGACGCCGCCGAGTGCGGCGAGGCGTTCGGCGATCTCGTCGGCGTATTCGCGCGCCTTGTCGGCGACGCTGTCGAAGAGCTCGTGCAGCGCGATGAAGGCCGGGCCACCCACGTTCCAGTGGGCCTGCTTGGCGTGGGTCGAGAGCACCACCGCGTCGGCGAGGCGCCCGTTCAGCAGCGAAACCAGCTTCTCGCGGGCCTCACCGGGGAGATCGAGTCGTGTGGGGTGCAGCGGCATCAGCCACCTCCGCGTCGGAGTTGAGGTCGGTCTCGGGATCCGGATCGTTCAGTCTGGTGGAACGCCAGTATCGCGTGGCGTTGATGGTCGCGGTGATCGTCAGCCCGTTGCGCGTGATGTGGTAGACGGTCACGCTGCGCCGAGCGTTGGCGCCGCCGGCGAGCGCGCCGCCGGCATCGCCGAACTTCGCGGCCAGGTCCGCCTCGAAGTTCATCTCCCAGCGGTTACTCAAAAAATCCTGCAGCGAGTCGGCGTCATGAAAGACCATGACGGCGCGGTAGTCCTTGATACCCAGCCCGAGCCCGAGGCCGAGCCCGCCGGCGCGCATGAAGGTGTCCTCGCCCGAGGCGCGGTCGTGGACGACGCCGTACCCGCCGACGGTCGTGATCGGGATGATCTTGGTGCCGATCGCGCTGAAGACGCCGTGCCCGGCGGCTCCGGCGATCTCCGCCTCGACCCACGGGCTGCGACGGTACAGCGTTGCGAGGGTCGTCTCGCGCATCTCGACGGCGTACGCACGCCTGGCCTCGGGCGTCCCGCCCTTCGGGCCGGCGCACCCGCCGAGGAACACGCCCGCGAACAGCACGAGCACAACAACAGGGATCAGACAGCTGCGCATCCGCGGAACTCCTGCGACGCCGGCGACCGATGGCCCCACGCGGCACACCACGCCCCGTCCGAAGAACGGTACGCCGACGGGTGCGACCGAATCCGGGGAGGATTCCCGGCGTTGGGAAGGCTCAGTTCAGTCGGGTGTCGCGCCAGTAGCGCGTGCCGCTGACGCTGGCCCCGAGCACGACGCCGCTCTCGGTGAACTGATAAACGCGGATGCCGCTGGAGGAGGTCGCCCCGGCGGAGGCCGCGCCCCCCTGGTCGCCGGACTTGGCGGCGGCGTCGGCATCCGCGCCGAACTCCCAGCCGCGCTCCACAAACCGCGTCAGGGTTTCCTCGTCTTCAAAGACAAAGACGGCTCGGAAGTCCTTGACGCCGAGCCCGATGCCCACGCCGACCTCGCCCATCCGCATGTAGGTCTCTTCGCCGGTGCGGTTGTTGGTGACGACGCCGTAGCCCCCGCCGGTGGTGAGGAAGATGATGTTGGTGCCGATGGCGCTGAAGACGCCGTAGCCCGCGGCGTTGCGGATCTCTTCCCGCGTGCCGGGGCGGGCGTTATACAGCTCTTCCAACGCGGCCTCGCGCATGTCCATCGCGTAGGTCCGCCGCTCGTCGGGCGAGCCGCCCTGGGCCGAGGCGCAGCCGGTCAGCAGCAGCGCGAGGACAACACAAACGCCGATGCCGGTCCACATACGGATCATGGTGCGTTTCTCCCTCGAAGCGTCTCAGATGCGGCAACACCCCGCCCGGGCTCCGAATCGCCGTGGGCGTGAGGCCGCTGTTGTACCAAGGAATCCCGCCCACGGGGCGGTTGTTCCGCTCGCCCGTCAGATTACCGGCGAGCCGGCGCCGCCCGCCCCACTCATGCCGCCGGGCTTCAGTGCGCGTCGGCCTTCTCGAAACGGGTCGTCAGCACGCGGCGCAGCTTGCCGGCCGCCTCGCTGATCGCCTTGTACATGTCGTGGTCCCGAGCCTCGACCGCCAGCGGGTCCATCCCGCGCGGGCGAGCCTCAAACATCACCCGCTTATCGTCCGGCCCGCTCTTCCCGGCGTTCTCGTCCGACAGGTGCACCTCCACCCGCGTCAGACGATCAGAGAACCGTCCGATCGCCGCGTCGAGCTCCTGCTCCACGTGCGCGTTGATGGCGTCGGTCTTGTCCATGTTCCGGTAGTTGATCTCGATCTGCACAAACATCTCCCTATGTTGGATCAGCATCGATTCGGACCGCGTCCGCATTCAACGCTCGCGTCGCGCGATTTGTTCGCCTCAGATCAACCGATCATCCTTCGCGATCCCGTGGGCCGGGAGGGTGTTGAGCTGGACGAGTTCGGCGTTCTGGAGTTTTCTGGCTTCCTCGGCGTCGACGTAGTCGCTGTGACAGGCGGCTTTGCCTTCGTCGTCGGCCGGGACGGTTTTCCTGGTCTTGCTCGCGAGCTTGTGGATCTCTTCAGGCTTGAGGTAGCCGCGTTGTTCGAGGATGCGTTGCTGCTCCTCGGTCAGGGCGGCGCTCTTGACGGGGGCGCCGAGCTTGCCGCCGGCGCCGACGCGTTCGAAGCCGTCGGCCTTGCCGCTGGCGAACTCCTGGATCTCCTTGCTGATGCGGACGCTGCACCAGTCGTGCCCGCACATGGCGCAGAAGTCGGTATCGACGTCGAGGTCCTCGTCGTGGAAAGCTCGGGCAGTGTCGGTGTCGAAGGCGAGCTCGAGGTGTTTTTCCCAGTTCAGGGCGGCCCGGGCGCGGGTGAGGTCGTCGTCCCAGGCGCGGGTGCCGGGGATGCCCAGAGCGACGTCGGCGGCGTGGGCGGCGATCTTGTACGCGACGCACCCTTGCTTGACGTCCTCGCGCTTGGGGAGCCCGAGGTGCTCCTTGGGCGTGACGTAGCAGAGCATGCTGGCGCCGTGGTACGCGGCGTTGGTCGCGCCGATGGCGCTGGTGATGTGGTCGTAGCCGGGGAAGGTGTCGGTGACGAGCGGGCCGAGGACGTAGAAGGGGGCGCCGTGGCAGAGGCGGCGTTGGAGCTTCATGTTGTACTCGATCTGATCGAGCGGGACGTGCCCGGGGCCCTCGACCATGACCTGCACGCCGTGTCGCCAGGCGCGCTCGGTGAGCTCGCCGATGGTTTCGAGCTCGGCGAGCTGCGCGTCGTCGGTGGCATCCGCGAGCCCGCCGGGGCGGAGCCCGTCGCCGATGGAGAAGGTGATGTCGTAGCGGCGCATGAGGCGGCAGATGTCGTCCCACATGTCGTACATGAGGTTGTCGCGGCTGTGGGTGAGCATCCACTTCGCGAGGAGGCTGCCGCCGCGGGAGACGATGCCGATGAGCCGGTTCTTGACGTACTTCAGGTGGGCGCGACGGACGCCGGCGTGGATGGTGAAGTAGTCCACGCCCTGCTCGGCCTGCTTTTCGAGGGTTGCCATGACCGTCGCCTCGTCGAGGTCTTCGAGGCGCTTGCCGATGATCATGGAGTAGATCGGGACGGTGCCGATGGGGGCTGTGGAGTGCTTGCAGAAGGCCTCGCGGCAGGCGTCGAGGTCGCCGCCGGTGGAGAGGTCCATGATGGTGTCCGCGCCCCAGCGGATGGCCCAGTCGAGCTTTTCGAGCTCTTCGTCGGTGCCGCTGGAGACGGGGCTGGCGCCCATGTTGGCGTTGATCTTGGTCTTGCTGGCGCGCCCGATGCACATGGGGTCGAGCTTGTGCGCGAGGTGGCGGATGTTGGCGGGGATGACCATGCGCCCGGCGGCGATCTCGTCGCGCACCTGCTCCGCCGACAGGTGCGGCTCGCGCTCCGCGACGCGGCGCATCTCGGGCGTGATGATCCCGAGCCGGGCCGACTCAAGCTGCGTGATCGGCTCGAAGCCTTCGGGGTAGGTCACGCGACGGGTGAGGCCGCGGGCGTCGGTGAAGGTCGCTTGGCGTTTGCCGGGGATGCAGCAGGCGGCTTCGACGCGCCCGTTGGCGTGCTCGCCCGCGGCAAGCGTCGCGACGCTCCAGCCGTCGGGGAGGAAATCCCACGCGGTGTAGGGCGAGGGCTCGGGCATGTTGGGGGTGTCGGGGCTGGAGTAGGTGAGCGGGCCGCCGAGGTCGGGGCGGTTGGCGAAGGAGCCTGGGGTTGTGGCTTCGGGGCTGTTGCCGGGGTCGCCCGCGCCGCGCGTGGGGACGGCGAACCGCTCGGCCGGGCGCGAGGCGCCGGGGTTGGCGGCGAGGGTGTAGACCTTGTGGTCGGTGGTGCTCTTGGTCATCTGGCGTGCTCCGTGTGTGCCGCGTGCGTGCGGTTGACGGGCTCGCCGACGAAAGTCCGTGACGGGCGGGGCGCATGGTGGGCGTTCCCGCTCGTTCGCGTTCCCTCCGCCGGTGCGAACCGGTTCAGGTTCAACGGGTGCGTCTCAGCCGCACGGCTCACGAGTGGCCGCCGGCGCCCCGAGCGAACTTTGGGATGGTAGCGGGCGGGGCGGAGGGGGGAGAGGGGAGCACGGGTTGGATCGGAATCCAAGCCTCTGGTGGCACCGGAGGGGGAGGCGGGCCGAGGGATTGCGTGGGGTCTGGTAGCATCGCAGCATGAGCTTTATTGAGCCGGACGCCACCGACATCTACACGCTCCCGGTCTGGTACGACGTACTCCACCAGCAAGGGACGGCTCGCGAGGCGGCGGGGCTGCTGCGCCTGGCGCGCGAAGCCGCCGGGCTGCGCGAACGCGACGCCCGCCCCTGGCTCGAGCCCGCCTGCGGCACCGGGCGCTACCTCCGGGCGCTCGCGGCCAAAGGGAGACGCCTCGTCGGCTTCGATCTGGAGCCCGCGATGGTCGACTACGCCCGGGCCACGCTCGCCCGGCGCGGGCTCGGGCGGCGGGTGCGCGTCGAGCTTGGCGACATGACCGACGTGGCGCACGCGGCGGGCGGCGACGCGGGGCGGTTCGCCTTCGCGTTCAACCTCGTCAACACGATCCGGCACCTGATGACCGATGCCGACCTGCACGCCCATCTCCGCGGCGTCTATGAGGCGCTCGCGCCGGGCGGCGTGTATGCCGTCGGGGTCAACACCAGCCTCCCGGGGATCGAGCACCCCTCCGAGGACGTCTGGACCGGGGCTCGCGGGCGTTTGCGCGTGCGGCAGGTGATCCAGTACCTCCCGCCCGAGCGCGGCGGGCGCACGGAGACGGTCATCAGCCACATGACCATCACAACGCCGACGCGGGAGCGCGAGGTGAACTCGACGTACGCGCTGCGTTGCTACACGCCGAGCCAGTGGCTGGCGGCGGTGCGTGGCGCGGGCTTCACCCCGTTCGGGACGGTCGACGAAGACGGCGAGCCGTGGGTGCCGGGGGAGACGATGTACGCGATTCATGTGCTGCGGAAGACAGGGACACCCCCATCTGAGCAATAGTCGCCACAGAAATATGGCACAGGTATCGCATGATATGTATTTATTTTCTATTTAATATATACTTTATTTTGGCCGCTTCACTCTTGCCCAAGGCCCCCTCAATATCTCCAGAAAGCTGTACATAGCGTCGATAATCTCCGTCACGCCACGCCTGCTGCATCTCATGCCGTACTTTCATATTTTTATCCGCAGCCACGACCCGCCGCTCGGCTTCTTTGAATTTTGAGTAGTTTTGTCGTGACGGATCACCAATTATATCTCGACACATTTCAAGATATGATGCAACACGCTTTACACAAAACGCCACTCTCTGCGGACTGCTCGCTTGAAAAAGGAATTCGAAAGTATTATTATTGCAAAATCTTTCTAGTATAGTCCTTAGATCAAATACGTCACTTCGAAATTCTCTGAAGTAAAGATAAGTATCAATTTCAAATGAGTACGGTTCGAATGCGACCGTGAGCACGATAAAATCGGACGATAATTCAATCTTGCCTATACCGTCTTTTTTATGATTAAACCCAAGTCCACCCGCCAATAGCAGGATATGATTCGAGACCGATTGGTGGAAATATTTTACTAAAAATTTATCAGCCATAGCGTACTCACAACATACTTACGGCGGGGCTTGGGGTCTCGAAAACGACTCAGCCTGTGCCACTGACCTTGCTGCAAGGTCAGTGCTCTGGGCCGCCCTTCCCGCTGCTCTACGGCTCTTTGCTGCCAAGACCGACTGGAGAAGTACGGAGCATCGAAAGAGGCGGAGCACTGACCTCTCAGAAGAGGTCAGTGGCACAGGTGTGCGGCCAGTTTAGTGGACGGGAATGCTCTTGTTGAGTCTCGCGTTCGAGTCCAGGTCGGAGACTCGGACCGCGACGCGTTGCCCGCGGAGGGTGGCGGCGCCGCCGGGGTATTGGAAGCGGACGACGGTGCGTTCGCCCGGGGGCAGGTCGGGGATGGTGGCCCGTTGCTGGGGGAAGCCGGGGGCGAAGGCGACGACTTCGAGCACCGCCGGCTCGTCGCCGAGGTTGGTCACGGTCGCTTCCACCAGCACGTCCGGGCCGACCTGGGTCGGGATCGGGCGGTAGCTGAGCAGGAGCTCGAGCGTGTCGAGCCCGACCTCGACCGGCACGTCCAGGCGCATGCGCGGGTATTGCACGCTCCCGGCGAGCAGGTCGAACTCGAACACGAACGGGAGCGGGCCGGCCTCCTGCGCGGGGCTCAGGACGATCGTCATCGGGACGCTCGCGTCCTCGCCCGGGGCGAGGGCGAAGCCCATCCGCCGGGGGTTGACGTCCCACGAGCGATCGGGCGGGCGGCTGGGCGAGGGGCGACCGCCCGGCTGGATCAGCGACCAGTTCCCGCTCATCGGGGCGGGCCAGGGGTTATGCAGGACGATCTCGCGACGGTGGATCTCGTTGGCCGCGGGGAGCAGCGGCGGCTCCAGGCGGAAGCCCGCCAGGAACCGGAGCAGCGGCACGTCGACGCCCTCCAGGAACAGCGGCTCGGCCGTCGCGCGCACGCGGTGCACCGGGCGCGGCGGGATCTCGGGGTCGTCGGCCTCGGTGATCAGGCGCGGGCGGAGCGGCGTGTGGTTCCCGAAGACGTCGTACGCCCGCACGTCGCCGTGCCCGAGGAAGAGCTCGAACACCCCGTCGTCGGCGGGGAGCTGGTTGGTCCAGACGACGAGCGCCCCGCCGCGACCGACCGGGGCCGAGGGGGTCGGAGCGAGGATCCAGCACTCGACGCCGGGCGTGAGGCGGAGCTCTCCCACGACGCGCCGGTAGGCGAGTCGTTCGACCATGTTGCGCCAGAGGGCGAACTCGGGCGTGGGCATGGGCTGCGGGCGTCGGGCGTCGATCCAGTCCCACGGCGCGGGGACAGCCAGGCGCGCGGGGGGCGAGCCGCGGGGCGTCTCACCGACGGCGCGCCAGGCCTGCACGACACGCTGGGCAAAGGTCGCGACGGCGCGTCGGGGGGCGAGCTGCTCGGCGTCGGGCGGCTGGAGCACGACGGTCAGCTCCGCACGCTCGCCGGTCACGCCGGACTCGCGGAAACGCCCGATCGCGTCGCCGACGCCCTCGGCGGGGAAGGCGTCGGGCCAGACCATCGACACCGCGCCGACGCCGGGCACGCCGGGCGACGCCGCCCCGCGCGCCGCACCCGGGGCCGGGCTCTGCGTGGTGGCCCGGGCGCGGGTGAACGGCTCGAGGCTGAGCTCGGCGGGCCACCCGATCGAGACCATCGGGCCCGGGACCAGCGCCGAGAGCTGCGCGTGCGCATTAGCAACGGCCTCGGAGAGCGGCTCGCCCATCGCGAACCCGCGAGCACTCCCGGAACGTCCGATCTGCCACCGCCCGATCCGCTGCCCGTAACGATCCAGCAGCGGATCCAGAAACGGCGTCAACGCCGGCGCGTCGGTCGCAAACTGACGCAGCACGCCCTCCGGCTCGACACGCTGGCGCTCGATGATCGGCGGCGGCAGACGCGTCAACGCGATCGTCACGCTCAGCCAGTCGTTCAGCAGCGATTCCAGCATCGGCTCCAGCAGCGCCAACTGCTCCACCGTCGTCCGCCCCTCGGCCCACGCGCCCCACACCGGCAGCAGCACGCCCCCCACGCCGAGACGACGCACCAGCTCGGGAAGCTCCGGGATCACGCCCTCGGGCAGTTCGGCGAGGTCCACGCCGAAGCGGTTGCGCTCGCGTTCCGCGTTCGCGTCGACCCCCGCCAGCTCGCGCGTCCGCCGGCGCGGCGCGGTGATCGGCGACGGCTCGGGAATCCACACAAAATCGCAGTACGACGAGCCCACGCGTCGACCGCCGGCCTCCACCTCCACCACCGCCCGGTACCACCCCAGACGCTGCAGGCGGGGCTGCCAACTGGTCGCGGCCCGCCCGCCCGCGATGCGCGTGCTCCAGCGGTCGACCTCCACGCCGTCGATGTCCAGGACGCGGATCCCGATCCCGATCGCCTCGCCGGTCAGGTCACGGACCAGCAGACTCAGCTCCGGCTTCTGATCGCTGGTCACGACGTTGCCCGGGCTCGTCGTCGCCAGCTCCACCCGCGGGAGCTGCACGACCGCGACGTCATCGAACCATGCGGCGCCGTCAAAATCCTGAGGCCAGATCTCTCTCGCGCCCAGCAGCGTGCGCGCGAACTGCTCCGGCTGCAGGAGTTCCAGGTCGATCTGGATGAACGCGGCCCCCTCGTCGTCGCCGCGGAGGTCGATGTACGCACGCTCCCAGTCGCGCTCGCTCCGGACCAGCGTCGAGCGGGCCTCGCTCCCGGGGATCGGGTTGTTGTCGGCATCCAGAAACCGGGCGACCAGACGGGCCCGGGCGTGATGCAGGCCCTCGGTGCGGATCAGGGTCGAGATCCGGTAGTCGGCGTTGGGAAAGACCGGGATGACGCCCGGGCGGAGACGCAACGCCGCGCTCCCGCCGCGCGTGGGCATGTACACGCCCTCGCCGCGGGCCTCGTCGCCGGTCGGCGCGAGGCGGGCGAGGTTGAAGATCGGGAACCCGGGGCGCTCGCGGTGCGGCGGGTCGTGCTGAGCGCGGAACCACGACTCGGGCAGGTCGGTCGCGTTTGAGAGGCGTTCTTCAAAGTCGAATAAACGGACCAGCCGGTTCGCGGCCCCGGGGCGGCTGCCCAGACCCAAGGGGAGCAGCGGGCGCTCGATCGTCGAGTGCTCCAGGCGCTCCGACGGACGCTCATCGGGCTCCTCGTCGAAATCCTGAGCCCATGCGAAAGCCGCGGGCCAGAGGCCCGCGGCCATGAGGAGGGTCGAGATCAGCCGAAACCGCCGCACGAAAGGCTTATCGGCTTACAGCGGGGCGGGCCTTGCAGGAAGACGCCGATCAGGGACGCCCGGCGTCCGACACCCGGGCCCGCGCCAGTTCGGCTTCCGCGAGGGCCTGGCGAGCCCGCGCCGCCACGTCCGTGGAGCGGTTCATGCTCTGGATCATGTGCTCGACCGACGGGGTCAGGACTCGGGCCAGTTCCCCGAACGCCCCGGCCTCGACCAGCTCGCTCAGCGACGACGCCCCCGCCGCGTCGCGCTGATCCAACAGGCGCTGGGCGGCCTCATTAAAGCTGGCGAGCTTGCCCAGGTCGGCCAGACGCTCCGCGTGGCTCATCGCGAGCAGCTTGCCGTACGCGGCAGGGCCTTTTTCTTCCATCTGACGCAAGATCGCGAAAGCCGTGGGGTCGCTCACCGCTCGCTCCACGAGCCGCCCGGCCTGCTCGTGCGTGAACGCCACCTCGCGACGGAACCCATCCTTGAATCGGACGGGATCCTCGCCGGAAAAACGATCGAGCTCCGCGACGAGCAGGTCGCGCGTCTCGGGCGTGAGCACGCCCTCGCCCGCCAGGCGCTCCGCTTCGCCGCAGGCGAGCGCGAAGATCGACCCGCCCACCAGAGTCTCGATCAGCAGGTGCGACCGCTCCCCGTCGAGGTGACGGGCCATGCGGAAGATCGCGCCGACACGCTCGGCGGCGCCCTTGAGATCCCCCTCGTCCTGCAGGCGACGGGCATCGGCGGCCAGCAGCTGCGCGCCCGTCCGCATCGGGCGCAAGTGCGGGAGCAGGATCTCAAAACCAAGCTCACGCTCCACGCCGAAGTCCGCCTGCTCGATCCGCGTCGCGCGGATCAACCCGGGGAGAAACGTGCTCTCGCGGAGGAGCGCGCCCGTCGCCTCGTTCGGACGCCACGCCGGGTCCGAGAACGTGAAATCGATCATCATGCTGAGGATCGGGTCGCTCTGCATGATCAGCCAGTAGCGGCTGTACACGAGCGCCGCGTTGTCGACCGAGCGGATGACCAGCGAAGGATCGGCGCTGGTGCTGTACACAGGCTCCGGCTTCAGGTCTCCAGGCTCGCCGGCGTGGGTCATCCCCAACCCGCTCGCGAAGCAGAGGGCGAGCGCGCCGACAAGCGCGGCTTTGGTTGAACGTGGTCTCCAGAGGTGCATGACGGTCCCTTCAGGGTGAAACCGGCGGGTCCACTCGCTCCGCCGAGGTGTCGCGGCCGCCGTCGCGGGCGGTCCCGGTTGGACGCCCGGACCAACCGAAGGGTTCCATGCAGTTCTCAAAAAATAAAAAATCAGAACAAAGCAAGCTCGGCGAGTCGCCAGTGTGCCCCCCCATTCGTGGAGAGGCTCAGGACTCCCGATACCCGAACCGGTGGAAGAGTCGCACACCGATCGCGATCACCCCGGCGGTGGCAAAGGTCCAGAGCAGCCCGGCACTCCCCAGCACCAGCGTGTACACGCCCGGGGAAACTCGGATGTTGTCTTCCAGCGTATACGTGCCTCGCATGACACCGGGATCGAGCCCCTGCAGGGACATGCCGAGGCCGACAAACGGGCTGGTATACCAGGACGTCCAGAAAAAGACGGTTCGCCAGGTGTCGTCCCACCGACCAAAGACGCCGCCGATGGTCATCAGCAACACCCACGGCAAGATGGCCCAGAGCCCGACGGCGAGGAGGATGTTGCACGTGGCGGCGCTCGCGGCGCGTCGGACGACCAGGCTGATGACGGTGCCCGTCGCGGCGAGGAAGAAAGCCGTGGGCACGAAGACCATCGCCATGTGAAGGATCGTGAGCCAAGGCGCCGCGCCGACGACGCCCGCGAGGATCCAGTACGCGACGACAAGGCCGAGCAGGAGCGCCTGTCGCCGGACGACGCCGAGGGTCTTGCTCACGAGGATCTCGGTGCGCGAGACGCGTGTGGTGAGCAGGACGCCCCAGGTGCGCGCTTCGCGCTCGCCGGCGATGGTGCCGCCGGCGCTCCCGCCGATCGCGAGCACGAGCCCGAACAACGCGAGGAAATTGAGCGCGGCGAAGCTCTCGCCCGTCGCGAGGAGCTGGTTCCGATGGAGCGTGTACGCGACGAGGGCGAAGCCGCCGATCGCGACGACCTTGATGAGCAAGGAAGCCCGCCCCGCCTGGCGGAGCTCGCGCCAGAGCACCGGATGATCGCCCACCCGACGCCCGTCGCGGAACTCCGGGTCGCCGGGCGACTCGCGCCCGACGGCCTCGGGCGCCCCACCCGACCCGCCGCGCCGCCGAGGACCGCCCGCGCGACGCGTGCGCCGAGCCTGGCGGCGCTCGGCGACACGGGCGGCCCGGGCGACCAGCTTCTCGTTGGTCGCGCTCCGACGGAACATCCCGCTCGCGACAGCGCCCAGCACCAGCGCCAGCCCGAGATTCATCCCCACCACGCCGATCCAGAAGTCGCTGCGGATGCCGAGGAACGTCGAAAAATCATCGTCGCCGAACATGCGCATCGTGAGTTCGAGCAGCGCCACCGGGTGCGCGAACCACCACGCCCAGCCCGGCGGCGCGAACCACCCGCGCGCCGACGCGATGCCCGACCAGATCGGAGCCAGAAACGCCAGCAACGTCATCAGGGCGATCGCGAGCCCCGCGGCCCCGGTTGCACGCGGAGAGATCGCGCTCATCGCGACCGACAGCGACACCGCCAGCACCACCGTGGACAGGATGACCGCGCACGCCGCCGCCACCACCCCCGCCTCGATCCCACCGAAGACGCGCGACGCCAGCAGCACCGGCATCGCCAGCAGCACGACGAGCGCGACCTGCACCGTGCGCGCCGCGATGTGCCCGAACACGACCTCCGCCCCGCTCAGCGTCGTGCAGACCAGCGCGTCGATCGTCCGACCGCGACGCTCCTGCGCGATCGCCGGAGCGCCCGAAGCCGACGCGATGAAAAACGTGCAGACATAGATCACCCACAGCCCCGACGCGACCATCGCCGGCGCGAGTCCTTGCAGACCCTGCAGATGAGCGGCGGCCTCGACGACGCCCGGACGCCCCTGATACTCCAGAGCCGCCGACACCGACACGTACGACATGCCCGTGATGCCCAGCATCAGCATCAGGATCAGAAAGCGCTGCCAGTACACCGCCCGTCGCCGCCCGTCCACCCGCATCTCGCGCTGGAAGACCGCGCCGAAGCAGACCTGCAACGGGTTCAACCACCGTGCCCCCCGGCGCCAGAGCCCCACGCGACGACGCCCACCGGGCGACGCGGGAGCACCGCCCGCCTCGCCAGCCGTCGCCGCTTCGTCTCCCACGCTCACTGCACCGCCCCCTTGGTCAGCGTCAGGAACGCGTCTTCCAGCTTGACCTCCAGCGGCGTGAACGACGCGATCCGCGCCCCCTCGCGCACCAGGATCTCCAGCAGAAAGTGGTGCCCGTGCTGACCGGGGCGCAGCGTCACAACCAGACGACCCTGGTCGTCCGAAGCCGCGCTCGCGACGCGCTCGTCGCCCTCCAGCGCCCGGGCGGCACGCGGCGCCGCGCTGTCATCCTCCAGGCGGATCGCCACGCGCTCCCCCGCGCTCACGCGGCTGTACGCGTCCGCGATCGAACCCGCGTACATCAGCTTCCCACGCTCGATGATCCCGATCGACGTGCACATCTCCGCCAGCTCGCTGAGAATGTGGCTCGACACCATCAGGCTCTTGCCCATCCGCCCCAGCTCGGTCAGCAGCGCCCGCATCTCGATCCGCGCCCGAGGGTCCAGGCCGCTCGCCGGCTCGTCGAGCAGCAGCACCTTCGGCTCGTGGATCAGCACCCGCGCCACGCCCAAACGCTGCTGCATCCCACGGCTCAGCCCGCTCACCATCGCCCGACGCTTCTCCGTCAGGTCCGTCAGCTCCAACACCGAGCCGATGATCGACGACCGCTTCTTCCGCGGCACCCGCATCGCGCTCGCGAAAAACTGCAGGTACTCGTCGACCGTCAGGTCGTCGTACACGCCCAGAAAGTCCGGCATGTAGCCGAGCGCCGCGCGGATCTCGTCCGCGTGCGTGCGCACGTCCAGCCCGGCGACCTTCGCCGAGCCCTCGAACGCGCGCGTCAGGCACGCCAGCACGCGCATCGTCGTGCTCTTGCCCGCCCCGTTGGGGCCGATGAACCCGAAGACCTCGCCCTCGCCGATCGTCAGGTCGAGCCCGTCGACGGCCGTCAGCGACCCGTACCGCTTGGTCAACCCCCGGATCTCGATCATGGCGCCCGCTCCTTCGCGATCATGTCCATCACGCTCCCCCACGGCTCAGGGCGCACCGGCGACACCTCCGGGCGATCCATCGGCGCGAGCGGAACAAGCACGCGCGCCACCGTCCACCGGCTCGTCCACCCGTCAGAGGCGGCGACACTCGGCCCGCCCGGGGACTCGTCCTCCACGATCTCCAGATACACCGCGCCCCACGCGCCGGAAGCGAGGCGGTCCTCCACGCTCAGCCCGCGCCGCGCCGGGCCGTGCGCCAGCGTCGCGAGCGCCGCAGGCGATTGCCTGTGCCCCTGGCTGGTCCACCACCCGTACCCGCTGAAGAGAGTCTGATCCGGCAAAAAGCGGTCCGACGTCTGCGTGTGCTGCGCGCTGTGCAGCGTCAGGCGTCCAGGCTCGCTGTCCGCCGCCGCCTCGATAAGCCCGATCCACGCCGTCCCGATGCGCAGCCCGGCGCTGGCGATCCTCGCCCCCGCCGGAAGCCCTTGCAGCTCGACCTGCCACGCCGCCTCACCGGTCGCGCGCACGTCCGCCCGCACGCCCGCCTCGGCCGGCCCGTGGTCCGAAGCGGTCCGGAAGCTCCAGATCGAGACGGGCAACTCGTCCGGAACGACGCCGGACCGCTCCTGGAGAAACCCGATCGATCGCAGCGTGCGGGCCTCGTTGTGGCCCGTCAAACTGGAGACGCCGCGCCAGACCCGCCCCTCGGTGCGCTCGCGCGCCGCGAGGTCGACCCGGCCTTGGCGCCCCGCAAAGACACCGACGACCCCCTGCGACCACGCCTCCGCCCCTTGCGGATCATCATCGCGGATCACGTCGAGCACCACCGCGCGGTCCACCCGTGTCGGGCCGGCCCGGAGCAGCTCCGGCAACCACCACGCCGCGCCCGCGCCGAGCAGGCTCCACCCGATCGCCGTCGCCCACGCCAACTGGCGACGGCGCAGGCGTTTGAGCACAAACGCGTCAAACGGGCCCACCAGCAACGCCAGCACCACCACCCCCACGCCGAGCCAGAGCGCGACCCGCCACGTCACCGGCTCCACCCGCGCCGTCTTGTTCAGCATCGCCGAGATCGCCAGCCGCTCGCCCGTCCCGAGCCCCGAAGGCAGCACCGCGGGACGCCAGGATTCCGCGCTCTCCACCGGCTGGGTCATCCAATCCGGCAGCATCCCCGTCAGCAGCAGACGCCACACCAGGCTCTCGAACGTGTGATCCACGCGCTCCGGCAGCGCCGACGGCACCACGCCCACGATCAGCACACGACCGAAACCCACCGGCCCCCACGCCCCGAACGCGACCGACGAGCCCGCAGCATCCTCGCCCTCCCAGAACGCCCGCCACCCCTCGACTTCCAGAGCCGCCGCCACACGCACGCTCCGCGCCGGTACACGCGCCTGCAACCCGGGCAAGGCATCGAGCAACGCCTCACGCTCCGCCCCGCCGCTCAAATCCCCCGAAGGCGCGCCCCGCTCGTGCGCCAGACGCTCCCCTTCCGGGCCGCACGCGATCGCAAGATCATCCATCAAGCCCGTCGGCGGGCGGTGCGCCGTCAACGCCCCGAGCGACACGCCCTCCGGCACAAAGCGCTGCCAACCCGCACCAGGCTCGCCCGCCACCACCAGCAGTCGCCCGCCGGCACGCACGTACGCGAGCAGCGCCTCGACCTGATCGCCGGTCAGCTCCGCCTCCGCGTCGAGCACGACGCCCTCGACCCCGTCGTACGCCGCCCAGTGCCGCGCGAGCTCGGCCACCTCGACCCGCGCCGTGCGAACGCGATCCCAGCGACGCGCCACCAGCTCACCCGTCGAACGCTGGACCTCCCGCGGCACGCCGTACCGCGAATACTCCTCCTGAATCACCGGCAGGACATGCCCGGACGTGCTCGGCGCCGCACGCACCACCCCGTCGATCGGCGATCGCGGCCCCGACCCACGCCCCACCATCAGCACCAGCCCCGACCCCGAAGCCGACGACATCGGCATCGGCGCCGCGCGCCCCGCGCGGTCCAAGCGCACCCGACGCACCACCCGCGGACGCGATCCGGAAAGATCGATCAGTTCGAGCGCAATCTCCGACACCTGCTCCGGCATCGCCGCGAGCATCGTCACCGTGCTCGAGCGCCCGGGCGTCGCCGCCGCCGAGGCGACCACCTCCGCCCACTGGCTCCCGTCCTGCGGAAAACGGAGGACGACCACGCCGCTGAACGGGCGCTCGGCGTTGGACAGCGTCACGAACACCGGTGCAAACCGCTCGCCCCGCAGGAACCCGTCCCACCCGAAGCGCACGGTCATCTCCGGCGCGTCCTCGCGCGCCGGGGCAAACCCGCCCAGCCGCGCCGACTGCCCCGGCGCGCGATCGCACACCACGCCCAGCACCAGGCACGCCGCCGCGAGCCAGCCCAGGACGCGAGCGACGCTCACAGCTGCACCTTGCGGTTGTAGACGTACCACTCCAGCGTGAGCAGCGCGATCGCCGCGAGCACCAGCCAGGGCCACAGCCGCCGAGCGCCCACCGTGGTCCCCCGCTCGGCCGCGCGGACCTCCTGCGTCGCCAGCTCCACCACGTCCGACGCCGAGACGTCGCTCTCGTCCGGGTCCGCGAGGTTCGCGACGTACACCCGCGTGTTCCGCCCGCCGGAGCGGGCGTCGGTCGGCGCCGCCGCGCCGTCCCAGAAGACCTGATAGACGCCCGTCGTGCGCACAGGGCCGAACGCGATGCGCCCGTCCGAGCCGGCCGTCAGACGCGCCCGCTCGCCCCCCGGCAAGCGCAGCTCCACGTCCCGAGCCCCCGCGGGCAGGCGATCGGTCAGCACACGACCCGGGCGCAGCCCGCCGTCGCTCGAGCCCGCCACCGGCGCGCTCCCACCCAGAAACTCCGTCGCCGACGCGAGAAACACCACAAAACTCACGTCAAACGGCCAGTTCGTCTGCGCCACATCAAACGCCACCACCACCGAGCGCACCCCGCCCGCCGACAGCTCCAGGATCGCCGGGCCCACGTCCGTCTCGCCCAGCACCTGCGCGACCGAATCCTCGCCCAACGCCACACGCCGGCTCTCGGCGATCACCAGCGCCTCCAGCGTCAGCTCCCGCAGCAGCGGGTGATCGCGTGACCAGTCCAGCATCACCGTCGCCGGGCCCGCGCCGAGGTCCTGCAACCCCTCCGCCCCGCCGGGGACCGCATTAAAAATCAGATACCGACCCGGCGGCATCTCCTCGATCGTCGGCGCGGGCAGCCACCCGTCCAGCACCACCACGTCGTACGACGCCGCCCGACCCGCGCTCAGCTCCGCCTCGAACTGCTCGGGCGTGAAGCGATCCAGCCGGCGCAGCGGCAGGCCCTCCATCGCCGCCGCTAGAAAGAAATTTCCCCGCGTCACGACCGCCGCCGCGAGCTGGCGCGCCGGCGGGAGCACCACCCACGCCCGGTCATCGGTCGCGAACGCGTCCCCGGCGTCCAGCCGCGCCGCCACCAGCCCCGCCTGCTCGCGATCCAGCGTGAACACCACCGCCGTCGTCGAAGGCGTGCGCTGCTCGCGCACGATCGCCCGCGGCTCCTCGTCCCCCGCCAGCCCCGTCCGTCGCCCCGCCGTCGTCCCGATCAGCTCCGACCCCGCCGCCGGGAGCGTCACCGACCGCACGCCCGCGCGCACGCCATCGATCAGCAGCTCCACGTCCACCGTCCGCGCCTCGGGCGCGGTCGACTGCAGCCCCACAAAAATGCGCGCCCGCGTCGGCGTCTCAAACTCACGCTCGGCGCGGATCGCCGTGATCCCCACGTTCCACGTCTCCGCCCGCCCCACGCGGTGGTACACCACCTCGTCGCCCTGGCGCGGGAGCGCCCGCGGCGCATCGCTCAGGTTCCCGTCCGTGATCAGGTGCACCGTCGCCGGCTCCCCCGCCGCGAGCCCCGTGTCGAACATCTGCCCCGTGCGCTCGTCAAAGAACGTCCGCGTCGGCGCGTGCGCCAGCGCGAGCCGCATCGCCTCCTCCAGGCTCCCCGGCGCGTCCGTCGGCTCGATCGATTCGATCGCACGGCGCAGCGCCGCCTTGTCGCCCGTAAACGCCGCACGCACCTCGGCCGTCGTGTCGAACGCGATCACCATCGCCTCATCCGGCGACCGCTGCGCCAGAAGCCGCCCGCCGAAGCCACCCAGCGCCCCGCCGTCGCGCAGCCCGTCCACGATCTCCAGCGCCCGCGCTTTCGCGGCCTCAAACCGTGCGACCGGGTCGCGCCCTTCCCCGGCGTCCACCGTCTGCATGCTCGCCGAGCGATCGAGCAAAATAATGTGACGGCTCGAAGCCGCCCCCTCGCCCTCCAGCATCGGCTGCGCCAGCGCCAGCAGCACGCCCCCCATCACGAGCAACTGCAACAGCAACAGGATGTTCCGGCGTAGCTTCTGAAACGGCGCGTTCGCCTGCAAATCCTGGATGCTCTTCCGCCACAGCAGCGTCGACGAGACCTCCTGATCCCGACGACGCAGCTTCAAAAAGTACAGAATCACCAGCGACGGCACCGCCACCATCGCCGCCACCCCGCCAAGCCACGGCGTCAACCAGCTCACCGCACCACCCCCCTCGAACGCAGATAATCCAGCAGCAGCGTGTCGATCGGCGTGTCGCTCGTCACCAAGAGGTGCGTCATCTCACGCCGCGCGCAGAACTGGCGCAACCCGTCGCAGTACGCCGCCAGCGTGCGCTCGTACCGCTTCAGCAGCGGCGCGCTGATCGTCACCTCCGCGCGGTCGCCGTCCTCGATATCCCGCAGACGCAGATCCCCTGCGAGCGTCTCCCGCGGCTTCACCTCCTGCGGGCTCAAGACCTGCAACGCCAGCACGTCGTACCCCCGCCCCACCAGCAGACGCAGCGCGTCCTCGTACCCCTCCTTCATCAGAAAATCGCTCATCACCACCATCACGCCCTTGCCGCGGCGCGAGAGCGAGATCCGCTTGCTCGCCTCGGCAAAGTCCGCGTCCCCGCCCGGGCGCAGGGCGCAGAGGAACCGGGCCGCGTCGTGCACGCGACGCCGCCCGCGCAGGTCACGCACGAAGTGCAGCGCCGTCCCCGTGGCACCAGGGCTCCCTGGGCCCTGTCCGTTGCCACTCAAGCCGCGACCATCACCCGACCCGTCCTTCTCCCCCCCGGTCACGACCTCACCCCCCACAGCCGTGATCGCGACGCGGTTCAGGTTCACCAGCCCGATGTACGCCAGCGCCATCGCGGCCTTCTGCATAAACAGAAACTTCCCCGGCTGCCCACAATCCATGCTCCCCGTCGCATCGATCACCACGTGCAGCGACAGGTCCTCCTCCTCCAGAAACAGCTTCAAAAACAGGCGATCCAGACGCCCGAAGATGTTCCAGTCGATGTGCCGAATATCGTCGCCGAGCGCGTACGGACGGTGATCGGCGAACTCGACGCTCTCCCCACGCTTCTTGCTCCGACGCTCCCCCTTGAGCTTGCCGGCAAAGATCTTGCGGCTCGACACATCCAGCCGCCCGATCTGCGCCACAAGCCGCGGCTCAAGCAGATCGTCGGCGTTGCGGGGGCGGGTTGGATTGGGCGTGCGCAGCATCAGCAGTCGCTCTCATCCTCGAGTTCAACCATGACGGGAACAATCAAAGTTTTTCGCAATTGATACCAAATTGGACCATCAGATCTTCTCGGCACATGGCGATCGTGACGTCGATAGCTGATCGCGGCAAGGCGTTCTGATTCAAAATACAATGTCAGATACCCAGAAAGCGAAGGTGGAAAAGCAACCCGTCGCTCCATGGCCCAACGACTCCCCCTCGACCTCCGCCAATCGTCCGACACCGGGAATCGCACAGCATCGACAAGCTCATCCATAAACGCCGGCTGCCATGGCATGCCGCTCGCATACCGGACTTCGACTTCAGGACGAGAACTACGCCACCGAGAACGAAACGGCTGCAAACGCCCGTCCCGCACGTCGACCTGCTGCCCACTCAGACCAGCAGCCTCGGCGACACGTATCGCATCACTCTTGCTCAACCCCAAAGGGAGCACACGAACCAGCCGTTCAACCAACTCTGACTCGCTCAACCTTGGTGAGAACACCGAGCTCGTGACGATCCATGCCCGGCCTCCCGCTCGACGCCCCTGCCGATCGACATCCTCGCGCAGGGCTTTCACCAGTTCGACCGCACGCTCGCCACAGGGCTCACCGGAACTCGATACGAAAAAGACCGACCCACCGGAATAGACACCAAGCGTCCCCAAAGGCCGCGGCTCGTACTTCTGCCAATCACCCCCGCACCCCAGAAGCACAGCAGAGACCGCGCACAGACTCAGTAACTGAAGAATGCTGCAAATCTGTGTATGAATATGCACACTCATTCCAACTCCGTTCGATGCGTGACCCGCGCACTCACCCCGCGCGATCTGCAAACTCCGAACTCGTCGCCGCCCGCACCCACATGGTTTCAACCCACGCGTGTTCATCGCCCCGTTCGTCGTGCGACTTGGCGTACTCGATCGCCACCAGCCGATCATCCCGATCAAAGTACAGCCGCAGACGCGCCGCCTGAACCCGCGCCGGGCCTCGCCACATGCGCTCGTCCGCATCCCGAGTCACAAATTCCAGCGGGCCATGAAACGCCGTCCGATCACGGTCCGGTGGGTCCTGCTGCGATCCCACCGCAATCGGCACACGCATCGCTTCAGCGTCCACCGCGAACAGCGACGTATCGATGCACTCCGGAATCGTCGGAACGCTGAGCACCACGGCCGGCCGGCCCACCTGATCCTGCGGCAAGCGACGCACGTACCCGACGACACCGCCCCCGGCATCGAGTACGTGCTCGCGCACTACGCGCTCGAGCTCCAGCTCGTGCGCAATGCGCCGGGCGTCCTCGTGCCGAATCCCAAACGGGAAAGCCGCGAGCAAGCGAGGAAGAAGGACCGATTCGCTCAGGTCTGGCGAGAAGACCGACCGCGTCATCCCGCTCTGATGCCCCTCACCCGCTCCAGCATCGTGAACTCCCGCGACTTGCTCATTCGCAACGTGCTGCACAAGCTCGCCAGCCGATCGCAACGCCCGGGCGGCCACTCGCCCATCATCGCTCGCGCGCCCCGCCCCATCAAGCGGAACGCCATCCACCGAGAACACGCGCCAGGCCCGCCCGCAGGCCCGTTCATACTCCACCTGCGGCAAGACAAACGCCTCGATCGACCCCGAGCCGTACGGCATAAGCGACTCGGCGTTGCGCCACCGGACCACATGCACCAACACGAACGCAACCAGCATCACGCCGAGCGCTGCGTAGAGCGCGATCTTCCCAGATCGGGCCGAACCCTGCGTCGCCAGTGCCCCGCTCACACCCCCACCCCCACCGGCTCCGTCGCCGTCATCTCTACGATCTGCTTCACCAGCTTGTCCGAATCCACGCGGTCCGCCTCGGCTTCAAAATTCAGCAGCACGCGGTGGCGCAGGGCCGGGAGGGCGATGCGTTTCACGTCCTCAAAGCTCGCGTGGAAGCGTCCGTCCACCAGCGCGCGCACCTTCGCGCCGAGCACCAGCGCCTGAGCCGCACGCGGGCTCGCGCCGCACCGGACGTACCGGTTCACGTCGCCCGCGGCGAAGCGTCCCTCCGGGTGTGTCGCCAGCACGAGCCTCGCCGCGAACTGCTTCACGTGCGGGGCGATCACGCACGCGCGGACGAGCTTCTGCATCTCCAGGATCTGCGGGCCGTCGAGCACGGGGCGCACCGTCGGCGTCTCGGCCCCGGTCGTCCGGTCCAGGATCGTCAGCAGGTCGTCGAGCTGCGCGTACCCCACCGTCAGCTTGAACAGGAACCGGTCGAGCTGCGCCTCGGGGAGCGGGTACGTCCCCTCCTGCTCGATCGGGTTCTGCGTCGCGAGCACCAAAAACGGCTTGTCCAACTGGCGCGTCTGACCCGCGACCGTCACCGCCTTCTCCTGCATCGCCTCCAGCAGCGCGCTCTGCGTCTTCGGCGTCGCGCGGTTGATCTCATCCGCCAGCACGACCTGCGCAAAGATCGGCCCCGGCTGGAACTCAAACTTCCGACGCCCCGTCTCCGGATCCTCCATCACCACGTTCGTCCCGATCACGTCCGCCGGCATCAGGTCCGGCGTGAACTGGATGCGGCTGAACGGCAGGTGCAGCGTCTCCGCCAGCGTGCGCACCAGCAGCGTCTTGCCCAGCCCCGGCACGCCCTCCAGCAGCACGTTCCCACCCGCGAACAACGCCGTCAGCACGCCGTCGACGACCTCCTCGGCCCCCACCATCACCTTCCCGATTTCCTCTTTGAGCACCTGGAACGTCGTGCGGAACTGCGCGCACGCTTCGCGGACGTGCTCGGGGGTTTCGGGGTTGCTGTTGAACGTGCTCATGGTGCCGCTCCGTCTCGTGTTGGATCCGCGGGCCTGTGGCCGCGGGTTGCTTCGGATTCGATCCCGTGTCGTCTCGCGCCGGTCAGGGGCCCTTCGTGCCGCCGCCGGGCCCGTCGATGTCGTCCCGCGTGCGCCGCTTGGCCTGAAGCAGACGCCCGAGCCCTTCTTCCGGTTCGCCCTGGGCCTTGGGCGCCTCACCCGACTTCGGGGTCGGCGCGTCCCCCGTCGCCTTCGGGCCGGCGCCGATCTGCAGCTCCGGCCCCGCGCCCTCCTTCACTTCCGGCGGCGGCGCGACGCGCTGCTTCTGGATCCGCTCCCGCGCCTTCGCCCGCGCCGCCCCGAGCGCGTCCATCTGCGCCCCGGCCTTCTGCTTCCCGGGCGAAGCCGCCCGGCGCACCAAGCCCACCAGCACCGCCGGATCCAGACGCACGCGCCGGATCGCGACGTCGATCAGCAGCAGCACGAGCGCCGCCAGCGCCAGCGGGATCCACACCGAACGCGTCGTCACCGGCATCTCCAGCCCGTCGCGGCTCCAAAGGCCAGCCTGACGCACGTCCGCCGGCAGCAGACGCCCGCCCGTCGTCTCCGCGACCTGACGCAGCAACGCCAGATTCGGCTCGAGCGCCCGGAACTGATCGCTGAACGGCCTGGTGATCGCCGCCTGCGCCGAGCCCCGGAGCATCGCGCCGCCCTCACCCCCCGGAGCCGTGTACTGCAACGCGACCACGTAGCTCCCCGCGTCGCGCGTCTCCACGTTCGCTTCCCACCGCCCGGGCCCCACCTGGCGCAGCGTGACGTCCCGCCCCTCGCCCTCCGGCGTCGTCACGCGACCGCGAAAATCCGCGAACGGCAACCGCTCGCCCTCGGGCGTGAACGCCTCGACGATCATCCGAGTCTGCTCCCCGCGCGTCTCGGTCACGATCCGCACGTCGGCCGACCCGCTCGGACGCATCGCCCAGCGCACGTGCTGCGACCAGAACGCCCGGTACGCCGCCCAGTCCTGCCACGCACCCGCCCATCGCCCCCCGGCGTCGGTCGTCAACGCAAACACACGCCCCAGCCCGTACTGCCACTGCGCCGCCAGCGGGTCGTCCTCCACCGGCGAACGCAGCGTCACCAGCGACAGCCCCTCCCGCGGCGCCGTCACGACGTACCCCCCGATCGGCGGCACGCCCCCGATCCCCCGCAACGCCTCGCTCGGCGCGCCCGTCCGGATCGGCGCGATCGGGTCCCCCTCCCAGATCAGCGAGCGACGCACCGTCTGCGCCTCTTTCACAAAGATCTGCGGGACGGTCGCCTCCTGACCCGCCGGGATGTTGTAAAACCGACCGCCCGTCAACGCCGCCAGGCGCTGCATCCGCGTCTGATCCATCACGCCGTGCGCCGCGATGCACACGATCGAGACCGTGATCTGCGCCTGCTGCAGCGCGCGCACGATCGCGGGCGACGGCCCGCTCGGGTCGCCATCCGTAATCACGATGATGTGGCGCTGCCCCGCGTTCACGCCCCCCAGCCCGTTCACCGCGAGCTGGAACGACGGGTCGAAGTTCTTCATGTCCCCGAACGTCAGGTTGTTGATCGAACGCTTGACCGCCGCCCCGTCCCCCACCTCGCTCAGCGGGTGGACCCACACCGTCCCCCCGGTCCACTGAAACTCGATGATCCCCACCAGGTCCAGGCGGCTCAGCGCATCGACCGCCGCGTTCGCCGTCTGCTTCCCGTAGTACACCCCCTGCGCCATCTCCACCGAGTGGATGATCAGCGCCAGCGCCCCGCGCGGCATGTTGCGACGCTGCGGCGGATCAAGCTGGATCGGCAGCGCATCCTCCAGCGGCGAGCCGATCCACCCACCCGCGCCGAACGCCCGGTCGCCACCGGTCATCACCAGCCCGCCGCCGGAGTCGTGGATGTAGCTCCGAAGCGCCTCCTGCTGGCGCTGCGTGTACGGGTACGACTCCTGGTTGATCATCAGCACCGCGTCGTACCGGTTCAGCTCGGTCAGCGTCGCCGGCGCTTCAGAGCTCAGCCGAACGTCCACGCTCAGCCCGCTGGCCCGCAGCGCGCCCTCCAGAGCCGCCGACTCCCGAGGGTCGTCGCTCAGCACCAGCACGCGCCCCTCGCCCGCGACAAACGTCACCGCCAGCGCCCGGTTGTTCTCCAGGATCGTGTCGCCCTCGGGATCGTCGCTCTCGAAGACCGCTTCGTACTCCTGCGGCCCGTCACGCGTCGCGACGATCTGCACGCTCTGCACGTTCGTCCCCGCGTCGAGCGTCACCGGCACGCTCCGCGATCCGCCCTCGCCCAGCTCCATCGCCTCGCCGTTGACCAGGATGCTCAGCCGACCCGTCGTCGGACGCGTCGCCGTCAACACAGGCTTGAGCGCGATCGTCTCCCCGACCCGCGCCGTCGCCGGCGCCACCAGGCGGTCCACGATCACCTCGCCGCCGATCTCCCGAACCAGCGGCAGCACGTCCACCGGCACGCCCGCCGCCCGCGCCGCCTCGGCCGCCTCCAGCAGGCTCCCCGCCGTCTCGTTCCCGTCCGTCGCCAGCACCACCCGCGTCGCCGCGTCCGACGGGCGGCTCGCCAGCGCCAGGCGCAACCCCGCCGCCAGGTCCGCACCGTCCGGGCTCCCCACGAAGATCCGCTCCACACGATCCGTCCGCGCGCTCGGCAACGCCTGCACGAACGGCTCCCGCGCCACCGTCACCACCCCAAGACGATCCGACACCGACCGATCCGTCTCGCTCGCACGCTCCACGTACGAAGCCGCCTGCTGCTGCAGCGACGTCGGGATGCTCCGGCTCACGTCCAGCACCACCGTCACCGAGACGTCCTCGCCCTCATCCCGCAAATGAGGCTCGGTCAGCACCAGCACCAACGCCGTCAACAGCAGCACGCGAGCCGAGATCGCCGTCCAACGCACCCGACCGCCCAGGCCCGCCAGGCTCTTGCGGCTCAGCCACAGCGTCAACGCCACCGCGATCGGCCACACCAGCAACCACGACGGCGCGTCGAGCTGCAACGGGCCCAACACCAACGCCCCCATCACCGCCCACCCCCGCCCGACACCGTGCCCGCGCCCGAAGCCGAAACCACCATCCCCGAACTCTCCGCCAGCGCCCGCTCGCCCGGGATCACCTGCACCCGGTTGTTCCCGCTGTCCAGCACGAACAGCTCACCCCCCAGCGCCGCCAGCGCCCAAGGGCTCGCGAGCTGCCCGCGCCCGCGCCCCGCCTCGCCCAGCACGCCCAGGCTCGCCCCCGTCGAAAGATCCACGCGGTGCAGGCGGTTCCCGCCGTTCTCGGTCACGATCGCCCGGCGCTCGCCCCCCGCCCCGCGCTCCAGCACGAGCCCGAACGGGTAGGTCAGCCCCGCCGCCGACCCTTCCACCACCTCGCCCGCTTCACCCCGCGCCGCCGAGCCCCCGAACGTCCCCGCCCACGCGATCCACTCCCCGTCCAGCGTGAACCGCCCCACGCGATGGTTCCCGCTGTCGGTGATCACCAGCTCCCGCGCTTCGGCGTCCAGCACCACCGTCTGCGGGCGGTTGAACACCGCTTCGGTGTCGTCCTCACGCCCGACGCCGTGACGCCCGAACGCAAACGCGAACCGCGCCTCACCGTCCACCAGCTCGAACACGCTGATCCGGTCGTTCCCGCCGTACTCCCCGACGTAGATCCGCTCCACCCGCGTCGGGTCCGCCGAGGACGTCAGCACCGCGACGTCCGTCGGATAAATAAACTGCCCGGGCTCGGTCCCGTACGACCCCCACGTCAACAAAATCGGCGGCGTCGACTCGATCGCACGACGACGAACCGACGACCCCGACCCGAAATCCGCCGGCAATGCCGGCAACGCGTACACCACCACACGCTGGTTGTGCGTGTCCACCACGTACAACGCCGGCTTGCCATGCGGCCCCATCGCCACCGTCAGCCCCACCGGCATCCCCAGTTCCATCTGCGGCATCGTCCAGAACTGCAGACAGTCCCCCGTCAGCGGGTCGATCCGCTGCACCCGCGCCAGCTTGTCCACGATCCACAGCGTCCGCCCGTCGGTCGTGATCGCACGCGGATACGCGTACTGCCCGGGGCTCCGACCGCCCTCCCCCAGCACACGCTTCAATGGAAGCGGGCCCCCCTCGAAACGCGCGTCACCCCGCCCGCACCCGGTCGGCCACGACGACGCGACGAACGCCGCGCACACCAACACCACATGACCAAACGCACGCCCCAGCCCCAAACGCGACCTTTCTCGCCCCCGGGGCACGCCAGACGGGGCTCAACACCCCCTGCGCCCGCCCTCGGCACGCCTCACCGATCCACTCCCGCACAGACTACCGCATCCGACCCCGACCCGCCCCGAGCAACGCCAGACACCCCGCCACGAGCAGCGGCCCGCCCGTCAGGCCCACCATCCACACCGCCGCCACCGACAAATCGTCCATCCGCGCAAAGTGCAGCGCGTCGAGCATCCGCCGCGCCAGCGCATCCCGCCCCGGCGGGCTCACGATCACCGACGCCTCCACCTCGTGCGCGCTCAACACCCCCGCCAGCACCCCCACCCCCAGCACCGGACCCAGCGCCGGCAGCCCCGCCGAACGCCACCACCCCCACAGCCCGCGAACCCCGCTCGCCCCGTCCAGACGACGCAGGTCCACCAGCGCCCGAGCCTCCGAAGCCGCCAGCCACACCCCTGCAAGCACCGGCAAAAACGCAAAACGACCCGCGTGCGCCACCACCACCATCCACGGGCCCCGCTCCACCTCCCGCGGCACCTCCACACCCGACGCCCGCACCCACGACAGCACCTCCACCGTCCCCGCACCCAGCACCACCCCCGGCATCGCCGCCAGACCCACCGCCACACCGACCGCGACCCCGCGCCACACCGCCCCGCGCCGTCCACAACCCGCCGCCGCCATCGCCAGGAGCGTCACCAACGAAGCCGCGGCGCCCAGGATCGCCCCCGTCTCCACCGACGACCAGACGGCCCGCCCCTCCACCATCCAGAACCGGTCCCACGCCGCCGGATCTCGCACCCCCCAGATCAGGAGCCCGATCGGCACCGCAAGACTCCCCGCGCCGAGAGCCACCCCCGCGAGCCACACGCCACGCCGAGGCCCGCGCCCAGCCCCCACCCCGTCTTCGTCCCGCGAGAGGGCCCGCTCGCTCCGGCTGACCGCCCACAGCCCCACCGCCGCCGCGAGCAGCACCATCGGCCACGACGACGCCAGCACACGCCACGCCCGATCCGGCCCCAACAACGCCAACTCCAGCCAGACCACGATCGCGTAGGTATCCACCTGCGCCACGTGCAACGGCACCGCCGAGCCGAGCGCCACCACCGTCAGCACCCCGAAAGCCGCCAGGAGCGCCCCACGGTGCATCGACCCCAACGCAAGCCAACGGCGAACGCCGCGCGTCTCCAGTCGCATCGCCTCGTGCGGCCCCGATCCGACCGACCGGGCCGCGATCCCCAGAATCAGAGCCGCGATCGGCCACGCCCACAACGCCAGCCCCAGCACCGCCAGCGTCCGACCCGCCAGAACAGGGGCCCACGTCACACCCTCGCTCCCGATCCGACCCAGCCAGTCGCCCAGCCACGTCCCCGGCCCGCGGAGCACGTTCAGCCCCGCGTACGCGATGTATCCCGGCAGCAGCACCGGCGCGAGCACGATCGCCGGCGCCAGACGCCCCAGCACCCGCCCCGACCACCCCCCCGCGCCCCCGACGCCGCCGATCCAGACCCCAGCCGCCGGGATCGCGAGCAACACCGCCAGCCCCGCCACCAGCGCCGCCACCCCGACCGACCGCACCAGCAGCGACACGTTCGGCGCCAGCGCCCCCCACTCGCCCGAGCCGGAAGCGACCGCACGCCCCGCCCCCACCAGCGTCGGCCCCAGCGTCAGCGATGCCAACGCCAGCACCAGCACGCACAGCACCACGCTCGGCGTGCGCGCCCCCGCCCGCGCCGCCCGTTCGCCCCTTGCGCCCGATTGCCCTATCATCCGCCCACTCTTTTCTCGGGGTCACACGCCTCCGGCGTCTGTGAAACCCCAACGCACGCACCCGGCACCGTCGCACACGCCACGATGACGCACGCCGCAACAGGGTGACCCGAATGATCGATATCCGCAAGCTCAAAGAACTGGTCCGCCTCATGGTGGAGAACGAACTCTCCGAGCTCGACCTCCGCGACCAGGAAGAAACCGTCACCATCAAACGGGGGCACGCCGACCAGCCCGTCGTCCACTACGCCCCCCAGGCGGTGCACCACGCCCCGCAGAACGCCGCCGGCGCGGGCACGAGCCCGGGCGACCACGCCCCACCCGCCACCGCCGCCGACACTTCAACCGACGGGCTCGTCGCGATCGAGAGCCCCATGGTCGGCACCTTCTACTCCGCACCCACACCCGACAGCGACCCCTTCATCACCGCAGGCAGCAGCCTCAGCCCCGGCTCCACCGTCTGCCTCGTCGAAGCGATGAAGGTCTTCAACGAGATCAAGGCCGAGATCGGCGGCACCGTCGAACGCGTCCTGGTCAACAACGGCGACAGCGTCGAGTTCGGGCAGAAGCTCTTCCTCGTCAAGCCCTCCTGAACCGGGCCGAGATCGACCGGCGCCACCGGAAGCCGGGCGCCAGGCACCGGTTCGCGTTGCTTGAACGTTTGTTTGTCTCCGATCCGAAATCCCCCTGGTGCCCGGTGCCCGGCTCCCGGTGCCTTCCGAGGACCCCCTCATGTTCCGACGCGTCCTCATCGCCAACCGTGGAGAGATCGCCCTCCGCATCATCCGCGCCTGCCACGAGCTCGGCGTCGAGGCGGTCTGCGTCTACTCCAAGGCCGACGCCGACGCCCCCTACCTCCGCCTCGCCGACCGCGCGATCTGCATCGGCGAAGCCCCCGCGCGTGACAGCTACCTCAACATGAGCCGCCTGATCGCCGCCGCCGAGATCGCCGACGTCGACGCGATCCACCCCGGCTACGGCTTCCTCGCCGAGCGAGCCGACTTCGCCCAGGTCTGCCGAGACTGCAAGATCGAGTTCATCGGCCCCAGCCCCGAAGCCATGGGCAAGCTCGGCGACAAGGTCGAGTGCAAACGCGTCGCTAAGCAGGCGAAGGTCCCGATCTTCCCCGGCTCGGAAGGCGCGATCGAGGAAGAAGCCGAAGCCGTCGAAGTCGCCGCCGAGATCGGCTACCCCGTCATCATCAAGGCCGCCGCCGGCGGCGGCGGGCGCGGCATGCGCGTCTGCCACAACGAAGCCACACTCCGCAGCAACCTCAAGAACGCCCGTCAGGAAGCCCTCGCCGCCTTCGGCAACGGCGCGGTCTTCATCGAGAAGTTCCTCGAGAAAGCACGCCACGTCGAGGTGCAGGTCCTCGGCGACAAGCACGGGCACGCCGTCCACCTCTGGGAACGCGACTGCTCCATGCAGCGACGCCACCAGAAGATCATCGAAGAAGCCCCCGGCCCCGGCATCGACCGCCGAAAGATCGCCAGAACCTGCGAAGCCGCGGCACGCCTGATCGAAACCGCCGACTACGCCGGAGCCGCCACGGTCGAGTTCCTCATGGACGACGACCAGAACTTCTACATGCTCGAGGTCAACACCCGCGTGCAGGTCGAGCACCCGGTCACCGAGCTCATCACCGGCATCGACATCGTGCAGATGTCGATCCGCATCGCCGCCGGCGAGGCGCTGCCCTTCAAGCAGAAAGACATCGAGCCCCGAGGGCACGCGATCGAGTGCCGAATCAACGCCGAGGACCCCGACCGCAACTTCATGCCCAGCCCCGGCAAGATCGAGCAGTGGGAAATCCCCGGCGGCCCCGGCGTCCGCATGGACACCCACGTCGTCCCCGGCTACCGCGTCCCACCCAACTACGACTCCATGGTCGGCAAGCTCATCGTCCACGCCGACACCCGCGAAGCCGCCATCACACGCATGGCCCGCGCCCTCCGCGAGTTCCAGGTCGGCCCCATCAAGACCGTCATCCCCCTCCACCAGCGACTCATGCAGGACGCCGCCTTCCGAGAAGGCACCATGGACATCCACTACCTCGAACGCCTGCTGAAGTAGCAGCCCGTCACGCCCGGGCCCGCGGCTCGCCCAGCTGATCCGTCATATGCCGCACGGCATCCTGGCGCTCCGGGCTCCCGATATACGCCGTCGCGAGCGCGATCAGCTCGCGCACCCACGCCGGATCGGCGCGATCCATCTCCAGCTTGGCGCCCGCCAGCCCCTCGTGCTCGAACCGCGTCACTCGATCGCCGCCGATCATGTGGCGCGACACGTACTGCGAGGCGGCCTCGGCCCCGTCCATGAACACACGGTGCAGGCGGTTCGCCCACTGGAGCGCCCCCCAACGCCGCACCGAGTCCGCGGTCGCCTTGCCCTCCGACCCGCGGATGTTCCCGATCGACGCGAGCACAAAGCCCGACGTGTCGCACACGGCCCCCGACTCGTCCGCGCGCCGAAGGCGCAACGCCTCGGCCGCCGCGAACATCGCCGGGTTATTCGCGAACACGCCCCCGTCCACGAGCGCACGCTCCTGCACGGCGATCTTGTCCCGCGGCGTAATCGGATCCGGCAGGTGCTCGCTGTTCGCGGGGTTCGCCTCGCGGGAACTCGGCGAAGCAATCGCGATCGACATCACGTGCGGCGGGAAGTACGTCGGCGCGCTGCACGACGCCTTCACAAGCTGCCAGAGCTCCACTTCGCGCAGGTGCGCGTGCGAGCTCTTGAAAACAACCGATTCATGCGTCAGCACGTCGTACGCCGTGATCAGCGTCAGCGGCCCGTCATCCAACATCCTCATCCGCAGCGGTTGCCCGTCCTCAGAAACCAACTCCTCCCGCAGCACACGCCCCAGCCCGTCGCCCGAGTACCGCGAGCCCCGGATATACCACCCCCAACGCGAAAGCCCCAGCGGCTTGCGCCGAAAAATCTCCGTCCCGCGATCCTCGTACAGCCGGATGATCCGATCGATCGCCATCCCGCTGGACACCGCCGTCGCCAGGATCGAACCCGTGCTCGTCCCCGCCACGATCTCGAAAAAATCGCGAAGCCGAACCGCCGCCCCGTGACGCTCGACGAGCGCCCGCTCGATCTCGCGGAGGTACACCGCCGACATCACGCCGAACATCCCGCCGCCATCGATCGACAGAACCCGCATCGCCCCCTCGTCACGCGTGCTCATGCATCACCCCTCACTTAAGCCCGACCCGACGCGGCCCCGCCCATCCCATGAGCAGGCGGCAACGCCGCCGTGCCAGCGTACGCGAAAAACATCGCGAGGCCCCACACGCCGCAATCACGCGAATACACAAACTTAGAAGATCGCCGTGACCATCCAGAACACCAGCAGGACCAGCACCAGCAGCGAGCCCACGAGCAGAACGCTCTCCACCCTCCGAAGCCCCGGCGTCCGCTCGCGTCCACCGACGCGAATCGCGCGGTTCCGCACCACGCCGAGCCAGACCTGCGGCCGCAGCTCGTGCCCGCACTCCGGGCAACGCAGGCGTTCCCCAGCCGCCCACTCTTGCCCGAACAGGTCGTACCCGCAACGCGGGCAGGGCTCGTGACGCTCGGCGAGATACGCGTTCAGCACCCCACGCGGCCAGTCCGGCGCCGACGAACGCCTCGCCCCGCGCCCCGTCCGATCCCACGCCCCCACGCCCCTACCCCTTCACGTTCCGCCGACGCTTCAACTCCGCATCGACAAACTCGTCGATCGCCCCGTTCAGCACCTTGTCCGGGTTGCCCTCGACGCCCGTCCGGTGATCCTTCACGCGGTTGTCGTAGAGCACGTAGCTGCGGATCTGCGTCCCCCAACCGCGGGAAAGATCCCCGCCGGCCGCCTCCTTGATCTCGGCCGAACGCTTCTCTTCCTCCATCTGCTCCAGCTTCGCACGGAGGATCGACAGCGCCTGCGCCTTGTTCTGCGGCTGATCCCGGTACGTGCTCGCCACCACCATGATCCCCGTCGGCTTGTGCACCAGACGGCACGCCGACGCCACCTTGTTCACGTTCTGCCCGCCCGGCCCGCTCGACCGCGCAAAGAACGTGATCTCCAGGTCGTTCTCCGGGATGTCCAGGTCCGTCTCTTCAAACTCCGGCGTGACGTCCACCGTCGCAAAACTCGTCTGCCGCTTCCCCTGGCTGTTGAACGGGCTCACCCGCGCCAGCCGGTGCGTCCCACGCTCGCAGTTCAGATACCCGAACGCGTACGGACCCTTCACGTGCAGCGTCACGCTGTCGATCCCGACTTCCGTCCCGTGGCTCTTCTCCACTTCCTCGATCTTCCACCCGTGGCTCTCCAGATAGAACAGGTACATCCGGAAGAGCATCTCCGCCCAGTCGTTCGCCTCCGTCCCGCCGTCCCCGGCCGAGATCGTCAGGTAGCAGTTCCGGTGATCGTGCTTGCCGTTGAGCAGCGACCGGAGCTCGATCTTCTCCATCCGGTCCACGAGCTCGTGCAACTGCCCGTCGGCCTCGACGAGCAGCTCCTGGTCCCCGCCCTCTTTCGCCAGCTCGTACGCCGTCCGCGCGTCGTCGAAATCGTCGGCCCACACCCGGACCGGCTCGATCTGCGCCTTGATCAGCTTCAGTTCGCCCACGACCTTCTGGGCCGACTTCGGGTCGTTCCAGAAATCCGTCGCGTTCATCAGCTCTTCCAGCTCCTTGAGCCGGGCGGCCTTTTTATCGTAGTTAAAGAGAGTCGCGGATCGTTACAATCCGCGCCTCAAGATCATCGATCACCGGCTGATGGGCGTCGTAGAACATGCGGGCTCCAGCCCTGGAACAGGGGTTTTCAGCCGCCGCGGACACCCCGGGTCGGCCTCGCGAACCCGTCATCCTACGCGGCCCTCCACCCAAAGAAAGCCACCCCCGCGCGACCGAACCCCCGAGCGGCGACGTTGAAACAACAACCGCCCCGCGCACGCCCCGGGGCGAGAAGGAGCCGAGCATGCCCACGACCACACCCACCCGCCGACGCTTCCCCAGAAACCCGCATCGCCACCCCCGCCTCGCCGTCACCATCGCGGGCGTCGCGCTCCTGGCCGTCTTCCCCCCCGCCCCGCTCGCGCACGCCGAATCGCAGCAACCAACGCGCGACGCCGACATCACCGCGATGCTCGATCCGGACCTGATCGCGAACAAGCTGATCGACCTCGACTTCCGCGGCGGCACGCTCGCCGAATACGTCCAAGCCCTGCGACAAGCCGCGGCCCCCGTGCCCGTCAACGTCCTCAACATCGAACAAGGCGAGGGCTACACGCTCGGCCCCGTCCAGGTCCGGCGCATCACGCTGGAACAAGCGTTCGCGCTCGTGCCACGCATGGTGCAATCGGGGCCGGAAGATCACACACTTCGGGTTCTGCGCGATATCGACCACGACGCCCGACGAACCGGCGCTTCGGTGTACCGAATCGAGTCTCGCGGACTATTCACACCGCGCAGCAGCACAGCGACCCCTTCACTCGAAACCGAACTCCTGAGCATCACCTCCCTCATCCAGCCCATGTACGGCTACGGCCGCGAGTCGGTCCTCACACCCGAAGAAGTCCTCGAAGTCCTCACGCTCGCGATGCACGCCGCCGCATCCGAGCCCAAGCCCACGCTCCAGTTTCACCGACGCACCGGCACGCTCATGCTCAAAGGCACACGCCCGCAACTCGAAGCCGCCAAAGCCGCACGAGATGTGCTCGGCACCGAAGTCCAAATGCGACACAACATCTTCGGCGGAAACGACCTCGGCGTCGTCATGGAGATCCGCCAACGCATCCGCGAGCTCGAAACCCAGCGACAAGAACATCTTGCCGAAGCCAAGCGAGCACAAGACCAGATCGATCATCTCCGGCAAACCAACGCCACCAGCCACAACGAATACATCGCAGAGCTTCGCCGCGACGCCGCCGTCTACACCCGTCAGGCGGAAGCCCTCGCCGAAGAAATCGAAGACCACCATCGCGAGATCGTCGTCCTCGAAGCCCGCCTCGCCAAAGCCCGCGGCTCATCCCCCGTCGACATCGAAGCCCCCGCCGTCCCCGAGCCCGCCCTCCGCGCCATCGCCCGCGTCATCCTCGCCGCCGACCCCACCGCAGCCGTCGAAGTCATCAGCATCGCCGGCCGCCCCGCCCTCCGCGTCCACGAGATCCACGAACCCGCCGTGCGCGAGCTGCTCGCAACCTGGCCCAACCAACGCTGAATACCCCTGAACGTCACGCCATCCCCGCGAGCCCGCGCATGCCCGACGCCTCGCAACCCCGCGACACCCACGCACCGGCGGACGCCGACGACCTCGCCGTCCGCCGGTGTACGCGCGCGATCGCGCAGGGCGACGAGGCGGCCCTCGCCGCGCTCTACACCGCGCACTTCGACCGCGTCGTCCGCCTCGCGGCCCTCCTCACACGCCGCGACGAATCCTTCTGCCTCGACATCGCCCAGGACGTCTTCATCCGCGTCGCACGCGCCATCAAACCCCTCCCCTCAGCCGCGGCTCTCGACGCCTGGCTCGCCGCCGCCGTGCGCTCGGCCGCGGTCGATCGCCTCCGCGCCGACACCCGACGCGCCAATCGCGAACGCGCCGCCTCGCGATCCCCCGCGCGCTCAAGCACGGCGCACCCGGAAGATCTCGACTGGGTCCGAGCCCGCCTGCGCGAGCTCCCGCCCGCGGACCTCGCGCTCCTCCGCGCACGCTTCGCCGCGCCCCGCCCGATCCCGAGCGACGCCGACCGCAGCCGCCTGCGACGCGTGCTCGAACGCCTCCGCCAGACCCGGAGCTTCGCATGACCGACCACACGCCCCGAAGCCGCGACGCGATCCTCCACGCGGCCACGCTCGCCCTCCGCGCGCGCACGCGCCGGCGCGCACGCCGACGTGCCGGCGCCGCCACCCTCGCCGTGCTCGCCATCGGCGCCCTCGCCGCCTGGCGTCTCACGCCCCCGCCCGCCCCGCACAGCGCACCGCCCCCCACCCCGATCGCCGCGCACGCTACCCCGAAGCCGCCCCCGCCGAGCCCGCGCCCGCCGCGCTGACCGCCAAACCCGAGCCCCCCGCGATCGGCGTGGTGGTTTCCCGCCCCGCGCCCCAGCCGCCGATCGACGAGCTGAGCGACGACGAGCTGCTCGACGCCCTCGCCACCGCGGGGTACCGGACCGGGCTCGTGCGCGCCGGCGACGACGTCTGGCTCGTGGGCGACCCGATCCCCGCCGCCGAGCCCCGGCGCGACCATGCCGACCGCCCGCCCCGCGGGCAGCGATAAGCACCCGCCGCCCCGCCCCGCGGGGGGGCGGCACAGAACGCCCGCTATCCTGCCTGCATGTTCGGGCTATTCGCCGCCATCGCGCCCGCCGAGCCCGCGTCCAACCCGGACGCCGCCCGCTTTGCCGCGCTCGTGCTGCTGATCGCGGTGCTCGCCGTGGCTTTGGGCACCGGGGCGATCCTCGCGGTGGTCCTCCGTCGCGGGCGACGCCTCCGCACCGAAGCCCACCGCCCGCACGACCAGGCCCACAAGCCCGCCCCGCTCGGCGCGTGGTACCAGGCCGGCAAACGCGTCCAACCCGAAGCCCTGGACGACACCGACACGGACGACGATCAAGACCAAGACCAAGATCCGGGAGAACCGAACGATGACCGGCGCTGACCGCCCGCGCCCGCTCGTCCTGATCACCGGCGGCGCCCGCCGGGTCGGTGCGCACATCGCCGCAGCCTTCGTCGCCGCCGGGTGCGACCTGATCGTCACCTACAACCGCTCCGAGCGTGAGGCCGAGCAAGCCGCCGAGCGGTGGCGAGCCGCGGGCGCGCACGTCACGCTCGCCCACCTCCCGCTCGACGAGCCCGCCGAGACCGACGCCCGCGCCGAAGCCCTCGCCGCACAGATCGCCCAGGCCGCCGACCGCCTCGACGTGCTCGTCCACAACGCCAGCGTCTACTTCAGCACACCGCTCGCCGAGACCACCCCCGAAGACGCGGCCCGCCTCTACGCGATCAACGCCCTCGCCCCGCTCCTGATCACCAAACGCCTCGCCCCGCTCCTGGCGCGCACGAAATTGGACACCAGCGCCGTCGTCTGCATGTGCGACATGCACGCGATGGGCCGCCCGCGACAGGACTTCGCCGCCTACAGCATGAGCAAAGCCGCCCTCGCCGAGATGGTCCGGTCCCTCGCCCGCGACCTCGCGCCGCGCACGCGCGTCGTCGGCGTCGCACCCGGCGTCGTCCAATGGCCCGACGACGGGTACGAATCCGACGAAAACGCCCAGCGCGCCTACCTGCGCCGCGTCCCCCTCCAGCGCGCCGGCACGCCGCAAGAAGCCGCTGAAGTCGTCCGATGGCTCGCCCTCGAAGCCGGGTACATCACCGGCGAGATCCTCCGCCTCGACGGCGGGCGCTCCCTCGCCTGATCATCGCCCCGCCCACTCACCCGCGCAGACGCTCCACCATCTTCGACGCGCCCTCATCCCCCAGCATCGCCGCGTGCATCGCCCGACGCAACGCCTGCTCCCCATCCCCCGCGCGCTCCGCCCAGACCGCCGCCTCACGCCACAGCTTCGCCGACCTCGGCGAGGCGTCCGCCGCATCGGCGTACAGCGCCGCCGCGTCCGAAACCCGCCCCAGCATCCCGTACGACTCGGCGATCAGCTGCAGCATCTCCGGCGCGCGACGGTCAGGCTCCGGCAACGCCAGCAGCACCTCGAGCGCCGACGACGGCTCGCCCTGACGCTTCAACGCCCGAGCCTCGATCACCCGCCACGCCGCGACCCGCGGCTCCAACGCCTGCGCCTTCCTCACCTGCTCGATCGCCACCCCAGGACGGTTCTGACGCAGTTCCACCTCCGCAAGCGAGCCCCAGATCACCGCGCGATCCGGCTCCAGACGCGACGCCCGCAGCAACGAAGCCGCCGCCGGCGCCAGCTCCCCCCGGCGCATCTGCACCTGCGCGAGATAGAGCGGGTAGTCCGGGTTGCCCGGGTCGTCGCGCTGCGCAGCCGAGTAGTGCTCGATCGCCCGATCGTCGCGCCCGAGGCGTGCCGCGAGCGTGCCGGCGGTGAACTCCGTCTGCGGGTCGCGCGGGCCGATCGCCAGCGCCGCCTCGAACTGCCGGTACGCCGCCTCGTAGTCGCCCGCCTGCATCTCCAGCGAGCCGAGCAGCGTCCGCAGGTCGCGCGTCTCCGGGTGCTGGCGGACGCCAGCCTCCAGCACCGCCCGGGCGCGCCCGAGGTCGTCATCCAGCAGGTAATCCCGAGCCGCGGCCCCGATCGCCTCGATCGCGTCCGCGCTCGCCGACGCCGCCCGCCCGTCCGAGGCCTCGGCCGAGTTCGGTCCGCCGCCCCCGCGCATCAGCAGCACCGTCGCCACACCACCCACCCCCGCCAGCAGCAGAAAAACCCCCGCCGCCAGCACCGCGGGCGTCGCCGAACCCGTTCTCGCATGTGTGCTTCGCATCTCAACGATCCTATCGGCCCGCGTACACTCCTCGCTCCATCCCGCCCGCGAGCCGCCCACCCAAACGCGAACCGATCTTCGCCGGACGAACGCTCGCGGCCCCGGGTTTTCACGACACCCCGCGCCGCGGATACGACATGACCACCACCGACCTTCCAAAGCAGTACACCCCCGCCGACCACGAGCCCCGCATCTGGCAACGCTGGCTCGACGCCAACGCCTTCCACGCCGACCCGGGCCGCGTCCTCCGCGGCGAGGCCCGGCCCTACGCCGTCGTCATCCCCCCGCCCAACGTCACCGGCGCCCTCCACCTCGGACACGCCCTCAACAACACCATCCAGGACGTCCTCGTCCGGGCCCACCGCATGATGGGCTACGAAACCATCTGGCTCCCCGGCACCGACCACGCCGGCATCGCCACGCAAACCGTCGTCGATAAACGCCTCAAGAGCGAGGGCAAAGATTCGCTGATCGATTACAAAAAGCTCGAAGCCAAGGGCAAGAACGGACGCGAGCAGTTCATCGCCCAGGTCATGGCCTGGAAAGACGAGTACGAAGCCCGCATCACCGCCCAGCTCCAAGCCATGGGCTGCTCCTGCGACTGGGAACGCCAACGCTTCACCATGGACGACGTCTGCGCGCGCGCCGTCCGCGAAGCCTTCTTCCGGCTCTTCAAAGACGGCCTCATCTACCGCGGCAAGCGCCTCGTCAACTGGGACCCGGTCACCCAGACCGCCCTTGCCGACGACGAGGTCGAGATGCACGAAGTCGAAGGCGCGTTCTACGACCTGCGCTATCCACTCGTGAAGCTCACAGATGACTATGAGTTTGAACCTGTCACATGGGGCGAGTTGGCTGATCGCGGCATGCCGGGTGCCGACCAATATCCGCGGGCCGACAAAGCCTGGGTCACCGTCGCCACCACGCGCCCGGAAACCTATCTCGGCGACGTCGCGGTCGCCGTCAACCCGCGCGACCCGCGCGCGCCCGCGCTCCGCGGCCTCCGCTGCCGACTCCCGATCGTCGGGCGGATCATCCCCATCCTCGAAGACGACTACGTCGTCCTCCCCGTCGCCTTCGGCGGCCCGGCGGGCGACGCCAAAGCCGAAATGTCCACCGGCTTCCTCAAAGTCACCCCGGCCCACGACCCCAACGACTACGAAATCGGGCGGCGTCACGAAGACGAGATCGAGCAAGCCTGCTCCGCCGGCACATGGCTCATCAACGTCATGGCCCCCGACGCCACCATCAGCGCCGACCACGGCTGGACCGACATCAACGACGCCAAGATCTTCCTCGGTAAAACCCGAGAAGAAGCCCGCAAACTCGTCATCGACGAATTCAAAGCCCGCACCGTCGCCGAAGGCCAGGAAGGCTCACTCCTCGAACGCGTCCGCCCGCACCGCCACGCCGTCGGGCACAGCTACCGAAGCCACGCCGTCATCGAGCCCTACCTCAGCGACCAGTGGTACGTCCGAGTCACCGACGACCGCCTCAAAGGCAACGCCCTGAGCGCGATGGCTCCGGATCAACGGACGACCAATGCCTTCCGAACATCAACCGCCGACGAACGATCGGGCGACGGACAACTCCGCTTCCACCCCGACCGCTACGCCAAGACCTTCGAATCCTGGCACGAGAACCTCCGCGACTGGTGCATCAGCCGCCAGCTCTGGTGGGGGCATCGGATTCCAGTGTGGAGTATTCGAGACGACAAAAACCCCCTTGAGTTTGGCGAACCACCAAACCCACTTTTACTTTCCACTCAACTTGCAAGTAGCATGGCTCGGATAAACGCCTATGAAAATCAAGGCCGTCTGTCGGCGATGAGGCATTTCGATCACTCTGCAATCCCACTTTCCGTTGCTCAACCCGATTCCCCATTCGTTGCAACCTTTGACTGGCAATCTCTTTCGATTTGCATACAAGATCCAAATGATGCCGAAGTCATTGATTTTATTGAATCGATCGGCTTCACCCAAGACCCCGACGTCCTCGACACCTGGTTCTCCTCCGCCCTCTGGCCCCTCTCCACCCTCGGCTGGCCCGAGCCCGATCAATCCCCACAAACCAAACACCTCCTCGACGCCTTCAACCCCACCAGCGTCCTCTGCACCGCGCGGGAGATCATCACGCTCTGGGTCTCGCGCATGGTCATGTTCAACCGGTACTTCCGGGGCGCGGAGATCGCAGAGCAGCAAAACAGCGGAACAGCGGATCGGACTGCGCAACCCACATCCGCCGCCCCCTCCGAATCCGCTGCTCCGAGCTCTGCCGCTCCGAGTTCCTCCTCCGCCCCTCTCCCCTTCCGCGACGTCTTCATCCACGCCATGATCCAGGACGGCGAGGGCCGCAAGATGTCCAAGTCCCTCGGCAACGGCGTCGACCCGATGGACATCATCCATTCCCACGGCTCCGACGCCATGCGCTTCACCCTCTGCCACATGACCACGCAGACCCAGGACGTCCGCATGCCCGTCGAGCGCGACGCCGCGACCGGCAAGAACACCAGCCCCAAGTTCGACCTCGGGCGCAACTTCTGCAACAAGCTCTGGAACGCGAGCCGCTTCACGCTCAGCATCCTCCACAAATCCCCCGAAGCCGCGGACGTTTCGGCCGCGAACGTGCGCACGCTCGCGCTCGCGGACCGCTGGATGCTCTCCCGCCTCGCCGCCGGCGTGCGCGCGGCCGAGGACTCGCTCGCGCAGTACCAGTTCAGCACCTACGCCACCACGCTCTACGACCTGCTCTGGCGCGACTTCTGCGATTGGTACCTCGAAGCGATCAAGCCGACCGTCGCGACCAGCCCGCAGCAAAGGGCCGTCCTGCGCACCACGCTCGACGCGATCTGCCGCCTGCTCCAACCCGTCGCGCCCTTCATCACCGAGTCCATCTACGAACGCCTCCGCGAAGCGCCCGGCGGCCGCATCGCCGGGATCGAACTCACCCCGCCGCGCAAAGGCGACACCCTCTGCACCGCCGGCTGGCCGCTCGCGGACGACGCCCTGATCGACCCCGAAGCCGACGCGGCTTTCGAACGCGCCCGCGCCCTCGTCGCCGCGATCCGCGAGGTCCGCGCCCAGCACCAGGTCCCGCCCAAGCGTGCGATCACGCTCCACTGCGCCGAAACGCCCGACGCCGAAACCGCCGCCCTTGTGCGCACGCTGGCGAACGTCGACACGATCACCCCCGACGCACCCGTCGGCCCGAGCGTCGCGTTCAGCTTCGAGCAGCGCGAGCACAAGCTGAGCAACCTCGCCGACGCCGTCGACGCCGGCGCCGAGCGCGAACGCCTCACCAAGCAGCTCGCCGATCTCGACAAATCGATCGCCGCCCTCGAAGGTCGATTGAATAACCCCGGCTACGCCGAGCGTGCCCCGGCACACCTCGTCGAACAATCCCGCGCGCAGCTCGCCCAGTCCAAGGCCGACCGCGACGCCGCGCAAGCCGCGCTGGACACCCTCGCATGACCGCGTTCGTGCGCACGATCCTGGCCTTGCTCGTCGTCGCGGCGCTCAGCGCCTGCGGCTCGCCGCCGCGTCAATACCCCGCGCCCGTCGTCAGCGATGCGGACGCCCAGCGTCTCCCAACGCTCGCCCCCCCGCGACGCGAGCCCTGGACCTTCCGCGGCTCCGCCGGCACGCTCCTCACCACCACCCACTACCGAATCTTCACCACCGACCGCAACCCCGCCCTCGTCAACCGACTGCCCGACGCGCTCGAGCTCGCCCTCCACCAATACACCAACGAGCTCGCCCCCCTCCCGCGCCCCGCCCAGCGACTCGACACCTACGTCATGGCGACACGCCCGCAGTGGGAACGCCTCACCGCCGCGATGGAGCCCGACAACGCGAACGTCTACCTCCAGATCCGACGCGGCGGGTTCGCCGCCAACACACGCTCGCTGCTCTTCAACATCGGCGTCCACGACACCATCGCCCTCGCCGCGCACGAGGGCTGGCACCAGTTCACGCAAGCGACCTTCCGCGATCCCCTCCCGGTCTACCTGGAAGAAGGCATCGCGACCTACATGGAAGGCTTCCGCTGGGAAGGCACGCGCCCGCGCTACCTGGCGTGGTCCAACACCGAGCGGTTCGATCAGCTCCGCACCGCGCACCACGCCGGCAGGCTCTTCTCACTCCAAGAGCTCGTGAACACCCGACCGCAGGACCTGCTCGTCCGCGTCGACGGCGCCGCGCTCACCTGGTACGCCCAGGCCTGGGCGCTCGTCCACTTCCTCCGCGAGCACGACGACGGACGCCACCGCTACGCCCTGCGCGACCTGCTCGTCGATGCGCAGTCCGGACGCATGCGCGCGCACATGGCCGAACGACTCGGCCCGCGCGGCGCCCGCGCCAGCCTCATCAACCGACTCGGCCCCGGCGTCCTCCTCGCCTACGTCTCCACCGACCTCGAACAGCTCAACGACGACTACCAGGCCTTCATCACCCGAGTCGTCGCCCCCGGCACCAAAAACGCCGTCGTCGAAGGCCGAAGCCCGATCCAAAACTAAAGCCCGCACAAACAATGTGCCACTGACCTCTTCCGAGAGGTCAGTGCTTCCAACCCCTCCATCTCTCTCCCCCACCCTCATCCCAATCCCACCTCAGAACAGCGTGTAGATAAACGGCGCCGCCGCCGTCCCACTCAGCACGACGAACAGCCCGATCAACAGCAGCATCGCGACGATCGGCGCGATCCACCACTTCTTGTTGTGGCGTAAGAAGTCCACGAACTCGCGCACGATCCCCGGCGACTTCTCGCGGGAGGCCGACTCGAACGCGCTCGCCCCCGCCTCGCGATCCTGACTGTCCCGTGTGCCCTCGTCCATCGCTCGCTCCGTGCGCACTGCGCGTGCCGCCTTTAGAACTGCCGGAAATACCTCGCCGGGTCGGTCACCTTCGCCCGCTCCACCCAGTACGTCGGCGTATCGCGCCGGATCGCCCGATCCAGCGGATCGCGCCCGATCGCCCGCATCACCAACCCGATCGGCGTCAGCACGAGGTAGTACACACCCGCCAGCAGCGCGTGCGAGATCAGCCAGCTCGCCGGCACCGTCGCCAGCATCCACCCCACATACATCGGCCGCCGAACCGGCGGGATCAACACGAACACCAGCGACCCCGCCAGCCCCAGCCCCCCCGTGATCGCCAGCGCGCCCCACCCCAGCCCCGCGCCAAGCCACAGCACCAGCCCGAGAACCACCCCGAACACCAACGGCACCGGCGCAAACAGCATCAGCACCCGCACGCCCGGGTCCCGATCAAACTCGATCATCCGCCCCAAACTCGGCGACACACTCATCACAACCCCCGTGCCACGGGCGTCCCGCCCGTGCCAAAACTCCTCCGCATCAATCCAGCTCAAACCGCGCCAGGTGCGCATCCACCGCGTGCTCGCTCCACCCCGGCTGCTCCTCCTTCAGCAGCAGCCGATCCCCGACCACCAGCGCATCCATATTCGTCGCCATGAAGCAGCGGTACGCGTCGCTCGCGGTCGCCACGATCGGCTCGCCGCGCACGTTGAAGCTCGTGTTGACCAACACCGGACAGCCCGTCAGGTCGCGCCACGCGCGCAGCAGCCGAGCAAAGTCCGGGTGCCGCCCCGCATCGACGGTCTGCACGCGGGCCGAGTGATCCACGTGTGTCACCGCCGGCACCTGGCTCCGCACCTCGCGAACACGATCGAGCCCCACCACCCCCGACGCCCCGTTCTCCGCCGCGACGCGCTTGCCTCGCGCGACCGGGCCCACCAGCAGCATGTACGGACTCTCGGCGTCCTTCCCAAGCTCGAACCACGCCCCCGCCTCCTCCGCGAGCACCGCCGGCGCGAACGGGCGAAAACTCTCACGAAACTTGATCTTCACGTTCATCCGCGACTGCATCTCGCGGCTGCGCGGATCTCCCAAGATCGACCGCGCCCCCAACGCCCTCGGCCCAAACTCCATCCGCCCGCGGCACCACCCCACCACCTTCCCGCTCGCCAGCAACAACGCCACACGCTCCATCAACGCCCCGTCGTCCTCAAACCGGCGCGACACCGCCCCCGACGACGACAGCACCCGCTCGAGCACCTCCCCCGTCTCGATCGCCGGACCGAGCAACGACCCGCGCTGCGCATCAGCACCCGTCGTGCGCACACTCCTCGCTTTTTCCAACAACTGGTGCCACACGAACAACGCCGATCCGAGCGCTCCCCCCGCGTCACCAGCCGCCGGCTGCACCCAGACCCGATCGAACGGACCCTCGCGCAAAAGCCGCCCGTTCGCGACGCAATTCAACGCCACGCCACCCGCGAGGCAGAGATCGCGCATGCCTGTGCGCTCGTGCACGTGCCTGCCGATCGCGAGCACGACGTCCTCGGTCACCGCCTGCACGCTCGCCGCGAGGTCCATCTCCCGCTGCGTAATCGGCGTCTCCGCCGACCGCGCCGCGCCGCCGAACAGCGACGCGAACCGCGCGTTGGTCATCGTCAAACCCTGGCAATAGTTGAAGTACCGCATGTCGAGCCGGAAGCTCCCGTCCGGCTTCAGGTCGATCAGCTTCTCCCGAATCAGATCAGCATACCGCGGCTCGCCGAACGGCGCGAGCCCCATCAGCTTGTACTCCCCGCTGTTCACCTTGAACCCGCAAAAATACGTAAACGCCGAGTAAAGCAGCCCGAGCGAGTGCGGGAACCGCAGCTCGTGGCTCAGCTCGATCTTCCGCCCGCGCCCGACGCCGAAGCTCGCCGTCGCCCACTCCCCCACGCCGTCCAGCGTCAGGATCGCGGCTTCCTCAAACGGCGAGGGATAAAACGCGCTCGCCGCGTGGCTCTCGTGATGCTCGGTAAACACAAACCGCTTCGTATACGACCCGCCCAGCCCGCGCCGCATCACCCGCGGCAAATGCAGCTTGTGCCGCAGCCACAGCGGCATCGCACGCACAAAACTCCGGAACCCGCGCGGCGCATACGCCAGGTACGTCTCCAGCAGCCGCTCAAACTTCAGCAACGGCTTGTCGTAGAACGCCACATAGTCCAGATCCCCGCCCTGCAGCCCCGCCTCGCGCAAGCAGAACTCGATCGCACGGCTCGGGAACGCGTGATCGTGCTTCTTGCGCGTGAACCGCTCCTCCTGCGCCGCCGCGACGAGCTCACCATCGACCACCAGCGCCGCCGCCGAGTCGTGATAAAACGCCGAGATGCCCAGGATCGCCGTCAAGAAAAGAACCCCCTACAAACCCTCGGTGGAACGGGCGTCCCGCCCGTCCCGACCAACGCTTCCAAGCGCTTCATCAAACCCACGTTACTCCGCCCCCAGCATCCCCCGCATCCGCTCATACATCGGCGCAAACTCCCCGCTGTGCCGCACGCCGTGCTCGATCACCGCGAGCGCCTCCGCCCGCCGCCCGAGCCGCACGTAGCCGAGCACGAGCGCCTGATCCGTCGCGACGCGATCCGTCCCGCCGAGGCGTCGCTGCGCCTCCAGCAGCATCGGCGTCGCCTCCTCCCACTCGCCCAGCAACTGGTGCAGCCGCCCCACGTGACGCTCGGTCATCCCCGTGCGCGCGCCCGTCTCGCGCAAGAGGAACCGCCCGCGCCGGATCAGCTCCCGCGCCCGCTCGGCGTCCTCACCGGCGACGACCTGCTCCCCCCGCGCCGCCGCCCGGAGCGCCAGCTCGAGGTACGCGTACTCCAGCCCGAGCGACGAATACGCCGGCACGCTCGCGCCCGCCGGCTTCAGCAGACCGATCGCCGCCCCGGTCTCCCCGCGCCGGATCAGCTCCCGCGCCGCCATCCCGCTGAGCGGGCGGCGCACGCCCCCGGTGTGCGTCACCGGACGCTGCCATCGCTGCAACACCTCGTCCATCCCGCTCGGCATCGACGATCGCATCGCCCGTGCGCGCGCATCAAACCGTTCCACCGCCCCGGGGTTCGTCTCACGAAAGAACGGCACCGACAGCAGCACCCGCATCTGGTGCGCCACGCCGTAGCGATCGAACGGGTTATCCCCAAGCCGCACGCGGTAGTCCTCATCGCTCGCCAGGCGTGACGCGTCCTCGGCCCGCCCGAGCCGCTCCAGCACCGCACCCGCGAGCGTCCGCGCCAACAGTTGCTGCCCTTCCAGCGAAAAATGGACGTGATCGTCCATCAGCTCCCAGCCCACCGCCTTGCCGGGCGACGCCTCCCGAAACACGCCGAGCACGTCCACCAGCGACGCCGACGTCTCCGCCGCGACCTCCCGGATCGCATGATCCGTGTGCCAGTTCGGACGCCACGGCATCGTGTCGTCCCGCGTCGCATAGTGAAAAAACCGGCGGTTCAGCACTTCCTGATCGGGATTCTCCGAACCCTCCGCCTCGAACAGCGCGAAACTCGCACGTCCCAGGAAGAAGCTCAGCACCGAGTGATCGATCGCGCCGAGCTGCGCCTCGGTCAGCAGCGCCACCGCCTCCCGCGGGCCGAGCTCCCCCGAGCGCACGCGCGCCAGGGCGGCCTCGCCCCGCGCGCGCGCCGCCGCGTCCGCGTCACCCCAATCCGGCTCGCCCAACGGGGCCATATCGCGCTCGTTGCTGACCAGCGTGCAGAGCAGCATCGGCACGCCCACCGCGTCGCACGCCGCCGCCATCTCCCGCAGGTTGTGCGACAGATTCCGCACCGCCGCCCTCCGCAGCGGCGAGCCCACGCCCACGAACGACTGCCCGACCATCGTCTCCATCAGCGTGCGCGCACCATCGGCCTCCGCGTCCTGGCGCGCCCGCACCGCGCGCCCGCGCCAGTCCCCCAGCGCCTGCCCGATGCCCGTCGTCTGGAACCACCGCTGCGCCCGCATCGCCCCCGGCGAGCGCGCGCCCCGGTTCAGGCTCGCCACGCCGAACGCGCCGTAAAACTCGTTGTTCCCGCAATACACGATCACCACGTCCGGCTCGAACGCCACCGCCTCGCGCAGGATCTCCAGCACCGGGTAGCTCGCGATCGCCGTCGTGCCGAAGTTCAGCACCTCGACCTCGCGCTCCGGCATCGCGTCCGCCAGCATCTCCCGCAGGAACGACCCCGCATTAAACGCCGGCGGCTGCGGGAAACCCTTGATCGCCGACTCCCCGAACAGCATCACCCGGAACACGCCCTCCGGCTTCGGCGTCACAAAACTGAACAGCTCGATCGTCCCCGGGCGGTCCCGGTTCATGTAAAAAAAGCTCCCCGGCCCCTCCGTCGAGCTCGACACCACACGCCCCAGCTCCGGGCGCGACTCGTCCACCGCCCCCAGCACGCGCAACGTCGCCGCCCGCCCCCCAAAACCCGCGACCCGCAGCCCCCCCTCCACCAGCACCACCAGCACCACCGGGAACGCGAGACAGATCCCCATGAACAACGCCTTCTTGCGCGCGCTCAGCGTCGGGCGAGCCGCGGCTCGGGGCGCAGCCCGGGTCGGCGTTTCGGGTTCGGAAGGTCGGGTCGGCATGGCTACAGAGCAAGGTACCCGCGTCGGGGCGTCTCCAGCGAACCGGGAGCCGCGCGGATGACTGAGACTGGTGCGGTTCGATCTCGTGATCCGCGCACAAGAACGGCCCGGGCGAAGCTGTTCGCCCGGGCCGTCGGAGTCGATGCGAGCCGCGCGACGACGCGTCACCGCGTCGCGCGGGGCGTGCCGAGCGTCGCCTTAGCGGCGACGACGGGTGGCGATCGCCGCCCCGCCGAGCAGCCCGAGGGCGAGCACGCCCGGGGCCGGCACGACGGTGTAGACGAGCGGGAAGGCTTCGGAGAAGTCGCCCCAGTCGCCAATCTGCTGCCCGGGGTTGCCGAGGCTGTCCACGGCACCGTCGTTATCGCCGCCGCCGGAGCTGAACACGTCAAAGAAGATGTCCTGCCCGACGCTGATGCCCAGGAGGGCGAGCGGCGCGGTGAGGGTGACGGTGTTGCCGCCCTTGCTGATGCTCAGGCCCGGGGTGCCGTTGTACGTCGCGCCGTCGAGCTGCCACGCGCCGCCGTCCCAGCTGTATGCCTCGAGCCCGTTGCCGGAGTCGACCCAGCTCCCGAGCCAGTTGTTCGCCCCTTGGCTCATGCCAATCGGACGACCCCACCCGTTGCCAGCGGTGTCGCCGCCCGCGGCGCTGTCGATGATGACCAGGTACTTGCCCCAATCGACCGCGTCGACGTCGCCATCGACCGTGATGACAAACGTGATGTCGTCCAGCGTGTTGGAAACCTCGACCTGGACGATGTCCAGAATCCCATCCCCGGCCGTCGTGAACGTGTCGCCCACCGTGTCGGTGTACACAACCTGACCCGAGGCCAGCCCGGCGAGCGACGCCAGAGCCGCAACCGTCACCGCAGTCCGCATCATGACCCTCTCCAATTCTTCTGCTGCACCCGCGCCGGTGAGTGCCGGCGCGGCGGGTTCTGATCTCTCCGCGCCCGGCCACGCCGAACGCGCTCCTGAATCCGCCAGCCGTCTCACGCAAGCAAGAGGTGCAAACACCCCAGATGATGCCCGCCGAAACGACTTGACCCCAAAGCATACAACCCCGCATCAGGGGTCGCAAGAGTAATTTGCACGATCCCAAGCGGATTTTCCCGCCCCGAACCAAGACCATCCAAAAAGCCCGTAGAAACACTTGGCTTCTGGACGATCATCACACCACAAACCAGAATCCGGGCACTTTTCCTCGACTCAAACCGGGGATATCACCCCTGCCCTCGCCCGGCCCTGGCGACCCGGGGGCTGGGCCCAGCCTCGCCGCTAGGCGTCTTCGCCGGGCTCGGGGGCACGCCCAGGTACAGCAGCCCCCGCTCCATCACGCGGCTCACCACCGGACCCGCCACGTGCGACCCGAACGCCTCCCGACGACGCACCAACTCCGGCGAAGGATCATCAATAATCACCAACGCCACCAGCCGCGGCGCCTCCGTCGGGCCGGCCGCAATAAAGCTCGAGTGGTACTGCCGAGGCAAGTACGCCGGCACGCCACGCGGGCGCCGCATCCCCTCCGGCGGATCACCCACCGCCACCTTCGCCGTCCCGCTCTTCCCAAACAACCGGTACCGAGGCTCCGGCTCCGCCGCCAACCCCTCACGACGACGCTTGGTCACCTCCCGCTGACGCATCGACTCCACCACCGTCTCCATCGGCGTCCGAGCCAGCACCGCCGCCCACGAAGGCACCGCACGCTCGGCGATGTCCGCGTCACCCTCGCTCGAAGCCGACAACCGAACCGTCGGCAGCGTCCCCGCCAGCTCACCAGGACGCGCGAACGCGCTGAACCCCCGCACCATCTGCAACGGCGTCACCGCCACCTCGTGACCGAACGCCACCGACGTGTGCGTGTACTTCGACCAGCCCCGAAGCGGCGTCACCATCCCACGCGGCTCGCCCGGCAGCGGCACACCCGTCCGACGACCGAAGCCGAACGCCTCGATCGAACCGTGCACCTGACGCGGCTCCATCCGCTCCAGCACCTTCACCATCCCGATGTTGCTCGAGTTCACCAGCACGTCCGTCCAAGACTGCCGATCCCGCTTGACCACGTCCTCCAAATACCGACCGTAGAACGTCCGGAACCGACCCCCCTCGGTGTCGATGATCTCCTCGGGCTTCACAACCCCCGCCGCCAGCGCCGCCGCCCACATGAACGGCTTAAACGTCGAACCCGGCTCGTAGATCGACTCCACGCAACGGTTCACCGCCAGCGCCGGGTGCAGCTTCGCCCGCTCGTCCTCCGGCACCACCAGCAGACGCGGCGCGCGGCTCGTGTTGAAATCCGGGAACTCCGGCTCCTCACCCCGAGCCAACTCACGCTTCACCCACGGGATCGGCACCACGCCCTGCGCCTCGCGACGCACGTCCGCCATCGCCAGGATCTCGCCCGTGTACGGATCCATCAGGATGATCCGCCCGCCCTGCGCCTCGGCCCGCTCCACCCCCCGCCGCAGCTCCTCGATCGCGATCCGCTGCAGCTCCAGGTCGATCGAGAGCGCCAACGGCGCGCCGCGACGGATCGGCTCCCAGTCCCCCGCCTCGATCCACAGCGCCCGCCCGCGCGCGTCCCGCGCGTACCGCGCCACCGCCGACGGCGCTTCCAGCGACTCGTGGTTCACACGCTCCACGCCCAGACGCCCCTCGGCGTCGGTGCTGAACTTCCCGACAATGTTCGCCGCCAGCAGCCCGCCCGGGCTCTCGCGCACCGGCACGCGCTCCAGGTGCACGCCCGGCAGTCGCTCGGCGCGCACGCTGGCGGCCTGCGCGTCGGTCAGCACCGGGCCCACCCGCAGATACCGCTGCAGACGCACCCGCTGCGCCGCTTCCGCCGCCTCGCCACGGTCGCCACCCCACGCCTCAGCGAGCGCCAGCCACGCCCGACGCCAGCGGCTCGCCTCCGCGTCCGACTCCACCGCAGACACGCGCCCCGAAGCCGCCTCCGCCTCACGCTCGGCGTTCAACGCGAGCGCCCCCACCACGCGCACCCCGATCGCCGACGCGTCCTCCTGCAACAGCTCCGCCAGACGCCCGATCACCTCGTGCGGCTCCTCCGGCAACTGCACCGGATCCACGAACACACGCCACGCAAAACGCGTCGTCGCCAGCACGCGGCCCCGGCGATCCAGGATGTCCCCACGGATCCCCGGCGTAACCGCCCGAGCCTCACGCATCGCAATCCGCGACTGCAAACGCTCGTCCGGCATCGTCTGCAGGCGGACAACCTCCGCCATCGACAACGCGAACATCACCAGCACGCCCAGCACCACGCACGCCGACACCACCTCGGCACGCGACCACCCGCGCAGACGCGACCACACCCCGACCATCACGCCGGACCCTCGCCCGCACGACGCTCCACCTGCTCCGCGACCTGGTCCGGCAGCCACCACGCCGGCGGCGCGGGCGGGCAACCCTCCGGCACCGCCGACTGCAGCGGGCCCAGCATCACCGTCATCGCCTCCACCTGCTCCGGCGTGATCCGAAGCGCGATCTCCGCGCGCAGACGCTGCAGCTCCCGCTCGTGATGGCGGATCCGAAGCCGAGCCTCGGCCATCTCGTGCGCCGCCTGCAAACGCGCGTGACGCACCGACAGCAGCGCGCCCCCGCACGCACCGCACGCCAGGATCGTCACCACCAGCTTCGCGAACACGCGTCGCCCCTTTCCCCAGGCTCAGGCCCGATCAGCGGGGCGGGAGGCGGAGGGTCATCCCCACGCGGATGTCGTCGGCGTCGTCGATCCGGTCGCGGTTGAGATCGATGATCTCACGCATCCGGCGCACCGTCCCGAGCTCACGCTGCGCGATCCGACCCAGCGTGTCGCCGCGCTGAACGGTGTACGTGCGCGCGCCCGAAGCCGCGGGCTGAGCCGCCGGCGTCGTGCTCGTGTTCTGCGCTTGCGGACGCGCCGCGGCCGGCGCGGGCGCCGGGGCCGGGGCCGAAGCCTGCGTCGACGGCGGCTGCGCCTGCGTCCCCGAGCTGTTCCACCCGCTCAGCACCGGCTGCCCGTTGAGCATGTCCGGGAGCACCAGCGACACGCCCACGCGCACCGCACCGTTCGCACCGACCCGACCCTCGTTCGCGTCCGCCAGCGCCCGCCACAGGTGACCGTCCCCGTAGTGCGCCTCGGCGATGCGGAACAGCGTGTCGTTGTTCTGCACCGTGTACCGCAGCACCGCGCCCGCCGAACCGTTCGCCTGCACGTGCTGGAGCGCGACCGGAAGCTGCGGACGCCCGATCTGCTCCAGCAGCGTCCCGCCCTGGTGGATCAGCTCGGCCGCCCCCTGCTGCGCATCATCCAGGAACGCCAGCGTCCGGTCCGCCAGCCCGCGCGAGCGCCCCTCGCGCGAAGGCGAGGCTTCCGCACCGCGCTCCTCAAGCCCGGGCGCGTCCAACGCCAGTTCCAGCGTCGGCACCTCGACGCGCCACCCGTCCGGGTCGCCCGACGCGAGCGCCGGCTCCACCGCCGACGCCGGGCGCACGTCCAGACCACGCGTCTCGCCCGCCCGAAGCTCGGGCGAGCCCCCCGCGAGCCGGTCGTTCAATCGTTCCACCGCAGCCGCCGGCGGCTGCGCCGAAGACGCGTACGCCGAGCGAGGCGAAGGACGCACCGGCTCGATCGGCGTCAACGACACCGCCAGCTCGTCCGCACTCCCCGACCCGTCCAGCTGCACGCGGCTCGCCTGCGACAGGTGGTCGGAAACCAGAACCCCCACGATCAGCACGAGGGAGAACCCGATGATCAGCGCCAGCTTGTGCTCTCGAGTCACGGCCGCGTCCCTGCGATCTGTTGTGCCGACCCCGCGCGCCGCCGGGCGATCCTTCACCCGCCAGCCAAGACCCGCGCCGAGCCGACCGTTCCCGATGGTCCCACGCCGAAACGCACGCAACGCGCACGCCTCGGCCTCTCTCCGACCCAACCCCCAGCCCAAATCCCTCCCGCAAATCCCGCACCGCCGAGCCTGCGCCCAACGTCGGATCACCCACCCGCCCGCTCACCCACCCGCGAGCCGCACGCCCCGCATCTTCGCCGAGCGTGACCGCGGGTTGGCGCTCGTCTCCGCCTCACCCGCGACGATCGGCCGCCTCGTGAGCCGCTCCGCCACGCCCCGCTCGCTGAGCTCCCCGAAGGCCCGCTTGACCGGGCGGTCTTCGAGCGAGTGGAAAGCGATGATCGCGACGCGCGCCCCGGGTCGGAGCCAGTCGCCGGTTGCCGCGTCTTGCCCTCCGCTGTGTGCCGCCGCGTGATGGCGGGCCGCCGACCGTCCGACCGCCTCGAGCAACGCCTCGAGGCTGCCGAGCTCGTCGTTGACCGCGATCCGCAGGGCCTGAAACGACCGCGTGGCGGCGTCGATGGTCGGCCCCTGCCGCCCCCGCTTGCCGCCCTTGGCGCGCCCGCGCCCTGCGAAACCGACCGCCGATCGGACGATCGACGCCAACTGAGCCGTGGTGGATATCGGTCCCTCTGCGCGGGCCGCCACAATCTTTGCCGCGACCCGCCGGGAGGCCCGCTCCTCACCAAACCGCCACAGAACATCCGCCAGTTCCGCCTCGGGCAGCGTGTTGACCAGTTCCGCCGCCGTAATCGGTGCCGAGGGGTCCAGCCGCATATCCAGCGGCCCATCGGCGCGGAAGCTCAGCCCCCGCGCCGCGTCGTCCACCTGGTTCGAGCTGAAGCCCAGGTCCGCCAAGACCATGTCCGCCGCCAGCCCGCGCTCGAGCATCACGCGGGGCAGGTCGGCGAAGTTCCCGCGGATCGTCTCGACGCGGATCCCGGGGGCCGCCGCCTCGACCGACGCCCTCGCCCGGGCGAGGTTGCCCTCGTCCAGGTCGTTGAGCACGACCGTCCCCCCCGGCATCAGCCGCGGCGCCACCATCGACGCGTGCCCCCCCAGCCCGGCCGTCGCGTCGAGATACGTCTGCCCCGCCCCCGCCCCAAGCAACTCAAGCACCTCGCCCGGGAGCACCGGCACGTGACGAGGATCCACAGGATGCAAAGACGCCGCCTCATCCACGCCCGGAGCCTAGCGAGCGAACCCGCCAATATCCGGCCCCACACCAACACCGCAAGCACCAATCCACTGTGCCACTGACCTTGTCCGCAAGGTCAGTGCTCCGGGCCGCCCTCCCCCCACTGTGCCACTGACCTTGTCCGCAAGGTCAGTGCTCCGTGCCGCTCTCTCATCTCTCCTCGATCTCTTGATCCAGCGGACACACGACAACCCGAGCCACGGGAGACACCAAGGCCCGTGGCACATCCGGATCTGGCCCCTTGGCCCTCTGCAATTCTGGCAATTCCCCCCCCACCCCCTCAGTCGGCTGCGCCGACAGCTCCCCCGCCCCGGCGGGGGAGCGAAGCAAACACCGTCCGGTGCACCGAACACACGCCCACGCTCGTATCCTCCACCCATGCACCCCACCCGCCTGCTCGGCCTCGCCCTGCTCGCCGCCCTCGCCGCCTCCGTCGGCTGCGGGCCGATCACCTTCAGCGTCACCCTCGGCGAGGCCGACGCCCGACTCCGAGAGTCCACCGTCCTCGAAACGCCCGAACGATCCCGCGACAAGGTCGCCATGATCGACATCGACGGCATCATCCTCTCGGTCGATGAGCCCGCCCTCGGCGGCGGGCGCTCCAACACCATCGACCGCGTCGTCCGACGACTCAACATCGCCGAGCACGACCCGCGCGTCAAAGCCGTCGTCCTCCGCATCAACTCACCCGGCGGCGGCGTCACCGCGACCGACGTCCTCTACCACGAGATCCGCACCTTCCGCGAACGATCCGGCAAGCCCGTCGTCGCCAGCATGGGCGACACCGCCGCCAGCGGCGGCTACTACCTCGCACTCGCCGCCGACCAGATCGTCGCCCACCCATCCACCATCACCGGCTCGGTCGGCGTCATCATCCCCACCGTCAACGTCAGCGCCGGGCTCGCCAGCATCGGCATCCAGGGGCGAGCCGTCGTCAGCGGCCCCAACAAGGACATCGCCAACCCCCTCCAGCCCGCACGCGACACCCACTACGCCATCCTCCAAAGCATGGTCGACGAGATGCACGCCACCTTCGCCGAGCTCGTGCGCACAACACGAGGCCTCGAAGGCGAATCCCTCGCAACCGCGACCGACGGGCGCGTCCTCACCGGCACGCAGGCCGCGGAACTCGGGCTGATCGACCAGACCGGCGGGCTGCGCGACGCCTTCCGCCTCGCACGCGAGCTCGCCGGCATCGAAGCCGCCCAGCTCGTCCGCTACCACGCCCCGACCCGCCGCCCCACGACCCCCTACGCCAGCGCCGAGCTCGGCGAGCCCGCGCCGCGAACATCGGTGCTGCGCGAACTCATCCCGCCCGCCGCCCTCGAACCCGGGCACGCCTACTACATCTGGCCCGCCGCCCTCGGCACACGGTAAACACAACCGATTCCGCATGTGCCACGGACCTCTTCCGAGAGGCCAGTGCTCCGCCCACCCATCCCCAACTGTGCCACTGACCTTGTCCCAAAGGTCAGTGCTCCGAGCCGCCCTCTCTTCTCTCCTCGATCTCTGAACCCGTCAGTCCCACGACCACACGAGCAGCGGGAGAAACCAGAAGACCAGAAGCACGGACCTTGCAGACAAGGTCCGCGGCACATCCGGATCTGGCCCTCTGGCCCTTTGCAATCTGGCGATCTCCCCCAGCCCCCTCAGCTCGGCCCCGGAAAACTCGGATCCGTAAACAGGCCGTTGCGGTGAAACACCGCCCCGTCGGCCTCGATCGTCCCCCCCGGCTCGCCCTTCCGCTCCCGCAGCTCGCACACCATGTCCCAGTGCAGCCCGCTCTCGTTGTGCGACCCGCTCTCCGGGTATCCCGCGCCCACCGCCGCGTGGAACGTCCCACCGATCTTCTCATCAAACAGCGTGTTCTTGCTAAACGCCGTGATCCCGTAGTTGGTCCCGATCGCGATCTCGCCCAGGTTCTTCGCGCCCTCGTCCTGCTCGAGCATCTCGATCAGGAACGCTTCGCCTTTGCGCGCGCTCGCGTCCACCACGCGACCGCCCTTGAACGCCAGACGCACGCCCTCGACCTCGTTCCCGTTGTACACCGCCGGGTAGATGTAATTCACGTGCCCGTCCACACCCTGCGGCCCCGTGAACACCTCGCCGTCCGGAAAATTCTCCTGCCCCGCGCAATTCACCCAGACGCTCTTGCTCGGATCCACGTTGACCGTCAGGTCCGTCCCGTCGTGCCGATCCGTCGCAGGCACGCGGAAGCGCAGCTCGCGCTTGTCCTGGAGAAAATCGCACACCCGCTGCTGCCGCTCGCGCACGCGCTCCCAAGCCGCGACCGGGTCCGCCTCGTGCAGCAGCCCGCACCGGAACACAAAGTCGGCGTACGCCCGCAGGCTCATCCCCGCGTCCTGCGCCGCCGCCTCGGTGGGAAAGAGCGTCCCGCACCAGCGCGCCTTGCCCTCGGCCGCCCGCTGCATGAACCGCTGCATCATCCCCCGCCGCGCCGACTCTCGGCGCGCCACGCGCTTCGGGTCGATCGCCCCGAGGTACCGCGTGTTCACGTCCGCCCAGAAGCCGATCCGCACGTCGACCCGGTCCATCATGAACTCGGTCGTCGGGCTCAGACGCGCCAGCTGCGCCTCGTTCGCGTGCGCCAGCAGCAGCTCCTCCAGCGTCTCGCTCCGCACCGACCACTCCGGGTGCCCCCGCGCGCGCAGCACCGCCTCGAACGTCGCCTCCACCAGCGGCATCGCCGCCGCCTCCGACGCGATCACCACCCAGTCCCCGGGCTTCACCCGCGTCGAGTACCGCACCAGCACGTCCGCCAAACGATCCAGCCGAGGGTCACGCATCCGAATCCGATCCTCTCTCTCTGCACGCCTCCGGGCCCATGCCGCCCGCGTCATTTCCGTTTCTTCGATCGCAACCCCGGCGTCTGCGCCAGCTGCGAGCGGAAACTCGCCACCAACGCCGTCCGCACCTCTTCCATCATCGGCGACGACGCCCCGAGCTCCGCCGACAGGCTCGTCACCGGGCGATCCAGCCCGCACGGCTTGATCAGACGAAAGTGCTCCAGGTTCGTCGTCACGTTGAGTGCCAGCCCGTGCATCGAGACCCACTTGCTCACACGCACGCCCATCGCGCAGATCTTCGCCGGCTCGCCCCGGCTCGCCGGAGCCACCGAATCCACCCAGACCCCCGTCGCCGGCGGATCGCGAAACCCACGCACCCCGAACGGCCCGATCGCGTCGATCACCGACTGCTCCAGCAGACGCATGTACTCCGCCAGCCGCAGACCAAGCAAGTTCAGATCCAGCACCGCGTACGCCACGAGCTGCCCCGGCCCGTGGTACGTCACGTCCCCGCCCCGGTCCGTCGCCTCCACCGACACACCCACCGCCTGGAGCAACGTCTCCGGCGCCAGCACGTGCCCCGCCAGGTCGCCCCGGCGCGTCACCGTGATCACCGGATCGTGCTCGACCAGCAGCAGACGCCCGACCTCCGCCTCCCCCCGCGCCCGGGCCGCGATGACCTCACGCTGGTGGCGTGCCTGCTCCTCATGCGCCGCCCGATAGCCCAGGCGCCCGAGATCGATCACGCGTAAGTCGTCGGCCCGTGGCACGGGGCGATCCTATTCCACGCCCCCGCCCGCTACCATGCCCCCATGCCGACCGTGCACCCCTCCGCGATCGTCAGCCCCGAAGCCGACATCGCCCCCGACGCCCAGATCGGGCCGTTCTGCGTCCTCGAAGGCCCCGTCCGGCTCGCCCCCGGCGTCCGCCTGATCGCCGCCGTCCACCTCCGCGGGCGTGTCCAGGTCGGCGAGGGCTCCACCCTCTACCCAGGCGTCTGCGTCGGCTTCCCCGCCCAGCACGTCAAGATCGACCACGACGCCGACAACGCCGGCGTCCGCATCGGCGCAGGCTGCACGCTCCGCGAGCACGTCACCATCCACGCGCCCATGCCGAACACCGACGGGCAGCACGATCACCCCACCACCCTCGGCGACCGCGTCTACATGATGGCCTCCGCCCACGTCGGGCACGACGCACGCGTCGGCGACGACGCCATCCTCGTCAACGGCGCCGTCGTCGGCGGGCACGCCCAAGTCGCCCAAGGCGTCAACATGGGCGGGCTCAGCGCCGTCCACCAGCACACCCGCGTCGGACGCCTCGTCATGCTCAGCGGCATGATGGGCGTCAGCATGGACACCCCGCCCTTCTGCCTCGTCAGCGAGCACAACCGCCTCTTCGGCATCAACGCCGTCGGCATGCGACGCGCCGGCATCCCCCGCGAAGAAATCACCGCCGCACGCGAAGCCTTCCGACGCGCCTTCAAAACCGAACTCACCCCAGACCGCGTCCGCGAAGAGCTCGACCGCCTCGCCGCAAGCTCCGCCTGCGTCGCCGAGATGCGCGACTTCGTCGCCGAAGCCAAACGCCCCATCTGCTTCGGCCCCAGCCGCCCGCAACGCGGCATGATGCCCATGATCAAAGCCCTCCGCCGCGGGCAGGCCGACCTCGCCGCACTCGCCGCCGACGACGGGCTCGACGCGTGACCGCGCGGGCGCCGACACCCCTCGCGTCCGCGCCCTGCCCCGCGCTCGCGCCGGGCGAGGCCGCCCTCTGCGTCCTCGCCAGCAGCTCCGCCGGCAACTGCAGCGTGCTCATCCACCACGACCGCGGACGACGGCGGGCCGTCCTCATCGACGCCGGGCTCAGCCCGCGACGCACCGCCCTCGCCCTCGCACGCTTGGGCCTCCGCCTCGCCGACGTCGCCGATATCTGCTTCACCCACCTCGACACCGACCACTGCCACCCCGGCTGGAACAGGCCCCCGCGCGACTGCGCCGCCACCTTCCGCATCCACCGCAGACACATGGGCCGCGCCGAACGCGCCGGCCTCCTCCACCACACACCCACCGAGCCCTTCGAAGACACCTTCACGCTCGCACCGTGCGCCCATGTGCGCACATCCCTCTTCGAACACGACCACCTCGGCGTCGCCGCCTTCCGCTTCGAATTCACCCCCCCACACCCGGAAAACACGCAAAACACCGAGCCAAACGCACCGCCGCCCGTCGCCAGCCTCGCCTACGCCACCGACCTCGGGCGCATGACCGAGCACGGGCTCCGCACCCTCGCCGGCGTCGGCGTCCTCGCGATCGAGAGCAACTACTGCCCCCAGCTCCAGCTCGCCAGCGACCGGCCCGACTTCCTCAAACGCCGCATCATGACCGGCGCGGGGCACCTCTCCAACGAAGAAGCCCACGACGCGGCCTGCGCCATCGCCCCGCGCGAGCACGCCGTCTTCCTCCACCTCAGCCGACAGTGCAACCGCCCCGAACTCGTCGCCAAGCTCCACGAAGGCGCCGACTACGCGCGCACCATCGCGCACCACGCCGAACCCACCCGCTGGGTCCGCATCACGCCCACAACCACTCCGCCGCACACGGCCCAGCGCACGCCACACCATCGCCGCGCGCCCCGCGCCGCAACACAGTTCGCCCTCTTCACCCACGCCACACCGCAAGGCGCGCGATGAGCCCCTTCGTCCGCAGCACCAAGGTCCGCCGCCCGCGCCTCACCGCCACGCCGACCTGGCCCCTGCGCCTCGCCCGCGCCCTCCGTCGCGGCGAGATCGTCGCCGACGCCGTCCGCTACCGCGAGCGACGACCCGAAACCCTCCCCCGCGCCCTCTCCCGCCACGCGCGCACGCTCCGCGTCTACCGCGTCCAGTTCCCTCACGGCGAGCCGATGCGCATCCGCGCCACCCACCGACGCCTCTACGACGACCTCGCCGCCCTCGACCTCGGCCCCGGACGCCTCACCCTCTACCAGATGTGCGACGAGCTCCTCCGACCCGGCATGCGCGTGCTCGACCTCGCCGCAGGCACCGGCGGGCCCGCCGCCTGGATCACCCGGCGCGTCGGCCCGAGCGGCGCGGTCGTCGCCCTCGAGCGCGACAGCGAAAGCGTCCGCTTCGCCCGCCGACGCTACGCCCCCCCGGGCCTCAACCAGCACGTCGCCTTCGAGATCGGGCACCTGGACGCGCTCGCGGGGGAGCTCGACGCGAGCTTCGACGCCGCCTTCGCCGTCCACGCCGTGCGCACCGGCGACGACGCCGAGACGGTCATGCGCGAGCTGCTCCGCCTCGTCGCCCCCGGCGGCTGGATCCTCGCCGCCGCCCCCGCGACCGTCCCCCCGCCCACCCCAGGCGCCGGCGACGACGCGATCGAGCCGCGGACCCTGCGCCCGGACGAGCTGGCGCAACTGCTCGCCCCGGCCGACCGGGTCGACATCCTCAGCAAAGCCGTCGGCCAACCCGCCGTGGTGCTCGCCCGCCTGGCGGAACCGAAGCTCGACCCGCCGATGCCGCCGGGGGAGAATGCGAGGTTGTAAGATGAATTCCGCTGTCCAAAATGCTGCAGACTAGGCCGACGGCAACTCATCCAGCGCCCGCTGCACTTTGTCGACCATGTGGGGCATGAGGATCGCTGCGAACAGTTCACGTGCTTGCGTCCATAACGCACGGGCCTCAGCAAACTGTCCCCGCTTTTCTGCAAGCAGACCGAGATTTCCAAGCTGGTTCGCGATGCCTTCTCGATATTCGAGCGACTCGAAGATCGCCAACGAACGCTTATGATACTTTTCAGCCGCATCAAGATTTTCACGGAACTGCTCGATCAAGCCGAGATTCCCGAGTTCGCTTGCCATCCCTTCGCGGCGTCCGAGCGACTCGTCGATCAATAGCGCGCGATGATGACATGCCGCAGCAGCACCAAGATCCCTACGAATCCGTAGGATTGTGCCAAGATTACCAAGACTGTTTGAAATGATTTCCAGATTCCCAAGCGATTCGCCGACACTCAGCGCTTCCTCGGAATAATTCTGCGCGGTATCTAAGTCGTCACGAACTAGGGCCAATAAGCCGACGTTGCCGCACGCCACAGCCCGCGACCGTTCATCTGACGCCAACTTTAAGACACACTTGTAATCCGCCTCGGCGGCGGCCAGATCTCCACGCTTCCGGCGGATGTGACCGCGCCGCGTGAGTGCGTCCAGATCGTCCGGTAGCAAGCAGAGGATCTTTTCGATCGAGCCCAGGGCCCGATCGATATCGCCCACGACGTACGCGACGGCCGCACGCTCGCGGTGCCGCTCGATCAGGCGGCGCTCGTCTTCATCCACGTACCGGTCGAGGAACCGGAGCAGGCCCTCGGGCTGGCCGTGCCGCAGCTCTTCCAGCACCGCATCGGGGGATCGCCCCGCGTGACGCTCGGCCTCAACACGCGCCAACACGGCCGCACGCAACTGATCCCGCAGCGTCGAGACCTCCGCGTCCATCTCCTGAAGCTGCGTGTCTTTCTGCTGGAGCTGCGAAAGGAGCGCGCCGACAACGCCATCGATTATTTGCTCAAGTCTGGCATTCCCATCCAGCACCTGTCCGACACCGGCGGCGAGATCGCCAAGACCGTGCTGAATCGACCGGAGCCGCTCACTCGCATCTTCAGCGTAGATCCGCAGCACCTCGACCCGCTGCGCATCCTCCAACCCGGCCGCTTTCAGCAAAGACGAAACGTTCTCACGAACCTCGCGGACCAGGTCGCCCCGGTCCGCCCCGCTCAGGCGGGTGAACACACCGGCCGTGCGGAGCCGATCCACAACCTCGTCGGGCAGGTTGTGCGACTGGTCGTCCTGGCGCTCCATCATAACGCGGAATTCGCGTTCGACCGCGTTGAGACGCGCTTCTCGCTGCTTGCGATCCTTCCACTCCTGCACGGTCATCCCCGCGAACAGGAGCACCGGGATCACGGGCGCAACTGTGGAGAGCATCGCCCCGGCCGTCGCGGTCGCGGGCGACGGGAGCTGCTGCCCCACCCACGCCAAGCCGTCCTTGGCGAGCCCGGCGCACGCCTGGCCGACCTGCTCGATCGAGATCTCGCGGAGAAGTTCGCGGGCCACCGTGCTGAGGAGAGTGCGATCCATGCCACGCCGAGCATAGCCGAAACGCGAGCATCACCCACACCAACGGCAGAAGCGGTTTGTGAGGGGGCGCAAGCCGACACATCGGGCATTACGCGGATGGATTGTCTCGACTTACAATCGCGCTATAGATGAAACAGGCAAAAAAAGAGCCCGCCCAGGTCACCCTGGACGGGCTCAAGAACGGCGACAACCTACTTTCCCGCGAAGCAGTATCATCGGCGGACTGGGCTTAACTGCTGTGTTCGGAATGGGAACAGGTGTTTCCCCAGCCCTGTGGTCACCGAATCGACGCCGCCGACTTTCGTCGGCCGCGGTCGAAGATCGACCGAGTTCAGACAAGCACCACAACGGGATGCCGGCGGCTGAGTGCCGACAACCGAGGGACGAACCGGGCCCGTGCACGCGGGATGAACCGCGACGCACAGGCCGCATGAGCACGCATTGAACGCGCCTGCCCGGCCAACACATCTCTGGGTGCACAAGGTGCAGCCAGACGTTGGCACGGCGGCGGACAGATGCGATAAAGCTTTCGACCGTTAGTACCGCTCCGCTGAAGGCTTCTCAGCCCTTACACGTGCGGCCTATCAACCGGGTGGTCTACCCGGGGTCTCTCGCTTGCGCGACCAAGCCTCATCTCGAGGGGGGCTTCACGCTTAGATGCTTTCAGCGTTTATCCCTGCCCGACGTAGCTACCCTGCGGTGCACCTAGCGGTGCAACAGGATCACCAGGGGTCAGTCCAACCCAGTCCTCTCGTACTAAGGTTGACTCCTCTCAAGCTTGGAACGCCCACAACAGATAGGGACCGACCTGGCTCACGCCGGTCTGAACCCAGCTCGCGTACCGCTTTAATGGGCGAACAGCCCAACCCTTGGGACCGCCTTCAGCCCCAGGATGCGATGAGCCGACATCGAGGTGCCAAACCGCTCCGCCGCTATGGACGCTCGGGAGCGATAAGCCTGTTATCCCCGGGGTACCTTTTATCCGATGAGCTACGACCCTTCCACACGGGATCGCAGGATCACTAGAGCCCTCTTTCGAGACTGCTCGACCTGTCGGTCTCGCAGTAAAGCCGGCTTGTGCTCTTACACTCTGCCACGCGGTTTCCATCCGCGCTGAGCCGACCTTTGCGCTCCTCCGTTACCTTTTAGGAGGAGACCGCCCCAGTCAAACTGCCCGACAGTCACGGTCCCCCGCCCGGTTTCACGGGAATCGGGGTTAGGCCACACGCGAACGAAGGGTGGTATTTCACCGATGGCTCCACCCACGCCGAAACGCGGGCTTCAAAGCCTCCCACCTATGCTACGCATCCTACGCACGTGACCAGTAACAGCCTGCAGTAAAGGTCCACGGGGTCTTTCCGTCTTGCTGCGGGGAGGCGGCATCTTCACCGCCACTACTATTTCACCGAGTCAGTCGTGGAGACAGTGCTCCAGTGATTACACTATTCATGCGCGTCGGAACTTACCCGACAAGGAATTTCGCTACCTTAGGACCGTCATAGTTACGGCCGCCATTGACCGGTGCTTGGGTCGCGAGCTTCGCCGAAGCTAACCCGCTTCCGTGACATTCCGGCATTGGGCAAGTGTCACACTGTATACTTCCACTTGCGTGTTTGCACAGTGCTGTGTTTTTGATAAACAGTTCCCAGAGCCTTTTCTCTGCGCCCCGAAGGGCCCCCTTATTGCGAACGTACGGGGTCAATTTGCCTAGTTCCTTCACGACTGTTATCTCGAGCGCCTTAGGCTATTCGCCACATCCACCTGTGTCAGTTTTGGTACGGGTCTTGGATTGCCCCCACGCCTTTTCTGGGAACACTCGCCGTCAGCAACGGCCCGAAGGCCTGGGCACGACTAGCCGCCCAGCTGACCAAGAGCATCCGCAACGTGGTTCGATCGCACCAAGAGTACAGGAATATTCACCTGCTGTCCATCGACTACGCCTTTCGGCCTCGCCTTAGGTCCCGACTAACCCTGGGCGGATTTACCTTCCCCAGGAAACCTTGGATTTTCGGCGACAAGGATTCTCACCTTGTTTCTCGTTACTCAAGCCCGCATATGCACTTCCTGACGCTCCACGAAGCCTTACGGCTCCGCTTCACCGCCGACAGGAACGCTCGCCTACCACACTCTCGTGTCCGCAGCTTCGGCTCCGTGCTTATTCCCGATCATTATCGGCGCCAGACTCCTCGACCAGTGAGCTATTACGCACTCTTTAAATGATGGCTGCTTCTAAGCCAACATCCTGGCTGTCACGGCAGTCTGACTTCCTTTCGAACTAAGCATGGATTAGGGGCCTTAGCTGGCGGTCAGGATTATTTTCCTTTTGACTACGGATATTGTAACTCGCAGTCTATCTCCCGAGACTCGGCCGCTGGTATTCGGAGTTTGGTTGAAAGGGGTACCCGGGTAGGGCCCACCTCTCATCCAGTAGCTCTACCCCCAGCGGTTGCCTCTCGAGGCTAACCCTAAAGTTATTTCGGCGAGAACGAGCTATATCCCGGTTTGATTAGACTTTCACTCCTCCCCACAGCTCATCCCATATCTTTTCAACGATAACGGGTTCGGGCTTCCAGAGGGCTTTACCCCTCCTTCACCCTGGCCATGGGTAGATCACACGGGTTTCGCGTCTAGCCCCAGCGACTGAACGCCCTGTTCAGACTCGCTTTCGCTCCGCCTCCGGCCCGTTAGGCCTTAGGCTCGCCACTGAGACTAACTCGCGGGCTCATTATGCAAAAAGCACGCCGTCACCCCGGAGGGCTCCGACAGCATGTAGGCGCACGGTTTCAGGTACTCTTTCACCCCGCTCATCGCGGTGCTTGTCATCTTTCAGTCACCTTACTGTTTCACTATCGGTTGTCGAGGAGTACTTAGCCTTGGAGGGTGGACCCCCCATGTTCAAGCCGGGTTTCACGAGCCCGACCCTACTCTTTGGGCTGACCGGATTCCAGTTACAGGGCTTTCACCTTCTCTGGCTGGGCATTCCAACCCATTCATCTTTCATCCGGCTGATCCGCTTTCGCTCGCCGCTACTCACGGAGTCGCTGTTGCTTTCCTTTCCTCCGGGTACTGAGATGTTTCAGTTCCCCGGGTTCGCTTCGTACACCTATGCATTCAGTGCACGATACCTCGTCAGAGGTGGGTTTCCCCATTCGGACACCCCGAGATCACAGCCTGGTTACCGGCTCCTTCGGGCTTTTCGCAGGTTCCAACGTCCTTCATCGCCTCTCGACACCAAGACATCCACCGTGCGCCCTTGTTCGCTTCATCGCATCTGTCTGACGCCGGGCCGAAACCCGCCGAGCAGACTCTGATTCTTGAAGCACGAGAAGCTGATCGATCCGTCACAAAGCCGCCATATGCGAGCGGCACGGCATCGAACAGCATGAATTCGCCAATTCGCGCTCGTCCAGGTTCCACCCATCGACCATCGCATAGTCGACTTCGAGAACCGGACTCGGTTCGCCATACCCCACGCCTGAGCAAGTTGGGCGCGGGGTCTGATGCTTGTCTTCACTCGATTGTCAAAGAGAGTCCCGGCGGGTGCGTCTCGCACCCTGCGAACTCGAGGCTTTCACCCCTTATCCGCCCGGCCGTGCCGGTCTTTCAACCGGCCCGAGTGTCTTTCGCAGCCCCGAGTAGGGGCGAGGGGATACTAGACCCTTCACCCGATCAGTCAAGCTGCTGTCGTCTTTCTGCGAAGGTTTTTTAACCCCCGCCCCCGCCGCCCGGCCCACGCGGCTCGCGGGGCTCCCGCACCGGAGGCGTCCGAACCGGCCCGCCGGGCGCATCAACATCCCCCCCCGGCGAAACCGCCCCCTGCGTCGCCCCCTGGTTCGCCGAAGCCGTCATGGTGTTGAACAGCACGCTCTGGCGGTCCGAATCCGGGCGACGCAGCTCCACCGAGCCCAGCGGCGAACGGACCACCACTTGGTGCGTCGCCGCCTCACCCGGACGCCGGGGCCCGCCAGGCACCGTCGACACGTCCAGCAGCACAAAGCCGATCCGAACGTCCAGACTCGAAGGCCCCGGCTCGCTCGGCAGGTTCAATCCCTGCCCAGGCTGACCGGGCTGGCTCGGAGCCGGCGACGCCGGCGTCCGATCCGAAGGCACCCCACGACCCGGAGGCGGGGGAACGCCCCGACCAGGCGGCGGCACCGCATCCCGGTCCCCGGGCTGACCCGGCTCCATCCCCGGCTGACCCGACGGGATCTCATCCGGACGCACGCCCGAAACATCGAAAATCGGCAGCAGCTCCGGGTCCGGCAGGCGGACCGTCGTCGCGATCGTGTCCCCCGGCTCCACCGTCGCCGTCCCGCGACGCCAGTACCCGTAATAAAACCGGAACACTTCCACCGACGCCCGGGCCCCGCCCAACGCGTCCCCCTCGCTGGCGCTGGTCACAAAGAAATACTCGTTGAACGGCACCGAAACCGGCTCCGACCACTCGCTCCAGCCGCTGGTCAGCGTCGGCGAGGCCGCCATCGACTGCTGGTCCGCCGACAGGCTCGCCCCACGCCCGAAGACCGGGTTGTTGATGACGTACCGCGTCCGGTACCGGTAGGTCCGCCCCGGCTCGACCGCCAGGTCGTGCATCCACGACCGCAGCGCCTCCTCATCCAAGAACGGCTGGATCGTGATCTGCTGCCACTCGGGCACGGACGTCCCGTCCGCCGACGGCGCCCGCCAACCCAGGTCCGCGAGCTGACGCAGCACCCGATCCCGATCCGCCCGCAACCCCTCCAGGCGGTTCCGGATCACCGCCGGGCTCGCGGTGCGTTCACGGTCCTGACCGCTCGGCGGCTGCGAAGGCTGCCCGGGCTGCCCCCGACCGCCGCCGCCATCCCGCCCGCCGTCACGACGGTCTCCCGGTGTCGCCCGCTCCGCCTCCTCCAAGCGAGCCTCATCCTCCGTGATCCGCCCATCCAGCTCCTGCAGACGCTGCTCAAGGCGGCGAACCTCCGGTGCATGGCGCATCATCTCCCGCGAACGGGCCGCATCACGCGGCGGCTCCCAACGCGGGCCCGCAATCGTCTGAAAATACCGCGGCTGCACGATCTGACGGACCTGCTGACGCGCCGCATCCAACACCTGCACCATGTCCGCCGGACGAGGCTCGCTCGGGAGCATCGACAGCACATCCACACGCCCCGGCGCCAGCGCGACCGGCTCGCCCGGGCCCCAAGACCCGTCGGTGTTCTGACGCTGACGCTCCGCGACCACCCCCAACACCTCGATCCCGTCCCGCCACCAGCTCGACGGGATCGGACGCATCCCCGACGCCTCGCCCGGATCCACACTGAACGCCTCGCGCACCCGCGTCCCCGGCACCAGCGTCTCGATGCTCACCGCCTGCTTATCAAACGGCTGCGACTCCGGCAGCAACGCCGCCAGGCCCGGCGTCCGACGCGCTACCACAGGGTCGATCGTGTTCGCCGTCACCGCCGCCAGCGGCTGACTCGGCGCGGGGATCGACACCTCCACCAGCATCGCGCCCTCGATATCCACTTCAACCACGTCCACCTCGGCCAGCTGGATCCCGCGCCCGAGCGGGCGCGCCAGCACCACCGACTCACCCGTGCCCGCCAGCGACGACTCGTACCGCGCCAGGAGCGACACAGGCTCGGACTCCGGCAGCGCCGGGCGCTCGGCCCGCATCGCCGACGACAGACGCTCCGCATCCTGCGCCACCCGGTCGAACGCGCGAGCCGGAGGCACCGACTGCCCCCCCACCACCACCCACAACGACACCGTCCCAAAC
>JBJHBZ010000014.1:0-11097 GCA_050485765.1 Phycisphaerales bacterium | reverse complement strand
GTCGCAAACTGCAACACCAGCACCACCACCAGCACCAGGGACACCGCCCCCAGCACCAGCTTCTCCACGTGCTGCTCGAAAAAACCGACACCCTTGAGCTTCATCGCTTGCTCCGAAATCCTGAACCAGCCACCACCGACCCCCACCGACGACCCGACCGACCCGACAACGACACGTCACACCGCCAGCCGCGGTCAGCCCATCCCCTCCTCCTCCGACGCCGGGAGCGTCGCCCCCAACGCCTCACGCAGCGCCTCGGGCATCCACCGCGCCACCCAGTTCCGCAGCCACACCGTCTCGATCGAGATCGTCGCACGCACCACGTGCTCGTCCCCGTAATAAAAACCCTGCTGCAGCTCCGCCCACGCGTCCACGGGCTCGATCTCCACGCCCAGGACCGTCATGAAGTTCACCTCGCGCAGCGCCCGGAAAAACGCCGGCAGACGCTCGCTCGACGCGACCACCACGATCTCCGCGCGACGCACGTCGTACACCTGGTTCTCAGCCGTCGACAGACGCCCCGTCAGCGAGTGACGCGGATCCACCGGCGCCAGCCCGCCCTCGCTCCGCGCCTCGCTGGCCCGAAACGCCAGGGGCTCCTCGCCGTACACCGGCAGCTCCTCCACCGCGATCCGCTCCACACGCTTGATCACCGATCGATCGATCGAGGTCCGCTGCCCGTCCGAACCCGTGTTCGCCGCACGCACCGCGCGGAGCAGGTCCCGGAAGACCCAGAAGTCCCACTGCAGCACGAACGCATCAAAGAGGTCCGCCCCGGCCGCGACCTCCGCCATCCGCCACTGCTGGCTGAAACCCGTCCCCTGCCCCTGATCCCGGAAGAAAGCGTCGGTATCCATATAGAACGAGATCTCGCGCCCACGCCGACGATACTCGCTCAGGCGCCGATCGCTCAGGCGGCGCGTGAGCTGGGCCTGGTCCTCTTCGTTCAGCTCCGCCGAGCCGCGCTCGGCACGCAAACGCTCACGCTCCCGCTCGATCAGGTCCTGCAGCGCGTCGTACAGACGCGCCGGGTCCGCCGGCTCACCGCCGTCATGCTGGGTGATGAGCCGCTGGTACATCCCCGGGTTCCGACCGTCCCCCATGATCACGCGCCGGAACTCGGTCAGCCGCTGCTGCGTCCGCTGCGCGCTCCCCGCGCTCGGAAACAGCTCCGAGACAAACGGGCGGTGCTCCCCCCGGTTGAACGCGATCGCCCGCTCCAGCACGCCCCGCGCGTCGGTCGACACGCGCTCACGCTCCGCGGCGAACCACTCCGTCAACGCCCGGTTCGGCGCCGAACGCAGCTCGATCGGGCGCTCCCCCGGCAGCGACGCCGGGATCGTGTACGTCACGCTCGCCGCGCCCACATCCCGCTGCGCCGCCGCCGCCGCGTCCTGCTGACGCTCACGCACCGACGCGTTCATCCCACTCGATAGAAACCACGCCACCGGCAACGACACCACGATCACCGCCGACAGGATCACGATCACAAGATTCTGCTTGAGCCAGTTCATGGGTTCACTCGTCCCCTTCCGAGCCCTCGCCGTACGGGCGGAGGACCACCGTCAGCGTGACCTCGTACATCGCACCGCCGCCCGAAGGCGCCCCGTCCGTCGGGCCCAGCGGCGCCAGCTCCTGCAGACGCGCCGGCGTCACCTCGCCACGCGGCCCACCACCCGCCCCCGGTGAACCCGCGCCCGCCCCGACGCCCGTCCCGCCCGGCGGCGGCGTGAACCCGCGATCCTCCGGCATCCCACGACTACCACGCCCCGACGTCGGCCCGCGATCGGGCGCGCCCGGAGCACCCGGCGCCTCCGCACGAGCGCCCGGCGTCCAAAGCACCGACATCGGAGACTCCGGGTCGTACACGATGTAGAACGCCTCGCCCGCCTGACGGCTGTTCGCCGCCAGCCACGCCCCCACCGTCGCGTTCAAAAAATCACTCTGCGTGAAATCGCTCTGCGCCATCGGGTGATCCGTCCGCAGACGCATCGTCACCACCAGACGCGGCATGTCGACCGTCGGGTCGTCGCTGAACCCGTCCCCGCCATCAAAATCATCAAACCCGCCGCCGCCGCGCCCGCCGTAAAAATCGTCGCGCCCGCCGCCCGTCCCACCGCCGGTCGCGGGCGGCGCATCAATCACGCCCGGCCCGAGGAAGTCCGTCTCAAACGACACGAGCTCGAACGCCGAACCCCGGAAATCAAACCGGTCCCCGTCCGCGTCGGTCAGCGTCTCCAGGCGACGATCCGCGAACGCCATCATCGCGCTCACCTTGCTGAGCACGCGCGCGACGGTCGTGTTCTCCTGCGCCAGCGCGACGGCGTTCGCCGCCGTCGGATCGATCCGCAGCTCACCCGTCGCCCCCGACGCCTCGGTCCGCAGGCGTTGAAACTCCCGCAGCGACGTGTCGATCACCTGCGGGCGACCGGCCGAGTCCACCGCCATCTGATCCATGATCGGGCGGATGAACATCGCCCCGCTCGCCGCGACCGCGATCCCCGCCGCCGCCGCGAAGTACCCGACCTTGCTCTTCCAGACCGCCTTCTTGATCTCCGCGACCGGCATCAGGTTCGCACGGATCGTCTCGTACCCGAGCCCCTGCAGCGCCAGCCCGTACGCCGTCGTCAGGTTCAGGCTCGCCGCCTCAAAATCACCCGCCCCCGCGCCCTCCACGCTCACCCGCTTGAACCGCTCGATGCGGTACACATCGAGCTGGAGCTGCTGCTTCAGATACTTCCGAAGCCCGGGAAGCTGGAACGTCGAGCCCAGCCCGATCAAACGCGACAAATTCGCGTCCTTGTGCAGGCTCTTGTAATACCCGATCGAACGCTGGATCTCCTGCGCCAGCTCCGTGAAGACCGGACGCATCGCCTGGAACGCGTGGCGCGCGTGCCGGCTCTGCTCGGCCTCACGCTTCAGCTTCTCCGCCTTCGCATAGCTCAGCTTGAACGCGTTCACCAACGCCTCGGTGAACTGGTGACCGCCGATCTGGAACGTCCGAACCCACACACGCCCGGCTTCGGCGATGATCAAATCCGTCGCCGTCGTCCCAACGTCCACGATGATCGTGCCCGGCGTCTGCTCCGTGAACTCCAGGTCGTACGCCAGCGCGTTGTACACCGCCACCGGCGACAGGTTCACAAAGCTCGGCTGCACGCCCACGTCCGCCCAAAGATCGAGCTGACGCTGCACCCGAGCCTTGGTCACCGCAAAAATCCCGACCTCGATCTCCGGCGACGACTCGTTCCGGAACGTCTGATAGTCCCACTCCACCTCGTCGATCGGGAACGGGATCTGCTGCTGCGCCTCAAAACGCACGATCCCCGGGATCTTGCTCGCCGGCACCTCCACCGGCGGCAGCTTCGGGAAACGCACGAACGACTCGTGCCCAGGCACGCTGATCGCCACACGGTCCCCCGAAAGGTCCGTCTGGTTCGCGAACGCGCCCACCGACACACGCAGCACGTCGTCCGCCACCGCGTCCGGATCGCTCAACGGGCGCGGGTGCGGCAGCACCGCATAATCCGCCACGCGCACGCCGTCGTCGGTCCGCTCCAGGCGCACCGCCTTCAGCCCGAACGCCCCGACCTCGATCCCCCAGCAGCCGTTCCCAGCCATGCACACGCCTCCAGACGCTCACCATCCAACCACACCAACCCCGCACCGCAGGCCCGAAAAAAACCCGCCGGGCCGGGCAGCATACGAAACACCCACGCCCCCTGTTGCCCATCACCCAGCCCCTCGTGACCCGCCCGTGACAATCCCCCCTCAGCCCCCACCATCCCCATCTCCATCCCCATCCCGCTCGATCCGGTCCGCCAGCAGCGTCAGCGACAACCCCACCGCCAGCGCCCCCGCCAGCACCCACCACCGGTCCAAAGGCACCTGCAACGGGAACCACCGCGACGGCAGCGACCACGCCGCCGCGTGATACCCCGCGATCACCAGCATCAACCCGATCGCCACGCGAGACGACGCGCTCACGCCCAGAACGCTGCCCAGGCGGTCCGCACCGCCGTCACCGCCCTCCGGGCGGTGCTTCAGCACCGACCGCCCCTCCAGCGCCAGCCGGGCCCCGGCCACCGCCAGGCCCGCACCCAGCACCGCACCCAGCACGCTCCACAGCACCGGCGCCACCGCCTCAGCGAATCAGCATCGCCGCGCTGGACACCAGGCTCATCCCCTGCTGGTCCATCGCCGCCAGGTAGTTCACCGGCTCCACACGCTCGGGCTCCAGCGCCTTCAAACACGCCGAAATCGCACCGATCGAGCACCACCGCGTCGGGTTCTGCTGCCAGCTCATCGCACCAATCAGGTCGTCCGCGACCCCCGTCTCCACGATCGCCAGCATCTCCCGGTCGTGCGTTAACACCTTGTCACGCAACGCCTTCGCCCCCTCGTCCTCCCCCGCGAGCGCCTGCTGGTCCCCGAACGCCGGCCCCACATGGCTCAGGTCCGCGCTCACCACCACCAGCGTCCGCCCCCCCAGCCCCTCGATCGCCGAACGCAACGCCTCGACAAACTCGTCCAGACCCACGCCCTGACCGTCGTACGACTGCCCCCCGTTCACGAGCGGATCATGCACCAGCACCCCCACCACCGGCACGAACGCGCCCCCCTCGTCCGCCCCGAAGACCCGCTGGATCCAGGGGATCTGCAGCTCGATCGAGTGCTCGTTCTCGTGGTCGTACTGGCTCGCCGTCAGCGCCCCGCCCAGGCGGCTCTTCAGGTGCTCCACCGCCTCACGGTCCGCCTTGCACGCGCCCAGGGGGGTCCGGAACCCCTTTTCACACGCCGTCACGCCCGTCCCACGCCCGAAGTGGTTCGTCCCCAGGATCAGCACCCGGTCCGGACGCTCCACCCCACGCAGCTTGCTCCACACCGCCGCGTAGTTGCTCCAACCCCGCCCATAGTCAATATGCGGCGCCACGATCGCCCGCGGGAGCGACCCCAGCGAAACCTCCTGCCCCTGCTTCCCGAACGCCTCGCCCGCTTGGTCCATCCACTGGTCGAGGATCGCCCCCAGACGCGCCGCCCCCTGCGCATCCTTCTCTTCATCCGTCGCCCGACGCGGCTCCTCGCCCCGCGACTGCGCCTCCTGCACCAGCTGCTGCTGCACCAGCATGTCCGCAAAGTCCGCCGTCGACCCCGGCGGCAGGTCCTCCACCTCGTCAAACTGCTGACGCATCTCCGCGAGCATCGCGTCGAACGTCGGGCCCTCCAGAAGACCCGCCGCGTCGAGCTGGCTCACCACCGTCTCCAGCATCGGCACCTGGAGCCCCTGCCCCACCTGGGCCACGATCTCCTCCACCGTCCGCGAACCGTCCAGCAGCGGCATCACGTGCTGAAACGCCGGGGGGAGCCCGATCTGCTTGCGGCTCACCTGCTGCGCATCGCTCAACCCCAGCAGCGTGATCGGCTGGCCGTCCTGCGTCTTCGCCTGCACCGGAAAACCACGGACCGGGCGGAGACGCGGCCGCTGCATGTGCGGCGCCGCGGGGTCAAAGGGCGGGATCGCGGGCGGGTTCGACCCGGACGGGCTCGGCGGCATTTGGCTCATCCCCAAGCCTAGGCGAGAGCCCCGGGAGCCGACACGCGGACAGGCCCGGGCCGGGCTGGACCGGCCCGGTCGGGGCGCTACACTTGGGGCCGCGCCGGACGGAGCGTCGACCGACGCCCCCGGTCCGGGTTCGCACGATAGAAGAAGCAGGATTCCCGCCATGATCGACACACTCGCCGCCGGCGACCGCATCCGTTGCACCGTCAAGAAGGTCCCCGCCGCCAAGGGCCCGACCGACACCATCGCCCGCCTCATGCGCAAGGACCCCGGCAACGCCAAGGCCCTCCGCCGAGCCCAGGAGCTCCGCCGCCGGCGCATGCACAGCTACATCCGCGGCGGTCGCGAGTGGTTCAGCCGCGAAAAGCCCGCCCAGGTCGTCCGCGTCGACACCGGCGAGAGCTGGGAAATGCCCTTCACCTTCGACATCCGCCCCGACCTGGCGAGCGTCGAACGCTACCTCGAAATCCAGAAGGCCTGAGCCCGTCCAAAAATCGCAGACCAATCCACACGCCCGGCCCCAGCGGCCGGGCGTTGTCATTCGTCCGCACACGGCCCCACCTCCCGATGTGCCACTGACCTCTTCCGAGAGGTCAGTGCTCCCAAACCTCCCAACCTCCAAACCCTCAACCCACCACAAACACCAGAGCACACAACAGCGCCCCAAGCACTGACCTTGCAGACAAGCTCAGTGGCACAGCAACACCAATCCCGTGCCACTGACCTCTTCCGAGAGGTCAGTGCTCCCAAACCTCCCACCCTCCAAACCCTCAACCCACCAAGAACACCAAAGCACAAGGGCCATCCAGAGCGCTGACCTCGCAGACGAGGTCAGTGGCACATCCCCCCGCCCCGCCCGAATCCCCGACCTACCCTTCCCCATGCGATCCAATCCGGGTTTGGCGGTCGTGCTGATCGGAATGCTCCTCTTCGCTTTTGGGCTCGCCGGGCTGCTGCTCGTCGGGTGCTCGGACGACAACGCCGGCACGCGCCCGGCGAGCGACGTGTGGACCGAAGCCGCCGGCGCCCGCCTCTACACCGTCCGCGGGCAGATCGTCCAGCTCCCCACCAGCCCCACCACCGAGTTCCAGGTCCGCCACGAGGCGATCCCCGACTTCCAGGACCGCCACGGCGAGACCGTCGGCATGAACGTCATGATCATGCCCTTCCCACTCGCCCGCGGCGTCTCCATCGACGGGTACGAGCTCGGCGACAAGATCGAGATCGAGATGGCCGTCAACTGGACCCAGACCCCCGCCTGGGCCGCCACACGGATCCGCAAGCTCCCCGACGACACCGAGCTCGACTGGACCCCGCTCCCATAGGGCGAGCAGCCCGCGTGCGGCGCACGCACCCACGCGTTGAGCCGCACCGCGCGTTTGGAACCAGCCATGCCGCCAGAAATCCGCCTGCTCCAGCCGGACGACGTGCCATGGATGCACGCGCTGCTCACGATGTTCGGCGAAGCCTTCCACGAACGCGACACCTACAGCGAGCATCGCCCGAGTGACCGCTACCTCCGCGAGCTGCTCGAGAGCGAGAGTTTCCTTGCGCTCGCTGCTTTGCAGGACGGCCTGGTCATCGGCGGGATCGCCGCGTACGTGCTCCGCAAATTCGAGCAGGCGCGAAGCGAGGTCTACATCTACGACCTAGCCGTCGCGGCATCGCACCGACGACAGGGCGTCGCCACGTTGCTGATCGAAGCGCTCAAGCCCATCGCCGCCGCCCGGGGCGCGTACATCATCTTTGTCCAGGCGGACACCGGCGAGGAAGACCTGCCGGCGATCGGGCTCTACTCCAAGCTCGGACGCCGGGAAGACGTCCTGCACTTCGATATCGAGGTCCATCAATCGCCCGGATCCGAAACCTGATCCAAAAAAAGAACCCGGCGCTCAGCCCAATGCCGAGCGCCGGGTCTCGTGGGGGTCGGATTTTCCGCCCGGCCTCAGGCCGGACAGCACCCGATTCGGCGCGGGCTCCGGCACGGTTGCGGCCTCCAACGCGAAAAAATGCGCGCACACACACCCGCCAGGCCCGCCCGCGCCCCCGACCCCCGCACCCGCGCTCTCGCTCAGCGCCCTAAACCCAGCTTTTCCATCACCTTCTGAAGATCGCTCCAGACCTTCGCCCGGTTCTCCGCCGTGTAGCTGCGGAGCAAAAACGCCGGGTGGTACGTCGGCATCACCGGGATCGACCCCGGCTCGCCCAGCCCTTCCGGCATCGGCGGCAGCGCCTCCAGCAACGCCCGATCCGGGATCGCCAGCTCGTGCCACCGCCCCCGCAGCGCCCCCATCGCCTCGGTCGTCTCCAGCAGCAACTGCGCCGCCGGGCGCCCCAGCGTCACGATCGCCTCCGGGTGGATCGTCCGGATCTGCTCGTACAGATACGGCGAGCTGACCCGCGCCTCCTCCACCGTCGGCGTCGCGTTGTTCGGCGGGCGCACCTTCAACACGTTCGCGATGTACACCGAATCCCGGCTCAGCCCCATCGCCACGATCATCTTCTCAAGCAACTGCCCGCTCCGACCCACAAACGGACGCCCGAGCCGATCCTCCTCCGCCCCCGGCGCCTCGCCGACGAACATCAGGCGCGCGCACGGGTCGCCCTCCCCAAACACCACCGTCGTGTGCTCGGTCGAAAACTGCTCGTGCGGCGCGTCCCCCTCGTACCGGGCGCGGATCGCGTCCAAACGCAACTGCGCCGACGCACGCCGATCCGACGCATCCACCGGCGCCGCCTCCGGCTCCGGCTCATAGACCGCCGAGGTGATCGTCGGGTCCGACGCCGAGGGACGCTTCGGCTCGACAAAAGCCGCGGGCTTCTCCCGAGGCTCCGCCTCCGGACGCCCCTGCTCCGCACCGCCCCCACCGCCCGACGCCTCCGGCGCACGAGCCACCGGCATGAAGTCCACACCCAGGCGGCGCACCGCCTCGGCGTGCTGACGCAGCACACGCTTCGGATCCGTCATGCCGCCATCCTAGCTGCCGCGGGCCCCACCCGCGAAACACTCACCAGCGCCCACGCTCAAGCCTCGCCCGGCAGATTCCCCGCCGAGATGCCCGGGTTGGGCCGCGGATCCTCCGCCCCGTCATCCGGCCCGGGATGGTCGTGATCATGCACCAGCTTGATCGTCTTCCACTTCCCGCTCGCGAAGCGGAAGCTCAGCAGCACCCCCAGCACGATCACGAACGCCGAAGCCGCGATCCACGGCCCCATCGACCCGAGCTGCGGCGCAAACACAATCAACGCGTGCCCAAGCCCGATGATGCAACCCCACGAGCACAACACCGTCGCCACGCCCGGCCACACCGTGTCACCCGCCCCGCGCAACGCCCCGCTCAGCACGATCGCGATCGCGTCGAACACCTGGAACACCGCCGCCGCGATCATCACCGCCGCACCGATCGAGATCAGGCGCGATGCGGCCTCCGCGCTCAAGCCCTCCGGCAGGAACAGCCGCACCATCGGCTCCCGGAAAATCACAAACGCCGCCGCGCACAGGCCCATGTACACCACCGCGATCTTGAGCCCGAGCATCGCGCGCTGAGCCGCCAGGTCCGGCCTCCCCATGCCCATGCACCGCCCGACGATGGCGGTCACCCCGATCGAGAGCCCGACGGCCGGCATGAAGCTCAGGTGCATGTACCGCAGCGCGATCCATCCCGCCGCGTTGTGCGCCACGCCCGCCTCGCTCACCTCCGCCGGGGTCAGCACGCCCGGGCCGCCCGCGGCATGGACGGCCGCCGCCTCCCCGCCCGCCTTCAGCATCACCGCCATCAGGTAGCCCCAGCACGCCATCTCGTTGACGAACATCAGCCCGCCCGGCCACCCGATCCGCAGCACGTTCTTGAACGCGCCCCACCCGCACCGCCAGGCCGCCCGCGTCGCGTACTTCGCGTTCATCGGCCCCAGAAACATCGCGATCGGGATCAGAAACTCCACCGCCGTTCCCAGCAGCGTCCCGATCGCCGCACCCGCCACCCCCATCGCCGGGATCCCCAGCAGCCCCGCGATCGAAGCCGTCCATTCAAAGAACCACCCGAACGGCCCCACGTTCATCCCCGCCCCGGGCCCGTCGGCGCCGAAGATCAGCACCGCGTTCGCAAACACGTTCACGACCTGCGCCAGCAGCACCGCCGACATCACCACCAGCGGCTTGTGCATCCCGTAGAAATAGTGCGCCACCGACCGCGCGCCCAGCGTCAGAAACGCGCCCGCGAACAGGATCTGCGCGTACTTGCTCTCCAGTTCCAGCAGCCGCCCGTCGTGCCCCGCCATCCCAAACACCGCCGGCAGGAACGGGATCACCGCCAGCATCGGCAACGCCGTCATCAACGACAGGTACAGCCCCACCCACGCGTACCGCGCCCCCCGCTCCGGCTTCCCCGCGCCGAGGTGCTGGCTCACGTACGTGTTGATCACCGTCGTCAGCCCGAGCGTGAACGAGATGGTCAGCCACATCGCCATCCCGCCGTTGCCCTGAGCCGCCAGGTACACCCCGTCGGCCCCGATCCGAGACACCATCAGCCCGTCGATGAACTGCATCACCGTGTAGCTGGTCATCGTCACGACCGTCGGGAGCGCGACCGTCAGCATCTCCATCGCCGGGTGCTTGTGCGTCGCCAGCGCCGGCGCGTCGGGCGTGCCCGGGCCCGAGGGCGCCGCCGTGCTCACCGACGGCATCTCTACCGACGCGCCGCAACTCGGGCACGCGCCCGGCGCGAGCATCCCCCCAAGGTCCGCGCCGCACGAACGGCACAGCGTCGGCTCCGGCAACTCCACTCGCACTCGATCACTCGGCACACGCACACTCCACGCGCGGGACACCCCGCGCGACATCATCTCAGCCCCGCGCCCGACAAGCCGCCCGGGCGACGTCTTTTCACAAGGATTTGTTCAGGCCCGGAACGCCCGATCAGCGACCCGTCGAGCCGAACCCGCCCGCGCCGCGCACGGTCTCGCCGAGATCCTCGGCCTCCACCACCACCGCGTGCGCCACCGGCGCGATCACCATCTGCGCCACACGCATCCCGTGCTCCACCGTGAACGGCTCCGGGCCCAGGTTCATCAGCGCCACCTTCACTTCACCACGGTAATCCGCATCGATCGTCCCCGGCGCGTTCGGCACCGTCACACCGTGCTTCGTGCTCAACCCGCTCCGCGGACGCACCTGCGCCTCGTACCCCGGCGGGATCGCGACCGCGATCCCCGTCGGCACCAGCGCGATCCGACCAGGGAAAATCTGGATCAGCTCCCCCTCGGGCAGGCACGCCGGCAGGTCGATCCCCGCCGCCAGCTCCGTCTGGTACGCCGGCAACGACGCCCGATCGCTCAGACGCTTCACCAAAACCCTCGGCCGCGAAATCACATGCTCATCCACGAGCCAAGCGTAGACCCACCGCCCCAGCGTCGCCCACGCCCCAATCCCGACCCGATCCCGCCTTCGGAATCTCGGCGGGGCCGGGCGCAGGGGCCAGCGGGCCAAAACGCCCACGACCGGGGCTGGGGCCGGCCCCACCACACCATGCGCAAGCAAC
>JBJHBZ010000013.1:0-82989 GCA_050485765.1 Phycisphaerales bacterium | reverse complement strand
CGAGGTACCAGCGCACGGCGTCCACGCTGTACCGATCGGCGTAGGCCCGGAGCTGGTCGATCTCGATGAAGTTGCCGAGGCTCTTGCTCATCTTCCGCCCCTCGGCGATGAAGTACGCGTGCGCGTACACCACCTTCGGCGGGGCCTTGCCCAGCGCGTGCAGCATCGCCGGCCAGATCACCGCGTGGAACCAGAGGATGTCCTTGGCCATGAAATGCACCGACGCCGGCCAGAACTTCGCCCGCTCCGGCGTGTCGATCGCTGTCATGTAGTTGCACAGCGCCTCGATCCAGACGTAGACCCGGTGGTCGGGGTCACCCGGCATGGTGATGCCCCAGTCGGCGTCGCCGGGCTTGATGCGGCGCGAGACTGGCACCTTGTTCAAGCCGTCCTTGAGCCGCCCGAGCACCTCGTTCTTCCGAGCCTCCGGGAGCACGCGGACCTCGCCCGATTCGATCTGCTCGCGCAACCAGGACTCGTACTTGTCGAGGCGGAAGAAGTAGTTCTGCTCGGTCCGCTGCTCGAGGGGCTTGCCGGTGACGGGGCTCTTGTAGTCGTGCTCCTTGGCGGTGGTTTCGGTGAGGTATTCCTCCTGGGAGGGGTCGTACCAGCCGTGGTAGTCGCCGAGCTCGATGTCGCCCTGATCCATGAGCTGCTGGATCATCGCGGTGGCGCGGGTTTTGTGGCGGTCTTCGCTGGTGCGGATGAAATCATTGTGGCTGAAGCGCATGAAGTCGAAGGCGTCGCGGAACTTGGCCGCGTTCTGGTCGGCCCAGGCCTGGGGCGAAAGCCCATGTTCGGCGGCGGACCTGGAAACTTTCTCGGCATGCTCGTCCGTCCCGGTGAGGAAGAACGTATCTCTCCCAAGCAGCCGCGCCGTTCGGGCGGCGACGTCGGCCACCAGCGTCGTGTAGCAGTGCCCGATGTGGGGGCGGTCGTTGACGTAATAGATGGGTGTGGTGACGTAGAACGGATCGCCGAGGGGCAGAGTCGGGTTCATGGACGGATCGTAGGGTCTGGCGTGGCGGTGCACCGTTTGCCGGAGCCGATCGGGGGATGTGGAGCGGTTCGATTGCGGAGAGTCATGTCCAAAGTCCACTGAAAGAGGTGGTTTTTGGCGTAGATCATATGGTTGTTTCCATGGTTTCAGGGAGGGTGGCTTCCCCGTTTATTTTTGCTTGGGTGGGTTAATGCACCATGTTCGCAGGCTGGGTGTATTCTCTGGAGGCCTGCTGGTGTACGTGGGCTGGGGCCGGGGGTGGCTTCAGGCGTGGCGCGTGGAGCGCCGGATCGGGGTTCGGATGGATCGGCCGGAGTTTGAGCGACTGGCCATCGAGCACTTGGACGCCGTGTACCGGATGGCGTTGAGCCTCACGCGCGACCCGAACGAGGCGGACGAGGTCGTGCAGGATGTGTACGTGCGGGCGTTCCGGCCCTCGGCCGTGGCCCGGTTCGAGGACATGGCCGACGAGAACGACCGCGGCGGGACCGGTGGCATGCGTTCTTGGTTGTTCACCATTACGCACAATGTTTTTTACACGAAGGTCAAGCGTCAGGCTCGACGACCCACCCCTGTAGGGGAGTTCTTTGCCGAAGCCGCCGACGGCCCCTTGCCGGACGAGCCCCCGCCCGTCTGGGACCAGGGGGATATGGATTGGGAACAGGTCGACAGCCGCCTGAAGGACGCGATCGACAAGCTCAAGCCCGAGCACCGGACGGTGCTGATGATGTGGGGCGTGGACGGGTTGAAGTACCGAGAGATCGCCGAGATCCTGGAAGTCCCGATCGGGACGGTGATGAGCCGCCTCCACCGAGCGAGGAAGCAGGTCGCCGAGGCGCTGGTGAGCGACGAGGGTGCGGTGGAGGAACTTGGGCTCGGGCGGCTGCTGGCGGGCGATGAGGACGAAGCCCCCGCGGCCCCGGTCGCCCCGACGAGCCCAGAGCGCAGCCCGTAAGCCAACAAGGCGGATTCTGAACGGATTTTGGTCGATTGACTACGGCTCACGCCCCAGGCGTTTGGATGAAACCTTGGCGGGGTATTCCAGCTCGTGGTCCGAAAACGAAATTTTTTACACTTTGGGACGAAAAGTGCCCCGAGGTCCCGAATATTGGGCCTCAGGTTTGGGTTCACAAACCACTTAGCCGGTTCCGGGGGTTCCGAAGGATCGGCGAACGCGAGGTTGGGGTCGACGCGGGGGCTTGAGTATGCGTCGACGGGCGTGTTCGGCCGGGGGGCCGATTTTCGAAGGTGCTGCTGCAATGCATACTCGTCACGATCAGGATGGTGGGGGCGCGGTCGATGTTCGCGCGCTTGGCCTGTCCGATGCCACGATCGATTTTGAGGCTGCGGAGTCGACGCCCGAGGCCCGTCGAGAGCGGGCCCGCTTGGGTGTTCTGGTGCGGTGCGCGGCCGACGGCGAGCTGCGGGGCGACCAGCAGCCCCGTCTGGCGGCGTTGATGGCCGCTCAGCCGGAGCTTGGTAAAAGCGTCGAGTCGGAGCAATCGCTCCGTGCGGCTTGCGGGCGTGTGATGGGCGGCGCTCGCTGCCCGGAGGAGCTCCGGAGGCGGGTTCAACGCCTCGCCGAAGCGAGCCGCCCGCAAGGCGGCGCGGGTGCTGGCGGCGGCGCGGTGGCGTCGCTCGAAGAAGCGCTCGGTCAGCGGGCGGAGGCGACGCGGTCGCGCTCGTTCTGGTCTGGTCGGGTGCGGGCTCTGAGTGCGGCGGCGGCGGTGCTGCTGGTGGCGGGCGGGGCCGTGTATCTCTCGACGCAGACCGTGACGCCGACGCCGACGCCGTCGATCGTGGATGCCGGGAACGAGTGGGCCGAGCGCGTGCAGCTCGCGTCGAGCTTCCTCGCGAAGGAGCACTCGCGTTGCTTCCTGGATCCGGCGGCGGTCGCGAGCAAGTTCACCGTTCGGGACGCCGAGGCGGTGCCGGACGCTTTTGAGGCCCTGACCGGGCTGGTGGTCAACCTCGGCACGCTCCTGAAGACGCAGAGCGAGCACGGGCTTCGGTTTTTGGATGCGGGGCAGTGCTCGCTCCCGGGCGATATGCCGGGTATGCACATGCGGTTCGCCCGTCACGACGAGGCGTCGGACCGGAACCTGCACGTGAGCCTGTTCGTCCAGCCGGCGTCGGATTGGTTGAGCTTCGAGGACGGGCACGCCTATCGGCTCACGGCGGAGCAGGCGGGGCTCGCTTCGCAAGGGGCGGCCGTCGCGGCGGCTCAGCAGATGATCCTCGCCTGGCAGCAGGGCGGGCTCGTCCACTACCTCGTCGCCGATGAGGGCGACGTGGGCGAGGGGTTCCGCGAGCAGTTCGGTATCCCGAAACTCGACGGATCGTTCTGAGGCCCCGGGCTCGACGGCGTTGGGCGTCGGGCCGGGTGAGCTGAATCCAAGCAGCACGCTTCACAAACCACTCGAGCCGGTCTCGGCCGCGTCGCTCCTGCACGGGAGCATCACGCGGGCGGCCCGGCTCGTTCCGTTTTCTGTGCGGCCGTGGGAGCCTGGGTCGGCCGACGCCGAGGGCGGGCTTCCCGATCGATCCGGGAGCGGGTATCAAATTTTTTGCATCGCCCTGCGTCCGGTTCTGGAGCGCATTCGAAATCATGTCGCCGACGTGATCCGCGCTCGGCACTCCACCCAAGCCATCCCCCTACCTGGCCCCGTGAAGCGTTCGCGGGGTCGGGTTTTTTTATTGGGGTTGGCTCGCGGTGCTCGTCGCGGGAGGGTCGGCGGCGCAAGATGTGCGTGTTCGGCGGTTTTCGTGGCTTTCCGGGTGAACCTGGGGCGGGCGGGGGACGCAGGGTCGATAGTGGGGTGGATGGCCCGTCGCGGGAAGCCTGGCTTGGTTTGGCCGGTTTGATAAAGAAGACGCGGGTGGCTGCGGGGCGGGCGCCCCGCGGCGAGACGATCGGAGAACGGCATGGGCGGCGTGATTGGAAAGACGGGACGCGGACCGGCGTGGGGCGTCGTGCTGGGTTGTTCGGCGTCGGTCCTGATGCTCGCGGCCGGGTCCGCGTCGGCGCAGAACACCCTCGGTGACGGGCGCGGGCTGGAGCGGGACATGACCCGCTACGGGCCGGGCGGCCCGCCGCCCCCGGGGCGCGACATCATGGCCGAGATCCGCTTCCGGAACGCGATTGTGACCGGCAACGCCCCTGGGGGCATGAGCTTCCGCGGGAACGTGGGGTACACCGACCCGTTCGAGTTCCGCGGTGGGATCGGATCGGACGACCTGTTCGCGTTCCGGCGTGATTCGATGTATTCCGGGCTCGCGGGGGTGGGGATCCGCGGGACGGAGGCGCTGCAGTACCAGTTTGCGCTCGCGACGGGCAGCCGGGTGCCGCAGGGGCTGGTGGGGGATCTCTCGATGCGTCGTGACGGGTTCCGTCGTCAGGCGGGGGATTTGCCGAACATCACGCAGCGTGGGCCGGAGGCGGCGCCGCTGCAGCGGATGGATCAGAGCGTGCCCGGTTTGGGCGTCGACCGCCTGGAGGCGTTCGACACGCGCGGGCGGTTGCTCGAGATGCGGTCGGCTTCAACGTATACGGCTAACAGCGGGCTCCGCCAGGAATTGCTTGGTGTGTACCCGATGGGGGACAGCGACCGGTACGGGATGATCGCGAGCCCGCTGCGCGGGATCCGCCCGATCCCGCTGGGAGCGGTGGACCCGCGGACGGGGCTTCCGATCATGGACGACGGGCGTGAGGCGATGGACCTTCGCGCGAGCGAGGCCCGTCGCGAAGCGGCGCGCCCGGCGGATCCGATGCGCCTGCCGGGCATGCCGGAGATCCCGGGTCAGCCGGAGATTCCTGGGGCTCGCGACCTGGACCCGATGCGCGGCATGCCGAGCGGGCGTGTCGAGAGCGGGCGTCAGGACCTGCGGGCGCCGACGGGGCGCGTGGGCGATCCGGAGTCGATGCGGACGCCGCACGATCGGTTGATGGAGCGTCTGCGCGGGATGGTCCCGGAGCCTTCGGCGACGGACCCGGCTTCGGACGCGCTCGAGCCGCTGGAGGCGCGCCTGGACGCGTTGCGTGCGGAGCTGCGTCGGTTTGAGGACGCGATGGAAGGCCGTTCCGTGCGGGATCGGGATGGGGAGGGCCGCGGGGTTCGTCCGTGGGAGGGCCTCGAGCCCCCGGTGATGGAAGACGAAGAGGACGATGACGAGGGTCGCGAGGGCGCTGACCGGGACCGGTTCGATGGCGACACGCTCCGGATGATCCGCGAATCGGGCGGGGAGGAGCGGACGTTGCTTCCGATGGGCAACGTGGAGCGCGACGTGTACGCGGACCACATGGCCGCCGCGGGTCGGCTGATGGAAGCGGGCCGGTACTTTGACGCCGAGGCTCGGTACATCACGGCGTTGGCGGTGCGTCCGGAGGATCCTTCGGCGATGGTGGGTCGGGTGCATGCGCAGATCGGGGCGGGGTTGCTGGATTCGGCGGCCGTCAATCTGCGGGCACTGTTGACGCGCCACCCGGAGATGGCGGGCGTGCGATACGCGGCGGCGGCTCGCCCGGATGAGGACCGCCTGCAGCAGGTGACGCGCCTGCTCCGGGAGCGGGCCGATGGGGCGTCGGGCGTGCGTCCGGGGCACGCGACGCTGCTGGCGTATGTGGGGTTCCAGCTCGGCGACCGGGACACGGTGCGTGAGGCGTTGGAGCTGTTGGATCGTGCGGATCGGGAGCGTCGGGAGGCCGGGGAGCGTGGCGACCCGATGCCGTCGTTCCTGCGTCGGATCTGGCTGGACCGGGACCCGGGCCCGGCGCGCGGGCTGGAGACGCCGAGCCCGGCTCGGGATTGATCGGTTTCGGTTTCGAAACAGGTTCGATTTCGAAAGTGGGAAGATTGTGCGCGGGTGTTGGCGTTCGCCGGGGTGAGCGCTTCCATGACCGTCTGCGCCCGGGCGGGCGCAGCGCCGACTTAAATCGCAGAGGGGCCTTGTCATCACGTCACAAGAAGATGCATCGCGTCGATCAGCGCTCTCGGACAGCAGGCAGGCGGAACGTGCGCTCGTGTCGGCGCAGGAGCCGTCGAGCCCGGCCGGTCTGACGCTGGCGCGGTTTCTGACCGACGGCTCGCTGGCCCGCTTGTGCGGGGAGCTGAGCGGGATGACGGGTCTGTCGGTCGAGTTGCGCGACGCGGACGGGTCGCGTGTGATCGCGGGCGAGCACGGGCGTCCGTTCCGGATCGAGTCGCGGGCGCCCGAGCCGGCGCCGGGGGCCGAGCGTGCGCCGCTGGTGGTCGAGGGGCAGGAGATCGGCGCGATCTGGGTCGGTCCGGGGGAGACGGGTCTGGCCGGCGGTCGTGCGGCGTTGGTCGCGAGCCTGCACTTCCTAGCTGCGGCGGCGAGCGAGGTGTGCGAGAACATCGTCGAGCGCGACAGCCGCATCCATGAGCTGGACGTGCTCTACCGCCTGACGAGCTCGCTGGTGCGTGCGAGCAGCGTGGACCGCGTGCTGGATCTGGCGCTGGACTCGGCGATCGAGGTGCTCGATCTGGACGCGGGCTCGATCGTGCTGCTCCCGGAGGAGGCGTCGGCGGCGGAGGGGGCGATCGCGTCGGCCGAGGAGGGGACGCTGCGCCTGGCGACGGGTCGCGGGCTGCGGTCGGAGTACCTGCACAGCCCGGTGCCGCTGAGCCGGGATCGGTTGTTCGACCGGCTGGCGCTCGCGGGCGAGGTGGTGACGGTGGAGGACGTGGGCGAGGACGAGCGGGTGATCGAGCCGGAGCGTGTGACGAGCCAGGGGCTGCGGTCGTTCATCAACGCGGGTCTGGTGTTCCGCGGTCGCCCGATCGGTGTGATGCGGTTGTACGGGCGTGATCGCCGTCGGTTTACGGAGGCGGAGCAGCGGCTCCTGGTCTCGATCGGGCAGCAGGCGGCGCTCGCGGTGGAGCAGGCGCGCCTGCTGCGGATGCAGGAAGAGGAGCGCCGGATCGCGCGTCAGCTCGAGATCGCGGGGGACGTGCAGCGCCGGATGCTGCCGAGCCAGATGCCGGAGACGCCGGGCGTGGAGGTCGCGGCGCGGTACGTGCCGAGTTTCGAGCTCGGGGGCGATTTTTACGACGTGTTCAGCCTGGAGCGCGAGGGGCGCTCGATGCTGGGGCTGACGGTGGGGGACGTGGTGGGCAAGGGGGTGGCGGCGGCGCTGCTGATGAGCGCGGTGCGCGCGACGCTGCGGGCGAACGCGGAGGAGAGCCGCGAGCTGAGCGAGGTGATCGAGCGTGTGAACCAGGCGATGTGTCGCGACACGCTGGACCATGAGTTCGCGACGATCTGGTTCGGGATGCTGGACCCGGAGACGCGTCGCCTGCACTTCACGAGCGCGGGGCACGACCCGCCGATGGTGATCCGCGTGCCGGAGCACCGGGCGCCGACGGTGCGCGACGTGGACGAGTTGATCGTGGGCGGGATGGTCGTGGGGATCGACCCGAGCCAGCGGTACCAGGTCGCGGCGTACGACCTGCGCCCGGGGGACGTGCTCGTCGCCTACAGCGACGGGATCCCGGACGCGCGGTCGTTCAGCGATGAGAAGTTCGGGAAGGTGCGGTTGCGCGAGGCGTTGCTGGCGTTCCTCGCGCAGCACCCCGAGGCCGGGGCGGGCGAGATCGCCGACCACGTGATGTGGCAGATGCGCCAGTTCAGCGGGCTGCGCCGTCGGGTGGACGACCAGACGCTGGTCGTGCTCCGTGCGTCGAAGTCGTGAGCGCGGCTTGCGAGCCGGGCGAGACGCCCGTGCCATGCCTGTAGACGATTAGAACCGGAACTGAAGGCGTGCGAAGATGCCTTCTTCTTCGATCTCGATGGCGCGGAGCTCGCTTGGGGAGGTGCGTCGGTAGAGGTCGTAGCCGACCTGGAGCCCGGCGCGTTCGGTGAGGCGGAAGGCGGCGCCGGCGGAGATGGCGAAGTAGCTGTACTCGTCGTCGATCGCCTGGCTCCCGCCGGTGCCGACGAGGGAGAAGCCGTCGCTGAGGCGGAGTCGGAAGGCGTCGCCGAGCGCGGCGCCGTCGGCTTCGAAGTCCTCGGCTCGGATCTGCGCCAGCACGCCCGAGGCGCGGAGGTCCGGTGTGCGTGGTTCGCGGGCGTCCTCGGTGATGGCTTCGTTCAGATCGACGCGGAGCTCGTGGGGTGTGGGGAGGGGCGTTTGCGGGGCGTGACCCAGGCGTTTGAGGAATAGTGAGGCGTCGAGTTCGGGCAACATGCTTTGCCCGAGAACGGGGGCGCCGTCCCTGAACGGATCATGCACGAGCGGGGAGGTGTGCGCCGGGGCGTCGAGGCGGAGCGGGTGGCTCGTGAGGGGCGATTCGAGTGTGGAGAGCGTGGCGTAGAGCTGGGCTGCGGGGACGAGGAGCGATTGCGGCGAAGGGCGTTCGCCATGCGGATCGATCCAGGCGTACGCGGTCGGGCCCGCGAGGTCGAGGGGCAGGTTTGTCGCGACAGGTGTCTCGCTGGGGAGCGTGTCGGCTTCGGGCTCGACGGCCCCTGCGTGGATGGTCAGCCCGAGAGCGACCGCGGCGCAGGCGACCGTGTGTTTCGGCATCCGCCATCCGAAATGTGGCTGTGGTGGTGTCAAGCGTGCCGGCATGGGATCCGTCCGATGCTCCTGCTCCACTGTACCGCCCCGACAGGCGCTCGCTGCGTAGGGCGACAGGGCGCCCGCTCGGCCCATGCCAGAAAGCGGCGCACAACAGGCGTGCACGCGGGTGGCGATCAAAACAAAACGGCTTTACTTGAACGCGTGTTCCGAGCGAAAGGTGGGTGAACACCGCAGGCGACACGTGGCTCGCGAGCGTGCGTGTTTATCGGTCGGCGTCGGGTTCGGGCGTGGCGTCCGTGGGGCGACGCCCGGGTTTCCGCTTGCTGATGGCGGCTTCGAGTTCGCTGCGAGGAATATCGGTCAATGTGGTGAGCCCGGAGCGGATCGCGATGCGCGCGAGCTGGACGCGGTTGGTGATGCCGAGCTTGTTGCCGAGGCTGACGCGGTGCCACTCGATGGTCTTGACGCTGCGGTGGAGGATCTTGGCGATGTCGGCGGTCGCGAGCCCTTGCCCGATGAGGCGGAGGACCTCTCGCTCGCGTCTGGTGAGCTTGATCAGGACGCCGGCGTCGTCGTTGCCGGCGCGGTGGACGAGCGCGCCGGGTGGGGTGGGCGTGGGCCAGATGATGGGGCGTTCGATCGCGAGGACGCTTTCTGGCAAGCGGGGGATCTCGCGGACGGTGCGGAAGATGGTGCGGTGCATGACGCCCTGGAGCATGCCGTCGACGACGACGGGGCGGGCGGTGTCGTAGGCCTCGCGGAGGTAGCCGAGGCGTTCGGCCTGGACGTGGGGAGGGAGGTTCTGGGCGTAGGTCGCGCCGGGGAGGGCGGCTGGGGCGAGCCCGAGGGCGTCGGCGGCGAGCGTGTTGCCGGCGAGGATGCGCCCCCCCCGATCCAGGACGAACACGCGGTCGCCGGTGTCTTCGAGCAGAGCGGCCCACAGGGTGGCTTCGCTCGTCTCGGCGGTGGTGGCGTCGGTCATGTGGCTCCCATCCATCGGTGCCGGGGCCTTCGCCCTGTGGTCGTGGGCGAGGGGCTCGGCCCACGCATCGCACGCGATGCCCGTGGCCGTCCTGTGGCGGCCTGCCCGTCATGCCCGGCGGCGCTGGCGCGGTTGAAGCTCAACGCCACATGACTGGGGCCCATCCCCCAATTTCAGATTTCCCTCGCTCAAGCGTAATCCTGAACGGGGCGGCAATCGACGAGTGGACATGGGTCTTCCGGGGTTATTTACCCATATTTGGCGTAAATACCTGTTATTTAGGATTTTTATATCCGTTAAAACAGGCCGCCTTATCGGGCATGAGGGCGTACAGAACTCGACTATCTATTTTGTCCAGTTTCACACACGAAAAATGTGAAAAATATGATCGCGCCGCTTCCATGCATCCTTCGCAGTCGGGTAGGATCATGGGTATGCCGGGGTTTTCTGCCCGGGCACTATCGAGGAGAGAGGACATGCGACGCGACAGCATCGGGATTGGGACGGTCTTGGCCGCGTGCGGGCTGTTTGCGGCCGGAGCGAGTGCGCAGACTTGGACTTGGTCGGGCAATGTTGAAGGCGAGAAGGTGCTGTCGTACGGCAACTCGCCTTTGGAGATTGACACGGCGATCAACGCGACGAACTTCGTCGGTGCGCCGTTGATCGCGTTCGAGTTCCGTATTTTGCCGCAGGCGGGGTTCAGTTATGCCCCGGGTGAGTTCGAGGCGGTGGTGTTCGACGTGGTGGCGGACGGGCCGAATGATTTCGCGCCGTTCGTGCCGCCGTCGGTGTTGAATAAGCCGGACGCGACGTTCTCGCTGAGTTCGGGCGGGCAGTTGCTCCGGTTTGATTTTGCGCCGGGCAACCCGCTGGACGTGTTCGAGGTGGGCGAGTTCCGCTTCCAGATCGAGCGGGCGTTCACGACGACGTTCTTCAACTTGGAGCTGATCCCGATCGTGCCCGCGCCGGGGACGGTGGGGCTGCTCGCGGTCGCCGGCCTGGCGGCGGTGCGTCGTCGTCGTCGCTGATCGCGCTTGGCGTACGCCGGGCGGGTCGACAAACTGGTTCTGATGTTTCAGCCGGACGCCCTTGGGCGTCCGGTTTTGTGTTGCGGAGGCTCTTGTGCGGCGGGTCTGCAGAGGGCTTCGGTCGGGGAGTGCGGCTTGGTTTTGTGGCGCGGGGGCGCTCGTGCCACGGGTGGGTGTGGGATCTAGGCTTGGGCGCATGCCGACGGTGATGTGGAGTTTCGTGGCGGTCGGGCTGGGCGGGGCGCTCGGGGCGGTGCTGCGTCACGGGGCGAACCTGCTGGCGTTGCGCTGGTCGGCCCACCCGGCGCTGGCGACGTTCTCGGTCAACATCGCGGGATCGTTGCTGCTGGGGTTCCTGCTCTGGTTCGCGACGGCGCGTCACCTGGTGCCCGGGCACGAGCCGGGGCGGGAGCCGGTGATCGGCGGGCACATGCGCGACTTTCTGAAGGTGGGTGTGCTGGGGAGCCTGACGACGTTCAGCACGCTGGCGGCCGAGGCGAACGGGATGCTGCACGAGGGGCGGTACGGGTGGGCCGGGGCGTATGCGCTGGGCTCGCTGGCGCTCGGGCTCGCGGCGGCGGGGGTTGGCTTCGCGATGGGGCGAGCGATCGCGCCGTGAGGCGGTCGGCGTTGGGCGTGGCCCGCTGATCCGTCACACACAATCTAGCTCGGCATGGGCGCGGGCTGGTCGGCGGGTTGCATCGCGCTGGTCAGCGTGGTGATGGTTTCGAGCGTGTCCAGGTCGGCGATGATCGCCGCGAGACGCTCGCACCCGGCTTGGCCGAGGACGGGGGCGGCGAGCGCGTGCAGCTTGTCGTGCAGCTCGGCGTCGGTCATCGGGTGGTGCGGGTGTCCCTTGGGATGGCTGACCTCGGCGGTGTGCGTGGCGCCGTCGGCGAGGGTGATGGTCACGCGGCTCGGCTGCTCGGCGGGGAAACGCGATTCGAAGCTTTCGTTGGGGACGACGCGCACGGCGTCCATGAGCGGGATGAGGGCGGGGTCGCGGACGCGGTCGGGGTCGAACTGATCGGGGGTGAGGCGTCCGTCGGCGAGGATGGCCGCGATCGCGTAGGGGAGGGAGTGGTCGGCGGTTTCGCGCGTGGTGGGCCGGTACTTGGCGGGGTCGCCGAGGATGTCCGCCGCGCGGGCGATGACTTCGACACGGATTTCGCGGATGTCGCGCGTCGCGAAGCGGTGTTCGGCGCGGAGGCTGGTGATGGCCGAGAGCGGGGCGTGCATGAGCGCTTCGACGGGGAAGGACTTCATGCCGCAGCGCGTGATGCGGTAGTGGTCGCCGGGCGTGCGAGGGAGATCTCGCGTGAGCCCGTCGGCGTCGAACGCGCAGGGCTGCTCGCCGGCGCGGGCGTGGGCGAAGGTGTGGAAGAGGCCTTCCTTGCCGTCGATGATGTGCGCGGGACCGGTGTAGTCGCGGGCGGCGAGCATGGCGGATTCGGCGCCGACGCGAGCGGCCCATGGATCGACGGTGTTCTTCATCATGGTGAGCTCGCCGGCGGTGACGGCGCCGAGCGTGCCCGTGCGCGACGCGCTGATGCCGATCGCGTGGACGAGCTGGTCGGGCGTGAGCCCGAGCACGCGCCCGGCGGCGACGGGGGCGGCGAATCCGGAGAGCGTCGCGTGGTGCCAGCCGTACTCGCGGATGCCGGGACGCCCGATCTCGGCGAAGCGGCACTGGAGCTCGTAGGCGATCACGGTCGCGAGGATGAGCTCGCGCCCGCTCGTGTCGAGCGATTCGCAGAGCGCGAGCGGGGCGCAGATGATGTCCGACGGGTGGGCCGGGTCGGCCTGCCAGTAGATGTCGTTGAAGTCGAGCGCGCGGACCATGTGGCTGTTCAAGAACGCGGCGTCGACGGGGTTCGTGCGGAAATCAGTCACAAAGACCGTGCACGCCCCGTCGTGCGCGGGCGCGAGAGCGCGGTGGTGCTCGAGCAGGATGCACGCGTCCTCGGTGCGGCTGCCGGCGACGGCGCAGGCGAGCGAGTCGAGCCAGAACCGCTTGGCGTGCGCGACGGCGTCCTGGCTCAGGTCGTCGAACGTGAGCGCGGCGCCCCACTCGGCGAGGTCGCGCGTGATGAAACGGTCGGTGCGGTGCGAGGCGGTCATGGGTGCGCGGTCTCCCGTTGCGGCGTGGGGGCGGCGTTCTGGGCACTGGGTTCGGTGCGGGTCTGGAGTCGGTCGATGACGTGGCGGGTGACGTCCTGGGTGGTCGAGACGGACGCGCCGTCGGGGGCGACGTCGATGGTGCGGACGAGCCCGTCGCGGATGACGCCGGCGACGGCGCTCTCGAGGCGTGCGGCGAGCTCGTCGTATCCGAGCCATTCGAGCATCATGCGGGCGCTGAGCAGCATGGCGATGGGGTTGGCGAGGCCGCGCCCGGCGAGGTCGGGCGCGGAGCCGTGGGTGGGCTCGAAGACGGCGAACCGGTCGCCGATGTTGGCCGAGGGCGCGAAGCCGAGCCCGCCGACGAGCCCGGCGGCGAGATCGCTGACGATGTCGCCGAACATGTTCTCGGCGACGAGCACGTCGAAGCGGTGGGGCTCGGTGACGAGCTGCATGCATGCGGCATCGATGTTGGCTTCGGACGCCTGGATCTCCGGAAACTCCGCGGCGACGGCGCGGAAGGCCTCGGTCATCACGGCGCCGGTCTCGCGGAGGACGTTGGGCTTTTCCAGCAGCGTCACGCGACGCCGACCGTGCGCACGGGCGTAGTCGAACGCGGCGCGGGCGATGCGTGTGGCGCCGGCGCGGCTGACGAACCGCGTCGAGAGCGAGACCTGATCGAGGCCGAGCTCGAACCAGCGGCGCATGCGATCGGGGTGCCCGGTCTCGGTGTCGCTCATCGCGAGGGCCAGCGGCTCGGGGATGGCGCGCCACTCGATGCCGCCGTAGAGGCCTTCGGTGTTCTCGCGAAAGACAACGAGGTCAATCTCGGGTCGGATATTTCGCGTGTTGCCTGCGTACGCGCGGCAGGGGCGGAGCGCGGTGTGCAGCTCAAAGTGCTGGCGGAGGCGGACGATCGGGCTCGTGTAACGCCGGGACGGGGAACGGAGCTCGGGCGCGAGCTCGTCCTCGGCTTCGGCGGCGGGCCTGCTGGTGACCGCGCCGAACAACGCGGCGTCGCACGTCTCGAGCGCACGGATCGTGCGCACGGGGAGCGCGTCGCCCTCGGTCTGCCAGAAACGCCAGCCGATGTCGGCGTGGACATACTCGGCGTCGAAAGCGAGGGCGTCGAGCACGCGCCGGGCGGGCGTCAGGACTTCGGGGCCGATGCCGTCGCCCGGGAGCAACGCGATGCGGGGTCGGGGCGCGGTCATGCGAGCGTTCCGGCGGCTTCCGGCGTTTGACGGAAGCGGCGTGCGAGGAGCGACTCGAGCCCGCCGGCGACGATCAGACGCTGCGCGGGCTCGGTCAGAGGTTGAAACGTGAACGTTCGGGCGTCGCACTCGATGGTGGATGCGGCGAAGTCGATGCGGACGGGAGGGGCGTAGACGGTGCGGGCCGCGGCTGTGCGGGCGATGGTGGCGCGGAGGTGGTCGACAAGCGGCTCGCACTCGATGGTGATGAGGGCGTTGTTGAGGGCGTTGCGCTGGTAGGTCTGGTTCAGGCTCGCGGCGATGATGGCGCGGATGCCGAACGCCTGGAGTGCCGTGGCGGCCTGCTCGCGGCTGGAGCCCGCGCCGAAGTTGTGACCGGCGATCAGGACGTCGCCGGCGTGCGCGATGCGCTGAAAATCGGGGTCGTAGTTCCGCATCGCGCAGGCGGCTTGCTGCGCTCGCGTGAGGTCGTCGCGGTAGGTGACGTCGCGGTCGTAGATGGCGTCGGTATTGATATGGTCGAGCGGGAGCAGGATCGCGCGGGCGTCGATGGAGGCGGGGAAGCCGTCGATCAGTGAGGGTGCCGGTGCGTGTGGGGTGTGGGTGCGGGGCGCTTCGTGAGAACTGGCGATGATCTCGCTGGTTATGGCGTGCGGCGAGGCGATATGCCCGCGGATCGCGGACTCTGCGACGACGGCGGGGCTGGCGAGGTAGCAATCGGCGTCGCGCGCTCCCATGCGTCCTTCGAAGTTTCGGTTGGTGGCGCTGATGCCGACTTCGCCGGGTTCCAGCGTGCCCTCGCCGAGACCGATGCAGGCGCCGCACCCGGGCGAGAGCGGGATCGCGCCCGCCCGGAGGAGCGTGCGCCACGCGCCGCTTCGCTCGGCCTGTTGCTGGACCTCGCTCGAGGCGGCGGCGATGTAGAAGCGGACGTGTGGGGCGACGCGCCGGCTGTCGCCGAAGACGGCGGCCGCGGCTTCGAAATCGGGGAGGCGTGCGTTGACGCAGCTCATCAGGTACGCCTTGTCGATGCGGGTGCGCTGCGACTCGAGGTCGGCGACGGGGCGGGCCGTGGTCACGCTGTTCGGACCGGTGACGTGCGGCGTCACGCTGGCGAGATCCAGCACGATCTCGCGGACGAAGGACGCGCCGGGATCGGAATGGAGTTCGGTGCGCTGCGTCCACCACTGGTGAACGTCGGCTGCGGTGTACGCCGGTGTGTGATGGGCCGCGAGTGCTCGGGCCCGCTCGAGCAGCCAGCGGTACAAGCGATCGTCAAAAGGGAAGAGGCCGGCGAGACCGCCCCATTCGGTGGTCATGTTCGCGATGGTCATCCGGTCGGCGATGGTGAGGTGCGCGACGCCGTCGCCGGTGAACTCGATCGCGGCGTTGCGGGTTTCGCCGCTGTTGAAGCGTGCGCACAGGGCGAGGACGACGTCCTTGCCGGTTACGCCGGGCCGGAGTCGACCGCGGAGCGTGACGCGGACCTGGGGCGGGACCTGCCACCATGTTTCGCCGGTCGCCCAGATCGCGGCGGCATCGGTGCGGACAACGGGCGTGCCGAGCGCGGCGATCGCGCCGTACATGTTGGCGTGCGAGTCCGAGGCGACGATCATCGCGCCCGGGGTGACGAAGCCTTCTTCGATCATGACCTGATGCGCAATGCCTCGCCCGGGCGGGTAATAGCGGATCGCATGGCGCTCGGCGAATGAGCGGATTCGGGCGTATTTTCCGAGGTTCTCAGGCGTGTGGTTCTGGATGTCGTGGTCCATCGCGAAGACGGGCTGGGTCGAGTCGTGGACCTGGGCGTCGCGCCCCGCGAGCGCGTGAAACTTCGGGATGACCGCGCTGGTGTTGTCGTGGGTCATCACGTGACGCGGGCGGATGCGCACGTAATCGCCTGCTCGCGGCGGACGTGATTCGTGCCACCCGGCCGCGTGACGCGCCACGATCTTTTCGATGGTGGTGCGATGGTCTGCGTGCGTGCTCATCGCGCGTTGTCTCCCACGGCGATGGCCTTGGCGATATCGAAATCGATGAAATCGGCGTGATGGAAGATGATGCACTCGATCGAGCGCTGGATGCGGTCGCCCTCGTGGCTGTGGGCCGCGACGATGTGCGTGACGGTATCGGGTAGATTGTGCTTTCGGCAGAGCGCGGCCCCGGTGAACGGGTGGCGCAGCAGACGCCCCGATTCGCCCTGGATCAGCCCGCGTGCCGGACATTGTTCGAACTCGAACAGTTTACCGACGTCGGCGAGCAGCGCGCCCGCGAGCAGTGTGTCGTCGTCGATCGGCACCCGTTCGATGAAGGTCGATCGGAGCACGCCGGCGATCGCAAGGCACTGCTCGGCGCAGCTGTTGAGATGCTCGATGAAGCGCATCGGCGTCGCGCCGGCGAGGAGCGTGAACGGCAGCTCGCGGAGTTCGTCGGACGTCCATCCTCGCCCGGCGTTGCCCGTCGCTATGGCTTCCTGCCAGACGGCTTCGACTTGTGCGCGCAGCGCGGGGCTCTGGATCTGACGGATGCTTGGAAAAAGCTCGGCGATCGCGTGCGCTTGGTCAGTCGTTGCTGTTGCGATGGTGGCGGTGTTCATGGGCGGGTCTCGCGGGTGTGGTGCTGGTCGCGGTCGATGGTGCGGTTGAATCCGGGGTCTTCGCGTGTGGCGAGAGCCGTGAAGCGATTGGTGGTTTCGTGCTGCTCCTCGGCGTGCAAGCGGGCGATGTTCGGCAGGCGGCCGAGGATGACAAAGAGCAGGGCGGTTTCGGGCTCGAAGCCCATGTCCAGCAGCAGGCCGGCGGCGACGCCGTCGATGTTGATCGGGATGCGCTTGCGTTCGTGGAGTGCGCGCCCGAGCTCTCGGACACGTTGCAGATGGCGCCCCGGCCACCCGAGCTCGTCGGCCAGGCGGATCAGTGCGCGCACGCGCGGGTCGGCGTCTTCTTGCGCCGCCTGCTGCGGGTCAGGCTCGCCCGTGCTCTTGTGGAAGCGGTGCCCGAAGCCCCAGACTCGCTCCCCTTCGGCGGCCTTTCGATCGATGTAGCTCGGTATGTCTTCATCCGTCGCGTCGAGCTCGAGGAGGGTGTGCATCGTGCGTTCGAGTGCGCCGAAGTGATAGGGGCCCATCGCGGTGGCGATGAAGCTCACCGCGGTCGCGGCAAATGGCGCGCGCACGCTGGCGGTGACACGCGGGCCGTGCGTGGACGGAGAGGTCACACCGTGCTCGCAGAGCGCGACGAGGTAGGCGTCCATCATGGTGCGTTCGAGCGGCGTCGGCTCGCGGGCCTGGAGCTGGAAGAAGATCGCGTCGATGTAAGACTGGTTGGCGATGAGGTGCCCGATGGGCAGGCCGCGTGCGAGGATCTCGCCGTCGCGCACGAGGCTCGGGCCGTCGTGCGTCGCGCGTGGTGTGGGCGGCGGTCGCGATGTGGCTGCGGTGGCGGGCATGTCTGGAAACTCCGGTTATTCAGCGTTCTGCGGCGTGTCTGAGCGTGTGGCGAGTTCGTTCGCGAGCGTTTCGAGCGAGGTCCGGAGCACACGGATCGCGCGCTCGTACTCGTCGAGGTCGAGGTGTTCGTGCGGTGTGTGGTCGAGCGAGCTGTCGCCTGGTCCGTAGGCGGCGATGGGGCAACGCCAGTGCGGGGCGACGACGTTCATGTCGGACGTGCCGGTCTTGAGCTTGGGGCGCGGGCGCCCGTCGTGCTGGCGGATCGCGCCGGAGAGGGCGCGTACGACCGGGTCGTTTCGATCGGTGGCGAACGCGTGCTCCATGCCGTCGAACTCGAGGCGGGTGTGCTCGCTCGCGATCGATACGAGTTGCTGGCGGAGCTGCGCGGGTGTGAGCGTGAGCGGGAGGCGGAACCCGGCGTGCGCGCGGACGTGCTGGTGGAAGGCGTCTTCCTCGCTCGCGATGCTGCGGAGGGAAGTCTGCAACTGGTCGAACGCGCGTTCGTGTGGCGTATTAAACGAGTTTGCAAGATCCAGCACACGGCTCCACCAATCGTGGATTTCATCGCAGGCGCTCGGCTGGGGGCCTCCGGAGTGCGCGTGCTCGCGTGTTGTGCTGGCGGTGACGAGCAGACGTCCCTTGTAGCCGAGCGTGACGCCGTCCCACCCGCTCGGCTCGCCGATGATGCACGCGTCGGGTCGGTACTGGTGCACGAGGTGCCGAGCCCCGGGCGAGCCGGCGGTCTCTTCGCCCACGGCCGCGGCCACCGTGAGACGGACGCCCTCCGGCAGTTCGGCGTTTGACGCCGCAACGAGCATTGCTGCGAGCGGGCCCTTGGCGTCGACGCTTCCGCGTCCGTGCAGGGCGCGGTCTTCGATCCGCACGAGGATGCGTCCGGGTACGGTGTCGATGTGGCCGAGCAGGACGATGTGCGTGCGGGCGTTCGGGGCGCCGCGGTGCGCGAGGGCGTTGCCCGCTTGGTCGATCTCGGGCGTCATGCCGAGGCGTTCGGCGTGGCTCGCGAATACCCGCGCCGCGGCGTGCTCATCGCCTGAAACGCTCGGCGTCGCGACCAGGTCGTGCACGATTCGAACGCTGTCCGTCATGGCGAGTCTGCCGGCGCTCACGCGGTCACCTCGCTCGGCGTGTTGATGAACATGGTGCCGTCGCCGAGCCTGGCGTGCGCGATCGCGCGGTCGCGTGTCGCGCTGGCGATCACAACGCGCGGCACGCCCGCGCCGAGCGCTTCTTCGGCCGCGAGGACCTTGTTCTTCATCCGCCCGCGTGCGTGCGAGCGTGCGGCTTCGAGCGTGGATGGATTGACGTTCGCGATCCGTGACGACGGGTCCGCCGGATCGTGAAGGAGCCCGGGCACGTTGGAGAGCAGGAGTAGTTCATCCGCCTGCAATGCCCCGGCGGTCGCGGCGGCGGCGCGATCCGCATCGACATTGATCGCGATGCCGTCGGGCGTGACCGCGGGCGGCGTGAGGACCGGCACGCGTCCCGAATCCAGCAGCATGTTCAGGAGTTCGGCGTTGACCCGATCGACCTTACCCGAGAGATCGTCGCGGATGAGCACGGTCCGCCCCTCCTCGATCGCGCGGATGGCGCTCTTGCGTGTGCCGATCCAGAGCCCGGCGTCGATGCCGCTCAGCCCGATCGCGTCAACGCCTTCGCGTCGAAGACTCTCGACGACGCGTGTGTTGACCAGGCCGCAGTACGCCATGCTGAAGATCTCGAGCGTGCGCCGGTCGGTGCGCCGCGAGGTATGCCCGCTGGGGCTGGTGATCGTTCGCGTCGGATGTGCGAGCGCTTCGGCGAGCTGGTTTGTCTCGTGTGAGCCGCCGTGGACGAGCACGACGCGGCGTCCGTCGCGGACGAGTTGGGCGATTTCCGGGGCGGCCTGCGCCGGATCGATCCCTTCGCCGCCGCCGATCTTGATGACAATCGTGGACATGGTGTTCTCGCGGGTTTGCGGGGTTCAGGCCGGGTTAATTCAGGCGGGGTGCAGGCCGGGGAAGGTGAGCCCGGAGGTTTCGGGGAGCCCCATCGCGACGTTCATCGCCTGGATGGCTGAGCCGGCCGCGCCTTTGACGAGGTTGTCGATCGCGCACAGCGCGAGGATGCGCCCGGAGCGTTCGTCGATCGCGAAGCCGACGTCGGCGTGGTTGGAGCCGATGAGCGTGCGCGGGTCCGGGAAGCGGCTCGGTCCGCTCCGCTCGGCGACGAGGCGCACGAACGGCTCCTCGGCGTAGGCGGCGCGGTAGAGCTTCCAGAGATCCTTGCTCGTCACGGGTTCGGTCGGCTCGACGTGCGCGGTGCAGAGCACGCCGCGAACCATGTCGATCGCGGTGACGGTCGCGTCGAGATCGATCTCGCCGAGCGACTGCAGAACTTCGGCGATATGCCGATGCCCGCTGGGGCTGTAGGTGCGGGCGGCGCGCGCACGGACGGGGTGATGCGAGCCCGGGCCGGGCTCAGCGCCGGCTTCCGAGGAGCCGACCTTCACGTCCGCGATTACGCGCCGGATCAGACCCGCGCGGGCGAGTGGGAGGAGGGCGAGGGTCATCGCGGTCGCGTTGCACCCGACGCCAGAGATGAGCGTCGCGCTGGGCAGGCGGTCGCGCGAGATCTCGGCAAGCCCGTACACCGCCTCGGTGAGGAGACGCGGCTCGGGGTGGGGCTCGTTGTACCAACGCTCGTACGACGCGGGATCACGCAGGCGCAGGTCGGCCGAAAGATCGATGATCCGCGGCGCGATCGAGCGCCAGCGCTCGACCTGCGCCGCCGCCTGCCCGTGCGGCATGCACAGAAACAGCACGTCGCACGCTTCGACCTCCTCCGGCGTGCAGAACGTGTGCGCCACGTGCCCGCGCAGGTTCGGGTGCGTGCGCGCGACCGGCTCCCCCGCGAGACGGCGGGAGGTGACCTGCGCGATCTCCGCTCCCGGGTGGGCGAGCAGCAGGCGCAGCAATTCGCCGCCGGTGTACCCGCTCCCGCCGATGATCGAGACGCGCAGGCTCACGCGCTCACCCCGGCTTCGGGGCGCACGCTCTCGTGCGCACGGGCGCCGCTGTTGCGGGCATCTTCGGCAATCTGCACGACGTGGCGCGCGACGTGGGCCGGGATGTCGACGCCGGTGGTGGTGATGCTGTTGCGGAACTCCATGGAGTGGTTGATCTCGTTGACGAGCGGGCCGCGGGCCGGGCATTCGAGGACGTCCACGGCCGCGACGTCGGCCCCGGTCGACGCGACGGCGTGGGTGCAGAGCTCGCGCATGTCGTCGGTGAGCTCCAGCCCGGCGGCCGTCGCGCCGCGGGCGGTGTTGGTCACCCAGTGCGCGCTCGTGCGCACGATCGCGGCGATCGCCTCGCCGCCGACGACGAAGACGCGGATGTCGCGCCCCGGCTTGTCGATGTGCTCCTGGGCGTAGACGACGCTCTGCTGGGCGGAGCCGAGCGTGTCGCGGTGCTCCAGCAGGGCCTCGCTCGCGTCGCGGTCGTTCACACGCGCCACGAGCCGCCCCCAAGAGCCGATGGTCGGCTTCAGCACCGCGGGGTACCCGATCGCCTCGATCGCCTCTAGTCCGGCTTCCGGCCCGATCGCGACGCGCACGCCCGGCGTCGGCACGCCCGCGCGGAGCAGCGCGATCGTGGTGCGGAGCTTGTCGGAACAGGTCTCGATCGCGTCGGCGGCGTTGATGCAGCGCAGGCCGAGCCCTTCGAGAACGCGGACCGCCGTGAGCCCGGCGGTGAGGCTGACCGATCGATCGATCACCGCGTCGTAGGACGCCCACTCGCCGAGGCGTGCGGGGTCGAAGACGACGCGTCGGAGGTCGATCGGGTCGACGCGGACGCCGAGCGATTCGAACGCGTCGAGGAGCAGGCGTTCCTCGGTTCGCAGGCGGGTGAAGGTCATCGCGATGCGCATGGCGGGCTCCGGTGGGTGGTGCAAACGGGGCGGGCGGGCGTGGGGTGGTCGTGGGGGTGAAGAGGGGCGCGGGGCTTTACTCGCCCCAGTCCTCTTCCACCTCCGGCGCGAGCTCGAGGCGGATCGGGTTGATCGAGACGACCTCCAGCTCCGCCCCGCAGTCCGGGCAGCGGACGACCTGCCCGTTCAGCGGCGGACGATCGAAGGTGATGACGGCGTCGCACTCGGGGCAGATGGCCTGGATCTGAGTCTCGGTCGCGCTCATGGCGGGCTCCTTGGTTGCGGGTCGCGGAAAAGAGAACGGGTGCAAACGAAAACACCCCCGGACACGGGTCCGGGAGTGCGTGGCGTTCGGTCGGTTGGGTCGTCGCGTGCTACGCGATCGAAACCACCAAAGCCAGAGTCACAGCCCGGACGCTCGCGGCGTCTTTGGCTTTGACTTTCGTGGCTTTGGTGGACTGCACGTGGGGCATCGGTCAGAGATTATTCGGCGATCGACGCAGGGTCAACCCACAAAGAACTCAGAAATATCGAGGGTGCTTTCATGCGATTGAGCTTGTGCCGCAGGGCGCGCTTGCGCGATGCCGGCGCGTGGTGCGCGGCCCGCTCAGCGGCGCGCCGCCGCTCGGACCCATTGCTCGGTGGCGCGCCCGCCGGGTGGGCAGAGCTGGCGTTCGCCGACGAGTCGGACGGGCGGCATGCCGGGGTCGCTCGGGTCGAGCGGGTGCCCTTGGAGCTCGAAGCACGCGGGCCCGAGGCTGGTGGTCTCGTACCAGTGGTAGAGGTTCAGGCGCAGGCGGGCGCGGGTGAAGCGTCGCCCGAGGATGGTCTGGTCGTGGGCTTCGAGAACCTCGACGGCGTCGCGCCCGGGCTGATCGATGTGCAGGCGTTGCAACTCGCGCCGGAGCTCCGGCGGGGTTCGGCGTTCACGGCGCGGGCCGGTGGGGCGGGCGAGCTGGTAGTGGTCGCGCGAGCCGACGACGAAGAGGCGGGCGAAGCGCGTGTGGCACTCGTCGGTCATCAGGGCGAGGATGACCGCGTCGACGTCGCGCGTCGGCCCGCCGAGGTGGACCGTCGCCGCGATCGGGCGGCCTTGGTAGAAGACGACCTCCTCGAGCGCCATCGCGGCGGCGCCGGCGACGTGGGCCGGCTGGTGCGGGCGGAGCATCGCCCGATCGTCCGGGGTCTCGGCCCGTCGGATCGTCACTGTCGGGCCCCCGGAGGTGACGTGCGGCATCGCGACCGGGCGGGCCGGCGCGGGCCCGGGGGCGGGCGAGCCCGGAGGGGCGGCGCACCCGGGGGTGCTGAGCAGGACGACAAGGGCGGCCGACGCGGCTGCGACGGTCGCCCTGCTCGCCTTGTGCCCCTGCGTGCCCGACATCGGTCGCCCTCCCCTGCCCGGCCGCCCTGCGGCGGCGGCGGTTCACCCGCCAAAGGGAGACTGTCCGATCCCGGAGCGGTTGAGAACCACCGCGGACGTGGGTTCTGAGCCCGAGAACCACGCCGGACGACGGGGCAAGCCGCGAGGTCCAGCCAGATTCTCACGTGGAAGTTGCGGTTTGTTCAGGGTTTACGTGACTTGATGCCCGGGCGCTTTGTTTTGCGGCGGTTTTCAGCGGCAGGGCTTGTCGGGCTCGGTCTTGCCAAGGGGGAGCCAGGCGGTCATTTCGTGCTCGCGGATCATGCGGACGCCGAGGATGCCGTTGATGGCGATGACGGCCCCGGCGGCGGCGCAGATGATCAGAGCCGTCGCAACGCTCCGCCACGCCACCCCCTCGGCCCCGGGGTTCCAGACGCCCCAGATCGCTCCGGCGGCGGCAAAGACCACCGCCAACAGGCACAGGGCGTAACTCGCACGGTTCAGAAGCTTGATCAGCAGCATGGCGCGTTCCTCTCGGGTCGGGGTGTCCTCGCCTGCGAGCCACTCGCCCGCAGATAGTTAGCAATCACTAGCTAGTATACACTAACATATCGGGTCGGGCAAGTGCCGTGTTGAAAAAATGGGGGTGGGTTGGCTCGCGCGTGGTTCTGGGGCGTTTTGTCGGGGGTGGGCTCGTAGGATCGGGTCTTATGGACTCTGACACAGCCGCACCGTCGTCTTTGCCCGTGGATTCGCCCGTCGATTCGTCGGGTGAGATGCACAAGCTGGAGCTGCAACGCCGAGCGAACCGCGAGGCGGTGGGGGCGCTCGGTTTCGATCCGTACGGCGTGCGCACGCCGGACCTGACCTCGTGCGCCGAGGCCAGGCGTCGGTACGACGAGTCGGCCGACCAGCAGCACCAGGTGTCGGAGTCGGCCCGCTCGGCGGCGAAGAAGGCGGACCCGTCGCTGGACGATTCAGCGTTGCCGCCGGTGGAGGATCGTCGCCCGCGGGTCGCGGTCGGCGGGCGGGTCGTGCTGCACCGGGACAACGGGAAGCTGGTCTGGCTCAACGTCCGCGATCACACGGGCGACGTGCAGGTCGCGCTGAGCAAGCGGGACTGCGACGAGCGGGGCTTCGCGCTCGCGAAGAAGCTGGACCTGGGCGACCTGGTGGTGGTGCATGGCCCGCTGATGAAGACGCGCGCGGGGGAGGTGACGATCTGGGCGGAGGGCGCGGCTCCGGGTGGCAAGTGCCTGACGCCGCCGCCGGAGAAGCGGGCGGGGCTGCAGGACCTGGAGCTTCGGTACCGGAAGCGGTATGTGGACTTGTGGTCGAACCCGGAGACGATGCGGACGTTCACGCTTCGGAGCCGGATCGTGAGCCGCATTCGCAGGTATCTGGACGAACGCGGGTACCTCGAGGTCGAGACGCCGATGCTGCAGACGCTGGCGGGCGGGGCGGCGGCTCGCCCGTTCCGGACGACGATGAACGCGCTGGGGCTCGAGCTGTTCATGCGGATCGCGCCGGAGCTGTATCTGAAGCGCCTGCTGGTGGGCGGGATGGCGCGGGTGTACGAGCTGAACCGGAACTTCCGCAACGAGGGGCTCGACAAGACGCACAACCCGGAGTTCACGGTCGTCGAGGTGTACGAGGCTTTCGGGGATTACGGGTCGATGATGTCGCTGACCGAGGGGCTGATCCGCGAGCTGGCGCGGGTGGTGATCCTGGAGGATCGCGACCTGGACACGACGGGCGCGGGCAAGGGGTGCGCGGTGCTGGAGCCGGCCGACGAGGACGAGCTGCCGGAGACGCTGGTGCTCCCGTTCGGGGAGCTGAAGATCGATTACGGGCGTGCTTTTGAGCGTGTGACGTACGCCGAGCTGTTCGATCGTGCGCTGGGGTTCCGGTTTGATGACTTCGATCGTGCGCGCAGCGAAGCCGAGAAGCGCAAGCTGAAGACCAAGAACGAGCAGGGGCAGGCGCTGGACCCGATCCTGATCGTGAACGAGCTGTTCGAGGAGGTCGCGGAGGCGTCGATCGACCCGGCGCGTCCGACGTTTGTGACCGACTACCCGGCCGCGCTGAGCCCGCTGACCAAGGGCAAGAAGGGGACCGAGGGGGACGCGATCCCGCTCGCGGAGCGTTGGGACCTGTTTATCGCCGGAATGGAGATCGGGCCGGCGTACACGGAGTTGAACGACCCGGACGTGCAGGCCGAGCGTTTCAAGCAGCAGCTTGCGGGGCTGGACGACGAGGAAAATACGTTCCGCACGTTCGACGAGGACTTCATCGAGGCGTTGAAGGTCGGCATGCCCCCGGCCGGCGGGCTGGGGCTCGGGATCGACCGCCTGGTCATGCTGCTGACGAATGAGCGCACGATCCGCGACGTGATCCTGTTCCCGCTGATGCGCCCGATCGGACGCGGCGAGGGGGAGTGAGCGTCGTGCATGTGTGATGTGCCACTGACCTTGTCTGCAAGGTCAGTGCTCCGGGCGGTGAGTTGTGAGCACTGACCTCTCGGAAGAGGTCCGTGGCACAGGCGGAGCTCGGTTGGAACTCAGCGGATATGTGTCACTGACCTTGTCCGCAAGGTCAGTGCTCCGGGCCGCCCTTGTGTTCTCTTGATGCTCTTGTGATGCTGCGCTTTGGTGCGGGCTGCTGGAGTGTGGGAGGGGTTGGAGCTGGGGCGCACTGACCTCTCGGAAGAGGTCAGTGGCACAGTTGGAGCTTGTGCATCACTCGGCGGTGTGTTCCTGGGCCTGCCAGCCGCGTTTTCTTGGGGTCTGCCCCGCGGTGGGGTCGCCGACAACTTGCAACTCCGCGCCCGCGGCGCGGAGCTGGGCGAGCTGGCGGTCGCCGATGCGGACGCGGAAGCGGACGGTGCCGCCCTCGTACTCGCGGCTCAGGATCTCCGCCCGGTTCTCGATCGTCGCGACCGTCTTGCTGTCGCGCATCGGCACGAGGAGCTCGCGTTCGCGGAGCTCGCCCTTGGCGGCGGCCGTCACGCGGGCGAGCAGCGCCTCGGCGCCGATCCGCGGCATGCCCTGCTCGTTCGGGAGCGCGCACAGCGGGATCGACCCCGGCACGCGTTGCTGCCAGACGAGCAGATTGCTGTTGTCCGCGAGTCGGTCTGCTTTGTTGAGCAGGAGGACGCGCTCCGGGCGGTGTGCTCCGGGCTCGCGCCGGTCGCGTTCGTCGAAAAGCTCGTCGAGCGTGCGGTGGACGGCTTCGAGCTGCATCTCGGCCGCCGGGTCCGCGACGTCGAGCACGACGAGCAGCAGGTCGGCGTGGGTCGCTTCTTCAAGCGTAGCTCGGAAGCTGGCGACGAGGTGGTGGGGGAGGTCGCGGACGAAGCCGACGGTGTCGCTGAGCATGACGTCGAGCCCGCCGCCGAGATCCCACTGTCGGGTGCGGGTCATGAGCGTCGCGAAGAGGCGGTCGTCGGCGTAGGCGCCGCCGGCGGTGAGCGTATTGAAGAGCGTGGACTTGCCGGCGTTGGTGTAGCCGACGAGCCCGACGGTGAAGTGATCGAGCTTGCGTTTCTGGACGCTGCGGGCTTTGCGCCCCTGGATCTCGCTGAGCTCGCGTTGGAGCTGGGTTTTCTTGCGTTGGACGAGTCGCCGGTCGATCTCGAGCTGCTGCTCGCCCGGCCCGCGGGTGCCGACGCCCTGGGGCGAGCCGCCGGCGACGCGTTCGAGGTGGGTCCACATCGCGCGGAGGCGCGGGTAGGTGTACTCGAGCTGGGCGAGCTCGACCTGGAGCTGGGCCTCGCGCGTGGTGGCGCGCCCGGCGAAGATGTCGAGGATGAGCTCGGAGCGATCGATGATCTTGCGTTCGACGACTTTCTCGATGCCGGCGATCTGCTTGGGGCTCAGCTCGTGGTCGAAGATGACGGTCGTCGCGCCGGTGAGCTCGCAGAGCTCGCGCAGCTCGCCGAGCTTGCCGGTGCCGATGTAGGTGCCCGCGACGGGGCGGTCGAGGTTCTGGGTGAGCTCGGCGACGACCTCGGCCCCCGCCTGGCGGGCCAGCTCGCGCAGCTCGCCGAACGGGTCGCTGGGGTCGAAACGGTCCTCCGGCAGGCGGACGGCCGCGACGACCGCCTTCTCCGCGATGACCCGGATGCCCTGACGCTGCTGCTCGAAACTCGATCCGCCCAAGTGCTCTCCCGTGCAAGAGGCGAACGATCGCCCGAAAGACATCGTAGGTGGGGCGAGTGGCGGGGCACCACACCCCGTACGATGGGGGCAGGAACGGGCTTGGGAAAGGACGGGTGCGCGATGCGTCGATCGGTTCGGGATGCGGCAACCACGGGCTCGCGGCGCGGGCGACCTGGCGGGGCGCGGATGCAGGGCCTTCTGGTGGGCATCCTCGCGGTCGCCGTCCTCGGCTCGACCCTCGCTCTGGCGCTCCGCCCGGCCAACGGCTACGCCTTCCTCGACCCGATCATCGATGTCGAGAGCCTCATCACCCGCATGTACGTCGACGAGGTCGACCTCGAGGCGATGCAGCGCGGCGCGATCGACGGCATGCTCGGCGTCCTCAACGACCCGTACACCGAGTACGTCCCCCCCGCCCGCGCCGCCGAGTTCACCAAGCGCCTGACCGGCGAGTACGTCGGCATCGGCGCCCGCGTGCTCGTCCGCGACGGGTGGCTCGCGATCGTCAGCCCGCTGGAGGGTTCGCCCGCGCTCGCGGCCGGGCTCATGCCCGATGATCGCGTGATCGAGATCGACGGGCGGAGCACGCAGGGACGCTCGGCCGAGGAGTGCGTGGAGCTGCTCCAGGGCGAGGCCGGCACGCCGGTGACGCTCACCATCGAACGCGCCGGGCGCGAGCTGGAGGTCACGCTGACGCGGGCCCCTGTGCGCACGCTTTCGGTCACCGGCTTCCACCGCGACCCGGCCAACGACGGGCGCTGGCTCCACGTCATCGACCCCGAACGCGGGATCGCGTACGTCCGCCTCAGCCAGTTCACACCCCGGGTCGATCGCGACCTGCGCGAGGCGATCGCCGCGCTCGGCGGCGATCAGCCCGGCGGGCTCGGGGGGCTCATCCTCGACCTCCGCTGGAACCCCGGCGGCGGGCTGGAAGAAGCCGTCAACATCGCGAATCTCTTCCTGGAGGAGGGGGACATCGTCTCGACGCGCGGGCGCGCGTTCGAGACCGAGACGCGCCGCGCGAGCCGCGAGGGCACGCTCCCGTACTTCCCCATGACGGTGCTCATCAACGAGCAGAGCGCCTCGGCGAGCGAGATCGTCGCTGGCGCACTGTCAGAGAACGATCGCGCGATCGTCGTGGGCACGCGCAGCTTCGGCAAGGGCAGCGTGCAGAGCCTGCAGCGCCTCCCCCGCGGCGGAGGCGGGCAGCTCAAGTTCACCACACAGCGTTACTACCTCCCCAGCGGGCGCAGCCTCAACCGCAACCCCGGGGCGACCGAGTGGGGCGTCGACCCGACCGAGGGCTTCTTTGTGCCGCTCAGCGACGAGCAGACGGTGCGTCTGCTGCGCCAGCGGGCTCAGCAGGAGATCATCCGCACCGACGCCGCGGCGACCGAGGCGAGCGAGCGCGGGCGGTGGGACGACCCGGCGTGGGTGGTGGAGGAGCTCGCCGACCCGCAGCTTTCGGCCGCCGTTCTCGCGGTGCAAGGGCGGATCGACGACGGGGAGTGGACGCCGACGGGCCAGCCCGGCATGGGTGGCGACGCGATCGCGCTGGACGAGCTTCGTGAGATGCTGCTCCGTCGCGAGCGCGTGCTGCGCGAGCTGGGGCGCGTCGACAACCGCGTGCAGGAGTTGGAGCGCATCGCCGCGGGCGGGGAGCGTCGCCCGGCCCGCGACCTGTGGGACGACGGGATCGAGCTCGAGGGCGGCGTGGTCGTCATCCGCGACGCCGAGGGCCATGTCGTCCGCGAGCTGCGCATCACCGGCCCGAACCTGGAGCGCTGGCTGATCGACGCGGACGTCGAGCCGATCGAGGCCAACGCCACCCCCGAGCCCGGCGGCGATTGAGCGCATGGGCGAGCGTCCGCGACTGGTGCTGGGGCTGGAATCCTCCTGCGACGAGACGGCGGCGAGCGTCGTCGAGGGCTCGCGACGCGTGCGGTCGAGCGTCGTCGCGACGCAGGCGGAGCTGCACGCCGAATACGGCGGCGTCGTGCCGGAGATCGCCAGCCGGGTGCACGCGGAGCGCATCACGCCCGTCGTCCGCGCGGCCCTCGATCGCGCGGGCGTCACCCTCGCCGAGGTCGACGCGGTCGCCGTCGGGCACCGGCCCGGGCTGATCGGGAGCCTGCTCGTCGGCGTTGCGGCGGCGAAGGCGCTCGCGTGGGCACTCCCGGGGCGTGAGGGTGAAGCGCACCTGCCGATCGTCGGCGTCGATCACGTTCACGCGCACCTCTGGGGCGCGGCTCTCGTGGATGACGAGGACGACCCGGGCGAGATCGCCTACCCCGCGCTCGGGCTGGTCGTGAGCGGCGGGCACACGTCGACGTACCGCCTCGATGGGCCGCTCGTGCTCTCCCGCCTCGGGCGGACGATCGACGACGCGATCGGCGAGGCGTACGACAAAGCCGCGACGATCCTCGGGCTCGCGTACCCCGGCGGGCCCAACCTGGATCGGCTCGCGGGCGAGGGCGACGATCGTGCGCACGATTTTCCTGTGAGCCGCCTGGGCGCGGATTCGCTGGATTTCTCGTTCAGCGGCTTGAAGACAGCCGTGCTCTACGCCGTCCGCGGCACGCCCCGCCCGAAGCACGAGGGCGGCGGCTTCCCGCGCGAGGCGCACGAATTGAGCGATCGCCAGCGGGCGGGCGTGGCGGCGAGCTTTCAGCGGGCCGCCTCGCGCGCGGTCGTGATGAAACTGGAGCGCGCGCTGGAGCACCTGCACGCGGGCGGCGTGCGCCCGCGATCGCTGGTCGCGGGCGGGGGCGTGACGGCCAACTCGCGCCTCCGCGCCGAGCTCGCGTCGTTCGCCGGCCGTGCGGGGCTCGAGCTCCGGATCCCCAAGATGCGCTACTGCGTGGACAACGCGGCGATGATCGCGGGCCTCGGCGGGGCGATGCTGGACGCCGGCGTGCGCGACGACCTCACCCTCACCCCCGTGCCGACGACCGCATGCTGATCGAGAAGCCCCGCCCGGAGGATTGGCCCGTCCACCCGGCCGCGCTGGCGGACGAGGCGCTGCTGGCGTTGTGCGACCTCGGGCGCGGACGCAGCGGGGGCCCGGGCGGTCAGCACCGGAACAAGGTGCAGACGCTGGTGGTGCTGACGCACCGCGAGAGCGGCGTGAGCGCGCAGGCCGGCGAGCGCCGGAGCGCGCAGGAAAACCAGCGCGTGGCGTTGCGTCGTCTTCGACTGGCTTTGGCGACGGAGGTGCGCGTGGGCGTGCCGCTGGGCGAGTGCCGCACGGCGCTGTGGAAGAGCCGGACGGGCAAGGCGGGTGGTGGGAAGGGTCGCATCTCGTGCAGCCCGTCGCACAAGGACTACCCGTCGATGCTGGCCGAGGCGATGGACGTGCTGGAGGCGGCGTCGTGGGACGTGGAGACGGCGGCGCTGCGTTTGGTGGTCAGCAAGACGCAGCTCGTACGCCTGATCGCGGACCACCCGGCGGCGATGTCGAAGATGAACGCCGAGCGTGTGCGCCGCGGCAAGCGCGCCCTGAAGTGACGAGGTCGCGGTTATCCCAGCTCGGTCAGCAGCGTTTCGGCGAGCTGCCGGTCTTCGGCGTCGCGGGCGGACTCTTTGGCGCGGACGAGCTGGGCTCGGGCGGCGACGGGGTCGTTGAGGTACCGCGCCAGGAGCAGGCCGAGCAGGAGTCGGACACGCGGCGTTTCCGAATCGTGCGGGTAGGCGTCGAGGAAGCGTTCGTAGGCCTTGGCGGCGGTCGCGTGGTCGCCCCGGTGGAACAGGGCGTTGCCGATGCCGAGCTGCGCGTCCTTGGACATCGTCACCGCGCCGGGGGTGGCGCCGAAGGCGCGGAGGAGTTCGAGATACGCGTCCGCGGCTCGCTCGAAATCGCCCGCGCTGGCGGACGCGGCGACCGCCGTCCGGGCGGCGGTGAGCTTCGGGTCCGGCTCGCTCGGCTCGGCCTTGGGGCGCGGGCGACGGTCCTCCGCGGGTGAAGCGCCCGGCGCGACCCGCCGACGACGCTCGGTGTCGATCCCCGCGGCCGCCTGAAACTGGCGACGTCGCGAGCGGTGCTTGAGCAGGCTGAGCAGGTCGTAGGGCTCCCTCGGGACGATCTTCATCGCGAGCAGCGCCATCGCGACCGCGGCCCCGAACGCGTACCCGCCCAGGTGGGCCGAGAAGGCGATGTTGCTCCCGCGTCCGACGCTGAAGCCCATGAGGTCGTAGACGACCTTGAACGCGATGAACCACCAGGCCTTGATCGAGAAGATCCCGATGATGATGAACAGGAACAGGATGCGGATCTGCACGCGCGGGAAGAGCACGAGGAACGCGCCCGTGACCCCCGCGACCGCGCCGCTCGCGCCCACGAGGCGGCCGCCCTGGTCGAACGCCGCGAACGCCCATCCCGCGACGGCTGCGGACACCAGGTAGAACAGCAGAAACCCGATCCGCCCGAACCGGTCCTCGACGTCCGGCCCGAAGACCCAGAGAAACAGCATGTTTCCCAGAATGTGCAGCATCCCCGCGTGGAGGAAGGCGTACCCGACCCACCCCCAGAGCGTGGGACGCGCTGTGTTCAGGATCAGCCAGCTCTCGTACGGCTCGCCCAGGGCGAGATAGAAAATCTGGGAAAGCAGGGTGAGGGCGATCAGCAGGGGCGTGACCACGGGGGGTCGCGATCGGGCTCGGTCGCTGCGGAGGGGGAGCATCTGACGGCATCCTATGGCCCCCGTTCGGGGCGCGGGCCGCCGACCCCGCCAGAGCCCCCGCCCTCGCCCCTCGGCTCATCCGATGGGCCTGAATCGGCGAAAGAGCGGTGCTCCGCTGGGGGCACGCCGGGCCTGGGACGTGCGGCGTGCGCGTCCCGCCGGGCTCGGTCCCTATAGTCCCGTCCTGATCCCGCGGACCGGTCGGCGCACACCGCCGCCCGCCCGCGACACCCCAACACCAGACAGCGTCGGAGGATGCATGAGCGACTACAGCAAGGGTCTCGAGGGCGTCGTGGCCGCCGAAACCGAGATGTCCTTCATCGACGGGCAGAAGGGCGTGCTCGAGTATGTCGGCATCCCCATCGGCGAGCTCAGCAGCAAGAGCACCTTCGAGGAAACCGTCTTCCTCCTCTGGAACAAGCGGCTCCCGACCCGGAGCGAGCTCGACGCCTTCAACAAAGAGCTCCGGGCCGCCTACACCCTCCCCCAGACCATGATCGATCGCATCAAGGCCCTCCCCAAAGAGGCCCACCCGATGCACGCCCTCCGCACCCTTGTCAGCGCCCTCGCCCTCGACGACAAGGACCCCAACAACATCGAGCTCGACGTGCTCCGGCACAAGAGCGTCACGATCCTCGGGCACGCCCCGACGCTCATCGCCTACTTCGATCGGCACCGGCGCGGGCTGGATTTCATCAAGCCCGACACCAGCCTGAGCTTCGCCCAGAACTTCCTCTACATGCTCAACGGCGAGAAGCCGACCGAGACCATGGCCCGCGCGTTCGACATCTGCATGATCCTGCACGCCGACCATGGGTTCAACAACTCGACCTTCGCCGCCAAGGTGATCATCAGCACGCTCAGCGACGTCTACTCGGCCCTGACCGGCGCGATCGGCAGCCTCCGCGGACCGCTCCACGGCGGCGCCAACGAGGGCGTCATGGTCATGCTCAACGAGATCGGCTCGGTCGACGAGGCCGAGGCGTACGTCATGGGCAAGCTCGAGCGCAAGGACAAGATCATGGGCTTCGGGCACCGCGTCTATAAGGCGAAGGACCCGCGCGCGACTGACCTCCAGAAGCTCGCCAAGCAGCTGGCTGAGGACACCGGCAACAGCGAGCTCTACGCCAAGAGCCACCGCATCGAAGAGATCATGGAGCGCGAGGTCGCGAGCAAGGGGATCTACCCCAACGTCGACTTCTACTCCGCGACCACGTACCACTGCATCGGGCTCAAGCTCGACCTGTTCACGCCGATGTTCGCGATGAGCCGCATCGGCGGGTGGTGCGGGCACATCCTCGAGCAGCTCGAAGACAACCGCCTCTTCCGCCCTGCTGCCAAGTACGTCGGCCCGCACGAGGTCGCCTACACGCCCATCGACAAGCGGTAATCCCGGCGTTCTCCCGATCGAAAGCCCGTTCTTGAACACACGCACCCCTCCGGTACACTGGCCGAGAGGGGTGTTTTCATGCATGAACCATCACGCCACGCCGCGACCACCGAAGACCGCTTCGAGAGCGGGCCGGACGCGCGAAACCCGATCACCGTGTCGTGGAGCCGCCTGCCCATGTGGGCCCAGTGGGTCTTCGCGCTCCCGCTCGCGTTCCTCGTGGCTCAGATTCTCCGCTGGGCGATCCGCCTCGTCGTCGGCCTCGGGCTCGCGATCACCTCGGCCCCGGAGTGGCTTTTCCTCACCGCGGCTTTCGCGATCGACGCGACCGTCGTCGCCCTCTTCGTCTTCCTGCTCTGGAGCCTGACGCCCCGCCGCCGCACGCGATGCGTCGCGATCGTGCTCGGCGTGTGGGCGGCGATGGCGGTGGTCTTCTTCCTCCTGATGCAGTGGGGCGAGGCGCGGGCCGCGGGCTCGGGCGTCGCCGCCTTCCGCCCCGAGGCGTGGCGATGGATCTGGTCCCAGCTCGCGCTCGTCGCGCTCGCCTGGCTCGTGCTCGCCCACCTCTGGCGGGCCGCCCAGCCGGATCGGGACGACCGCCCGCTCCCCAATCACCCCGCCCGCCCGATCTCGTAACCTCCGCCGCCCGAAGCTCTACAGCCCGATCCGGCGCAGCGTCTCATCCAGGATCGCCCGGCTTGCCGCCTCGTTCCCGAAGCGTCCCACCTTCACCGTCACCATCGTCCCGCCCGACTCCAGCTTCGCCCGCACCGTCACCGGGTCGCGGACGGTCACCGGGCGGCGGACCACCGCGTGCGGCGGCTCGGCCCGGAGCACGCCGAGCTCGTCGGTGACGTCCCGCTGCGTGATCGTGTACCCGCGCCGCCGGAGCGTCTCCTCCGCCGCCGCGATCGCCCCCGGCACGCGGGCCGTCATGGGGAGCTGCGACGCGAGCGTCCCGTTCGCGTAGACGCCGTAGACCGAACGCTCGTCGCCCTGCTCGCGGATCGTCGGTCGTTGGCAGGCGGGCAGGGCGCACGCGATCGCGAGCAGCAGCACCGCCGCCGCGTGGTTCATCGCCCGGGTTGGTCGAAGCCGTCGAGCCATCACTGCATCTCCAGATCGTCCGGCGAGACCGCGCCGCGCCATTCTTCTTCCAGCAGGCGGCGCAGGCCCTCGTCGATCGGGGCGGGCCCGCGGGGGAGCGGGGGCTCGGGAGGCGGCCCCGAACCCGCGCGCTTCGGCGCTCGCGTCGGGGGTGTTGCCCGGGGCGGCGGGCTTGATTTGGGCGTCGGCGTTCGCGGGCGGCTCGCGCGGGCCGCCCGCTCGCGACCGGCCGCCTCGATCAACGCCTGCGCCCCGGGCCCGAACTCCCGCAGCCAGTGCCCGACGCTCGCGCCGTCCAGCGGGACCTCCTCCGCGAACGCCGGGCGCGCGCTCAGGCTCGCCCCGCGTCCCGCCCCGGCGTCGTGGACGAGCTGGGCGAGAAAGCGGGGGGCGTCGATCCAGTCCGCCCCGGCTCGCCCCGCCGCACGCCGCAGACGCCGATCGCTGGAGACCACCAGCACGCGCCGAGCCGCCGAGTGAGCCGCGAGGATCCGCTCGATCTCGTCGTCGGCCTCCCGCCCCGCCCCCGCATACACGATCGCGCACCGCCCCAGCCCGCCCGCGGCGGGGCCCGCGACCGGCTCCGAGACACCCGCCCCGCCCCGTCGTCCGCCCTTGGCGCCCTTGCCCCGGAGCCGATCCGTCACCTGTCGCCGGGGGGCGTCGACGGGAACACCCGCGGCGTCCTCGTCCGCCGTCGCCCGCTCTTTCACCCCGTCGCAGACCAGGCGAGCCTCCCGGGCGCGGTAGCGGCTCCGGGCGATCAGCTCCGCAAGCCCCATCGGCTCCAGACCAGCCAGTTCCGGGGGGAGGACGCCCGTGACGTGGAGCACGTTGTAGGTGTCGACTAGGAGCACGCCGATCACGGTAGCCGCCGCCGGGCTCGCCCGGGCGTCGCCTTCGTCCGCTGGGGCTTGATTCAGGGCGGCCGCGGGGCTTTACTTGCAGCCCGCCCCGCCCGAGGGCCGGACGGGTCATTGCGTCGATGTTTCAGGTATGGACCGGCGGGGCCGGGCCTTCAGGCAGAGCGAGGAGTGTTCATGGCGATCCGGATCAAGGCCCGCGGCGGTGAGAGCGTCGAGCAGATGATGCGCCGCTTCAAGAAACTCTGCGAGAAGGAAGGGCTGACCAAGGACATCAAGCGCAAGGAGTTCTACGAGAAGCCCTCCGAGCGTCGCCGTCGCGCCGCGCGCAAGTCCGTCACCCGCCGCGACAAGGTCGAATTCTAAATCCGCTCCGCCGGGGATGAGCTCCCCGTGCGACGCGTGATCGATGACCGTGGAGCCCGCGCCCCGTGCGCGGGTTTTTGCTGCGCCGATCCCGGCGCGGCCGCGTGGCGCATCGACGAAGGACGAAGCCAGCGTGCGGACCCCAGGCTCAGCCCTCGGCGAGGCGACGGAGCTCGGGGATGATCGCCAGGTCCAAGTTGCCTCCGCTGAGCACGACGCCGACGCGCCGCCCGCGGAGTGCCGCCGGGTCGCGGGCGGCGTCCCGGAACAGGGCGGCCACGCCCAGCGCCCCGCTCGGCTCGACCACCGCCTTCAGGCGCTCCATCACAAACAGCGTGGCTCTGGCGATCTCCGCCTCGCTTACGGTCACGAACCGGTCCACCCGCTCGAGCACGACCGGGAACGTGTACCGCCCCAGGCTCGGCGTGCGGGCGCCGTCGGCGATGGTCGCCGGGTCGCGCACGGTGTGCAGCGTGCGGGTCGCGAAGCTGCGGGCCGCGTCGTCGGCCAGCGCCGGCTCGGCCCCGATGACCTCGCACGCCGGGCGCATCGCCTTCGCGGCCGTCGCGCACCCCGCGAGCAGCCCGCCCCCGCCCACGCAGACGTACAACGCGTCGAGCTCGCCGACCTGCTCGATCAGCTCCATCGCGCACGTGCCCTGCCCGGCGATCACGTCCGGGTGGTCGTAGGGGGGGATGATCGTGAGCCCGCGCTCGGACGCGATCGCCGATCCCAGCTCTTCCCGCGTCGTCTCGGCGCGGTTGTAGATCACGACCTCGCCCGGCGTGCCCTCGAGATAGCCGCGCGTCGCCGCGAGCTTGACCGGCGGCGCGTCGCTCGGCATCACGATCACCGCCGGGATCCCGAGCAGGCGGCTCGCGAGCGCCACGGCCTGCGCGTGGTTGCCCGAGGAGTAGGTCAGCACGCCGCGGGCGCGGGCGTCGGCGTCGAGGGCCGAGAGCGCGTTGTACGCCCCGCGGAACTTGAACGCCCCGACACGCTGGAAGCACTCGCCCTTAAAAAACACCTCCGCCCCCACGCAACGGTTGACCGTCGCGCTGGTGAGCACCGGCGTGCGGTGCGCGACGCCGCCGAGGCGCTGGGCCGCTTGTCGCACGCGGTCAAAGGTGACCTCTCGCACGAGCGCCATCTCCGCCGTCCCGCCGGTTTCCACCACATCACCCATGCGCACACCTCCGGTCATCGCTCGACGCGCAAAGGTATGCGCCGGCCAAGGGGAGAGGCTTGAAGCGCAGCTTGACGGAGCAAATCCGTCTTCAGAAGCTTGGTGCGATGGGCCTCTGGCCCGTCTCTACCGACGCTCCTGACGGGCTCTGGCGCCCGTCCCACCGATCCGTCAAACACGGCTCTAGTGCCTAATGCCTTCCCCAAAAACAACCGCCGACGCTGGGCGTCGGCGGCCGTAGGAGTCTTTCTCCGTTTGCATGGGCTGCATCGACGGCAGCACCGTCATGCTGCGTCAGCCACGCAGCCCTCTCGTACAGGCATGATTCGACACTGGACCACCTCCTTACGCAAGGGCCTTCCCAGCCGTCGCTCGGCCCTGTTGCCGGGCCGCCGGGGGTTGTTCCCGTGTACCGTCGCACACGGCTCATCGCCCGGGGTCGCGTGCACACGAACCCGGTCGTCGCGGTTCGGCCCTCGGCTGTACCGACGTGTTTCGTCGGCCCCGGCCCGGACGCTCCCCGCGATACACATTGTATCGAACAGGGATACGACCACGCAACAACAAAAGATGCGTCATCCACGCAGAATTTTGCACACTCGCAGGCTCACCCACGCCCATCCGGGGGAGTCGCCCCGGGCGGGCGCACGCGACGCCGTGCGGCTCAGTCCTCAAAATCCTCGAACGCGCCCTTGGCGGCCTGCTCGTCGAGGTACTTCTGGAAGTCGCCCATCTTGTAGCTGACAAAGCAGAAGACATGGTGCAGCGTCAGCCACTCGATATCGCCGCGGTCCTCGTCGAGGTCCTTGCGGAGGCGGTTCAACTCGGCCAGCATCGTTTCGGCTTTCATGGTCTCTCCGGGGAGGCGGAAGGCGGGAGGCACGAGGCGTTGGGCACGAGGTTCTGTTCGACGGCTCGAATCCGTCTTCTGAAGCTTGGCGGGATGGGCTTCTGGCCCGTCTCTTCGGACGCTCCATGACGGGCGAGACGCCCGTCCCACCGCTGCGTCAAACACAACCTAATGGCACTCTCGTGCCTTCCCCAATCCTACGCAGGCGTGGTTTCTCGACGCCCTGTTCGGCGTCCGGCGAAGGTCGCGAGGGCAAACATCGCGGCGAGCGTCAGCACGATCATCGGCCCCGGCTGCTGGTCGAGCTCGAAGCTCAGCACCAGACCCCCCGCAACGCCCACGAGCCCGGAGGCGAACGCCCAGGCGAGCACGGGCCAGAGGCGGGCGCTGAGGCGCAGCGCGATCGCCCCCGGGAGCACGAGCAGCGCGGTCGCGAGCACGACGCCGGCGAGCTGCATCCCGATGACGATCGTGATCGAGAGCAGCACCATGACGCTGTTCCGGATCGCGGGGACGCGGACGCCGAACGCCTCGGCCGCCGCCGGTTCGAACGCCCAGAAGATCAGCGGGCGGCGCATCAGAACGAGCGTCGCGAGCACGCCGAGCGTCGCGAGCCAGGCGAGGGCGGCGTCCGCGGGCCCGACGCCGAGCACCGCGCCGAAGAGCACGTCCTCCAGTCCGGGCGGCTGCGGGAGGCCCTGGGCCTGCGTGCGTTCGACGGCCGCGCGGTGGAGGATGAACCCGATCGCCATCGCGCCGACAAGGACGATGCCGATCGCGGTATCCGGGCGGGCCGCGCGCCCGCGCTCGCCGAGCCAGGAGATCAGCAGTGCGGCGCCGATGCAGAACGCGACGACGACGAGGGTGCGCCCCGGCTCGCCCGCGATCGCGCCGAGCCCGAGCGTGGCGAGGAAGAGGGCGAGCCCGACGCCGCCGAACGCCGCGTGGCTCACGCCCTGCCCGATGAACGCCAGGCGCCGGAGAACGACCAGCACACTGAGCGGGGCGGCCATGACGGCGATCGCGAGCCCGACGCCCACGCCCGGCCAGTAAAACCCGCGCAGCACCGGGTCGGTCAGGTACTCAATCGTGCGCATGGGGCTTCCCGTCGGTCTCGTGCGGCCCGTGCGCGTGCGAGTGGGGTTGGGTGTGGACGTGCGGGCCCGGGCAATCCTCGGCCCGGTGCGCCTCGATATGCACCCGCCCGAACGCCGCTTCGACGTCGTGCGCGAAGACCTCCGCCAGCACCTCCGGCGTCAGGCCTTGCGGGTCGACGTGCGCGTGCAGCGTCTGGCGCAGGCACGCCACGCGGTCGCACCCGGCCGCCACAGTCCGCAGGTCGTGCGTCACCACGACCACCGTCAGCCCCCGCTCGCTCAGGCGCTCCAGCAACGCCCCGAACCGCTGCTGACCCTCGACGTCCACGCCCACCGTCGGCTCGTCGAGCAGCAGCACCCTCGGCTCGCCCGCGACCGCCCGCGCGATCATCACCCGCTGGCGTTGCCCGCCGCTGAGCGAGCCGATCGGCCGCTCGCCCAGCTCGCGCATCCCGACCAGCTCCAGCGCCGCGTCGATCCGCTCGTGCGCCTGCGCCGGCAAACGCCGCCACCCGGCGACGCCGCGGCTCACGCCCTGTTCCACGACCTGGCGCACGCTGAGCGGAAAATCAAACCCCGCCTCGGCCCGCTGGGGGACGTACCCGACGAGCCCCCGGCTGCGCGCCCGCTCGGGCGCGAGCCCGCAAACCTCGATCTCGCCCTCGCTGGGGCGCAGGAGCCCGAGGATGAGCTTGAGGAGCGTGCTCTTGCCCCCGCCGTTGGGCCCGAGGATGCCGAGGCGCTCGCCCGGGCGCACGTCGAGCGAGACGCGCTGGATCGCGACGGTGGGGCGGTCGCCCTCGCCGGGGTAGGTGTAAGACACGCCGCGGCAGCGGAGCGCGGGGGCGTGCTCGCCTGGGGCGTCGCTCACGAGCCCCCGCCGATGGAGGCCGCCCGTTTGCCTTCGGGCACGAGCAGGCGCTCGAGTTCGTCCAGATTCCGGCGCATCATCGCGAACCAGTCCCCGCTCCCGAGCGGGTCGAGCTGCCCGACGGTGATGCCCGTCCGTTCCGCGATCCGGCGTGCGCCCCGATCCGAGAACTGCGGCTCGATGAACAGCACCCTCGCGCCGCGCTCCTCGATCGCGCGCACGGCCGCGGCGATCTCGCTCGGCGTCGGCTCGGCGCTCTCGATCGGACGCACCACCGCCGCCTGCACCAGCCCGTACCGATCCGCCAGGCGACCCCAGGCCGCGTGGTGGGTCACGATCGCCGCGCCCTCGGCCGGCGCCAGACGCTCGCGGTACGACGCGTCCACCGCGTCGATCTGCGCCACCAGTGCTCGCCCGCGCTCGAGCACGCCCGCGCCGTCGCTCTGACGCCCTCGGCTAACGAGCTCGGCCGACATCGCGCCGGCCGCACGCTCCACGAACCGGCGCGTCAGCACCGGGTCCAGCCAGAGGTGCGGGTCGGTCCCGTGGGCGCACAGGCCGCAGTCGTGCGCGTGGGCCGAGTGGTCGTGCGTGTGCCCCTCGCCGTCCTGCACGATCCCCAGCATGTCGCCCATCACCAGCGTCAGGCGCGACGGGTTCGGCTGGCGGTCCAGCACCTGCTCGATCCGCGGCTCCAGGCCCAGGCCCACCAGCGCGACCACGTCCGCCCGCGCCAGGGCCGCCGCGTCGCCGGGACGCAGCTCGTACCCGTGCTCGGTCACCCCCGGGGGGATCAGGACGACGACCTCGGACCCTTCCGGGAGCAGCGGCTCGATCAGGCCCTTGAGCGGCGCGATCGAGACGACCGCCCGCAGCCCCTCGCCGCGTGGCGACGGGGCGGCGTCCCGCGTCCAGTACGCCGCCAGCCCGCCCACCGCGAGCCCGAGGATCACCGCGATCAACACCCAAGCCTTCATCGTGTCATGCTCCGAACAGCCCCCGGGATGCCCCGCCCTTTTCCCGTGCCGAGCCCGCTCGGCGTGAGGGGAGGCGGGGCGTGGCGGGGCGCGGGCGGGGTCAAGCTGCGAATACGCTCGCAATAAGCCTAGCCGATCCGCCCCCGCGGGGGTAGAGCCTTGCCCGGGGATCCGCGCCCGCCCCGGCCCCGGCGGCGAGGCCCCCGGCGTTCGGTCAGGCCTGTTCCGGCCCCGGGTCCGGCCCCGGTCCGGGCCAAGGCGAGCCGCGGGCGGGTGGTGGGGGCGAGGGAGGGCGGCCGCGACGTGCCGGACGCCCCGCGGGCTTGGCTCCGGCCCGGACCCGCCCTAGACTCCCCGCCTCCGACGACGGGCATCCCCCGGGCGGCGGGCGACATCGGGGCGGTAGCTCAGTTGGTAGAGCGCATCGTTCGCAATGATGAGGTCGGGAGTTCGAATCTCCTCCGCTCCACTTTGACGAAAAAGCCCTGATTGACAGGGCTTTTTCGCTTTTCTGAGTACAGTTGTACGAGTTAAATTGGCTTCCCTCGATAGCCGGCGCGGATACTGCCAGCAGATTCGCCATTTTGTGTACTCACCACAGAGCTGTGGGCGGCGTAGCTTCTGGGGTTCGAGTACGCTTAAAGCATGCCCCAAGATACTGCTAGTCCCCCAGGCTTTACCCTCAGCCAACGGCTCCGCCGATGGTGGGGCGATCTCGTACTCCTATTAATTCTTGCGGGAATGATTGTCTGGATAGTCTATATTTTAATAACCGATTTGCCGGAGAAGCCATCGTGGTTATTGGTGCCGATCACAGTGATTTATTCGGTATTGACTCTTTATATGGCATCGGCAGCATTTCAAAATGCCCACGCTGCTCGCAGGTCTGCTGAAGCCATGGAAGCCAGTGTGCAGGAACAGAAGCTTAGCCGATGGGCTGCTTATGCGGCGATTGTTTCTTTTCCAAAAGGTCAGACGTACGAAGAAGAGCCAGGCGGAAGCGTCTCGGTAGTGCTTGGCAATTTTTTCCGTCAGCCGATTATGGATTTGCGAGTTGGAATTTGGCATATGGACCATAATCACGAGGGAAATATCCAATACTCATCCATGGTAGAATCAGATCCCATTGATGTTGAATCGGATACTCAAACAGTAAAAATTCAATTGAAGCCTACAGGTCGGCCGGAAGCGGAGCGGGCACGAATTGCAAATAATGCATTAGAACGTTATCGTAAAATTTTTAATAATCAAACACCTAAAACGGCACTCTGCCTTATTGAATTTTCACATAGAGCAAGTATGGGTCCACAGTCCTTGGTATGCGATATGCAAGCTGCAAAGACTGCTGCAGCTCCTGCGTCTACCTCGTCCTTGCATTGATCCCTTTGCTTTGCTGACAGATGATCCTCCGGCATCGCCTCGACGTTCAGGCTGACGCTCCGCTCCCGTACTGGCAGCGATCGTGCGGTATCCTCTTTTCCGCTCGCTCGTTTCTCGCCGCTGCCGGAGCCCCCATGCCTCCCGCCGATGACGTTCCCCATGCCGACGACCTGTTGACGTTGCCGCAGTTGCGGGCGCTGGGGTCCGGGGTTCGTCGGCTGGTGTTTGAGGTGATCGCGACCGAGGGGCCGTGCTCGGTCGCGGTGGTCGCGGAGCAGACGGGGCGTCGGGCGACGACGCTGTATCGGCACGTCAAGATCCTGGAGGAGGTGGGGCTGATCCGGGCGCACTCGGTCGTGCCCAAGGGGCGGCGCAAGGAGACGCTCTACCACGCCCCGCGGACGTTCCTCCGCGCCTGCACCGCCAACCCGAGCACGGCCCGGCGGCGCGCGATCGCCGACAACCTCGCCAGCGGGCTCCGCGAGACCGAACGACTCTTCCGAGCCAGCGTCGAGAGCGGCGAGGCGAAGCTCACCACCCTCGAGCGCGACACGCACGCGGCGTTCGGGAACACGTGGCTCCTGCCCGACGAACTGGCCGAGCTCAACCGACGCCTCGAGGGCATCTATCAGTTTTTGCACGAGAAAAAGCGTCGCCCGGGGACGGCGTGGGTCGGGTTCACGGCCGTGGTGACGCCGGGGCCCAAGTCCGCCGACGGCGTGGACGAGGGGGAGCCGCGCGAGCCCAAGACGCGTGCCCCGCGTCGATCCGGTCGCGATCCGGGCTGAGCATCGCGTCGGGCGTCCAGAAATGAGGGGTCGAGTGGGGCGCGCAGGGGTTTCTCGGGCCTTTGGGCGCGATTTTTTTGCTGTTTCATGCGGGAAGAAGACGCCGGGCGGGGCGGTTCGGATGGGCGAAGCCGGTGCGGCCCGCGGTGAGCGCCGTGGGCGGGATGGAAGCACCCGGTTTTGACAGGGCGGCACGCTCGCCCGATCCAACCTTTGCCCCCGATTGCGGGCGCTGGCCCCGGGTCATTGTGTGATCCGGGGCTGCCCGCGCGCCGACGGCGCACACGCGGCACGATCCACGCTCAGCGGCTCTCGACGTGCCCCGCGTCGCGCTCCGCGCCGTCCGCCCCGAAGCGGTGACGCTCGATCGCGCCGACCAGCACGTGCAGCAGCAGCATGTGGACTTCCTGGATGCGGTCGGAGAAGGTTTTGCGCTCCGAGCCGTCCGGAATGTGGTGGGGGGCGGGGACGATCCACTCGTAGTCGCACCGTCCGCGGAGGGCGCCGCCGCCTTGCCCGAGGAAGGCGGCGGTGGTGACGCCTCGCGCCTCGGCGGCGTCCACGGCCGCGATGATGTTGCGGCTGTTCCCGCTCGTGGAGAGCACGACGAGCGCATCGCCCGGGCGGGCGAGCGCCTCGACCCATCGCGCAAAGACGGCGTCGTAGCCGAAGTCGTTGGCGGCGCAAGTGATGTGGCTCGCGTCGGCGCAGGCGATCGCGGGGAGTGCCGGGCGGTTGAATCGGTACCGCCCGGTGAGCTCTTCGCAGAAGTGCATCGCGTCGCAGGCCGAGCCCCCGTTGCCGCAGGCGAGGACCTTCCCGCCGCGTTGGAACGTCTCGGCGAGGTGGCGGGCGAAGGCGTCGAGTCGGATGAGCCCGTCGGCGTCGGCGCGGCAGGCGTCGAGCATCGCGCTCGCGTCGCGCAGCTCGCCCTCGATCCATCCGCTCAGCCCGTTCTCGTCGCGCGTCGGCATCAGGGGCAATCATAAACCCGTGACCACGCCCGAACTCACCACCGTCTTCCTCGATCGCGACGGCGTCATCAACCGGCGCTTGCCGGGGGACTACGTGAAGTCCTGGGACGAGTTCGAGTTCCTCCCCGGAGCCGAGGAGGCGATCGGGCGGCTGCGGGCGGCGGGGCTGTTCTTGGTCGTGGTGACCAACCAGCGCGGGATCGCGCTGGGTCGCGTGACGCGGGAAGCCGTGGAAGCGGTCCACGAGCGGATGCGGGCGGAGCTGCGTCGCCGAGGGGCCGACGTCGACGCGATCTACCTCTGCCCGGACGCGGAGGGGCCGATGCGCAAGCCCGCCCCGGGGATGCTGCTCCAGGCGGCGCGGGAGCACCCGCGGGTGGACCTCGCCCGCTCGGCGATCGTGGGCGACAGCTTGACGGACCTGATGGCCGGGGCGGCGGTCGGGGCCCGGGGCGTGCTGGTGGTGGATCCCGGCTCGCGAGATTCGATGCTGGGGGAGGCCGCGAGGCTCGGGGTGCGGGTGGACCACGACGCGCCGAGCTTGTTGGAGGCGGTTCGGTCGGATGCGGCGCTGAGCGTGTGTTTCCGTGTTCCGGGGGGGTGACGGGGGTTTTCGGTCTCGGGTTCCGCATCGGGGCATCACACCGGGGGATGTCTGATGACGGGTGGATGCCCCGCCCCGATCTCGGTGATGAACTCGGGTCTTTGAGTCAACCCAGGGCGCGGATAAACCGAAATTTTTTACATGTCATCCGTCGGTCGCTCGACTCCCGAATCCGGTGTGCCGATCACCGGTGTCCCGCCCGTCGCGGGCGTGGAAACCGGTGTGTGTGCCCCGGCTTCCATGTCCGCGACGACGGCGGTGGGTGGCCCCGGGCCGGGCGGGCTGAGCTTGCGCGACTTCGACGTGTTCACCAACTTCGGCAACTACCTGCCGCGGACCCATTGCATCGTGACCGCCGAGGGCGGCACGGACTGGCCTTGGGTGACGCTGCTGGTGGTCGCTACGCTGGGGGTGATCGGAGCGTACGCGAAGATCGTGCTCTTCTGGCGCCGCGCGTACTACGCCGAGGCCCCTCCGGATCGCAACACCAAGATGTACGACCTGGCGCAGGTCTTTTTGTGGTGCGCGGTCTGCGGGTACGCGATGTCGATCGTGATGTTCATCTGGCCGGCCTACCGCTTGCTGGCGGTTTTCCTGGTCCTGCTGAACATCTGGTCCTGGAAATTCGCGTTCAACCTGGACGGGTTCGCGGTGAGCCTCCGCGCCAAGCGTCTGGAGCGTGAGCTGGCCGAGAGCCTGTCGCGGGAGAAGGCCGAGCTGGAGCGCCTGGTCGCGGTGCGGACGGGCGAGCTCGAGGAAGCGAAGGCGGCCGCCGAGGCCGCGAACCGCGCCAAGAGCGACTTCATCGCGGGGATGAGCCACGAGATCCGGACGCCGATGACGGCGATCCTGGGCTTTGCCGAGCTGCTGCGTTCGGGGGATCAGAGCGAGGCCGAATGCGCCGAGCACGCCGAGACGATCTGCCGCAACGGCGAGCACCTGATCGAGGTGATCAACGACATCCTGGACCTGTCCAAGATCGAGGCGAACCGGATCGAGATCGAGCACCGCGCGTCGAGCCCGCGTCGTCTGCTTGAAGACGTGGACAGCATGCTTCGGCACCGGGCCGAGAGCAAGGGCCTGGAGCTGCGCGTCGAGCCCGACGCGTCGCTCCCCGCCGCCGTCATGACCGACCCCACGCGGGTGCGCCAGATCCTGACCAACCTCGTCGGCAACGCGGTGAAGTTCACCGAGTCCGGATCGATCGTGATCCGAGCCCGCTACGAGGCGTCCCCGGAGCCGGTGCTGATCGCCGAGGTCGAAGACACCGGGATCGGGATCCAATCCGACCGGCTCGACGCGGTCTTCGAGCCGTTCCGCCAGGCCGACTCGACGACCACGCGTCGCTTCGGTGGCACGGGGCTCGGCCTCTCGATCAGCCGTAACCTCGCCGAACTCCTGGGTGGCTCGCTGACGGTCACCAGCACACCGGGGCGAGGCAGCCGCTTCACCGTCCGCATCGCGGCCCCGCTCGCCGCGGGCGAGTTCGAAGACACGGGCCCGGCGGAGAGCGACACGCCCATCGACCATGCATCGCCCATGGGCGCTCGCGTGCTCCTGGCCGACGACGGCGAGGACAACCGACGCCTCATCGGGCACCACCTCCGCAAGGCGGGCTTCCGGGTCGACGAGGCGACCAACGGGCGACAGGCCGTCGACCGTGTCCTGGCGGCCCATGCGAGCCGTGAGGGCTACGACCTGGTCATCCTCGACATGCAGATGCCGGAGCTGGACGGCTACGCCGCGGCCCGTGAGCTCCGAGAGGCCGGCTGGCAAGGCCCCATCTTCGCGCTCACCGCCAACGCGATGCAGGAAGACCGCCTGCGCTGCCTGGAGGCGGGGTGCAACGAGTACGGCGCGAAGCCGATCGACGTGCCCGCGCTCCTGGAAACCTGCCGGGTGTTGCTGGACCGAGACGACCGACCCTCCCGGGCCGCCTGAGGCCCGGTCGACACGTGCAAGCGTCCTCGGGCGGGCGCGGCCGGGCTCCAACGCTCGGCCGCGCCCGTCGTCCTATGCTCGCGCCTCCATGGCGGGCGACCCGAAACAAACCCCGGCGATGCGCCAGTACTTCGCGTTCAAGGCGAGGCACCCCGACGCGCTGCTGTTCTTCCGTATGGGCGACTTCTACGAGCTCTTCGGCGAGGACGCCAAGACCGCCTCCCGCGTCCTCGGGCTCACCCTCACCAAACGCCAGAACGACCTGGCGATGGCCGGCGCGCCGTATCACCAGCTCGAGACCTACCTCCGGCGCGCGCTCGCGGCCGGGTACCGCGTCGCCGTCGCCGACCAGGTGCAGGACCCCAAGGACGCCAAGGGCGTGGTCGCCCGGGCCGTGACGCGCGTCGTCACCCAGGGCACGCTCGCCGACGACGCGCTCCTGCCCGACGACGCGACCAGCGCGATCGTCGCAGTCTGCCCGCTCGGCTCGGGCGGTGTGGGGCACGCGCTGGCGTGCGTCGAGCTCGCCTCGGGCTCGGTCTCGATCGGCGAGCTCGCCTCCGCCGGCCCGGTCTCGCTCGCCGACGAGCTCGCCCGGCGTGGCGCGAGCGAGTTGCTCTACCCGGAGCCCGCCGACGGTGCCAGGCCGGGCTGGGTCAGCGAGCTCGTCGAGCGTCTGGGCGTGAGCGCCACCCCGCGCCCGAGCTGGCAGTTCCGCCCCGCCGAGGCGATGGAGGCGATCCGTGAGCAGTACGGCGTGCGCACGCTCGCCGGCTTCGGGATGAGCGACGAGGACGGGTGCATCGCCCCGCTCGGCGCCGCGCTCCGCTATCTCAAGGAAACGCAGACGGTCTCCCTCGACCACGCCGCCAACCCCGACGCCGTCGGCGACGCGACGGTCGAGCTCCCGCGCGTGACGCTCAGCCACCTCGCGCCCCCGCGCCGCGCCGCCGCCGCGGGCTCGTGTGTGATTGACGCGATCAGCCTTCGCAGCCTGGAAGTCGAGCGGACGATCCGTGCCGGGGACCGCGCGGGGGGTGAGGGCGATCGCGAGGGGTCGCTGCTGAGCCTGTTTCTCGCGCCGGGGCTGTGCCGCACGCCGATGGGCAAGCGCCTCCTGCGCGAGTGGCTCGTGCGCCCGCTCGGGACGGTGGAAGCGATCCACGCACGCCAAGGCGCCGTCGCGACGCTGGTCGAAGACCGAAGGACCGCGCAGGAGCTGAGCGAGGCGCTGTCGGGCGTGCAGGACGTGCCCCGCTTGGCGGCACGCCTGGCGCTCGGCCGCGCGGGCCCGCGCGACCTGGCGGCGTTCGGCTCGAGCCTCGCCAGGGTCGAGCCCTTGCTCAAGATCGTCCGCGACGCCCCCGCGCTGCGCACGCACGCCGAGCGGCTGGAAGCGGTGCGCGAGACCGTCGCGCCCCTTGCCGCCCGCATCACCGACACCTGCGCCGACCACCCGCCGGCCCACCTGCGCGACGGCGGCTTCGTCCGCGACGGCGTCGACCCGGAGCTTGACGAGGCCCGCGCCCTCGAGCGCGACGCCGGGCAGTGGCTCGCCGACTATCAGGCCCGCCTCCACGCCGAGCACGACCTGCCCTCGCTCAAGGTCGGGTACAACAAAGTCTTCGGCTACTACATCGAGCTCCCCGCGGCCCAGGCCCGGCGCGCCCCCGCGGCATTCACCCGCAAGCAGACGCTCAAAAACGCCGAACGGTACATCACCCCCGAGCTCAAGCTCTTTGAAGACAAGGTCTCCACCGCAACCGAGCGGGCCTTGGTGCGCGAGCGCGCGATCTTCGACGAGCTGTGCGAGCTCGTGCGCGCGCAGCTGCGCCCGGCAACGGACTTCGGCGAGGTCGCCGCGGAGCTCGACGCGCTGGGCGCGCTCGCGACCAAAGCCGCCAAGCGCGGGTGGGTGCGCCCCGAGGTCGTCGCCGAGCCGGTGCTGCGCATCCGCGCCGGGCGCCACCCCGTGCTGGACGAGAAGCTCGCGCACAACTTCGTCCCCAACGACACCGAGCTCGGCGCGAGCGACGAGCACGGCGCGCCCGAGGCCCCGGTCGCGCTGATCACCGGGCCCAACATGGCCGGCAAGAGCACGTACATCCGTCAGACGGCGCTGCTCGTGCTTCTCGCGCACGCGGGGAGCTTCGTGCCCGCGGACCACGCGGTGGTCGGGCTGACCGATCGTGTCTTCACGCGCGTCGGGGCCGACGACGCCCTGCACCGCGGGCAGTCGACCTTCATGGTCGAGATGACCGAGACCGCCAACATCCTGAACCACGCGACCGGGCGCTCGATCATCGTGCTCGACGAGATCGGGCGCGGCACCAGCACGCTCGACGGGCTCAGCCTCGCCTGGGCGATCGCCGAGCACCTCGCCGACCGAGACGACCCGCCGCGGACGCTCTTCGCGACCCACTACCACGAGCTGACCGAGCTCGAAGAACGCTTGCCCGGGCGCGTGCGCAACCTGCACGTCGCCGTGCGCGAGGTCGACCGCGCCGCCGACGAGCACGACCCCGACGGCGCGCACAGCGAGATCGTCTTCCTCCACCGCATCCTGCCCGGGCGGACCGACCAGTCCTACGGCATCCACGTCGCCCGACTCGCCGGCGTGCCGCGGAGCGTCACCGACCGCGCCAAGCAAGTCCTCGATGCGCTCGCCGTCCACCACCAGCACGCCGGCGCCGACCATCCTCCGCCCGTGCCCGCACCCGCCGCACGCACCAAGCGACGCGAGCCCGACCAGCTCGGCCTGTTCACCGAGTTCCTCCAGCACCCCGCGATTGATCGTCTCCGCGAGCTCAAGCTCGACGAGATCACCCCGATGCAGGCGTTCGACGAGCTGCGAAAGCTCGCCGAGGCGGCCCGCGACGGCAGGCCGTAAACTCAACTCCGGCCCCGCGCCAGCCGCGCGGCGAGCACCAGTGGGGGGATCGGCATGAGCGAAGAGCGTGTCTTGCGCGAGGCGGAGTTCGACGACGCCGTCCGGTACTACGTGATCTCGACCACGATCGCGCTGTCGTGCACGATCATCGGCATCCCGCTGCTGCTGATCCTTGTGCCGCTGACGTACCTGCTCCGCAAGATCGAGTACGACAACATCCAATGCACGCTGTACGAGCGCACGCTCGTGGTCAAACGCGGCGTGTTCAACAAAGTCGAGAAGACCATCCCGCTCGACAAGATCACCGACCTGGCGATCCGCCAGGGCCCGATCATGCGGATGTGCAACGTCGAGGCGATCATGGTCGAGACGGCCGGACAGAGCTCGGGCATCTCGGCCCTGGTCTTTCTCGTCGGCATCCGCGACGCGAAGGGCTTCCGCAACGCCGTCCTGAAACAACGCGACCGCCTGGAAGACGGCAACGATGAGCCGCGGCGCACCCGCTCGGCCCCCTCGTCCTCGCTCGGCGAGAGCGACGACACGACCGCCATCCTCCGCGACATCCGGGACAGCCTCGCCCGCATCGAGCAACGACTCGATCAGCCCTGAACCCGTGCCACGGGTTGCTGTCGCTCCCTACGCTTGACCCAGGGGCGATCAACACCCGCGCACGCGGGCGATGGGAGCATCCGCGAGATGACCAAGCTGGACCGGTACGTCACCCTCGGGCGCAGCGGGCTCCGCGTTAGCCCGCTCTGCCTCGGCACGATGACCTTCGGCGAGGACTGGGGCTTCGGCTCCAGCGTCGAAGAATCCCATGCCGTGCTCGACGCGTATGTCGAAGCCGGCGGGAACTTCATCGACACCGCCAACATCTACACCAAAGGGCACTCCGAGAAGATCCTCGGCGACTACCTCCGCACCCACAAGAGCAACACGCCCACCAACGCCAAACGCGACCGCCTCGTCGTCGCCACCAAGTTCCTCGGCAACATGTACCCCGGCGATCCCAACGCCGGCGGGGCTCACCGCAAAGCGATCGTCAGCGCCTGCGAGCAGTCCCTCCGTCGGCTCCAGACCGACTACATCGACCTGTACTGGATGCACTTCTGGGACGCGCTCACGCCCATTGACGAGACCATGCGCGCGATCGACGACTTGGTCCGCGACGGCAAGATCCGCTACTTCGGCATCAGCGACACGCCCGCGTGGAAGTGCGCCCAAGCGCAGATGATCGCCCAGTTCCGCGGGTGGACGCCCTCGGTGGCGCTGCAGATCGAGTACAGCCTGATCGAACGAACCCCGGAGAACGAGCTGCTCCCCATGGCCGACGAGCTCGGCATGGGCGTCACGCCCTGGAGCCCGCTCAAGGGCGGGCTGCTCACAGGCAAGTACACGCGCGCCAACCTCGGCGGCCAGAGCCTCGAATCCGTCGACGCGAAGCGCAAGGACTGGCTCGCGAACAAGCTCGACGAACGCGCGCTGAACATCATCGACGAGCTGACGCGCGTCTCGGGCACCGTCGGCAGCACCCCGGCCGCCGTCGCTCTGGCGTGGACCCTCGCAAAGAAACCCGTCGCGAGCACCATCATCGGCGCCCGCACGCTCGACCAGCTCCACAAGAACCTCGCGGCGATGGACGTCACGCTCGCCACTGAGCACGTCGAAGCCCTCGACAAGGCGAGCCACCAACCCCCGATCTTCCCGCAGTCGTTCCTCCCCGCGACGAAAAACAACGTCTTCGGCGGGATAACGATCAACGGCGTGCCGAGCGAGGCGTGGCACCTCGCCCCCCAGTCCGACGACGAACGCCACTGAGCCTGAAGACCCCGATCGACCCTCGCTCTCGCCTTCCTCCGGCCCTGATCCCGCTCCTGCCCCAGCAGCCGGGGTGGGCTCGGTGGCGATCGTCTGAGAACCCGCGGCTCGGCATGATTTTAGGGCATTTGGGTCGCGATAACACCCGAACAAAGAGTGATTCATTATCGGAGCCAGTCCACCCCGAAGATTTTTTGTGCATTTTCGGTTTTTGGGTCTTGCGGGCCGCGAATGGGGTGGTAGCATTCGGTTGCTTTCCACCGTTTTCGGCGTGATCGAGACTTTTTGGATGTCTCAGTACAGCTGGATCCGGGGGGGGGTGCCACTGTCTCGGCGTTTTAAGGCCGAGCGGTGATCCGGCTTGTTGTTCGCTCCATGCCCGGCGCGTGTCCGGGTGGAGAGGCAGGGCCTTTCGCGTACTGATCAGGCGAAGGGCGTCGTTCGGATCACGCACAAAGGATGAGACGAGATGAAGCGCGTCACTGTTTTGGCGGTCGCCGCGTGCGCGGCCGGTGCGGCTCAGGCGAACGTGATCGACGCCCGGTCGATCCAGGCCTCGGCGGTGCAGGGCGTGGAGCTGATTGATATCAGCCAAGACCCCGTTTTCGCCAACGTCACCAAGGCGTTCGCGGGCGATCAGTACCTGCACGTGCCGGCGATCGGCAGCGCCGCCGGGCTCGCGATCGCGGGCACCGGGCTCACCGCCACCACGTTCAATTTCGTGGATCAGATCATCGGCCCGAGCCTCGGCGGCGGCAACGTCACCGCCAGCGAGGCGTTCTCCACCGACGTCCCCAACCCCTCTTCGTTCGGACAGACCGGTGTCCTCCAGCTCGACCTGCTCGGGTCCAACCTCTTCCCCGGCGGGTTCAACCTCGGCGGGCTCCCCGCCACCCGCGCGGGCCAGTTCATGGGCGTGAACGCCGGCGGCTCGCCCCTGATCAACGACAACCCCGTCATCATCACCAGCGCCCGCTGGTACCTCTTCAATGCCGCCGGCAACCTCCCCCTCGGCGGGTTTTTTGACATCCTCAGCATCGTCCCCGTCGACGGCGACGGGTACTGGACCGGCAGCCTCGGCGTCGCCCTGAACAACAGCGGCACCGGCCTCGGCATCGTCCAGGGCACCTTCCTCCTTGAGTACGTCGTCGTCCCCGCACCCAGTGGGATGGCGATGCTCCTCACCGGCGGCCTCTTCGCCGCCCGGCGCCGTCGCTGAGACGACGCCTTCGTCATGTCTTGAGTCTTGTCAACTCGTGTTGCGCCTCGCGGCCGCCCCTATCCCAGGGCGGCCGCGTCTTTTTCATCGCGCGCCCCGGCACGCCCCACGCCGACCCACTTAACATCCCGCGCTCTCCAAACAGCGACAGAAAGCGGGTGACGCCATGGGCGGTGATCGAACGGGGCGGACACGGATCAAGATCTGCGGCGTGCGCGACGCCGAGACCGCCGGCGCGGCCGGCGACGCCGGCGCCGACGCCGTTGGTTTCGTCTTCGTCCGCGGGAGCAAACGCTTCATCGACCCCGACGAGGCGTTCGAAGTGATGGCCTCGCTCCCCCCGTTCGTCGCGTCGGTCGGCGTCTACGCCGTGACCGATGTGAACGCCTTCAGCGAGCTCGAGCAGCGTTGCCCCACGGTGCACACGCAGCTTCACGGGGACGAGGACGCCAAGACGGTCGAGGCGTGCGGGCCCGCGATCAAGGCCGTGCGGTTCGATCCGGCCAAAGGCGGCTCGTGGCTGCGCGGCGAAGTCGAGCGTTGGAGCGCGATGCCGGACGTGGAAGCCGTGCTCATCGATGGCGCCACCCCCGGCTCCGGCGAGCCGCTCGACTGGGCGACCGTCGCGGACGCGGTCGCGGGCCTGAGTTCCCGCCTGATCCTCGCCGGCGGCCTCACCCCGGAGAACGTGGGCGAGGCGATCCGAGCCGTCCGCCCCTACGCCGTCGACGTCTCGAGCGGCGTGGAGCGCGAACCGGGCGTCAAGGACCCGTCCAGGATCGAGGCCTTCTGCGAAGCCGTCCGACGCGCCGACGCGGGTTGAAACCCCCGATCCCGCCGAATGGATGAGCCCCTCGTTGCATGATTGTTCGGCATCCGTATACTCCTGTGGGAGGATGCGATGCCCGATCCGAAGCCCGTGGGATGGTGGCCCGGCGTGGCCGTCTGGTTGCTGCTGGCTCTGATGCCGGGGCTCGATAGTCGCAGTGCGGCGTTCGCGGGCCTTGGCTCTGTTCGCGCGGGCTCCCCCCCGGTCGAAGCGATGCGCGACTCGGTCTGCCTCATTCAGGTTTTTGATGAAAGCGGGCGCGAGCGCTCGACTGGGTCGGGGTTCCTGCACGCGGAGACCGGGTACATCGTGACCAACCTGCACGTTGTCGTCGGGGGCGTGCGGGCCAGTGTGCTCTTTACGGAGCTGGATCATCCGGTCGCGGTGGAGCTTTGGGCGATCGAGTCGCGGACAGACCTCGCCCTGCTCCGCCCGCTGGACGCGGGCGCGCTGGTCCGTATCCGCGGGCTGAGCCTGCGCGAGGGAGAGGCGGCCCAGGGCGACGAGGTCTGGGCGGGTGGGTTCCCGATGGGCCTGGGCTTCACCATCACCCGCGGCGTCGTCAACGCGTACCGCTCCGACGCCGAGTTAAAGCGGGTTTCCTCCGGGCTCGGGATGCTGGGGCAGGGCACAAGGTGGCTGCAGACCGATGCCGCGATCAACACCGGCAACTCCGGCGGCCCGCTGGTCGACGCGGAAGGACGCGTGCTCGCGGTCAGCACGTGGCGCTGGCGCGTCGGCGAGAGCCAGTTCTTCGGGATCAAGTCGCGACACGTCCAAGCCTTGGTCTCCGCGGAGCGCTCGGAGCCGGTGACCTTCCGAGCCGTGGCGCGCCCGGGTCACGCGCCGCAGCCTCAAGGACTCCCGACGGTGGAAGAAGATGAGGAGCGGCCCCCGGCGTTTCGCCCGCCGACGCCGACCCAGACGATCCCAATCCATCCATCACCACCCCAGCCGACACCCACGATCCCCTCGCCGCCGCCGCTGCCCAGCGTGACGCCCGACGGCGGGGCGGACGCCCGCGACCTGATGCGCGCGGTCGGCAGTCTCGGGCGCATCGTGATCTGCCAGGCCTGCCGCGGCACCGGCGAGATCACTGCCCGCCGACAGGTCGGCACACGCGAAATCGGTGGCGGGTTCCGCGAGCCGATCTTCCGCTACGTCACCGAGCGGTGCAACCCCTGCGCAGGTGACAGGCTGCGGGACCCCGATCGCTACACCGGATACATGCAGCGACTCGCCGGCCTGTTCGTCAACGCGGAGATCGAGGAAGAACCTGCCCGCGCCCTCTTTGCACGCTCGATCGCGCACACGCGAAGCACGCTCGGGCCCGTCCTCGCCCCCGCCGGGCACGCCGCGGCAAGATCCAGCTTGAACCGATCGTTTCAGACCGGGCAGCACGCGCCGGGCGACGCTGTCTGGTTCATCGCGTACGCCGGCAACCGTCCGGCAGCGATGTCGCACGTCCGCGGCGTCGAGCAGACGCTGACTGTGGGCGGCCGAACGGTCATCCTGACCGAGTCCAGAGAAGCGACCCCCTCCAGGGACGGGTACCACCTGGTTTTCGGGCTGTACGCCGGGGAGTATCGCTCGCCGAACGGGGCGGCGTACAGCGTCATCAGCTCCGGCGTGACGATCGCGTTGCCGTAGCGCACACGCCCGCAAGGTCTCGCCCGCGTTTACGCTTGGCGATTCGAGACATCGTGCAGCGCCACGATCACCGCGCGCGTGGCGGCCGGCTCGTCCATCGTGTCCGTCTCGAGTACGGCACCCGCCAGATTCCGGTATAGCGGATCGCGCGCCAGGAACACCGCTTCAACCTCTTCCGTCGCGCTCGCGGCGATCAGCGGCGGGCGGTGCGTGTTGTCCGAGCCGTGCAGGCGTGCCCGGAGCGCGCCCGGCGTCAGGCGCAGGTAGACCACCACGCACCGGCCCGCCTGCTGCGCCTCGCGGAGCAGGTCGGCCGCCCGCCGCCCGTCCAGCGTGATCGCGGTGGGCGTGCCGCCGCCGAGCGCGATCACCCGCGGCGCGTCCGCGTCCTGCGCGTCGAGCACGTCGGCGAGCGCCCGGGCCTCGGCGTCCCGAAACCCCGGCTCGCCCAGACGCTGGAACGTCTCGGCGACCGTCGCGCACCCGGCATACCCCGGCGTACGCTCGTCCAGGTCGATCACAGGACGCGACAGCTCCCGCCCGAGCCGGGCGGCGAGGGTCGTCTTGCCGGAGCCGCGGAGCCCGAGCAGGATGAGGTCCGGCCCGGGGATCATCGCTCTGCACCGCGTGAAGGTGGAGCCGACGCCGGGGGTTCCGCTTCCGGCGTGGGCTCCGATGGTGGCTCGGGGGCCGGTTCCGGGGTCGGCTCGGGGCTTGGCTGCCCGGTCCGCTGACGCTCGCGCTCGGCGCGGTGCTGGTCGCCGCGCCCCGCGACGACGCTCACGCTCGGCTCGCCCATCGGCCCGCGGATCCGGTACGTCACGAGCCGGTCGGTGATGCTCCCGAAGACGTCCCCGATCGGCCCGAGCGCCGCCTGCACGCGCTCCAGAGGCCCGGCGTTCGCCGACATATCCAGCACGCCCTCGTAGCTGATCATCCCCGTCGCGCGCGCGGCCAGCGCATTCGTGATCAGCGTGCTCTCATTGACACGGACGCCCTCGGGCGTCAGTTCGAACCGCGCCGCCAGGCGGTGATTGCGGCTCGTATCCCCGATCAGGCGCTGACCGACGTTCATCACCTGCGCGAGCTGGGTCAGGCCCGGGATCATCAGCAACCGTCCGTCGCTGATCTCGATCGCGCCGTCTCCGGCGAGAGAGTCCGGGATCTTTCGCGGGTCGACCGTTGCGACGCCCTCCCCCGCGAGCCGTCCCGCGAGTCGTGAGCGCGTCGGCGCGGGCGACCGCGTCTCACCGGCGGATGAGCCGCCGTCCGTCGCGTTCGGCGACGCGGGCGCCTCGACCGTCGCGTTCGGATTCGCCGGTGTCGTTGTCGTCGCGGTCCGTGCGGCGAGCAGGTTCTCCAGTTCCAGCCGGTTCGCCGTCCAGTCAAACTCGGCCCGCTGGTCCGCCTCCAGCGGCAAGCGACCCCGGAACGCGATCGACCCGCCCAGCATGCGGATCACCCCGCTCCCGATCCGCACCACCCCGCTCTCAAGCGTGGCCTCCGTGCTCAGCCGATCGATCGGCAGCCGGAACTCGCCCTGCGTGATGTTGAAGTTGTTCAGCGTCACCGTCGTCTTCGCGCTGCCGGCGTTCAGGTCCTGCAACGGCACACGCCCCGACGCCTCGATCCGCAGCATCCCCCGAGCCTGATACTCGCGCAGGATCGACTGGATCTGCGGCGGCAGCGCCTCCATCGACTGCTCGGTCACATCCAGCGTGATCGTCGACGACGCCAGGTCCACCTCGAACGTGTCGATGTTCAGCCGCGCGTCCGCCTGGATCACCGCGTTCGGCGGACGCCCCGTGTCCAGCGCCATCTCGTACCACCCCGGCCCGCTCGGACGCGGGCGCTCGCCGCTGGTCGGCGCATCGTCCGCCTCGCGTGTCCGGGTGGCTTCGCTCTCCAGCGGGCGGATGTCGAGCGCAAGCTCGAGCTCGCGCAGGACCATCGGGTCACCCTGGCCCATATCCAGGCGGAGCCCGCCGTTGATGATCCGGACCTGGCGGAGTTCGAGCACGTCGCTCAGGTTGGTCGCGGGCGAATCGGCGGCGCGCTCGCGTTCCTGTTGCCCTTTGACCAGCGGCTGGAGCCCGCGGAACCCGTCGCCGTCCTCGTTCTGGATCAGATTCACCTCGCCGTCTTCGATGATGAGCGAAGCGATCGCGATGGGGCGCCCGATTCTGGGCACCTCGGCCAGCTCGATCGTGAGCGAGCCGACGTCGAACACGCGGGTGCCGTCGGGCGCGGTGAACGTGACGCCGGTGAGCACGACGGTCGCCGGGGCGCGGTACTCAAGACGCTCAAACGCGATCTGCGGGACCAGATACGCGTTGGCGATGTTGACGATCTGACGCCCGATCCAGTCGTCGAGCCCGGTGGTCATGAGCTGGAGGCGTTGCAGACCGCCGGCGTACCGCAACCAGACGGCCGTCCCGCCGGCGAACGTGAACAACACCACCAGCCAGATCACGATCGTGCGCCCGCGGACCTTCATGCAACCTCCGAACGGATCCGGCGTACCGAAAGCCCCCTCAGCGCGGCCGCCGCTGAATTGTTGTACCAACAACGCTCAGGCGGGGTTTATGCGGTCGCCCACACCCCACACCCCGCCCCCCGGGCAGCGGGCGGCTGGGTCAACAACACGGGCCGCTCTGTGGAGCGGCCCGTGTCGGGAACTCGTGTGGGCAGTGCAGGCCGCCCTCCCGGGCGGGGCAATCTCAGTCGCCCTTGGCGCGGGCCATGTACGACCCGTCGGCCGTTGAGATGCGGACCAGTTCGCCCGGGTTGATGAACGGCGGGACGCGGGTCTTGAGCCCCGTCTCGCACGTCGCTTCCTTGAGCTGGTTGGTCGCGGTCGCGCCCTTGATGCCCGGGGGCGTGTCGGTGATCGTCAGCTCGACGGCCGAGGGAAGCTCGATCGTGATCGGGTTCCCCTCGTTGCAGAGGACCGTGGCTTCGGTGTTGGGGCGGAGGTAGAGCAGCGCGTCGCCGAGGACCTCAGCGGGGATGGTGATCTGGTCGTAGTTCTCGCTGTCCATGAAGACGGCGCCGTTGTTGTCGGAGTAGAGGTACTCCATGGTCCGCCGGTCGAGCTCGACGACCTCGATGTCGTCGCTGGAGGACAGACGCTTCTCGAGCGTCTTCCCGGAGACGATCTCGCGGTACTTGAGCTGGATGAAGGCCCGGAGGTTGCCGGGGGTGCGGTGCTCGACACCGGTGGCGACGGCCAGTTTGCCGTCGATCTTGACGCCGAGGCCCTGACGGAGATCGGTTGCTTTCATCGCGAGAAACTCCAAAACCAGACGGAAACGGGTGGTCCGCATGGTAGGAGCTCCGCGGGGCCGCCGCCCGAGCGGGCTCAATCGTGGCGCAGGGCGACGATCGGGTCCTGCTTGGCGGCCTGCATCGCGGGGTAGATCCCGAAGACCAGCCCGATCAGCGTCGCCACCCCGAACGAGAGCGCGATCGACCACGTCGTGATCGCCGTCGGCAACGCCGCATCGCGATCGAAGAACCGCCCGATCACCGGGGCGTCGGGCAGCAGCGGGACAGCGAACTCGATCGCGATGCTGAGCCCGATCCCCAGCGCCACGCCGATCAGCCCGCCCAGCGCGCTCAGCACGCCCGTCTCGACCAGGAACTGGGCGGTGATGTTCCCCCGTGTCGCGCCGAGCGCTCGCCGGATGCCGATCTCCCGCGTCCGCTCCGTGACGGTCGCGAGCATGATGTTCATGATCCCGATCCCGCCGACCAGCAGGCTGATCCCCGCGATCGCCCCGAGCACCAGGTTCCAGGTCAGCGCGTCCCGGCGCGCCTTGTCGAGCAGCTCGTAGGGCACGATCACGCCCAGGTCGCTCATCCCCGCGCTCCGGATCGACATCAGGCGTCGCAGACGCTGCGCGTCCACCAGCACCCGGTCCCGGTCCGGGCTGGTCAGGTAGATCTCGGAGATCTCGACCTCGTTCGCCTCAAAGCTCCCGGCCGACCGGCGCGCGATCAGGTCGCCGAACATCGCCCGCGCCGTCGTGATCGGCATGTGGACGTCCAGGTTCAGGTCCCGCCCGATCAGCGCCGCCCCCGAGCCCCCGCTCAGCCCCACCGGGGCGAGCACCCCGACGATCTGCAACGCCTGCTCGTCGATCCGCAGCGTCTGCCCGATCGGGTCGTCGAAAGGAAACATCTCCTTCGCGACTTCCGAGCCGATCACCAGCACCGCCGAGCGGTTCTCCATGTCCGCGTTGGTCAGGTACCGACCCCGCTCCACGCGCACGCTGCTCACCAGCGGGAACTCCGGCGTTGTCCCGAACGCCTGGCTCACCTGGCGACGGTTCTCCCGCAGGATCTCGCCCCCGACCGCCTTCACCGGCACGATCCACGTCGCATCGGGAAAGTTCGCCTCGATCAGCGCCATGTCGTCCCGGGTGATCCCGAACCGGGTCAGCCAACCCGCCTGCTGCCCGCCCTGCTGCTGGCTCGACTCCGGCGGCTTCTGGCTCCGGAGGATCGTGTTCCGAGCCCCCAGACGCTCGATCGTCGCCAGCGCCTCCAGCTTCGAACCCTCACCGATCGACACCATCGTGATGACCGCCGCCACCCCGAGGATGATCCCCAGCGCCGTCAGCACGCTCCGCAACAGGTGCAAGCGCAGGTCGTTCAACCCAAGGCGGATGATCTCGAAGATGTACATCGGTGCGAACAACTCCGACGCTCGCCCGAAGGGCGAGCGGGTCCGTGGTGGCTGAGGACGACCGGGACGCCCCCCGTGCTACGCTAGCGGTGTCATCTACCGCCCGCTCGGCAGAGGGTTTCCCGGACGCCTCCGACCCCCGGGCCCGCGGATGCAGGGAGCCGAGGGCATGCCCCACGTCGAGGTCCAGCAGGAAACCGAAACCGCCCACGGCTGGGTCTACCAGGTCCGCATCAGCGACGTCGCCCGCGATCCCGCCGGACGCCCCGACCGCGCCACCGTCACCCAGACCCGGCACGAGGTCCGCCTCGACTGGGCCGACCACGACCACTGGTCCGGCGGCGCCGTCAGCCCCAGCCGCGTCGTCGAAGCCGTCCTCGCCTGCGTCCTCGAACATAAAGCCGAAGCCGCACTCCCCGCCGGCGAGCTCCCGCACAAATTCGACCTCGCCACCGCGCGACGATGGCTCCCGACGATCGACGAAATCGTCGCGACCCGCCTCTAAAACCGCCTCACACCCGTGCCACTGACCTTGTCCGCAAGGTCAGTGCTCCGGCTCCCGACCCATACCCGCAACGCTCACTCCAACTCACGGAACGCCTGCACCACCAGCCGCGAATACACCGTCCCGTCCGGCCCGCGCTCCGTGATCGGGTTCCGCGTGTCCCCGACGAACTCGCCGTCGACCATAAACCCGTACCGGTACGTCCCCGGCGGGAGCGAGACCGTCACCCGCCACGTCCCGTCCAGCGACTGCGTGCAGACGATCTCGCCCGCGCGAAAATCGTTGAACGAGCCCACCAGCGAGACCGACTCGGCCTCCTCAAAATCGCGCAGCCACAGGTGGACGTCCTGCACGTCCGGACGCTCGAACCCGCGCCAACCCCCCGCGCGAGCCACCGAGTACGCCACCTCCCACAACAGCCCCTCGGCCTCGAACTGGTTCGCCAGCACCACCACGCCCCCCTGCGAGCCCGGCGAGAGCACGACCAGCCCCGTAAAGCCCGGCGTCTGCGCGCGATGCACGAGGAAGACTTCGTCCTCGCCCGCCCCCGGGCGACGGACGATCGAGAAGCCCTCACCCCAATCGACGATCCAGTCTTCGCCGCTGGGGCGGAGCGGGTCGAGCGGGGCGACGTCGCGGGCCGCCGGCTCCAGCAGACGCCGGGCGGTGTCCGGGTCGAGCACCTCGCCCTCGCGCCCGCCGATCGCGCGGAGCAGGCTCGCGCCGAACGCGCCGTACTCGCCCGCGGTCGACCACATGCCCATCGCCGCCGAAGCCGCGTACACGTGCGCGTCACCCTCGAACCAGTTCACGCCCTCGAGCCCCTCGGCGTCGGTATCCCCGACCACGTGCCCGCGCGCGCCCCCGGCGGGCGCGGTCCGCGTCGGGCCCAGCCAGTGCGTCGTCCGCGACATCCCCAAAGGATCCAGCACACGATCGCGCAGCACGCGCTCGAACGCGACCCTCGCCGAATCGTCGATCGCACGCTGCAGCACCGCGTACCCGCCCGCCGAAAACCGCCAGTCCCCGGTCGCCCGCACCTGGCGGACCGGCGGGTTGTTCGCCGGCGGGCGGCCCTCCAGATTGTCGATCAGACGCGGCACCAGCATCTCGCCCCACGCGCCGCCGAACCGCACCTCGTCCAGCCCCCCCGTGTGGCTCAGCACCTTCCGCAGCGTCACGTCGTCCGACGCCTCCCCGATCCCCGTCCGGATCCGCCACCCGCGGAACTGCGTGTTCGCCGGCGCGTCCAGGTCCAGCACGCCCGCCTCGTGCAGGTCGTGCGCCAGCACCGCCGCCAGCGGCATGCTGAGCTGGCCGAGTTGGAACAGCGTCCCGGTGTCGGCCGCGACCTCGCGCTCCCGATCCGCCAGCCCGTACGCCCGCGTCCACGCGAGCTGACCGTTCTCGATCACCGCGATCTGGAGCCCCGCGACGCCGTGGTGCGACATCCGCTCCTGCAGCGACCACCCATCGAAGTTGGAAGCCGTCCAACCCGTCCGCAGCCCGCCCTCGACGTTCCGCGGCGTCGCCTGCCCCCACGCCACGCCCGACGCCAGCACCGAAACGCCCGCACACCACGCCCAGATCATCATCCGACGCATCCACGCCTCCCAGCCACGCCCCGCGACCAGACCGGGCGCCCCCGACCCGGACGCGGCGCTACTGCAACGGCCCCAGCTCCGACCCGGGGCGGATCACAAACAACGTCGGGACCACGTACGCCCGCGTCCGGTACGTCAGCACCCGGCCCGACAACTCGATCGACAACGATTCCCCCGTTCGAGCACCCAACGCCTCCAGACGCAACAACGCCAGCGAAGGCGTCAGGATCAGCGGGGCCTCCGTCCGCGTCCCGCGCGCGCTCGAATCGGTCACAAACGCCCACTCCCCGCCGCCCAGTCGCGTCAGGCGACCGCGACGACGGAGCAGCGTGTCCCCCTCGCTCCACCCGAGCTCGGCCGCGACCGCCGCCCGACCACGCTCCCCGAGCTGGCGAGCTTCTTCTTCGATCGCCTCGACGCTCAGCCCGCGGGCCGTCTCGCGACGCGCTTCCAGGTCGCGGATCAGCGCCTGCACGTCCGGGTCCGGCTCCGGAGACGGGGGCACGGGCTCGCCCTCGGTCGGCGGCGTCCCGGGGGCCCGCCCGCTCTCCCGACGCGCCCCGATCTCGCCCATCGCCTCTTCCAGCGGGCTCGCGCTGAACGCCGTCGGCAGCAGGTAGTTCCGACCCCGGTACTGAAACACCTCCCCGGAAACGGTGAAGTACTCCAGCCCCGCGTCCCCGGTTGCGAACCGCTCCATCCGCTCCAGCGTCGCGCAGGGGATCAGCACCATCGGGCGCAGCGGCACCGACTGCCCCGGGCGGTCCTCGATCTGATCCAGGAACACAAAGACCCGCTCACCGCTGGGCGCCTTGAGCAGGGTCCCTTGACGCCGAACGAGGAACGTCGCCTCCGGGAGCAGGCGCCCGCGCGGGACGCCCAGGGTCTCCTCCAGCCCCGGGATCTCGCTCAGGTCGGCCCGCATCCGCGGACGGGGCGCGACGCCCGGGCGGGGCGTGGGGGGGACCTCGCCCGCCGGCAGGCTCCGACGTTCGAGCTCGATCCGGATCTCGTCGACCCGTTCCTCCCCGAGAACGGGGTCCTGGGCGGGGTCGGGCCCGTCGTCGAGGGCGAGCGCGGGCAGGGCGAGCAGGGCGAGCCCGCAAGCCGCGAGGCGGGCCAGCGGGGCGGGATGGTGCGGTCCGAGCATGGCGCTCTCCGTGCGCGGCCCGCCGGGCGACCCCGGGCGGGCGGGCGGTCCTGTTGACGCCGACCTCAAATGATCGTAGCGTCCGCATCCCGCACGCCAGCGAAACCCGCCGGTGACGGGGGACGAATCCGGCCGCGTACCCAAGTGGACTAAGGGAACGGATTGCAAATCCGTCATTCGTGGGTTCGAATCCCACCGCGGCCTTTCCATCACCCCGAGCCACCCGCCGACCCCCGCAAAGGACGCGATGAGCGACTCGGAACCTCAGACACAACCCGAAACCGCCCAAGACGTACAGGCCGCCGCCGCGCGGTTCCGGGACGACTACCACGCCGTCCGCACCCAGATCGGCGCCGTCGTCGTCGGGAACCAGGACATCATCGACGGCGTGCTCACCTGCCTCTTCGCCAACGGGCACGCTTTGCTCGAAGGCGTCCCCGGCATCGGCAAGACCCTCCTCGTGCGCACGCTCGCGCAGGCGTTGCACCTGGACTTCGGGCGCGTCCAGTTCACGCCGGACCTGATGCCCGCCGACATCACCGGCACCACCGTCGTCTACGAGGTCGAAGGCGAGGGCGGGCGCGTCGCGCGCGAGTTCCGCTTCCAGCCGGGGCCGGTTTTTGCCCAGATCGTGCTCGCCGACGAGATCAACCGCGCCACGCCCAAGACCCAGTCCGCCCTGCTCGAAGCGATGCAGGAGCGAAGTGTCACCGTCGCGGGCGCGACGCACGAGCTCCCGAGGCCCTTCTTCGTCATGGCGACGCAGAACCCCATCGAGCAGGAGGGCACCTACCCCCTCCCCGAGGCCCAGCTCGACCGCTTCCTGTTCAAGCTGACGGTGGGGTACTCGAACCGGGCCGAGCTCAGCGAGATCCTCAACCGGACCACCGCGGGCGTGGAGCCGGTGGTCACGCCCGTGCTCGATACGGAGACGCTGATCGGGCACCAGAAACTGGTCCGGCGCGTCGCGATCGCGCCGCACGTGCAGGACTACGCCGTCCGGATGGTCCTCGCGACGCACCCCAAGGGCCCGTTCGGCGGGGGCGAGTTCGCGACGCCGATGGTCAACGAGTACGTCCGCGTCGGCGCGAGCCCTCGTGCGGCTCAGGCGCTGGTGCTGGCGGGGAAAGTGCGCGCGCTCCTGGACAACCGCCCGGCCGTCAGCATCGATGATCTGAAAGCCGTCGCCCTCCCGGCCCTGCGCCACCGTGTGCTGCTGAATTTCGAGGGCGAAGCCGAGGGCCTGACCGCCGACCGCGTGGTCGAGAACATCGCCGAGACCCTCCCCCTCGAAGCCCCGACCCGCTGACTCGCCCCTCTTTGGATGCTCCTGTGCCACTGACCTCTTCCGAGAGGTCAGTGCTCCCCCGTCTTCCACCTCTCCTCCCTCTCCTCTCCCGATCCCGGATACCGTCCCGTCATGGCGCACACCATCGACACCACCCCCGCCGGCGGCCCGCACGCCGGCCAGCCCGTCCTCCACGCCGGGCCCGGGCTCGACCGGGCCGAGCGGGTCGCGGTGATGGTCCACGGTCGCGGCGGGCGGGCCGAGGACATGCTCAGCCTCCACCGCGCCCTCGACCTGCCCGCCCTCGCCGCCCTCGCCCCGCAGGCGAGCGGGCACACGTGGTACCCCCAGTCCTTCATGGCCCCCGGCGAGGCGAACCGCGAAGGCATCGCCTCGGTCCACGCCGTGCTGGAGTCGATCCTCGGGCAGCTCGACGCCCTGGGCGTTCCGAGCGAGCGGGTCGTGCTGATCGGGTTCAGCCAGGGCGCGTGCGTCGCGAGCGACCACGCCGCCCGTTTCCCGAGGCGCTACGCCCTCGTCGCGGCCCTCACCGGGGGGCTCATCGGCCCCGAAGGCACCGACTTCAACGCCCTCCAGGGCGATCTCCAGGGCACCCCCGTCTTCCTGGGGGCCAACGACCCGGACCCGCACGTCCCCTGGTCCCGCGTGGAAACCACGGCCGACGTGCTGGAGCGGCTGGGGGCGAAGGTGACGGTCAAACGCTACCCCGGCGAGCCGCACGCCGTGAACCGGGATCAGGTGGAGACGGTCCGCAAGATGCTGGGCGGGTGACGGGCATGGACGGGGTGTGAGACTCGATGTGCCACTGACCTCTTCCGAGAGGTGAGTGCTCCCCATCTCTTCCCCATTTTCTCACGCTCCTCTTCGAAGCGAGCGGGAAAGAGCCCAAAGAGGGCGGCCCGGAGCACTGACCTTGCGGACAAGGTCAGTGGCACATGTGTTTCTCCCCCCGTGCCACTGACCTCTTCTGAGAGGTCAGTGCTCCCCCGCCTTGTGCTTCTCCGCTCCTCCCATAACGAGGGTCGAGGAGGGCGGCCTGGAGCACTGACCTTGCGGACAAGGTCAGTGGCACATGTTCTTCTGAAAAGCGGCGGGCTATGCTTCCGGGCATCGAGTTGGGCCGTCCGCGACGGACGCCGGCGGAGCGAGAGCTTCCCGGCTGAGGCGCGGCATGGGTCTTGCCTCCGAGCGGCGGAGGGGGGTCCAGCCCAGGCGTGCGTGTTCGTCTCGATTCGGGACGGGGCGTTCGCTCAGCCGCGGCCTTCGCGTGCGGACCCGGGGTTGTCCCGGTCGGCGTCGGACCGCGATCTTCGGTATCGACGGTTCGGCACCGTGCGGCTTCAAACCCGCGCGGCCCACAGCACACGGAGGCAGCGCACGATCCCCGGGCAACACACGCCTCGGGCGATCGAACGATCCACGCGAACAACGCCGACACGCGGGGCATGACGCACCCGCAACCCTCGGCGGCGGACCTCGGCCCGATAGTGTAATGGCTAGCACACCAGTTTTTGGTACTGGGGGTCAGGGTTCGAATCCTTGTCGGGCTATTGCCCTCGCCCTTCGCCGGGCTGGGGCGCACGCCTGCTGAGTCCGCGGCTCGCGTCGCCGGATCGTTTGAACGCCGAGGGCTCCTGCTCCCGATCGCTCGCGCACACGAGCATGACGCCGACGCCTGAACAGACCGGTTCCGCCCGCCCGCTGTCGGCGATCATCCTCGCCGCCGGCAAGGGCACGCGGATGCAGTCCGACCTCCCGAAGGTTTGCCACCCCGTGGGCGGTCGCCCGATGGTGTGCGCTGTGATCGACGCCTGCCTCGAAGCCGGGTGCGGGCGCGTGGTCGTCGTGGTGGGGTACAAGCAGGAGCTGGTGCGCGAGGCGTGCGCGGGGTACGGCGACCGGGTGGAGTATGCCGTGCAGGACGAGCAGCTCGGTACCGGGCACGCCGTCATGTGCGCACGCGGCGCGTACGAGCGCGAGCTGGCGAGCGGGGGCGCTGGGGACGCGTTCGTGCTCTGCGGCGACGGGCCGCTGATCCGGCCCGAGACGCTGCGGACGCTGCTGGAGCTTCATCGGAGCACGCAGGCCGCGGGCACGCTCGCGACGGCGCGTCTCGACGACCCGACGGGGTACGGGCGCGTGGTGCGCGGTGAAGACGGGCGGTTCGCGCGGATCGTCGAGCAGAAGAACGCGACGCCGGAGGAGCTGGCGATCCGCGAGGTGAACCCGAGCTACTACATCTTCGGCGTCGCGGGCCTGTTCAAGGCTCTGGAACGCGTGACCAAGAACGAGACGACCGGCGAGTATTACGTGACGGATGTGCCGGCGATCCTGCTGGCGGGTGGCGGGCGCGTGGAGGTGATCGACGCCGTCCCGGCCGAGGACATCCTGAGCATCAACACACTGGAGCAGCTCGCCGAGGTGGACCGGATCTACCGGTCGCGGCGTGCTGGCGGCGGTGGGGCTGGTGGTGGGGGAGGTGACGCGTGAGCCGGAGCGATGCGAACGATCTGAAGGTCTTCGCGGGGCGTCACGCCAAGCACCTGGCGCAGCGCGTGTGCGCACACCTGGACCTCCCCCTGGGCGCGGCGAAGACGATGGAGTTCCCGGACGGCGAGCTGTTCGTCAAGCTCGAAGAGGACGTGCGCGGGCGCGACTGCTTCGTGCTGATCTCGACGTGCGCGCCGGTGAACGACAACGTGATGGAATTGTTGATCTTCCTCGACTGCCTGCGTCGCGCGAGCGCGCGCCGGGTGACGGTCGTGATGCCCTACTTCGGGTACGGGCGTCAGGACCGCAAGGACGAGGGGCGCGTGCCGATCACGGCGAAGCTGATCGCGAACATGATCACGGCCGCGCGTGCCGACCGCGTGCTGGCGATCGACCTGCACGCGGCGCAGATCCAGGGGTTCTTCGACATCCCGATGGATCACCTCTCGGCGACGCCGGTGTTCCTGAAGCACTTCCACGCGATCCGCGAGGAGTTGGGCGACCTCTGCCTGGTGAGCCCGGACGTGGGGAACGTGAAGGTGGCCGAGGGGATGGCGAACCTGCTGAGCGCGGACCTGGCGATCATCAACAAGCGTCGGATCACCGGCGATACGGTCGAGACGGGGAACCTGATCGGCGACGTGCGCGGGAAGACGGTCCTGATGTTCGACGACATGATCTCGACGGCCGGCACGGTCTGCGAGGCGGCGCGGCTTGTGATGGACAAGGGCGCGACGGACGTGATCGCGGCCGCCACGCACCCGGTGCTGGTCGGGATGGCGATGCAGCGCCTGGCCGACAGCCCGATCAGCCGCGTGGTCGTGACCGACACGATCCCCGGCGGCGATCGGTACGCGCCGATCCAGGACAAGGTCGTGGAGCTGAGCGTGGGCGAGCTGCTGGGCGAGGCGATCCACCGGATCCACCACAACCAGTCGGTGAGCGCGCTGTTCCATGAGACGGCGGGGACAAAGCGGTAGCCAAGAAACGAGAGGGATGCGGAAGAGACGGGCGGGACGCCCGTCCCACCGAGAGATCGAAGAACACCATCGGATCGAGATTTTGAAGCACCAACCGCGCCGGCGAGCGTCGCCGACGGGCTAGAGAAGGAAGCGAACCATGCAGCACGAGACCACGACCCTGACCGCCGAGCGCCGCGAGCGCCTCGGCTCGCGTTACGCCCAGCGCCTCCGCGCCGGCGGGCGTCTGCCGGCGATCGTCTACGGGCACGGCGAGACGCCGATCCCCGTCGCGATCGACCGCAAGCTGGCGGTCCAGCACATCGAGCGCGGCGAGAAGGTCTTCAACATCGAGTTCGACGGTCGCAAGGAGACCGTGCTTGTCAAGGACCTCCAGTTCGACCACCTCGGCACCGAGATCATCCACGCCGACTTCGCGCTGGTGAACCTCAACGAGCGCGTCGAGACCAACGTCCACGTCCACCTCGTCGGTACGCCCAAGGGCCTCAAGACCGCCGGCGCGGTGCTCATGCACCCGACGACGCAGGTCACCATCGAGTGCGCCGTGACCAACATCCCCGAAGAGATCGACGTCGACGTGAGCGACCTGGACGCGCACGAGTCGCTGCACGCCTCGCAGATCAAGCTCCCGCTCGATTCGATGAAGCTCGTGTCGGACCCGGACGCGATCGTCGCGACCGTCACCGTCAAGGGCGAGGAATCGACCGGCGAAGAGGCGACCGTCGACGGCCAGGCCGCCCCGGAAGTCATTACCGAGAAAAAGAAGGACGAGGCCTGAGCCCCGCGGCTCGTGCGTGAACACCCATGCGACTCATCGTCGGCCTCGGCAACCCGGGACGCGAGTACCACGAGACCCGCCACAACGCGGGCTTCATGGTCATCGATCGGCTGATCGCTCGGCACGCGCCGGGCGAGCCGCTCCGCTCGCGCTTCCACGCCGGCGTCGTCGAGGCCCCGCTCCCCGGCGCGGGCCGGTGCTTGCTCGTCAAGCCCACGACCTACATGAACCTCTCGGGCAAGAGCGTGCTGGAGGCCTGCCAGTTCTACAAGCTCGACCCGCAGACGCAGATGCTGGTGATCGTCGACGAGGTCGCGCTCCCGACGGGCGTGATCAAGCTCGGCGCCTCCGGCGGGGCGGGCGGGCACAACGGGCTGCGCGACATCCAGCGCGTGCTGGGATCGGAGCGGTACCCAAGGCTCCGGGTGGGGATCGGGGAGCCGCCGGCGCCGATCGCGCGGGCCGACTGGGTCCTGGGCAAGTTCACGGAGGCGGAGCTGGGGGCGCTCGCCCCCGCGCTCGACCGGGCGGCCGACGCGGCCGAGCGGTTCGCGAGCGAGGGCGTCGATGCCGCGATGAACGCCTTCAACGGGGCGGCCCAGTCGGGCCCGTCGGGCTGGAACGCCAGGCCCGCGGAGACGGACCCCGGGTGGGGGGTGTAGGTTGACGGAAGGCACGAGGCACGAGGCACGAGGCACTAGGCACTAGGCACTAGAGCAGAGACAGAGGCAGAGAGGGCTGAGACAAAAGGAATGCCAGATGGGGCGCGTGTGCGCCTCGGTATGGATGCGATTTTTTGACCACACTCGCGGGCTTGTGGGCCCGTGTTTGAGCGGAAGCAAGTAAGGGAAGACCATGACGACGGAAGCTCCGGCCGCGACCAAGACCGTGAACTATGAGGTGATGTTCCTGATCAGCCAGCAGGAGGCGACGGACCTGGCGGGGATCATCGAGCACATCGACACCATCTTCGAGCGCGCCGGGGCCGAGCGCCTCGCGATGCGCAAGTGGGACGAGCGCCGCCTCGCCTACGACATCGACAAGCAGAAGCGCGGCGTGTACATCCTGTGCTACGTCGCGATCGAGCCGTCGCGCGTGCAGTCGATCGACCGCGACGTGAACCTCTCCGAGCGGATCATGCGCGTGATGATCCTCCGGGCCGACCACCTGTCGGTCGACCAGATGAAGGCGGCCGACGGGCGTCGCGACCTGGAGGCCGAGGCCAAGATGCGCGCCGACCGCGCGGGCGAAGCCGAGCAGGGTCGCCAGACCGTCAGCCTCGGCGCGCCCCCCGAGCCCAAGAGCGAGGAAGCCCCGGACGAGGGCGAGGCCCCGGTCGAGGCTTCGGGCGAGGTCGCCGAGGGCTCGGACGAGCTCAAGGCCTGATCGGGCTGGCGTCGGGCGTCCCGGTCGGGGGCGTGTAGACTCAGGCACGCGGCGTGGGGCGTGGTTCCCCGCGCCGCCCGGAAGGGAGCACCGAGATGGCCGGCAGCTACAACAAGGTCCTGCTCATGGGCAACCTGACGCGGGACGTCGAGGTCCGCCACACGGGCGGGAACCAGGCGGTGGCGAACATCGGGCTGGCGGTCAACCGCCGGTACAAGACCGCCTCCGGCGAGAGCCGCGAGGAGGTCACGTTCGTCGATTGTGAGGCCTGGGGCCGCACGGCCGAGGTCATGGCCCAGTACCTCGCCAAGGGGCGCCCCGTCTTCATCGAAGGACGACTCAAGCTCGATCAGTGGGAGTCCAAGGACGGCACCAAGCAGTCCAAGCTCCGCGTTGTCGTCGAGAGCTTCCAGTTCGTCGACTCCGGCGGCGGGCAGGGCGGCGGGGGTGGCGGCGGCGGCAACCGCGGCGGAAGCCGAGGCGGCGGCGGCGGTGGGGGGCAACGCTACGAGGACGACGCCCCCGCGGGCGCCCGCTCCGCCCCGGCCGACGACTTTGCCGACGACGACATCCCGTTCTGATCCCTACGCCCGGCGTGAGCCCCTGTGCCACTGACCTCTTCTGAGAGGTCAGTGCTCCCCGGCTCCTCTCTCTCCGCCCCTCCCACAACGAGGATCGAGAGGGTCCAGAGGGCGGCCCGGAGCACTGACCTTGCGGACAAGGTCAGTGGCACATGTTTTCTCGCCCCTGGTGCCCCTTGTGCCACTGACCTCTTCTGAGAGGTCAGTGCTCCTTCCCTCCCTTCCCCTCCTCCGAGCCCGCCTATCCTCTGGACCCCTCGTTGGGGCTTCGCCCGCACGCCGCGTTGGCGTGTTTCGGGCTCGGCTCCTCAACTTTCCCCGCCGGATCGGGCTTCCGGGCTCGCGGCGAGAAAGGACAGCGACGTGCGCAAGAACGTCAAGCTGCTGCTGACCGAGAACGTCGACAACCTCGGCATCGTGGGCGACGTGGTCAACGTCCGCCTGGGCTACGCCCGCAACTTCCTGCTCCCGCGTGGGATGGCGACCAAGCCGAGCGATGACCTGATCCAGAGCCTCGCCGCCAAGCGGGCCGACGCCGAGAAGGAAGTCGCCGCTCTCCGCAAGAAGCGCGAAGAGGCAATCCAGAAGATCGACGGGCTCGACGTCACGATGCAGCGCGCCTGCAACGACCAGGGCATCCTCTACGGCGGCGTCACGCAGAACGACATCGCCGAGGCGCTGACCCAGCTCGGCTTCCCCGTCCGCCCGCGCGAGGTCCGCCTCCCGGGGAGCATCAAGCGGATCGACGCGTACGAGGTCACGGTGAAGTTCGCCAACGACCTCGAGGGCACGGTCAAGATCCACGTCGTCCCCGACCGCACGCTCCAGGAGGACGAGCGGGAGGAGATGGAGTTCGACAACGAGGGCAACCTGGTCGACAAGTCGCGCCGTCGCGGTCGCGACCGGAACGCCGAAGCCGGCGCCGAGCCCGCAGCCGCCGGCGCGCCGCAGGCCCCGGCCGCCCGCAGCCGTCCGGAAGACGAGCTCTGAATCCCGGGTGTTGGTTCAAAGCATGACACAAAACGGGCGACCCCGCGGGGCCGCCCGTTTTTCATGGGTCGTTGCGATCGCGGCGTGCGCCGCGGTCGTGGCTCAGCGTCGCCCGCTGGCGTCGATCGGCGGCTCGTACTCGGCGATCACGGTGTTGCCGATCACGAAGCGCTCGACGTTGACGCCGGTGCTGACCAGGAAGATCAGCGTGAGCTCCTGGCCCGCCGCGGAGCGGCTGAGCCCGACGCCGTCGCCCTCGAGCTCGGTCAGCCCGCGGATCGGGCGGTCCGGCGTGTACCGCAGGCGCACGATCGACTGGTCGCGGTAGACGTACCCGATCGCCTGGTACCGGTTCCCGTTGGTGTCGATCAGCTCGGGCGGGACGACGCGCTCGGCCGCGGCCGCCGCCTGGCCCAGCAGGCTCTGACGCGAACGCAGGCTCACGTCGACCTGCACCAGCGTCGTGTCCGGCGTGGTGCGGAACTGGCGGATCTGGAGGTTCATCGGGATGCTGGCGGCACGCTGGAACTCGTTCGGGTTGAACGCCTGCACGCCGCGGATGATCTCGTTCCCGTCGATCTCCAGGCTCCGGTGCGTCCCGCGCTGGATCACCAGGCGGTTCGGCAGGGTCCGCCCGACCACCACACCGCTCCCCTGCTCACCAGCGCCCGGCGTCCCGGTCGAGACGCGGTTCGCCTCGGAGGCGTCGAACTCGCCGGCCTCGCCGGCCCCCGCGAGCAACGCCCCCGTCCGGATCGCGCGGTCACGCTCCTGATAGCTCGTAAACGCCAGCGGCTCGAGCCCGCGCAGCGGGAGCCGCGTGTTCTTGATCGTCAGACCGATCGGCTCGTACCCCGGCTCCACCACGAACTCGAAGCCCATCAGCGTCTCGGCGGCCCCGCCCACGCTCGTCAGGTGGAAGTTCCCGTCGAACCGCCAGCGGCCGTAGACGGGCGGGTTGGTCTCGCCCGCCGCCGGGCTGACGGCCGCGATCGGGTGCACCGCCATGCTCGAGCCCGTCCGCCGGTTGCGCGTCACCAGGCGGATCTGCCCCTCGCTGACGACGACGTTGCCCCGGGTCTCCCGCGCCTCCGGCCCGATGCGGAGCATGTACCCCACGATATGACTCTGCGGGTTGAAGGGCTCGCCGTTGACGCGCTGCGGGTTCTGCGTCGCGGGGCTCCACTCATCCCGCATCAGGTCGCGGAGGGTCGTCTGCGCGTCGTCCTTGCCGAGCGTCCACGACGAGATGACGCGGACCGCGCTCGGCGGCATGACGTTGCGGCCTTTCCCGTCGCCCAGGCTCATGCGCATCGCGGCCGGCGCGGTCGCGAAGTCCGGGTGCCAGGTGCTCAGCGGCTGCGTCGTGCTGAACACGCCGCTCGAGAGGTGCCCGTAGACGGCCCCGGTGATCCGGTCGACCGGGAGCCAGAGGCTGGATTCCTGCGTGAGCCCGCTGACGGTGGTGCTCAGCGGCTTGTAGCCGAAGAACTCCGACGCGACCCGCGTGTGCCCGACGCCGGTGATGACGATGCCCATGGTCAGCACCGCGGCGATCCCGCCGCAGACCCCGCCCCCGACGTAATCGGCGACCGCCGGCACCTTGACGTTCGCCGGCACCGCCGAGTCGACCGCCAGACGCAGGAGCGCGGTCGCGATCGCGAACGGCAGGATCAACGCCGCGCCCCACGCGACGCCTTCCAGGAAGGTGAAGAACCCGCTCTCGGGCACGTTGTTGACAATCAGGTACGCCAGCGGCTCCCACACCGCCAGCGCGATCGCGCCGCCGATGATCACGCAGATCAGGTGCAGCAGCGCACTGAAAAAGCCCCGGGTCACCCACACGTACCCGATGCCCAGCACCGCGCCGATCACGATCAGATTCAGGATCATCCGTCCGTCTCCATCAGGCCGCCCCGTGTTGGGGCGGGCAGGGCACGCGGCTCGCCCGCGGGGGCCCGTGTCATCGAATCAGTTGGCGGGCGTCGCGGCCTTGGGCATCGGCGGCGGCTGGGGCTTGCCGCGGGAGGCGCCCCCCGAGGGCGCCGGCGGGGCCGTCGCACGCCCGACCTCTTCCACGCTCGTCACACCCTCGACCGCCAGGCGCAACGCCGCCTGCTGGATCGTCGGGAGCTGGCGCTTGCGGAGCTCCGCCTTCAGACCGCTCAGGTCGCCCGCGCGGATCAGCTTCCGCTCGGCGTCGCCCAGCGGGAAGACCTCGAACGCGCCGGCCTGCCCGATGTACCCCACGCCGTTGCAGACCGGGCAGATCTCCGGCTTGTTCTTGATCATCACCTGCCCGCCCTTCTTGAAGAGCTGCTTCACCCGGTCGACGGGCAACCCGAGCTTCTTCAGCATGTCCGGGCTGGGCTGGTACGGCTGGCGACAGTTGACGCACAGGCGACGCACCAGACGCTGCGCGATCACGCCCTTGAGGTGCGCGCTCGCCTTCTCGGCGTCGCCCACGCTCTTGACCCAGAGCTGGATCGCCGCGAGCGCCGAGTCCGCCCGGAGCGCGACGTAGACCCGTGAGCGGGCCAGGTCGCCCGAGGCGATCTCCCGCGCCGTCTCGGCGTCCGGCACGGCCGCGACCGAGACCACGTCCGGGTCGCGGCGCAGGATCGAACGCACCGTCTTCGCGAAGTCCTGGTCCGGGTTCAGCGGGTCGATGACGTTCTGACGCACGCCCTCGAGCATCGACTCGGTCCGCTCCGGCTCCACCGTCTGCACGTTGGACGTGTACGCGTCGTGCAGCTTGGTGATCGCGTAGACCGTCGTCGTCGAGCCCTGGTCGGGCGTTGCCGCCAGCAGCACCACGCCGCCGGGCTCGGCGACCAGCCCCCGCACCGCGTCGAGCTGCGGATCGAGCAGGCCAAGATCTTCGATCGGCTTTCGGACCGCCTTCGCCTGGTCGAACTGCATCGTCAGGCGCATGCCGCCCTGCGTCCCGCTGCTGCTCGCGTAGACGTCGGTCGTGTCCGTGTCGCGACGGACCTTGAACGACCCGCTCTGGCGCTTGCGACGCTCCTGCGTGTCCATCCCCGCGACCCGCTTCCAGAAGTCGATGATCGGGACGGCCTGCTGCGCCGGCATCGCCTCGCCGTTCTGACGCACGCCGTCGATCAGGTAGCTCGGCACGTACGACCCGTCCTTCGCCGGGAGGACATCCACCTGGCTCGCCCGGAGCTCCTTGCCCCGCAGCACCACGCGCTCGGCCGCGACGCGGAGGTCAAACTCCGGCGTCTCACGCTCCGGCGGGGGCAGGCGCATCTTGTCCGCGTCCGTGATGTCGAGCTCGCTGGTCTGGGCGTCTTTCTTGGCAGCCGCCGACTTGGCCCGGCGCGCCGCCAGCGCCTCGGCCAGGCTGAACTTGACGCGGTGCCGCTCCGGCACGCGCTCGTCCTTGTTCGCCACCAGCGGGTAGCTGAAGATGCTCACGCTCAGGATCGCCACCTGCGCCGCCAGCGCCACGATCACGCCCCACCAGGCGGCGATCGGGATCAGCAGCGGCACGATCACGCCCGCCAGCCCGACGCACAGGTGCATCGTGTTCCACTGCTCCCGCGGGAGGTGGAAGCGGGCCGCGTGCTTGTCGTACACCGTCGAAACGATGTACCCCCACACCAGGAGCGGCAGCAGCAGTATGAACGGCTTCCACCACGAGACCAGCACGTACCCCTCGGCCGCCAGCGTCGAAAAACCGACGACGGACCCGGGCGACCACAACGATGCCACTGTCTGCTCGATCACGTTCTCGGCACCCCCGGCCCGCCCACACTGGCGGCGAGCCTCACAAACCGACGACACGACACCAAGGCACGCAGCCCCTGCGCGACGACGGCGATCACTTCAGCTTCTTCAAACGCATCTGCAGGTCGTCCACGTTCGGCGACGCGTCCAACGCCACACGCATATGGATGTACTCCTGCTCCACAAGCTCCACCAGCGACTGGTTGAAGTCCTTGTTCCCAGCCTGGCGAGCCTCGATCGTGTTCAGATACTCCCGGAGCTCGCCCTCGCGCTCCTCCAGCACAAACTTCGACACGATCGAGTTGTTGATCAGGATCTCCAGCGCCGGGATCCGGTGGATGTTCTCGTGCAGCGTCGGCAGCAGCTTCTGATACACAAACGCACGCATCTGGTACGCCAGGATCCGCCGGACCTGCTCCACCTCTTCCTGCTCGAACAACCCGTAAATGCGGCTGAACGTCTGCGTCGTGCTCGACGCGTGGATCGTCCCGTAGACCAGGTGCCCCGTCTCGGCCGCGTGCAGCGCCGCCTCGAACGTCTCGTTGTCCCGCATCTCGCCCACGAGCACGATGTCCGGGTTCTCACGCACCAGCGCCCGGAGCGCGACCTTGAAGTCCAGGCAGTCGATCCCGATCTCACGCTGGTTGATCGTCGCCTTCTTGTCCGTGAACACGTACTCGATCGGGTCCTCGATCGTCACGATGTGGACGGGCTTCCGCTCGTTCACGTAGTCGAGCATCGACGCGATCGTCGTCGACTTACCAGAGCCCGTCACGCCGCAGAGCAGCACGATGCCCTGCGGCTGCATCGCGATGTCGGCCATGATCGGCGGGAGGTGCAGCTTCTCGAACGGCATGATGTTCGCCGTGATCCGCCGCGCCGCCACGCTCAGCTTGCCCTTGGCCATGAACAGGTTCACGCGGAACCGGTTCACGTCGTCGTAGTCGTACGCGAAGTCGACCGACCCGAACTTGTGCAGGTCGTCGAACTGCTCGGGTGTCAGGATGTGCTCGGCGATCGACCGGAACTCCGAAGCCGTCACCACCTCGGTGTCCAGCGGCTTCAGCGAGCCCTTGAGCCGGATCTTCGGCTTCTGGTCGCTCTTCATGATCAGGTCCGACGCCTCGAACTTGATCGTCGCCAGCAGGAACTTGCCCCAGCGCGTCGCGTGGGGGTCCTGGCTCTTCTCACCCGGGAGAACCACGTGCCCCACGTGCGAGGCGTCGGTCTGGGTGTCGCTGCTCACGCTCATCGGTCTGCACCTCTCCGGTCCCGGCGGCCGCGCCGAAAGCCGTCACACACACCCCTCCGCCCGCTCGATTCGCCGGGCTCTAAGCCTAGCCGAACCGCGCCCCGGGCGTCGGCCCGGCGTTCCCCCTGCCCACTCTCCGCCCCCCGTCGCGGACAGTTCCCGCACGCGAGCGACGGCACGAAAGAAAACGCCCCGAGCAAGGCCCGGGGCGAGTGGTGTCACGAAGCGTGCGATCTCATGTTCTTCATGCTCTCAGGGTTATGTGCGAGGCATCATTCAAGGGCTGCCGGGTGTCCCCGGCTGACCACCGGGCCCGTTGCCTTTCGGGCCGCCGTTGCCGCCGGTACCCGGTTGGCCGTCTGGTCCGCTGGTTCCACCGTTCCCCCCATTTCCGCCGTTTCCACTGTGAACACTTCCGCCACCTCCTCGTCCGCCATGCCCGCCATCTCCGCCCGAGTCGGTGCCATTTCCACCGTTCGCGCCATTTCCCCCGTCACCGCCAGTGTGCTGTCCATGGCCGCCTTCTCCCCCGTTACCCCCATCGCCGCCGTTGCCGGTGCTGCTGCCACCTCTTCCGCCGGTCCCACCGCGTCCGCCATTCTGGGTTCCGTCACCTCCATCGCCACCTTGCCCGCCGCTGCCGCCTTGTCCATCGGGATGTGTGTTGGCACCACCTCCGTGACCACCGTTTCCACCGCCTCCGGCTGACCGCCCGTTTCCACCGTGTCCGCCGTCACCGCCCGAACCTCCTGGATGATTTCCATAGGACGGCCCACCAGCTCCGCCGTCACCTCCGTTGCCTCCATTACCTCGTGTGTTTGTGGGGCCTTCGGTTCCGCCGTTGCCGCCATCACCACCGTGTCCGCCATGGCCGCCGTTGATCCCATGTCCGCCTGCGCCGCCATTTCCTCCCCGTCCGGTCCGATTGCCATCGCCGGCGTGTCCACCATTGCCGCCATCTCCGCCGATCGCAGTACCACCACCTTCCCCACCAGGACCGCCACGGCCACCGTTCCCACCAGCTCCGTTTGCGCCTCCTTCTCCCCCTTTGCCTCCGTCGCCTCCGGAAGCACCAGGGCTGTCAAGGTCGCCGTTGCCGCCTTGTCCGCCGCTACCACCGTCCCCACCGCGACCAGTACCGCTCCCATTTCCGCCCGCCCCGCCGTCACCGCCTTTTGTGGCCGGTGTATCCATGATCGGATCAGCCTTCGTGCCCGGAGCGCCGTCTCCCCCCTTGCCACCGTTGCCATTGCTCCCGGGAGCTGCGTCACCGCCCGGGCCTCCATGAGGTGAATGCGGGTTGTTGGGGTCGCTCCCGGGGAATCCGGGAGCCCCGTTGGGCGCATGCGGGTTGTTCGGGTCATCGCCCGGGCATCCATAGCATTGCGGATTGCAGCGCCAGTGATACGTGCCCGGGTACGTGCGGTTGTATTCTTCACAGGTCTTGCATCCCCGCATGTCATCGGCCTGATCACCGTTCGGCTGCGATCCGTCCGTCAGTGCCGCGATCACTCGCGGCGCGACCCCGATCGCATTGGTCACCGCCCACACCGTCCCGCACCCGTCATCGATCGACGGCAGGTCCGAGCCCGCCACGGCGCCCGTGTCCTGCTCGCCGTGCATCATTAAGAACGCGATCGTGTCCTCCGGGGTCACCTCGCCCGTGCCCGTCACGTCGGCTCGCGCCGAGTTCTCGATCACGTCCTGGATGTGCTGGAACACGTCGTTGCCGGTGATCGCGCCGTCGCCGTCCGCGTCCGCGCCCGCTGGCTCCAGCAGCACCATCCGGCGGCATCCCGTCCCGTACCGACCCTCGGCCAGGATCATCCCCGCCTCGTTGATGTCCACCGCCCGCGTCAGCGTCCAGCCCTGCGGGTTCGCCACCAGGTCGTCCAGCAGGCGCACACCGGCGGGCGTCCAGACAACCGCACGCTGCGACCCTTCCGGCAGGTCCAGCACCCCCGGGCCCTGAGCGTTGTGCACCGGCTCGCCCATCACGAACGCCCGTCCCACCGCCACGCCCGACGAGTTCACGCCCAGCGCCTCGGCATGATCAAAGCCGTTCGGCGTCGGAAGCTGGATCGCCCCGTTCTCGCCGTACCCATCCGCCGGCGTCCACCCGCTCGCCCAGATCACGCCCACGCACAGCGGACGACCCCAGTCGTCCACGCCGTCGGTCTCGGCCCACCCCGCGATGTCGCCCGCGCCGGACAGCCCCTCGGCCCCGGTCGAACCCCACGGCACCGGACCGTCCAGCAGAAGAATCGTCCCATCCACGAGCCCCACGTGCCCACGCCAAGTCTCGGCGTCGGTCCGCGCGGTCCAGGCGAACATGCCTCCCGCGGTCATCAGACGACCAAAACCCGTGACCCGCCCGAGGTCGGTCGAACCCGCCGGCAGCCCGTGCGACGCCACGGGCAACCAGACCATGCCCCGGTCGCCCGTCGGCGTACGAACCATGCCGCTGACGGCGCCGTCATGCCCGAGCCGGGCGGCCTGCATGCAGTCCACCGTGACGCCGGGCGGCGCGGGGATCTCCCGAAGCCGATACCCCTGCCCCCACGCCGCGCTCGCGTGCAGCAGGCACATGAAAACGAAAATCGCAACAATACAGCAGCCCGGGCGAGCCCGGTGAGCGATGGTGGATGCCATCCCGCGTCCCTTTCCGCCGCCGCTTGGCGGCCCCATCCGCGCAGAGATCCATCCACTGAGTTGCTGCCAAGAATATCGACAGATCGCCCCCGAACGCAAGTCAATAATGCATAAAAAAACCCGGGCTGGGCCCGGGTGGATTCGGATTCTGTAATAAATCACGCTTGGGTCGGAACTCAGCGCCCGTTCGAGCCGGCGAGGGCCTCGGCCGCCTGCTTGGCGGCTTCTTCCTTCGCCTTCTCCGCGCCCTCGCCGACGCCCAGGAAGTTCGCCTCCAGTTGCAGGCGGATCTTCTCCATCGCCTTGTTCTGGATCTGGCGCACGCGCTCCTTGGTCACGCCGATGATCTGCCCGACCTGCTCCAGCGTCATGGGCTTCTCGTCCTCGATCGGCCCGTCCTCACGCAGGTTGAAGCGGTACTCGATCACCGTCCGCTCCACGTCCGTCAGGTCGGCACGGTTGTCGAGCACGATCCGGCGCACCTCGTCGGCCGCGTCCTTCTCGAAGTCCGCACGCTTGGTCTCGAGGTAGTTGCTCCGCTCCAGCTTCGGATCGAAGTCCGTCGGGAACCGCTGGCGGTACTTGCTCAGCTTCATCCCCTGGCGGCTGAACGCCTTGAGGATCGCACGGCACGCGTACGTGCTGAACTTATACCCGCGACCCGCGTCGAACTTGTCCACCGCACGGAGCAGTGCCATGTTCCCCTCGGACACCAGGTCCGCGAAGTCCACTTCGCTCATCCGCGTGCGTTTCGCCATCGCCAGCACCAGCGCCAGGTTCGTCTCGGCGATCTGCTCGCGGATCCGCTCCGCCAGGCGGTGCCAGCGGAGCAACTCCTCCGCCTGATCCGGCGTCGGCTGGCGGCTCGGGCTCGCCTCGATCACCTTCTGGATCTCGCGGATGCAGTGCCGAGCGTAGTTGAACTGGTGAAAGAGGACCTTCTCCTCCGCACCGGTCAGGATCACCTGCTGGGCGCTCTTGACGGTCCGCCCGCGCTGGGCCGAGATGTCGTCCATGACGGGGTGGTACCACGTCGTGTCCGGCTTCTGGATGTCCGGCGCCTCGTCATAGATCTTCGTCGCCGCGTCGTCCTCGTAGAACGCCGGGCTGTCGATGTAGTCCTGCGGCTTGCTGAGGATCTGCTTCAGCAGGGCCTCGTCGCGGTCGCTGAGGCGGCGCGCAAAGCCGCCCGAGCCCGTCTGAGGCCCCACGCCCACCCGGCGACGCCGCTGCATCTGGTCCCGGGGTTTGAGCTGTCGTTTCGCTGTTGTTCTCGTCATGTCGGTTCGTCCTGCTGCCGATTCGTGAACCCCGCCCCCGCGGATGAGCCCGGTGCCGATCCTCCCGAAGCCAACCCCGCCCACCGCCCGAGCCTTGCATGCAGCTCGTACGATCGGCCGGCGTCAACCGGCAGGACAGCCCGCCTCGCGCTCAGGCGAGGCCCACGATTTGTGTCGCCGGCACGCCATGCCGGCCCTTGTTGCGTTCCCAAAAATCCACACCACCCGGTTCGCCCTGAAGAGCCGGCCCCACCAGCCCGTGAACGCGGCCTAAAGCCTCGGCTCCCCGTCCGAATCGGCCGACCTCTCGAAGGCCTCGCCGGATCCGAAACAGATCATCACCCGCGCCCGCCTGATTTCGCCCGGCCCCAGCCGAGCGGCCCTTCAGGAATCAGACATACGCGCCGTACGTCAACAGTGTTCCACAGTTTTGGAATCATTCCAAGCTGCAAACACCCCAACATGCAGGACCGCCGAACCCTCGGCCGCCCCAACATACGCCCATGCAGGGCAGACGCCGGCGAGACGCCTTCCTGAGCACGGCCGCTTTCTTCGGCCCGGAGCTCAGGTCCAATCCGCACGCGGCCTCGGGCGTCTCCGAACGCCCCGAAGCCCTTCCATACACCGCTGCCAGCCGGTCCTTGCCGAGACAGCGCCACCAACCCGCCGAGCACCCCGTCCTCCCGCCTCTATCTCATACGGCAGGGCGGACTCCGCGTTTCAACAATCAAGCCTCCGAGGAGGCCGAGCGATGCGATCGTCGTGATCGCCCCAGCGTTTCCCCGCCGCCGACCCTTGGCTAGGGGGCGGCATCATCACACCCAGACCCCCCCAAAACCAGTCCCGCCCCCTCGGCCGAATGCCTCTGACGTAAAACACGCAACTTTCCGCCCGATCAATACCCCGGAACCGAGCCGAGCCATGCCCGAGAACGCAGTGTGACCCGCCGCTGAACTCCGAATACACGGCGCGCCTGTTGCGTTTCTTGAAACCCCGATCGGGGCCGGGCGTCTTGCGCGTTTCTAGGCTGGAATCTCGTCGGCGGCTTGCCTCCCGCGGCTCTCTGGTCTAGCGTCTGATAACCCGTACCTGTCGAGTGACCGATACGGGCCGAGCCAAGATGGTATCACAAATCGTTCGGCCCTCAAGGCCGGTCGGGGTGGTTTTCCGCCCTTATTTTTTGGAATCCAGACCGTACAAAAACCGCAATGTTGTTCAAGTGCCGCCGGGGAACGGGTTTGCCGCTCGTCGTCGAGCATGGAACAAGACGCCGGAGCCGCCCGGTTCAGCCGGGCGAACCACGAAGGGAGGCGCCCGTGTCCGTCGAACTGCCCAAACTGCCGTACGCCGAGAACGCCCTCGAGCCGGTGATCGATGCCCAGACCATGGGCCTGCACCACGGCAAGCACCACAACACCTACGTCACCAAGTACAACGAAGCCGTCCAGGGCACCCCGCTGGAGGGCAAGCCCCTCCGCGAGGTGCTCGAGCACCTCGGCGACGCGCCGGAGAAGATCCGCACCGCCGTTCGCAACAACGGCGGCGGCGCGTTCAACCACGATCTCTTCTGGCAATGGATGGCCCCCAAGGGCCAGGGCGGCTCCCCCTCCGCCGAGCTCGCCAAGGCGATCGATGACGCCTTCGGGAGCATGGACAAGTTCAAGGAAGCCTTCGCCGCCAAAGCGGCCGGGCAGTTCGGCTCCGGCTGGGCGTGGCTGTGTGTGAAGAACGGCAAGCTCGAGGTCTGCTCGACGGCGAACCAGGACAACCCGATCATGGGCGGCATCGGGGCCGCCGCCGGGTGCGGCGGGGAGCCGATCCTCGGCGTCGACGTCTGGGAGCACGCCTACTACCTCAACTACCAGAACCGACGCCCCGACTACGTCAAGGCCTGGTGGGACGTGGTGCACTGGAAGAAGGTCAGCGAGCTCTACGCGAAGGCGAAGTAAACCCCTCGCGTCGGCGTGTCTCATTCCCAGCGGCCCGGGCTCGACGCCCGGGCCGCTGTCGTGCGCCCCCGTCCCGCGACGGGGGCAATGATCCCCCAGGGGCGGCGGAAGTTGGGGTCCGGAGGTGGCGGCGTGAAGAAGGTCTGGCTTACTCTGTTTCTCATGGCACCCATCCTCACCGTCGTTGCGCTGGTCGGATTCATCTTCGTCTCGCTCGTGGACCCGCCCGAGAAGCAGGAGCCCGTCGGCGCCGGCGGCGGGCGCAGCGCCGGGGCGAACTACCTGGGCGAGTGGCTCGCCGAGCGGCGCGAGCGGGGCGAGCGTGAAGAGGCGGGCATCGGCGCCGAGATCCGCGAAGCCGAGCGGGCGTACGAAGCCGAGCGCGAAGCCTCGGCCCGTCAGGACGCCCGGGGCGACATGGTCCGCCCGGAGACGCTCGAGCAGGGCTTCATCATCGTGGTGCGGGACCTGTCGGACACCTCCAGCGCCGACCGCCCGGTCTACCTCGCGAGCAACCACACGGGTTGGAACGCGTCGGCGCAGATGATGTCGGCCCGGAGCGACATGCGCTGGCAGCTCGTGCTCCCGAAGCCGAGCAACCGTGAGCCGCTGGAGTTCAAGTTCACGCTGGGGAGCTGGAACAGCGTGGAGACGACGCCGGACGGGGCGGACACGGACAACCGGACGCTCCCGTTGGTTGACGCGAGCCGCCTGGCGCCGGGCGAGGTGCCGGTGTTCGAGTTCGAGGTGCCGGCGTTCCGCGAGTCGGCCGACGCCGAGTCGGACGTCTCGCTCCGCCTGAACACCTACCGCCCGCTGGAGGTGACCGGGACGGTGCGCCGGATGCAGGTCTCGGGCGGTGCGGGCGACGCGGCTGGGATCGTGCGCGACGCGTTGATCTGGCTCCCCCCGGGCTACGACGAGGCTCGGCACGCGGACCGGCGGTACCCGGTGCTGTACATGATGGACGGGCAGCACGTGTTCGAGCGTCAGCCGGGCGTGCCGGGCGAGTTCGGGGCCGACGAGACGGCGACGAGCCTGCTCCGCGCCGGCGAGATCGAGCCGATCATCATCGTCGCGCTCCCGCACGCCGAGCGTTTCCGGATCGACGAGTACCTCCCCTTCGGGGAGCTGGGGGGTCGGACGGGGCACGGTTCGGACTACGTGGAGTGGCTGCGTCGCGAGGTGATGCCGCGGATCGAGCGTGCGTTCCGCGTGACGACAGGCCCGGAGCACACGGCGATCGGCGGGGCGAGCCTGGGCGGGACGATCGCGCTGTACGCCGCCGCCAAGCACCCCAATGTCTTCGGGAAGGTGATCGCCGAGAGCCTGCCGCTGCTGAGCCTCGAGGAGCAGTGGCGTCAGTGGTCCAACAGCGCTG
>JBJHBZ010000012.1:0-83731 GCA_050485765.1 Phycisphaerales bacterium | reverse complement strand
CGAGCCTGGGCGGGACGATCGCGCTGTACGCCGCCGCCAAGCACCCCAATGTCTTCGGGAAGGTGATCGCCGAGAGCCTGCCGCTGCTGAGCCTCGAGGAGCAGTGGCGTCAGTGGTCCAACAGCGTGACGACCTGGCCGCGGAAGATCTACTTCGGCATGGGCGACACCGAGACCGGCGAGGGCGAGGCGGAGCGGAACCGTCGGTACGTCCGCGCGGTGCGTGCGTTTGAAGAGAAGATCCGCGACATGGGCGGCGACCGCGTGCGCACGAAGCTGGTCATCGGCGAGGGGCACACGCATAACGAACCCGCGTGGGAGGCGCGCCTGCCCGAGGCGCTGCGGTTCCTGTTCCCCGCGGAATGACCGTGCGGGCCGATCGGCAACGACGTCTGGTGTGCGTGGCGGGCGCGGCTTGGGCCGCGCTCGTGTCGCTGGGCGGGTGCGCCGCGCCCGGGCCCGCGCCGCCGGGGTTCACTCGGTTTGTGCCGACCGAGCCCCGTGTGGACGCGGTGGGGGGCTCGGTGCTGGTGGCGCCGGTGCGGATTGAGGGCCTCGCGACGGACCGCGCGCCGCAGGCGCGCCTGGACGACGGGCGTTTGCTGCCTTCGGGGTTCTGGTGGGTCGCGACGCCGACCGAAGACGCGGACCTCGGCGGGTGGCTGTCCCGGACGCCGGCGCGCCGCGTGCTGGGTTTTGACGAGCCCGGCGCGGGCGTCGGCCCGGGGGTGTGGGTGGCGACGGTGGAGCTCCCGCTGGACGGGATCGGGCAGGGCCTCTGGCTGGGGCGTTCGCGCGTCCCGATGCACTGGCTGCCGGACCCGCGCCTGGTGCTCCGCGAAGTGGCGGCGGCGAGCGCGACGAGCGAGACGCCGTGGGCCCCGCCCGCCGAGGAGAGCGTGCGCACGGACGCGGCGCTGCGTGCGACGGCTTCAGAGCTGGCGTCCGACCCGCTGCGCCGGTGGCGGCACCGCCTGCTCGTCGATGGGCTGGCGCCGGACGAGGAGCCCTACCGCCCCGGGCTGCTCGGGCTGCTGGAAGCCGAGGGCGCGCTGGCGGACCCGGTGATGGAGGCGACGGCCCGCCAGAGCGAGGCGCGGTGGCGCGTCGGGCTCGCGTGGCTCTGGCGCGCCGACCCGGCGCTGGCGCAGCGCCTGAAGCGCCGCCTGGTCGGCGTGGTGCGCTTCGAGAGCGCGGACCCGGACGAAGCGGGCGTGCTCGCCCCCGCGTGGACCGAGGACGACGCGGCGCTGGACGAGCTGCGTCGGGCGCTGGTGGACCCGGACCTCTCGGCGTCGCGCCGCATCGAACGGGTGCGGGCGTACCTGGACGCGCAGCCGGAGCGTGTGGCGTGGGTGATTGAGCGTCACGGGCCGCCGGGCGCGGGCGGCGGGCCGGTGGTGAGCGTGGGGCTGGCGAACCTGACGTCGACGGGGACGCTGGGTTGGCTGTCGACGGACGGATTGGGGCAGGCGCCGGACCTGACGCCGGTGGGGGCGCACGCGTCGGTTCGCCTGAGCCTGGAGCCGCCGGGCCCGTCGACGTGGCGTCCGGGCGTGGGCCCGGTGGTGGTGTCGGCGCACGCGGGGCGCTGGGTGCGTGAGCTGGCGGTGTCGCCGGGGGCGAGGCCGATCGCCCCGCCGGGGCTCGGGATGGGCCCGCTCGAGCGTGACTGGACGATGCGGGCCTGGAGGCGCGGCGAGGCTGGGCTCGACGCGTCGGTTGCCGCGTCGTGGGCGACGGGGGCGCTGCTGACACGGGAGGCGGCGGAGTCGGGCGAGGCGTGGACGCTGTACGTGGAGTGCCGCTGGGCGTCGGAACCGGCAACGCCCGAGTCGGACGCGGTGACGCTGCACGTGGGGCCGACCGGTTCGGGTCGGTGGGTGCGTGTGTCGGCGGACGGCTCGGGCGTGGACGACGCGGGCGCGTCGGTCGGGGTGCGTGTCTCGCGCGAGTCGGACCGGTGGCGGGCGTGGGTGGAGGTGCCCTCGGCGTGGGTGCCGCCGGAGGGGCGCGTGCTGCTGGGCCTGACGCGTCTGGACGCACGCGGCGTGCGCACGAACTGGCCCGAGCGGATGCTCCCGTGGGAACGCGAGCCCGCGCGGGCGATGATCGACCTGACGACCTGGGACCCGATCAGCGGGCCGTGACGCCCGTCGCGACGCGGTTGAGGATCGCGCCGAGCTCGTGGTTGTCCAGGTACGCCGGGATGTTGTCGGCCCCGGGCCCGAAGGCGGTGACCTCGACCAGGTCGGCCGTGTGGTTCGGGCTCAGGAACGCGACGCCGGTGTGGTTCGCCAACGCGCTCCCGAGGGCGCACCACGGCGCGTTCATGAGACGGAAGGGGGAGACGCGCTCGCCGTCCATCGCGCGGTCGACGGCTTCGGTCTCGTGCTCGTCGAGCTCGATGCCCGTCGCCGTGCGCACGTGCTCGTGGATCGCCTCGCGCCGGTCGCCCCCGCGCTCGGCGGACTGATTGACCTGATCGAAGATCCAGTCGAACGAGTGCTGGAAGGCGAGGGTCCGGGCGAAGGCCTGCACGCCCGCGGGCCCGTAGAACGTCTGCCCGGGGTTGGCGTTGCCGTGGTCGGTCGTGACGATGACCAGGGTGTCGCCGCGTTCGGCGGCCCAGTCCTCGACGACGCCGACGGCGGCGTCGAAGGCGAGCTGGTCGTACAGCATCCCGCCGGCGTCGTTGCCGTGGCACGCGTGGTCGATGCGCCCGCCCTCCACCTGCATGACGAAGGGTTGGTCCTTCGCGTCGAGGTGTCGCAGCGCGACGTGGGTCATGTGCGCCAGGTCGGGCTCGCGCTCGGCGAAGAACGAACGCCGATCGAGCTCGTACCGCAGGTGACCGTTGCGGAAGAGCCCGAGCAGGGGCTCGTCGCCGGGCTCGGCGGCTTCGAGCTCCGCGGTCGTGCGCACGAGCTGGAGCCGGTGCTTGGCGAGCAGGTCTTCGGGGAAGTGGCGTCGCCCGCCGCCGAGGGCGATATCGACCGAGCGCTCGACGAGCTGGCGTGCGATGTCGTCCTCGAGGCTGCGCCGTGGGGCGTTGGCGATGAAGGCCGCGGGCGTGGCGTGGGTGAGGCGGGTGGTGGTGACCAGCGCGGTGGCGCGTCCGGCGTCTTTGGCGCGGACGAGGATCGGCTCGGGCTGTCGACGGTCGGGCGTGATGCAGACCGAGCCGTTGTCGGTCTTCTCGGCGATGCTCCAGGCGCTGGCGGCGGCGGCGGAGTCGGTCACGAGCCCGTCGGCGCTGTTGGTGCGCTGGACGGCGCGTCGGACGCCGGGCTTGTTCCAGAGACTCACCCAGCGCGAGGGCGCGCCGCCGTGCTGCAGGCGGTGCAGCTCGTCGGCGAGGGTGAGCGAGCCGGTGCTCATGCCGTCGGAGACCATGAGGATCACGTTCCGCGGCTTGGCGCCGGCGCGCGGGGCTCGGGCGACCGTTCGCGGAGGGGCTGCGATGGCAGGGGCGGCGAGCCCCGCGGCGATCCCGGCCGCCAGGACCGAGCGGCGCGACGGGTGGCGGCGGGCGGTCGGGGTCGCGAGAGGCTCCAGCGGCGCGCGCGTCTCGGGCATCGGGCACTCCTTGCGATCGTTCGGGACGGGGCGCCCGGGCTTGGTCGTCCGGGGCGGAGAATCGGGAAAGAGGTATGAGAAGGACTGTACCGGTCGCGTGCGGGCGATTCGGCGTGCGGGGCGCTCAGGTTGTGTGAATAGGGCAGGCCCCCGCCTCAGGCGTCGCGCGCTCGGGGGTCAGACGCGGCTCTTGGCGCTGTAGACCAGCCACTCGGCCGCGAGCAGCACGACCGCGAGCAGCACGAACCAGTGCCAGACCTCGCGCGGGCCGACCTCCGCGGATGGGCGCGCCGCGCCCCGCGTGCGTTCGGCGTTGGTGGCGCGGACCTGCATCCCGGAGACGGTGAGGGCCGCGCGCACGCCGAGCGCGCTCTCGTCGGGGTCGAGCAGATTGACCGCGAGGGGCGGGGCGTCCGGTGCGCCGTCCACGCGGTAGACCCCGGCCCGCGGCAGCAGCCCCAGGCGCACGCTGGTCTCGCCCGGGCGGAGCGTGATCTGGCGACGCGTGTCCTCCGGGGTGATCAGCGTGAGGGCGCGCCGCGCCCGCACCGCCTCCGGGACACGGAGGCTCGCCTGCTCGCCGGTGCGGAAGGCGACGGCGCTCGCGCCGTCGCCCAGCCCCGAGAGCTGCTCGACCGCCGAGGCGAGAAAGATCGCGAACCCGACCTCGATCGGCCAGGTCGACTGCGCCGGGTCGAACGCCACGATCAACCTCGTCAGCCCGGCGGGCTCGGCCCGCAGGATCAGCGGCGAGGCGGCGCCCGCGGCGAGCTCGACCACGGGGCGCTGGTCGGCCGGGGGCGCGAGCTCCACATGGAGCGGGCGCGCCACGCGCACGCGGTCCATCGCGACGTCGCGCAGGAGCGGGTCGGCGCGGCGCCAGGTCGCGACCCCCGTCGAGCGGGGCTCGTCGGGCTCAACAAGCGTGATGCCCTCGCCCGGCACGCCCACGCCGAAGTGCAGGCTCGGGCCTGGGGGGCGGTTGCTGGGCTCGGCACGGTCGAAGACGTACAGGTCGTAGCGGGTGTCGGGCTCGGCGGTCAGTTCCGCGTACCGGGCGAGAGAGACGCGATCCAGGCGGCGGGGGTCCAGCTCGCGCAGCACGTCCTCGATCATCTGTCCCGCGACGTCATCGCTCCGCTCCCCGGCGACGAGCAGGATCGCGGGGCGCTGCGGCGGGGGGAGCCAGACCCGGGCCGCGTCGTCGCTCGCGATCGCATCGCCCCCGGGCAGGCGGAGCTCCAGCAGCGTGCCGACGGGGGCTTCGAGCTCGAAGGTCACCGGCGCCTGCCCGAGCGAGGCGTCCGCGTCGCGGGCGGGCAGGTCGACCGCCCGCGTGCGCACGCGCTGCCCGTCGGCGAAGAGCGTGACGGGCACCGTCCGCGGGGCATCGCCGGTGTGCTGCACGCGGGCGAAGACGCGGGCGGTCGCGGGGTCGTCGTAGTCGCGCCGTGCGGCGAGGGCGACGATCGCGAGGTTCTCCGTCGGCGTGACCCGCTCGGTCGGGCTCGCGGGGGGCGGCTCCGGGAGCGGGGCGACGAGCTCGTAGGTCAGGGCGGCGTTGCCGAGCGTCGCGGGCTCGGCTTCGAGGTCGAACCCGCCGTCGCTGAACAGCAGCACGCGCGCGACGGCGGCGAAGACGTCCTCGCCCTGTTCGAGGTCGTCTTCGTCGTCGGTGAGCCCGGCCTGGGCGAGGGCGTCGACCACGCGGAGAGCCGCGGGCAGGTCGGCGGGCTCGTCGGTCGGCTCGATGGAGGCGATCGCGGCGCGGACCTGCCCGAGGTCGGAGGTGGGGGGCGTGAGGGCGACGGGCTCGGCGGCGAAGGCGATGACGACCGCCTCCCCGCGGAAGCCGCGCCGGTCGAGACGGTCGACCGCCGCCCGGGCGCGCTCGCGGGCGAGGTCGAGGCGCGTGCCGGCGCTGGGGGCGTCGGTCGCGTTCATGGAGGCGGAGCGGTCGATGAGGATGTAGATGCGTTCGGGGACGGCCGAGCCCTGGATCGCGGGGCGGGCGAGAGCCGCCAGGAGCGCCAGGAGCACGAGCAGGTGCAGGAGCAGCAACCAGCTCGCACGGATCCATCGGAAGGGGACGTTGACCTGCAGGTCCGCGATCGCCCGCTCCCAGAGCGCCACCGAGCTGACGCGAACAGGGCGGCGCCGGAGCTTCAGGAAATAGAGCGTGAGCAGGGCGGGGAGCGCGACCGCGCCGGCGATCAGAGCCGGGATGGGCGCGAGAAAGGTCATGGGCGCGGGCCCGTCGCGCCGTTGACGGACTCGCTGGACGCCTCGCCGGGCTCGTCGAGATCGACGTGCTCCAGGGGGCCCTTGTACCGCCAGGCGACGATGAACATCTCGCGGCTTACGTCGCGGCTCGCTTTGGGCTTGAAGCCCTTCGCGTCGTCGAACAGGCGCTTGGTTTCGCGCAGCACGCTCGGGTACTCGCTGCCTTCCAGGATCTTCATCACCAGACGCCCGCCCGGCTTGATCGCACGTGGCAGCACCGCGAGCACCTCCCGGCAGAGCTGCGCACTGACCAGGTCATCCCCCGCGCCGGTCGTGTTCGGCGCCATGTCGCTGATCACCGCGTCGAACCGCGCCCCGCCCGCGGCCCGGCACCACGCGCCGGCGTCCGCGGTCCGCATATCGCCCACGAACGTGCGCACGTTCGCCGGCTCCAGGATCGTCACCGGCTTCAGGTCGATCCCGACCACGAACCCCTTCGCCCCGACGCGCTCGCTCGCGACCTGGAGCCAGGAGCCGGGCGAGCACCCGAGGTCGAGCACACGGATGCCCCGCCCGAGGATCTTGTGGCGCTCGTCGATCTCGGTGAGCTTGTAGGCCGACCGCGCGGCGTAGCCCTCGGCCTTCGCCTGCTTGAAATACCGGTCGTGGAGGATGCGCTTGCCCATGAACAGGCATGGGTTGGGGGGGGTGGGTTCAGGCGTCCGCGGGACGGACGCGGGCCCAGGCGTCTTCGAGACGGAAGTGGCGGACCCAGCGGTCGATCTCGGGCTGGTCCAGCGGGGCCTTCATGTAGCGGATCATGTTCGCGATGTCTCGGAGATGCTTCTCGCTCTCACCCTCGGCGAACGCGCGGAGCTTGGAGATCACGACGTGCTCGGGTGCGGCGAGGAAGACCGATACGCCATCCAGCATGGCGGGACGCTTGAGCCCGAACTGCGCGAGGGTGTACACGTCGGTCGGGGCGACGATGAAATCGATCTTCAGCCCGGTGCCCGGCTCGATGACGTTGAACATGCCCGCTGTCCTCGCGGCCAGCTGCGCTGCTTCAGAACTGACATAGAAGCGGTCGTGGTCAAACGCGGCGACGAATTCGGCTGCGTCGTCCGGGCGGATCCGGATCACGATGTCCACATCGTTCGTGAAACGGGCTTGCCCGTAATACGAGGAGGCGACGGAGCCGCCGATGAGAAACGGCACCTCGACGGCGTGGAGCGCGTCCACCGCGGCCTGGAAGAGGCTACTCATCGACATCGGCGATCCGTCGAACGGCCTCGGCCCGCACCCGCTCGTCGGACCAGTCCGGATGATGCTCGCGCACCTGAGCCCGCATCAACGCCACGGCTTGGGTATAGAGCGCATCCAGCGACTTCACCCGCGCCTCCCCGGGCACGGCGCGGAGGATCTCGAGCTCACGCTCGCCGATCGGCTCCAGCTCGATGCGTCGGACGTTCGCGGTGCTCATCGCAGGAGTGTACCGACGGCGATGGGGATTGGTTCGGGTGTGCATTGGTTGGGGGGTGGTTGATTTGGTTGATGAGCCGCACGGGCGGGACGCCCGTGCCACGGTGGGAGTTGCATGCCCGCCCGCCTCAGTGCGGGATTTCCTTGATCGCGTTGCGGTTCCACGCGGGGACGCGGACGACGATCGGGCCGTCGCCTTCCACTTCGCACTGGCAGCTCAGGCGGCTGTTGACCTGAAGGCCCGGGGCCTCCTCCACGCGGTCTTCCTCGGCTTCGGTCGCTTCGGAGAGCTGGTTCATCCCCTGCTCGATGTAGACGTGGCACGTGCTGCACGCGCAGACCCCGCCGCAGGCGTGCTCGATGTTGATCCCCGCTTCGACCGCGACCTCGAGCAAGTGCTCGCCCTTGGCGGCCAGCACCTCGTGCTCGGCCTTGTTCAGGTCCGTGTGGTGGTGGTCGTCGAGCAGCTCGACGGGGTTCTCGAGGATGAACTTGACGGGCACGGTCTTCGGCCCGTGGTCGTGGTCGCTGTGGCGGAGGTGCATCGGTGTGAGCTCCTTGGAGGTGCAAAGGGCGGGGGAGCGGGGCGAAGCCCGCGCGGGAGCCCCGCTGTACCGGCGGCCCATCCCCCCTCGCTGCAAGATCCATCCCGACCGATCCTAGACCCCTTTGGAAGCGGACCGTGGTCTCCGAAAGACCGGCGTTCGGCACCGGGTCCGGCTACGCTTGTGCCGTGCAGGCACCGCCCCCCGATCACGCCGACGAACCGGGCTCCGCCCATCCCCCCGGGCCGCGCCCGAGGATCTCCGTGGTCGCCCCCGCGCACAACGAAGAAGAGAACGTCGAGGCCTTGGTCCGCGAGGTCGGCGAGGCGCTCGCGGACGTCCCCGGCGGGTTCGAGTTTCTGATCGTCGACGACGCCTCGACCGACCGCACCGCCGCGATCGCCGCCGAACTCGCCCGCGACGGGCGACCCTGGCTCCGCGTGCTCACCCTGAGCAAGCCCGCCAGCGGCGGCGGGAACGGGCAGTCGGTCGCGTTCCTCCACGGCTTCCGCGCCACCCGGGGCGAGCTCGTCGGGGTGCTCGACGCGGACCTGCAGAACGACCCGCGCGATCTGGTGCGCATGCTCGAGGTCATGGCCAAGACCGGGGCCGCGTTCGTGCAGGGCGACCGCTCGGCCGCCCGGCGCGAGGGTGACGCCTGGATCCGCCAGGTCGGCTCGATCGTGGGGCGCACGTTCCGGCGGCTGATCCTGGGCGACACGATCCGAGACACCGGGTGCTCCTTGCGACTGATGAAGCGGGAGATCGCCGTCGCGCTCCCGCTGGAGTTCAAGGGGCTGCACCGGTTCATCCCGGTGACGGCCCGTCAGCTCGGGTACGAGGTCGTCGAGATGCCCGTCGCCCACCGACCGCGGGCGGCGGGCGTGCCCAAGTACGGCGCGGGGATCACCAAGCGGGCGATCCCGGGGCTGATCGATTGTTTCGCGGTGCGATGGATGCGCAGCCGACGGCGCGCGGTGGGGCGCGTGACGGAGCTGGCGGCGGGCGAGGCCCGTTCGGTTTCTACGTCTTCATCCGCGCCGGAGCGCGAGGGGGCGGCGCTGTGAAGCCGGGGCCGATCGTCGCGATGGTGGCGTTGATCTTCCTCGGCATGTGGCTGGTGCTCCAGCCGTCGCTGTCGCGCAAGTCGGTGCACGACCCGGAGGCGAGCGTGCTGGTCGTGCGCACGGGGGCGACGGCTCTCCGCGTCGAGCAGCGCGAGGCGCGCCCGGAGACGTCGGCCGACGGCCCGGGCGGGTTCGAATACCACTTCATCACGCCGGCGGAGCTGGAAGCGCTCGGCTGGATCCCTTCGGCGCAGTTCGAGCGCGTGCTGGCCGAGCGGAGCGCCGCCTGGGAGGCGCGCCCGGCCTTTGAGCGCGCGCTGCTGGGCTTTTTCAACATCAGCACGTGGTGGAACTTCGCGTGGATCGCGCTCGGGCTCGGGGGGCAGGCGTGCTTCTTCGGGCGGATGCTGATCCAGTGGGTGGTGAGCGAGAACCGTCGGGAGAGCGTGGTGCCGCCGCTGTTCTGGTGGCTCAGCTTCTTCGGCGGGGTGGCGTTGTTTACCTATTTTGTCTGGCGTGTGGACTTCGTGGGCGTGCTGGGGCAGTCGACGGGCGTGGTGATCTACGCTCGGAACCTTCGGTTGATCAAGAAGCAGAAGCGTCGCGTGGCGCGTCGGGCGGCCGAGGAAGCGCAGGCGGCCCGCGCGATCGAGCGCGAGACCGCCGAGGACCCCGGGCCGCAGGCGGTGCTCTCGGCTGAGGACATCGCCGAGTCGTCACCCGCGGGGCATCGGGGCGACGGGGCGAGCTGAGGGCGATCGGGCGGACGTGGTGTGCGCGGGGCGGCCCGCGGTGGAAGGGGTTTGCGATGCGTGTGCTGCTGGACGGTGCGGAGCTTGCGGTGGAGACGCCGAGCCTGCGGTCGGCGTTAGAGACCGCCGCCGCGACGGCCGCCGCCAACGGGCGCGTGATCGTGGAGGTCTACGCGGACGGCGCACCGGTGCCGGCGGGCGATCTCGCGTCGCCCTCGACCGAGCCGATGGGGGCGAGCGAGCTGCAGCTCACCAGCGCCGACCCGCGGAGCCTGGTCGCGGTGACCCTGCACGACGCGGGGGACGCGGTGTCGCAGCTCCGCGCCGAGCAGTCGCAGGCCGCCGAGGCGATCCAGAGCGGCAAGATCGACGAGGCGATCTCGATGCTGAGCCGCGTGCTCGGCGTGTGGCAGGCGGCGCACGACGCGGTCGAGAAAGGGGCGGCGCTGCTCGCGATCGACCTCGACGCGATGGTGCTCGAGCTGCCCGGGGGCGGGCGGGAGACGGTCGGCCCGCGGGTGCAGAGCCTGGCGGGCAAGCTCGGTGAGCTGAAACGCGCGGTCGTCGATCGGGATTGGACGGCCCTCAGCGACACCCTCGCCTACGACCTCGACGAGGAATCGGCGGCTTGGGCCTCGATGCTCCACGCGATGGGCGACGCCGTCCAGCAGGGCGCCGGCGGCGACGCGAGAAAGGGCTGACCCGTGGTCGAGCACGCCTCGCTGGAGGGCTTCGGGTCGCCCGCGGATCGCGCGGCGCGGCTCGATGCGCTCATGGAGCGTGCCTCGGCGGCTTTAGCTCGGACGGACTACTTCCAGGCGATCGAGCTCGCGTCGACCGCGCTGCGGCGCGCGCACCAGCAACGCGACTACGAGCGGATGAGCCGCATCTGCCTGCCGCTGCAGGAAGCCCGACGCCAGGTGCGCCAGCTCGCGAGCGACGCGGCGGCCGGGGGCGGCGTGTTCGTGGTGTCGAGCGTGTCGGACCTGCCGCAGCCGCTGTCGGCGGGGTGCTACCTCGTGCAGCCCCCGATGATCGGGGCCGAGGGTCGCCAGCTCGCCGAGACGCTGACGGCTTCGCGCGTGCCGGGGCTGGTGGTGACGCGCGAGCCGATGACCTCGGGCGGGCAGTGGCCGATCGTGGCGGTGGGGGCGTCGATCGTGCGCACGCGCGTCGCGCCGCCGGCGTGCGCCTCGCCCAAGTCGGAATGCCTCACGCGCGACGAGCTCGCGGGGGCTCCTGATCTCGCGTGGTTCGAGCACGCGAGCGAGGCGATCGGGGACGCCGCGATCGCCTCGGCGAACGGGCACGACGCGACGCTGATCGATGCGCTCCTGGCGTTGCTCGAAGCGGTGCCGGAGCACGAGAAGCTGCACCAGCGCCTCGCCGAGGCGTGCCGGTGGGTCGCCGCGAACGATCCGACGCCGGACCCCGACGCGGCGGCGTAGGTCGGGGCTCGGGCTCGGTTTTGGTTTCGGCGCCGTACAAGAGACAACGAGCGGGCGAGACCGACGGGGCGTACACACCCGTTGGCTGGTCTCGGCCCGCTCGTTGGGCCCCCTCTGGCAGGGGATGTCGCGGTGTCGTTTGCTTTAGCGGCAGTAGTAGTAGTGTCGGCTGGTGCGGTGGTAGCTGTGCCGGTGGTAGTGGTGCGAGTGATGGGAGTGGTGGTGATGATGGTGAGAGTGGGTGCCGTAGCGGGCGCGTTGGTCGGCGCGCATGTTGCTGTCGCCGATGACCGCGCCGGTGGTGCCGCCGATGATCGCGCCGGCCGCGGCGCCCTTGCCGGCGTCGCCGGTCAGTGAGCCGAGCCCGAGCCCGGCGAGCGCCCCCAGAGCCGCGCCGTTGAACGCGCCCTCGCCCGCGGTGGCGCACCCGGTGGAGCCGGTGGCGATCGCGAGCCCGAGCAGCGCCGCCGCCGCCGCACGCAGCGGGGCGGGCAGGCGGGCCAATCCGATCCGCGTCGTTCCCGCACGCTCGGGTGCCGACACGGGTGCCATTGTGTTCTGATGCCTCATCATGAACCTCGCTCTCTCGGTGCCCCGGAGGCGCACGCCTCGCCGGGGCCGCCCGGGCGACCGTCGTCCGGCATTTGTGCAAGTTAGCACTAACTCACATCTACCGCAAGCGGATTCTGCCGGTTGCGGGAGCGCTCCAGCGAAAATTGGCTGGCAATGACCTATTAAAAACCAATCAAATTTGGACTGGGCGTCGTTCTCGGACGTGCCCGCGTATTGGGGGCGGGGTGGGCGCGAGAAAAAAGCCGCGATGGCTCGCGGCTTCGGGTCCGGAAACGATGGTGCGGAGACGGGCGGTGCGTCTCAGTCCGCGGCGGTGGCCCTGCGGATGTCGAGCACGCGGATCTCGAAGAAGAGCGTGGCGTTGGGGGGGATCTGCCCGCCCGCGGCCCCGCGCTCGCCGTAGCCGAGCTCTGGCGGGATCACCAGGCGGCGGAGCGTCCCGACCGTCGCGCCCGGCACGCCCGTGTTCCACCCGTCGATCAGGCGCCCGGGGAGGGGGAAGGTGAACGGCTGCCCGTCGCGCTCGCTGGAGGCGAACTGCGTGCCCGTCGCGACCGGGGCGTCAAGGTTCTGCACCCAGCCCTTGTACTCGACGGTCACGTCCGTGCCGGTGCCGGCTTCGATCTCGCCCTCCGGGCGGGCAAAGTCGATGACGACGAGCCCGCCCGGGAGCAGCTCGGCCCGGACGTTGGGCTCGGTGCGTTCGAAGGCGTAGCTCGCGCCGTCGTCTTGTCCCCAGGCGATGGAGCCGTCGGCGGCGAGGCCGCGGTCGGTCGTCACCAGTCGCCCGCTGGTCAGCTCGACGGTGGAGGTCATGTTGACCGCGCCGCCGTGCCCGGTCGGGTAGGGGTGGGGCGTGGAGCCGCGGAACCCGTCGCCCTCGGGGCGGAGCTCGACGTCGAGCGTCGCGATCAGGTCGCTGCGCCGGAGCTGGGGGAAGACCTCGGGCACGGCCCAGAGCCCGACGAGCGTCGGCTGGATGCCGGGCACGTTGCGGAACTCGTAGGTGCGGAGGCGGAGGGTGCCCTCATAATCGTACAGCTGAAAGATCGCCTGGCGGTACGGCTCGTGGGCGTTGTCCTCGCGAGCGAGCTCGACGTAGAAGGCGTGGTCGACGTCGATCAGCCCGACGGGGGCGACGTGCATGAAGACGTGCGTCTCACCCTCGCCCTCATGGGCGGGGACGGGGCTGGCGGTCCGCCACGAGCCGGTGAGCAGTTCGGCGGCCCGCTGGAGGTGGTCGTTGGCGAGGGACGCGGGGGCCGCGATGGCCAGGCCGGCCGCGACGGCGATGAGGCTGATGGTGCGGTGCATCGTGTCTGCTCCTCCGGTGGGTGGCGTGCTCGGTGGGAAAGGGTGGGCAGGGGCGCGGGGCCCGTGCCGCGGCATTCAGACTACCGGCAACTCGGACGCGCCGTTTCAGCGCGAGACGCAGGCTCAGGCGAGCTCGGGGAACATCTTCTTGACGGTCTCGACCAGGTCCTGCACGTGGCTGGCGGACTCGTCGAAGAGCTTCTGCTCGTTCGCGTCGAGCTTGAACTCGACGACCTTCTCCACGCCCTTGGCGCCGAGCAGGGCGGGGACGCCGACGAACAGGCCCTGAGCGCCGAACTGCCCCTCGCAGTAGACGGCGCTGGGGATGATGCGCTTCTTGTCTTTGACGATGGCTTCGACCATCTGGATGGTGCCGCTGGCGGGGGCGTAATAGGCGCTGGTGCCCATGAGCTTGACGATCTCCCCGCCGCCGACCTTGGCGCGTTCGACACAGGCGGCGATCTTGTCGTCGGGGAGGAGGTCGGTGACGGGGATGCCGTGGACGCTGGTGAGCCGGGGGAGGGGGACCATGTCGTCGCCGTGCCCGCCGAGGAGCAGGGCCTGGACGTCCTCGATGCTGCACCCGATCTCCATCGCGATGAAGGCGCGGTAGCGGGCGACGTCGAGGGCGCCGGCCTGGCCCATGACGCGGTGGGTCGGGAAGCCGGTGGCTTTCCACGCGGTGTAGACCATCGCGTCGAGCGGGTTGCTGACGACGATGACGATCGAGTCCGGCGCGTGCTGCTTCACCTGCTCGCTGACGCTCTTGACGATTTTGACGTTGGTTTCGATGAGGTCGTCGCGGCTCATGCCGGGCTTGCGCGGGAGCCCGGCGGTGATGACGACGACGTCGGAGCCGGCGATGTCCTTGTAGTCGCTGGTGCCGACGAGGCGTCCGTCGAAGCGTTCGATGGGCCCGCAGCAGGCGAGGTCGAGCATCTTGCCCTGGGCGACGCCGACGCGGTCGGGGATGTCGAGCAGGACGATGTCGCCGAGCTCCTTGGCGGCGGCCCAGTGGGCGCAGGTCGCCCCGACGTTCCCGGCTCCGATGATGCTGATCTTGGCGCGACGCGTGGGCATCGAGTGGCTCCCTGCTGGTGGTTGTGGGTGGTTCGACCGAATGGAACCCGCGCGGGCGGGCCGCGTGGGACGGGATGATAAGCGCCGATGTGGCGTGGGGAGGGCCGCCGGGGCGTGTCCGGTGCTGTGGAAACGCGGAGACGCGGCTGTGCCACTGACCTTGTCTGCAAGGTCAGTGCTCTTGGCCGCCCTTGTTGTTCTTCTGGTGCTCGCTGTGGATGGGGGACGGGGAGAGGGGGGAGTTTGGGAGCACTGATCTCTCAGAAGAGGTCAGTGGCACGGGGCTCCGCGTTTCTGGGGCAGTGGGGCCTCGAAGATCGCTCAGTCCGTCAGTTCTTCCACCGGGAGCGGCTGGATCGGGGCCGACCTTCTCGGAGGGAGGGGCACGGGCTGGGCCTGGCCGCCCTCGATCGCGCGGACCAGCAGCGGCTGCCCGGCGGGGAGCTGATCCTCCGGCGCGAGCACGTCGCGGACGGGGCCGCCCTGGGCGAAGTCGAACTGGCGGTAGGCGAGGCGTCGGACGCGGACGCCTCTTGGGGCGGCGACGAGGCGCTCGGGCTGCCCGAGGAATGCGCCGACGAGGGCGGCGTGGTCGGGGTCGATCGCCGCCCGTCGCCCGGGGCGGAGGTGGGCCGCGACGCACCCGGCAAAGAGCGGGACGCCCGGGGCGGGCAGGTCGAGGTCGCCGGTGAACCCGCTCGCGAGCAGGGCCGCGACGAGCTCGGCGGGGTGATCCGCTTCCAACGCCTCGGCCCGCACGAGCCACTCGAGCCCGAGGGACTGGGCCCCGACCAGGGCGTGGGCCGCGTCCTGGAGGAGTTCGTCGATCGCCTCGGGCATCGGCTCGCCGCGCCAGGCGCCGTGGAGCTCCTTCGCGTGCCGCCGGATGAGCAGCTCGGCGCGATCGAGCCCGAGGGCGCGTTCGTCCGGCGGGAGGGTTTCCGTCTCCGCGAGCGCGTGGGTGATCGCCTGGAGCCCGATGATCGGCGCCACCGAGGCTTTCCACCGCCCGCCCTCACCCTCGGCGGGCAACGCGACGGCTCGCTGGGCGAACTCCGTCCAGTAGGCGAGCAGCGTCGCCCAGGTGCGGGCGCGGGAAGGATCGGGGCGGGGCGTCTCGGGCATGGGCGATTGTTGCCGGTGCCCCGGAAATGCGGAGCCGTCGCGGCGCAGCTTTTCCGGGACTCCGACTTTTCTTCCTGCGCCTCTCGCCCCTGTGCCACTGACTTCTTCCCAGAGGTCAGTGCTCCTCGGCCCGGAGCACTGACCTTGCAGACAAGGTCAGTGGCACAGCTCGGGTCCCCGCGTCGGACGCGGGGACCCGGGCCCGGTAGGCTCGGGGTATGGAACTCGACCCTGCGAAGCTGAAATACCAGGACCGATACAAGCTGCTGATCGGGCTGGTGACGCCGCGGCCGATCGCGTTTGTCAGCACGTGCGACGCCCAGGGGCGGGCGAATCTCGCGCCGTACTCGTTTTTCAACGCCGTCGGGAGCAACCCGATGCTGCTGATGTTCTGCCCGGCGAACAAGGACGACGGGTCGGAGAAGGACTCGCTCCGCAACGCCAAGCCGGCGAGCGACGGGGGCGTGGGGGAGTTCGTGGTGAACATCGCGAGCGAGTCGTTCATTGCGCAGGTGGCGGCGGCTGGGGAGGAACTGCCCTTCGGCGAGAGCGAGTTCGAGCTGACGAGGCTGACGCCGACGCCGAGCAGCGTGGTGAAGCCGCCGCGCGTGCTGGAGAGCCCGGCGAGTTTTGAATGCCGCACGGTGCGTGTCGTGCGCACGAACCCGGGCGAAGCGGGCGGGGGGAACATCGTGCTGGGCGAGGTCGTGCGCGTCCACGCACGCGAGGGGCTGCTGAACGACCGCCTGCACACCGACGCGAGCGTGCTCGCGTCGGTCGGTCGCATGGGCGGGGCGACGTACTGCCTGACGCGCGACCGGTTCGACCTGCCACGGGGGAAGGCGGCGCTGGACCTCGGCGGGGCGTGAGGCTGGATTGGTGTTGAAAAAAAAGACCCCCCGGCGAGCGGTGCTCGCCGGGGGGTGGGGAGGTGGGATCGGCGGCCTTGTTGTCGCCCCGGGCCGGGCGACCGGGCGGGCAGGAGAGAGCCACGCGCCCGTCGGCAGGCCGATCCCTGTGGTTGGTGCGGCTTCGGGGCGTGATGCCCGTCCGCGGCGTGCTCGGTCGGGTTCGTTCGGCGTCCTCCGTGGCGTTCGCGGCGGCGCTGGGAGAGAGAGGAAGAGCAGGGCCGCTGCGAGAAAAGGCTTCGCCGTCTGGCGCCGAGTCCGAACCGGGCGGTACGCGGGAGACGATCCTCATCGCCCGCGTCGGCGGCCACTCGTTGGCGCGCCGGCCCTTGACCGTGCCGCGGGCGGGCCGTCCCTGGCCGCACCGCCGACCCGTCGCGTCTGCACAACACGACGGGCCTGGGAGAGCTCAATCCATCAGCTGCACCCCATGCTGTTGCCGCAGTTCAGGCACTTGTAGCACGTGCCGCTGCGGACGGTGATGGTCCCGCACACGTCGCACGGGGGCGCGTCCCCCGCCGCATCCAGCGCGGCCGAGAGCGCCGAGGTCTGCACGATCACCCGCGACGCCACCCGCGTCTCCGTGATCGTCACGTCCCGGGATTCGATCGCACCGGCGCGATCGTCGGCGTGCGGATTCGGCGAAACGCCCGGGCTGCGCTTCGCGTGGCGCGATTCCAGAACGTCGTGGTCGTGCGTCACGACCCGGTCGGCTGCGGCGACTCGCCACCGTGTGTTCTCCTTCTCCATCTCACTCTGCGCGGGCTGACCGGGGCGCTTCGGCGCGTTCGCCTCGCGGTAGCCCGGGATGAACTCCATGCCCAGCCAGCGGAAGATGTAATCGACCAGGCTCTTGGCGATCGGGATGTCGCGGTTGGTCGTCATGCCCGCCGGCTCGAAGCGCTGGTGGGTGAACTTGCGGACCATGCTCTCCAGCGGCACGCCGTACTGGAGCGCGACGCTCGTCGCCGTCCCCAGCGAGTCCATCAGCCCGCCGATGGTCGAGCCCTCCTTCGCCATCGTGACGAACAGCTCGCCCGGCATGCCGTCCTCGTAGAGCCCGACGGTGAGGTAGCCCTCGTGCCCGGCGATGTTGAACTTGTGCGTCAGGCTGCGGCGCGTGTCCGGCAGGCGCCGGCGCATCGGGCGGTGGACGACGCGGACGGTCTCGGCCTCGGCTTTGTCCGCCGCACCGCTCGCCGCCGCGTGCGCGACCGACGCGACCGCGGTCGCGACTTCGTCGTGCGCGTCCGCCGTCGCGAGTTCGTCGCTGTCCAGGTCGTCCTCGAGATCGACGTCGGCTTTCGCGTCGCTCTTAGCGTTCAGCGGCTGGCTGAGCTTGCACCCGTCGCGGTAGAGCGCGTTCGCCTTCAGCCCGAGCTCCCAGCTCAGGCGGTAGCTGGCGCCGATGTCCTCGATCGTCGCCTCGTTGGGCAGGTTGATGGTCTTGCTGATCGCGCCGCTGATGAACGGCTGAGCCGCGGCCATCATGCGGATGTGCCCCTCGGGCGCGATGAACCGCTCGCCGGTCTTGCCGCACTTGCTGGCGCAGTCAAAGACGGGCAGGTGATGGTTCGCCAGGTGGGGCGCGCCCTCGATGGTCTGCGTGCCGCAGACAAGCTCGTTGAGACGCTCGATGTGCGCGCTCTTGAGCCCGAGCGTGCGGAGCAGGTTGAACGACGGGTCGCTCTTGGCGGCGCCCGGGTCCACGCCGAGGCGGGTCAGCGTGTCGTCGCCCAGCCCCCAGGCGCTGAACGCGAAGCCGAGCTCGAACATGCCGGGGAGCGACGCCTCGATGCGGCTCAGCTCCTCGCTGGTGAAGCCCTTGGCGAGGAGCCAGTCGGCGAAGGTGCCGTCGGCATGCTCACCGGCGACGCCCTCGGGCATCGGCACTTCCAGCGAGAGCGCGCCGAGGATGTGGCGCACGATCTCGGTGATCTCGCCCTCGTCGTACCCGAGCGCGAGCAGCGCGGGGCGGACGCTGGCGTTGACGATCTTGAAGTACCCGCCGCCGGCGAGCTTCTTGAACTTGACCAGCGCGAAATCCGGCTCCACGCCCGTCGTGTCGCAGTCCATCAGCAGCCCGATCGTCCCCGTCGGCGCGATCACGGTCGTCTGCGCGTTGCGGAAGCCGTGCTTGCGACCCAGCGCCTCGGCGTCGTCCCACGCCTGCACCGCGTGCTGCAGCAGCTTGCCCGCGTCCGCCAGCGGCACGCCCGCGGCCTGGAACAGCTCGTGATCGATCGGCACCGGCGCGATCCGCAAGCCCTCATACGCGCCCGAATCCCGCGCCACGCCGTGCGCCGCACGCTGGTGGTTGCGGATGACCCGCAGCATGTTCGCCTTCTCCGGTGCGTAGCCCGGGAAGGGCCCGAGCTGGCGGGCGAGCAGCGCGCTCTGGCGGTAGCTGCGACCGGTCAGGATCGCCGTCAGGCAGGCGCAGATCGCGCGACCCTCGTCCGAGTCGTACGGGATCCCCGCCTGCATCAGCATCGCGCCCAGGTTCGCGTAGCCCAGCCCCAGCGTGCGGTAGCGGTAGCTGAGCTCGGCGATCTTGCGGCTCGGGAACGCCGCCATCAGCACGCTGATCTCCAGCACGATCGTCCACAGGTCCGTGCCGTGCTCGTACGCGTCGATGTCGAACGCGCGCCGCTCGGCGTCGTAGAACTTCAGCACGTTCAGCGACGCGAGGTTGCACGCCGTGTCATCGAGGAACATGTACTCGCTGCACGGGTTGCTCGCGTTGATCGGGCCCGCGCCCGGGCAGGTGTGCCACGCGTTGATCGTGCTGTCGTACTGCACGCCCGGGTCGGCGCACCGCCACGCGGCGTACGCGATCGAGTCCCACAGCTCCCGCGCCCGGTAGACGCTCGCGACGTCCCCGCTCGTGCGGTAGAACGTCTTCCACTCCCCGTCGGCGTCCACCGCGTCGAAGAAGCTGTCCGGGATGCGGACGGAGTTGTTGCTGTTCTGCCCGCTGACGGTCTGGTAGCTCTCGCCGTTGAAGTCGTAATCGAGCTTGAGCCCGAGGCGCAGCGCCGTGTCGCCGACGGTCTCCGGGTCGTTGATGCTCGCCCGCTCGCCGGCGATGCGCTTCAGTCCCTCGACCATCGCCGCGACCTTGATCTCCTCGCGGACTTTCCAGTTGACGAACTGCTCGATGTCCGGGTGGTCCATATCGAGGCAGACCATCTTCGCGGCCCGGCGCGTCGTGCCGCCGCTCTTGATCGCCCCCGCCGCCCGGTCGCCGATCTTGAGCCAGCTCATCAGCCCGCTGGACTTGCCCCCGCCGGAGAGCGTCTCGCCCTCGGCGCGCAGGCGGCTGAAGTTGGTCCCGGTGCCCGAGCCGTACTTGAACAGGCGCGCCTCGCGGACCCACAGGTCCATGATCCCGCCCTCGTTCACCAGGTCGTCGTCGATGCTCTGGATAAAGCACGCGTGCGGCTGCGGGTGCGAGTACGCGTCGTCGGCCAGCTTCGCCTCGCCGCTCGCCGGGTCGCAGACCCAGTGCCCCTGGGCCGGGCCCGTGATGCCGTACGCCCAATGCAGCCCCGTGTTGAACCACTGCGGGCTGTTCGGCGCGCACATCTGGTGCACCATCATGTACACGAGCTCGTCGTAGAACGCCTCGGCGTCCGCCGGCGTGTCGAAGTACCCGTGCTCACGACCCCAGTAGGTCCAGCACCCCGCCAGGCGGTGGATCACCTGCCGAGCCGAACGCTCCGGCCCGAAGACGACCGAGCCGTCCTCGTCGGTCAGAACCCCCCGTGGCACGGGCGTCCCGCCCGTCGCCTCGTTCTTCTTCCCGCCCTTGCCCGCTTCGGCCGCCCAACCATCCTTGATGATCGCGTACGCCTCGCGCATCTGCGGCACGCCGGCCTTGCGGAAGTACTTGCTCACCATGATGTCCGTCGCGAGCTGACTCCACGACGAGGGCACCTCGGCGTCCGGCATCTCGAACACGATCGAGCCGTCCGGGTTGCTGATCTTCGACGCCCGAGTCGTCCATTCGACAGAAGCGAACGGATCCTCGCCGGCACGAGTGAATTTGCGGGTGATCTTCATTGGTATTGTCTCAAAATACAAAGTTTATTGAATATTTACACGAGCATCGGATCCGGATTCTATTGGAAGGTTAAGCTGGTCCAGAAACCAAAAGGCTTCTCTGTGTCGTTTTCCGGCCGCGCTGGACGAAGAATCAGAAGTGCTTGCTTTGAGAATTTTACCTGATTTCATCAGATAAATTCTTTTCGCATCAAAAATTTCAACGTACATCGTACCTCGGGTCGGACTCCCTTCAATTGTGAAGACGTATCCCGCCAAGCCGTAGTGTCCGGGAATGGATTGCACGTAGCAGTTCCTATCTTCATAGCCAATTTGAAGATCTTTTTTGAATTGGTAGTACATCCAGTCGACAAATTTTCGAGCCAAAGGCGGGGGCATAATGGTTGAATATCCTGAAAAGGACTGGTCGACGTCGCCAGGATCGACCATCTCGCGAAGTGTTTCAGTACTTCCTTGCATGTGTTTTGATCGAAGCTCAAGATGTTGTTTGTTGCTTAGAATTCCGCGCGGTTCTGGTGATATAATTTCTTTAAGCATAATTATTTCCAATGCATCAATCCACTCGCGGCAGCTCAAGTCCGTCCTGATCCTGATACTTCCCCTGCTTGTCCGCGTAGCTCATCTGGCAGACCTCGTCGGCTCTGAAGAAGAGGAACTGGGCGATGCCCTCGTTCGCGTAGACCTTGGCCGGGAGGGGGGTGGTGTTGGAGATTTCGAGGGTGACCTTGCCGCGCCACTCGGGCTCGAGGGGTGTGACGTTCACGATGAGCCCGCAGCGTGCGTAGGTGCTCTTGCCGACGCAGACGACGAGGATGTCGCGCGGGATCTCGAAGCGTTCGACGGTTTCGCAGAGGCAGAAGGAGTTGGGTGGGATGACGATGTGGTCGGTGCCGAGGGTGTCGGTGTCGAGCTCGACGAAGAGGTCGTCGGTGAAGTTCTTGGGGTCGACGACGGTGACGCCGCCGGTGCGTGGGGTGGGTGTGAAGATTTTGAATCGTGTGCCGACGCGGACGTCGTAGCCGTAGCTGGAGACGCCGTAGGAGACGCGCCCCGGTCGTTTGATGGCGTCCTCGAAGGGCTCGATGGGGATGTGCTTGCGGATCTGGGCGTCGCTGAGGATGGCCATGGTGGTGAAACTCCCGGAGACTCGCGGGGGTTGAGGTCCCCGCTCTGACAACCCGCGCCCGTCGCACGGCATGCCGCCGCACGCCCCGCTGTGTTCCGGGTGACGCGCTCGACCCGCCGACAGACCGGCCGCGCCGGCGTCGCGGTGGTTCGCGTCACCCAAACATCGTACGAATCAAACTGGCGAACGGTTCGGCAAGAAATGCCCGTTTTGGCGAACCGCAGAGGTGACGATACCACTATCGATCGTGGGTGCAAGGGGGAAGAAGCGCAAAATGCGGTGCGTTTGCGGTGCAGAAGGTGTCGGTAGCGCCGAAGTCTCGCTCGGATCGGGGGTTGCGCGCGAAAAAAAACTTTGCGTTCAGCGTCAGGTTCTCCACATCTTGGGTGTCGGTTGCCCGTGTTTTGAGGGAATCGCACTACATGTTGTGCCGCGTCGGGTTTTTGCCCGACCCGGAGTAGGGGGTCGCTTGCGTGCGTCGGGCCTTCTGGCCCGTTTGGGCGGGGGTGCCGCGGGTGCTTAAGGGCCGCGGTGTGGTGTGTGGCGGAGTTCTCGGGTTTTGGTCCGATCCCGGGCTCGATTCGGCCGTATCGTGTGGTCCTGTCGTCGTGCGCCGGAGCCGGGCGGGTGGTGGGCCCGCGGCGCAATGCGTGGATGGCGATGGGTTTGGAGCAACGCATGGCTCGTACAACGACGCCCCGCGCCGGTCGCGGGGGCTGGGAACGCCGGTCAGCGGTGGTGTGGGTGTCGCTGTCGGCCCTGCTCCTGGGGCTGGTCTGGACCGCCGTCGGGTGCGGCTCGCGACGCCCGCCGCCGCGGCCCACCACCGTCACCCCCGTCGTCCGCGACGTCCCCACCGCGCTGCGCAACACCGTCTTCGCACGATCCAGCATGAACGGGCTCGAGCCCACGCTCGTCTCCGGCTTCGGGCTCGTCGTCGGGCTCAACGGCACCGGGGGCGGCACGCTCGATGACCGCGTCGCCGGCACCATGGAACGTCTCATGGGCCAGCAGGGCATCGGGCGCGGCTCCAACGCCTCCGGCGCGATGGTCGACCCGCTCTCCGGACAACCCAAGACCCCCAGGCAGCTCCTCCGCGATCCCAACGTCGCCGTCGTGCTGGTCGAAGCCGTCGTCCCGCCCGGCAGCCCCGACGGGTACACCTTCGACGTCTTCGTGCGCGCGCTCAACGCGACCAGCCTCGACGGCGGACGACTCTGGACCACCGAGCTCCGCGTCGGCGGCGCCCAGACCTTCGGCGGGTACCAGACCCGCAAGCTCGCCGAGGCCTCCGGACCCATCTATATCAACCCGTTCTCCAACCCCGGACGCGAGAGCGACGGCGTCACGCGGACCGTCGGGCGCATCCTCGACGGCGGCGTCGTCACCAGCCCCTTCGGGATCCAGCTCGTCCTCGACAACGCCTCGCCCACGCTCGCGCGGTCGATGGTCGACGCGATCAACTCCCGCTTCCCGGAGCGGGCCGGCGACCGCGGGCCGACCGCGCGCGGGCGGAGCTCGCAGGACATCGAGATCAACATCCCCTCGCGCTACCGCGACAAGCCGGACGAGTTCCTGCAGATCCTGCGTTTTTTGACGATGGACGGTCGTTTTGCGCCGGAACAGTACGCGCAGCAGTACTCGCGCCAGATCCGCTCGCTCCCGGCGCTGGCCGACGAGCTGGCGTGGGCGTTGATCGGCCTGGGCGAGCCGGCGATCCCGTTCTGCCGCGAGCTGTACGACGAGTCGGAGCTGATCCCGAAGCTGGCGGGCTTGCGGGCGGGCGCGATCCTCGGCGATCCGCGTGCGGCGGCGCCGCTGCTGGAGATCGCGCGTTCGGCGCCGAGCTCGGTCCTGCGTGCGGAGGCGATCGGGCTGGTGGCGCGTCTGGACGCGGGCCCGCAGGTGGACCAGGCGCTGCGGGAATTGACCTGGAGCCGCGAGCTGTCGGTGCGTGTGGCGGCGTACGAGGCGCGGGCCGAGCGTGCGCAGCGGGCGCAGTTCAACCGCCTGGTGGCGCGGGAGCGTTCGCGTCCGCAGGGGACGGGTTCGGTGTCGCTGGCGTCGCTGGAGCGTCACGCGCGGGTGTTCCTGCCGGACGGGACGATCCAGGGCGTGAGCCGCCGCCCGATGGGCGGGGCGTCGTTCCTGCTGGACCGCGTGGACGGCGGCGAGCCGCTGATCTACATCACGCAGCAGGGCGAGCCCCGTGTGGTGCTGTTCGGGGAATCGCCGCAGATCGAGACGCCGACGTTCGTGAGCGCGTGGGACGATCGCCTGTGGATCATCGCGGAGGAGCAGGGGGCCGAGCGTCTCCGGATCCGGTACCGGGACGCGCGGACGGGTCAGGTGACGATGCACGAGGTGCGTCCGAACCTGCTGGAACTGGTGGATTTTTTGGCGCGTCGCTCGACGCCGGAGGACCCGCGTCCGGGCCTGGGCATGACCTATGCCGAGGTGGTGGGGACGCTGCACGCGCTCCACCAGGAGGGCGCGACCAAGGCCGAGTTCGCCACCGAGCGAGACCGCCTGCTGGCGAACCTGTTCGAGGCGGCCCGCGGGGCGGTGACCGAAGAGCGCCCCGAGACGGCCTCGGACACCGAAGCGACGTTCTTCACCCCGGACCTCGCCCCGACGCTCGGCGACCTCCCGGCCGGCTCCACCCTCCCCCCGGCGAGCAACGAGCCGCGACGGCTGGTCGTCCCGATCCCGCCGCGGGACACCGGTGGCCGCTGATCGGCGTTCCCGCGTGTCGGGCGGGGGGCGACCGGAGCGGCGTGGTTGTGGGAAAAGCCTGTCGGTTGCGCACCGTGGATTGCGTTGTGGGCGTGGTCGGATACCATATGTCGCGGGCGGCATCAGGCCGCGCGGGAGCCGCGACGGGGCGGTGGCGCGTTCGTGTCTCGGACGCCGATGTGAGTCTGTGGGCGGAGCGGCGCGGAGCGCCGCAGACGCGAGGCACGGAGGTCTCTACGCGATGCGCCTGAGCAAGCTGACCCTGCACGGGTTCAAGTCTTTCGCCAACCGGACGGAGTTCACCTTCGACGACGCGGTCGTCGGGGTCGTGGGCCCCAACGGGTGCGGGAAGAGCAACATCGTCGACGCCGTCAAGTGGGTGCTCGGCGAACGCTCCAGCAAGAGCCTCCGCGGTAAGGAGATGATCGACGTCATCTTCGCGGGCAGCGCCGGGCGCAGCCCAAGCGGGATGGCCTCGGTCACGCTCACCTTCGACAACCCCGTCGAGGACGACTCGGTCGAGATGGTCGAGATCAGCCTGACCGGGGACGACGACGCGGCCCTCATCGACGCCGACCTCTCGCCCGAGACCATCGGGCACGCCGCCGCGGAGCTGAGCGAAGAAGCCCACGCCCCCGGCGCGGGCCACAACGCGCCCGCCGCCCGTCGGCGTCGGCGCGGGCTGCCGATTGACGCGGACGAGGTCGAGGTGGAGCGCCGGCTGTACCGCGACGGGACGAGCCAGTACCTGATCAACGCTCGGCGTTGCCGGTTGAAGGACATCCGGAACCTGTTCCTGGACACCGGCATCGGGGCCGACGCGTACTCGATCATCGAGCAGGGCAAGGTCGACGCGATGCTGCTGGCGAGCCCGCTGGAGCGTCGCGCGATCTTCGAGGAGGCGGCCGGGATCGCGCGGTACCGCCAGCGCCGTGTCGAAGCCGCCCGCAAGCTGGAAAAGACCGAGACCAACCTCGTGCGCACGCGCGAGCAGCTCGAATCGACCGACCGGCGCCTGCGTCTGGTCAAGGGTCAGGCGGCCAAGGCGCGACGGTTCAAAGAACTCGACGAAGAACTCGCAGCCTGGCGCCTCGCCCTCGCGTTCGAGCAGTACGACGAGCTGCGCCAACGCCTCGACGGGCTGACGAGCCAGCTCCGCGGGCTCGAGACCGAGCGTCACGAGGCGATCGAAGGCGTGACGGCTCTGGAATCGACCAAGCAGGAAGCCGAGCTGCGCCGGCACGAGCTCGCGGGCGATCACCGCCGGGCCGACGAGCAGCGTCTGGCCTCTAAGCACGCGCGCGAGCAGGCCGAGCAGCGATCGGAGATGTCCAAGCGTGCTCTGGCAGAGAGCGACGAGCAGCGGGCCGGCGACGAGCGGCGCTTGCACGAGCTGGACGCGCGCGCCGGCGAGCTGCGGAGCGACGCCGAGGCGCAGCGGGAGTCGATCGCTGGCTTCGCGGAGTCGCTCGCGGAGCGCGAGCGTGCGCTCGAAGCCGCGGCCGAGGCCCGGGCGGCGGTGCTGGAATCGCTCGCGGGGCTGGAAGCGCAGCGGAACGAGCACCGCTCGGCCGCCTCGCGGATCGACCGCGAACGCGCGGAACTGGTCGCGCGGTCGCTCGCCGACGGGCGACGGGCCGAGCAACTGGCTGAGCAGGCGGGCACGGTCGAATCCCGAGCCGCCGCCCGCACGCAGGAACGCGACGCGGGCGAGCGCGAGCTGGCGTCGGCCCGCGAACGCGTCGCGGAGCTGGAACGCGCGATCGCCAGCGCCGAGGCCCAGCTCGCCGAGGCGCAGGCGTCGCTGGAGTCGCGCTCGCGCGACCGTTCGGAGCGTTCGGGGCGCGTCGCGGAGCTGGAGCAGGCGGTCGCGAGGCTCGACAGCCGGCGGGCGACGCTCGCGGAGATGGTCGAGAGCCGGGCGGGGCTGGGCGAAGCCGTGCGCACGGTGCTGGAGTCGCGCGACGCAGGACGCGGGTTCGCGCACGTGCTGGCGCCGCTGGCGGAGCTGATCGAGGCCGAGGGCGAAGGGGCGGGCGCGGTCGAGGCGGCGCTCGGCCCGGTGCTGCGCGGGCTGGTCGTGCGCTCGCTGCGCGAGCTGCCGCCCAGCGAAGAGCTGGCGACGCTCCCCGGGCGCGTGCGGTTCATCCCACTGGAGACCGGCGAGGACGCCTCGCGTGCGCCGCATGAAACGGGCGACCCGTCGCTCCCGCCCAACCGCGTCACGCCCGTGCGGACGCTCGTGCGGGCGGCGCCGGGTGAGACGAGCGAGCGCGTCGGCGTGCTGCTCGATCGCCTGCTCGCGCGCACGTACCTGGTCGAAGACCTCGACGCGGCCCAGCTCCTCGGCGCGGGCCCGCTCGCGGGCGCACGCTTTGTCACGCGCGACGGGAGCGTGCTCGAAGGCGACGGGCGCGTGGAGGCCGGCCCCCCCGGCGCGGACGACGGCGAAGCCGCGGGCGTGCTGCAACGACGCAGCGAGCTCGTCTCGCTTGAGCAGGAACTGGCGGCGGCGTCGGACGCGCTCGACCGCGAGCGGGCGGCCCTCGCGTCGGTCGACGCCGAAGCCGCCGCCCTCAGCGAACGCCGCGGCGTGGTCCAGCGCGAGCTCGCCGAAGCGCAACGCGCCATCGCCGGCGAGCACGCGAAGGCCGACCGCCTGACCCGCGAGCTGGAGCGTGCGGCCCGGGATCTCTCGCAGTTCGGCGAAGAAGCCGAGCGCGTGCGCACCAAGATCGCCGAACTGGAACGCGACCGCGCGGAGCTCGACGCCCGGGCCGAGCGACTCGTCGCCCTGCGGGATGAGCAGCAGGCGTTGGCCGACGAGTTCTCGGCCCAGGTCGATCGCGAGCGTCTCCGGGGCGAGGCGGCCGGCGAGCAGCAGACCGCCGCCCGCGTCGAGGTCGGGCGTCTGCACGAGCAGGTCGCCGGCGCGAAGCGCGAGCTGGCGAGGCTCGAGGCGGCCGTCGATCAGTGCGAGCGCGAATCGCGCGAGCTTCGAGCCAAGCTGGAACGCACCGCGGGGCGACGCGCGGAGCTGGAGAGCGCGATCGCACAAGCCCAACGCACGATCGAGGAAAGTTCGGCTCAGGAGCAGGACCTGCGCGAGCAGGCGGACCGCCTCGCGGCCGAGCTTTCGGAAGCCGAGGCGGCGGCCCAGTCGCTCGGGCAGGAACTCGGCGAGGCCCGGCGCGTGGCGCAGCGTGTCGAGCGCGACTGGTCGAGCGTCGAGACCGCACGTCGCGAGCTGGAAGTCCGGCGCGAGACGCTGGAAGAGCGCACGTTCGAGGAGATCCGCGTGGATCTCTCGCGGGACTATTTCGAGTACCGCGCGCTGATGCGCGACGGCGAGGTCGCGCCGATCGACCGCGAAGCCGGGCAGGCGGAGGCCGACGCCCTGCGTCAGGAGATCCGCGCCCTCGGCAACGTCAACCTCGACGCGATCGACGAGGAACGGACCCTCGCCGGACGCAACGAAGAGCTCGCGGCTCAGGTCGCCGACCTTGACGAGGCCCGCGGACGCTTGCAGGAGCTGATCGAGCGCCTCGACAAGGTCAGCCGCGAACGCTTCGGCGAGGTCTTCGAGACGATCCGCGAAGAGTTCGGCGGGCCCAACGGCATGTTCCGCAAGCTCTTCGGCGGCGGGCGGGCCGAGGTGCGCCTGATGCCGTTGGTGAAAGAGATCGACGGGCAGAAGGTCGTGACCGACGAGACGGACCTCTTGGAGAGCGGCATCGAGGTGATCGCCAAGCCCCCGGGCAAGGAGCCGCGATCGATCAGCCAGCTCTCGGGCGGCGAGAAGTCGATGACGGCCGTCGCGCTGCTGATGTCGATCTTCAAGAGCAAGCCGAGCTGCTTCTGCGTCCTCGACGAAGTGGACGCCGCGCTCGACGAGGCGAACACCGAGCGCTTCGCCAACGTCGTGCGCGCCTTCACCAGCTTCAGCCACTTCATCGTCATCACCCACCACAAGCGCACGATGCAGCACTGCGACCGTCTCTACGGTGTCACGATGCAGGAACGCGGCGTCTCCAAGCGCGTCAGCGTCCGCTTCGATCAGGTCGGCGCCGACGGGCAGATCCAGAACCCCGGCGACGCCAAAACCACGGAAAAACCAGAGCCCGAGGCCTCCAAACCGAGCGGCAAACTCCGCGCCGCTCTCGCGGGCATGCGGGAAGGCGAAGCCGTCGAAGTCGGCTAAAGATCAACCCGCACCCACCTGTGCCACTGACCTTGTCCGCAAGGTCAGTGCTCCACCCCTTCTTCCTTTTCTTTTTCCCTTCCCTCGCGCCCGGTCATCCCGACCACGACTCCCATACGTCCGATGGTGTCAAAGACACCGGTGCCATGGAGACGCGAAGCCGCCCGCCGCGGGCGGCGCAGCTTCTCCATGCGGCGAGACGGGTAGCGTCCGTGAGCCCGGCGTCTCGGATGTGCCGAGCTCGGATAAGCTCCGCCGCGGCGGCTGGGCGTTGCCGGGGCACCGAGGGTTGGAGAAGGGAAGGGTTTGAAGCACTGACCTTGCAGACAAGGTCAGTGGCACAGAGCGCGAGCACGCGTCACGCCAGCTCGACCGCTCCGATGAGTTCACCGATCGAGCCCGCGCCCTGCGCCCGCACCCACCGGTTCAGCCCGCGCGTGATCTTCATCGGCGTGCGCGGGTCGGCGAACAGCGCTGTGCCGATGCCCACGCCGCTCGCGCCCGCGAGGATGAACTCCGCCGCGTCTTCCCACGTCAGCACGCCGCCGATCGCGACGATCGGCGTCGCCGTCGGCTTCGCGACCGCGCGGTAGACGTCGTGGACCAGCTTCACGATCGCCGGGTGGATGCCCGGCCCGCTCAGCCCGCCCGTCCGGTTCGTCAGACGCGGGCGGCGCGTGCGCACGTCGATCGACATCGCCGGGATCGTGTTCGACACGCACAGCCCGTCGGCCCCCGGGCGCGCGTTCGGCCCGCTCGTCTCGCTCGCGCCCGGCGGCTCCACGCAGATCCGCGCCAGATCCGCGATCGTCGGCGACCCGATCACCACCGGGCTCAGCTTCACAAACAGCCGCGTCTGGCTGCACACCGGGCGGAGCGCGCGGATCAGATCCCCCAGCGCCTTCGGATCGACCCCGAAGTCGGTCCCGCCGTGGACGTTGGGGCACGAGACGTTGAGCTCGATCGCCCCGAGCGCGGGCAGCTCGTCCAGGCGGGCCGCGACGCGCACGTAGTCGTCGATCGAGAACCCCGCGACGCTCGCGATGATCGGCACGGGCAGGCCCGCGATCCGCGGCGCGACGTGCGCACAGAACGTGTCGACGCCCGGGTTGGCGAGCCCGATCGCGTTGAGCATCCCGCCGCGAGCGGGCAGGATGCGCCAGGTCGGGTTCCCGTCGCGCGCCTCGGCGGTCAGGCTCTTGGTGGTGATCGCGCCGAGCGTGTCGAGCGGGAGCACGTCGCCGACCTCATCGAGCACCCCGGCCGTCCCCGCCGCGAGCACCACCGGGCTCCGCAACCGGAGCCCGGCGAGATCGGTCACAAGCGCAGGATCAGGCACAGCAGCAGGCACCATACATCGTACGCGCCCACGCACACACACCATGTGCCACTGACCTTGTCCGCAAGGTCAGTGCTCCGGCTCTCCTTTTCCTCCCTCTCTCATTCCCGCCTCCCGTCCGGTCGCCCCGCTTGTGAAACGCCCGTGCTCCTCAGTTGCGCCTTGCCGGGGCACCGAGGGGCGGAGGGAAGGGCTAGATCCGTCGCTCGTCACTGTCGGAGCAGGTCCGCGATGCAGGGGTCGGCGCTACTGTTGCGCCCGGGCTCTGAGCATCGCCCGGGGAAGGAGTGCGCCGGCATGGACATCGAGCAGCGGATCGCGCAGTTCACCAAGATGGCGACCGACGATCCGGAGAACGACATGGCGCACTACTCGCTCGGCGGCGCGCTCGCGCAGGCCGGGCGTCACGCCGAGGCCGCCGAGAGCTACCTCCGCGCCACCCAGCTCAACCCGAGCTTCAGCAAGGCGTTCCAGCTCGCCGGGCAGTCGCTGCTCGAAGCCGGCGACAAGCCCCGGGCCGCGAGCGTCCTGCGCGAGGGCTACACCGTCGCAGCCGAGCGCGGCGACCTGATGCCCAAGAAGGCGATCGGCGAGCTGCTCGAATCGATCGGCGAGCCCCTGCCCGCGGTGCAGGAAAAGGCCGCCGCCCCGATCCCCGAGGGCGCGTTCATCTGCCAGGTCACCGGCAAGCCGGGCACGGCGATGGATCGCCCTCCCTTCAAGGGACCGGTCGGGGCCTGGATCGGGGAAAACGTGAGCCGCGAGACGTGGAACGACTGGATCGGGCAGGGGACCAAGGTCATCAACGAGCTGCGCCTGGACCTCTCCCGCGACGAGGACGCCGAGACCTACGACCGGCACATGCGCGAGTACCTCGGCATCGACGACGCCCTGCTCGCCAAGATCCGAAAAGAACGCGAATAAACACGCGGCAGTGGGCCGATCTCGTGCCGCATATCAAATTATTGAACCCCTCCATTTGGAGGGTTTTTTTGCACCCACATTCTCCGTAGATACTTGTATTTTGGGGCATTACGACCAAATCTGGGTGCAAAATCGCGTTGCAAACCCACGTTCTCGGGGTTTGCAACGCGTATTTCCACCTATTTTTGGGTTGACAGATCCGGGGTTTCCTGCGAATCTTCCCTCCGAGAGACAAGCGCCTGAGCCGGGCCATGGGTGCCCGGGCGGGCGACGCCAGCCCGTTCCGGTCTGCCGCGAAGGTGGTGGGGCGAGGCTGGAACACAACGTGCATACCCCATCCGTGGGGTATGGCGGAGGAGATCGCGATGAATCAGATCGGCCTCGCGGCGGTCGTGATGGCGGTGGCGGGTGCGACGGCACACGCCCAGTTCATCGAAACCCACAGCGTCACATTCAGCTTCGACCCCGCACTCGTCGCTCCGGGCTTCCCCGACGCGACCGTCCAGCTCCCCAAGTTCAGCACCCAGGGCGGCACGCGCACCCTCCAGCTCATCGAGCTGGACCTCACCTCCACCATCTCCGCCAACGTCACCGGCGAGAACGACAGCCAGAGCACCGTGATCACCATCACGCTCGACCTGATCGGCTCGGTCCAGGCGATGGGCCCCAGCTCCCTGTCGGCCTTCGCCAACATGACCCAGACCGTCGCCTCGCCCCCCGGCTCCCTCGGGCCGAGCGACGGCGTCCCCGGCAGCGGGCCCGACTTCTACAACTTCGGCTCGGTCGCCGGGAGCGGGAACGGGGGCGGCGTCCTCTTCAGCCCGCCCACCTTCACGCCCTACCTCTACGCCGGTGGACCGACCCAATTCGTTGATTTCGACATCTTCGCCAGCGCCGCCTACCAGCTCGGCGGCGTCGGCAACGCGACCCTCGTCGTCAGCGACCTGCTCGCCAACGGCGAGGTCACCATCCGCTACACCTACATCCCGGCACCCGGGGCGGCCGCCCTGTTCGCCCTCGGCGGGCTGGCCGCCTTCCGGCGCCGACGCTGACCCTGCCGCGACGGGGCGACCTTCTCGCCTGATCACGCGTGCAGCATCTCGACCCATCCCACACGCCGCCGGCCTTACGCCGGCGGCGTGTGCGTTTCGGTTCTCCTGTTTTGTCGCCCGGCTCGGGCGGCGGTTGTGCAGTCCGCCTCCGTGGCTTGCATGACAGCCTCGGACTCTGTACGCTGCGGCGTAGTGGATGAGGAACACCAAGTGGTGATGGGAGGTTCGATGCAACGTTTTCTGAGCCGCACAGCCGCACAGCCAAGTCCGTAAGCAGTTTCAATCGAGAGGTCATGGGTGCTGGGCGGTCGTAAGTGCGGTTTCGGCGTCTGTTTTTTTGGGAGTCGTGTCGATTTTTGGAGTTGCGGCATCGGGGGATCCTTCAGGCATTCCTTATGAACCGCCGCCGGTTGATCCGGGGAACCCGTGTCCCCCTCCGGATAGCGCCGGAGGGTGGGAACTGATCGAGACTGTGGCGTTTGTCCGGGTTTGGCCAGCTGCGCAAGCCACCGATCCTGTATGCACACGGGATCTTTGGGTCGGCTTGTCGATCGAGGCGGGCTTGTGCGCCTTTGTCTGGTGCGACGACATCCCCACGTTAACCACCATCGGGGTGCAGCGGGCCCCGCATCGGATCACATGGTCGACCGATCCTGGGTTGCCAACGACCGCGTGGTTGGCACTCGTTACCGCGATGTTCAACAGCCACATGCAGGCGGAGACGATCTCGCCGCCTTTCCCGTCTCCTCTCACTCCGTCTGGTGAGCACACCTATACCTTGACGCCGGATGTGTTCTACCAGCAACGCCAGTGTCATGTGCGAGAAGTGAAGACGTTCGTCCGGGATTGCTGCGTGGATGGGGAAGTGACATACACGCAGCTTCGATCCAGATGGCAACGCGGTGGCCAATGGACCTACACGTACTGTCTCGAATCAACGGGCTACGGCATCTGCAATGTGATTAGCGATGATCCCCCCGTCGAACACAATGACACGCCTTGTTGCATCGGGATGGACGGCGAGATCCCGTGCTGCGGGTGCAAGACGGAGAGTTGAGCCGTGATGAACAATCCCCGATTTTTGGCGATGGGCACGGTGCTCCTGCTCGGGCTGGGCGCGGCCGCATTCGCGATGCTGATGCTGCGTGGCGGCGGCATGTCTCCCTCAGACGACGCGGACGCGCGTTCGCCGGTGGTGGATGCGAGACCCCCCGATGCCGACGCGAAGGCTCGATCGACGCCCGAGCCGATGCTCGCCGGCGTGCCCGCTGCGGTGTTTCTGGATCATTCCCGCTATCCTGAAGCGTCGGACGCGGCAATCGCGTACGCGATGCGCTCCACACCGACGGAAACAATCGAGTTTCTGCGGGTGCTCCGCGCGGCCGGCGTGCCAGCGCGGAGCATGTACATGCTGAGCGAAGAGCTTGGCACGGTGATCCAGCAGCATATGTTGCCGACCGAAGGGGGTGAGGAGGCGCAGCGGGCGTTCTGGGTGGCGGTCGCTGAGACACACGCTATGGCGCTCGACACGCTACTTGAGAACCCCGCATTGCTCGCCGAGGCTGGTCGGAACGGTGAGCCAGGTCGGCTATTGGGGCTGACAGCATTATATTTGAATATGGCTGGCGAATCGGATCGTGCGGCCGAGATCCATGAACTGACGCTGACGCGGTTTGCCGAGGACGTGCCGTTCAGCACGCTGCGGAATGCGGGGAGCGCGCTGGCGTACCGGGCGGTCCGCGAGGGCACGCCCAGCGAGGCGGCTCGGATTTTTGAGGAGCTCGTCGCGCGTCATGACCAGCCGGACGGGACGAACACGGCCCCGCTTCGTCTGCGTCTCACGGCGATTACCGTCCCGCTCAATGCCGGGCACGGGACACTCCAGGACGCGACGAACGCTCTACGTCTGCTTTACGAGGACTTCGCGGACCGTCGAGACGCCGACAGCCTGCTTGCGGGTCGTCAACTCGCGGAATATCTGCAAAAAGATGGCGACGATGCCGGCGCCCTCGGGGTCCGCCTTGAACTGCTCGAGCTGCACCGTGCGCACGACGGGCAGCTCAGCAGCGTGCCGCGTCCGCCCGGCTCGGAGATCAACGAGTACCGCAACGACCTGCGCTTTGCGATGTCCAACGCGGTGCAACTCCGGGATTATCACATGGCCCACGCGCTGGCGAGCGAGTACGCCCGTCTGTTCGACACGCCGGAAGATCCGCAGGGGGCGAGGCTGGCCGAGGTCTACGCGCTGCGAATCCAAGCGGGCGAATGACCGGCGTGGATTCGCCCGGGCGGGACGCCCGGGCCGGGGCTTTGCTTGCCAGCGCTTCACCCGATCATCTTCCGCTGCCTCAGGCTCCCCAGCAGGAGGCGGTCGATCGGGGTGTCGGTGGTGTGGAGCAGGTGGGCCACGCCGCGGGCGGCGCAGTCGTGGGCGAGGGTGTCGATCTGTTCGCGGATGCGTCGCCGGTAGGCTCGGACGGCGGCCGGGCTCAGGGTCACCTCCGCCCGCTTGCCCGTCTCGGCGTCGATCAGCGCCAGGTCGCCCAGCAGCCCGCGCTCGGCGTCGAGCCCCGGGTCGAGCTCGCTCGGCGTCAGGATCTGGACCCACGCGGCGTCCACACCCGGCGCCGCCCCGAGCGCGTTCAGCCCACGACGGAAGCCCGAGGACGCCATGAAATCGCTCAGCACGACGACCACCCCCCGCGCGTCCCGTGCCGCGGCCCGGACGGCGGCGTTGATCCCGCTCGGGTCGTCCGCCTCGGTCGGCAGAGAGATCCGGGCCGCCGACACCGGCTCGCCCCCCAGGCTCTCGAGCAGGAACGCCCCGACCCGCTGGATGTTGCGCCGCCCGCGGAGCGGGGCGAGACGCCAGTAGGCCGGGGGCTCACCCGTCCGCGCCGGCCCGAACAGCGACACCCGCACCCGGTTCTGGTTCACCAGCCCGACGTACGCCAGCGCCATCGCCAGGCGGTGCGCGATCAGCAGCTTGGTCTCCCCCGGCTTGCCCTCGCTGTCCGCCCCGGCGGCGTCCATGCTCGGGCTCCGGTCCACGATCAGGTGCAGCGCCAGGTCCTCGTCCTCGCGGAACAGCTTGATGAAGAACCGGTCCAGGCGGGCGAAGACGTTCCAGTCGACGTGGCGCAGGTCATCGCCCGGCACATACTCCCGGTAGTCGTCGAACTCGACGGATTGCCCGCGCTTCTTGCTCCGACGCTCGCCCGGCATCTTGCCGGAGAGGATCTTGCGGCTCAGGACGTCCACACGGTTCAGCGAAGCCGCCAGCTCCGCCCCCAGCAGGGCGTCGAGCGTCGGGAGCGTGGGGCGAGAGGTTCGGACAAGCACGGCGGAACAAGCGTAGCGGGGGCGGGGTTGAGGGGGCGTCGCTCGGGCGTGGCGCGTGCCCGTCGGCGGGCACCCCGTCGCGCCGGGCGGGAGGTGGTTACACTTGCCCTGGACGCCGACCGGTCCCGCGCCGCAGACCCTGGTGGTTTTGCGGGTCGACGGGCTGGCACGGCGCTCGCGGCAGCGACTGAGCGGCAAGCGCTCGGCCCCGTGCCCAGACGACACGGGAGACCCGAGGCCGGACGGATGTTCGGGCCGGGATGCGATGCGGCCCTCGCCGGACGGAGATCGGCGACGGGAACGCCCCCGCCACTGACGGGAGAACCGGATTGGTCAAGCAGCAGCACCAGCTGTTCGTGGCCCTGCTCGCCACACTCGACGCGATCGTGGTCTCAGCCGCCTGTTACGCGGCCTGGCTTCCACTCCGCCTCTACTTCCGAGCCGAGACCGGCTTCGGGCTCCCCGTGAGCTGGGAGTCGTGGATCAAAGAGCCGCTCCTCCCCTTTGCCATCCCCATCACCCTCTACGCCTTCTACGCCCTCGGGCTCTACCGCCCCCGGCGCGACCGCAGCCTCTGGGGAGAGCTCGGCTCGATCACCCGCGCCGCCCTGGCGGCGATCGCCGGGCTCGTCCTGGCGCTTTGGGCGGTGGGGAGCGACCTCATCGGGCGCGGCTCGCCTCTCCCGACCGTCACCGTCTTCGGGCAGGTCATGGACGCCGGACGTGTCCAGCTCGGGCTCCTCACGGTCCTCCTGCCCCTCTGCCTGATGGCCCACCGCCTCGCGTTCCGCATCGGGCTCCGCACGCTCCGCCGGCGCGGGTGGAACCTCCGCCACGTCGCGATCATCGGCACCGGGCGACTCGGGCAGATCGCCTGCCGAACCATCAGCCGAAACTCATGGACCGGCATCCACGTTGGCTTCTTCATCAGCCACCACGAGACCACCGCCCGCGAGACCTGCATCGGGCGGCCCGTCGTCGGCGGGCTGCGGGACCTGGAAGAGATCCTCTCCCAGAACAAGCTCGACGCGGTCTACATCTGTCTGCCCAACGCCAAAGCCGCCAAGCTCCCCCAGGTGCTCAAGACGCTGGAGAAGTTCGTCGTTGACGTGCGCGTCATCCCCGACGTCCAGCCCCGGTACCTCCCGCAGTCCATGACCGTCGCCGAGCTCGACGGCATGCCCGTCCTGAGCTACCGCGAGTGCCCGACGCTCGGGCTCGGGGGCTTCGGCAAGCGCATCGTCGACATCCTCGGCGCCGCGTTTGCTCTCCTGTTGTTCAGCCCGGTCATGCTCGCTTGCGCCATCGCCGTCCGCCTCAGCGGGCCCGGGCCGATCATCTTCAAGCAGCGCCGCGTCAGCCTCGGCGGCGAGCGCTTCAAGATCTACAAGTTCCGCACCATGTACCACGTCCGCGACGAATCCTCCCCACGGCCCGCCGACGACGCCTGGACCACGCGCAACGACCCACGCGTCACGCCCATCGGGCGCTTCATGCGCAAAACCAGCCTCGACGAGCTCCCCCAGCTTCTCAACGTCCTCAAAGGCGACATGTCCCTCGTCGGCCCCCGACCCGAGCGACCCGAGCTCATCGATCGCTTCAAAGAAGACTGGCGCGGCTACATGCTCCGACAGCACGTCAAAGCCGGCATCACCGGATGGGCCCAGGTCAACGGCCTCCGCGGCGACACCTGCCTCAAAAAGCGACTCCAGCACGACCTCTACTACGTCCGAAACTGGTCCCTCGGCTTCGACATCAAGATCCTCTGGCTCACACTCTTCCGAGGCTTCATCCACCGCAACGCCCACTGAAGCCGAGCCACCCGTGCCACTGACCTCTTCCGAGAGGTCAGTGCTCCCCGTCTTCAGGCCTCCCCGCCCTCCTCCTTCCGGGCACCACAGGTTCACCTCTCAGAACCCCCGCCCGTGTGCGCCGATGCGTGGCGGTGCTCCGCGGCGAGCATCCCGCCCGCACGGATCGCGGTACCCTCTCCGCATGACGCATCCCACGCCCACCCGTCTCGCGCTCCTGGCGGCCGTCCTCGCCGCGTTCCTCCTCGCCATCCCCGCCTACGGGCAGGCGACGACCGAGGAACGCGCCCGCGCGCGAGACGCCGACCGCCCGGCCCCGGCCGCCGAACGCTTCGGGCAAGATCACCGCGACCATCTCGACCACTGGTGGCACGACGCGACCTTCTACCACCTCTTCGTCCGAAGCTTCTACGACTCCACCGGCGACGGCATCGGCGACTTCCGAGGGCTCATCGAAAAGCTCGACTACCTCAACGACGGCGACCCCAACACCGACACCGACCTCGGCATCGACGCCATCTGGCTCATGCCCATCCACCCCGCGCCCAGCTACCACGGGTACGACGTCGCCGACTACCGAGCCATCAACCCCGAGCACGGCACCATCGAAGACTTCAAAGCCTTCATGGAAGCCTGCAAAGCACGCGGCATCCGCGTCGTCATCGACCTGGTCATCAACCACAGCTCCAGCCGCCATGAGTGGTTCCAGAAGTCCATCGACCCCGACTCGGAATACCGAGACTGGTACATCTGGCGCGATGAGCGCCCCGACTGGCGCGGCCCGTGGGGGCAGAACGTCTGGCACCCGAGCCCCGCCCGCGACGGCACCTACTACTACGGCATCTTCTGGCACGGCATGCCCGACCTCAACTTCGAGCACGAGCCCGTCACACAAGCCATCTTCGACCTCATGGCGTACTGGCTCCACGACATGGACATCGACGGCTTCCGACTCGACGCCATCCGGCACCTCATCGAGGACGGCCCCATCCAGGAAAACACCCCCGCGACCCACGCCTGGCTCCGCCGATTCTTCGACGAAACCAAGCGCCTCAAGCCCGATGCCTTCAGCGTCGGCGAGGTCTGGAGCGGGACCGAGGACGTGAGCCGCTACGTCGGCGATCAGATGGACACCGCCTTCGAGTTCGGGCTCTCCTACGCGTTGGTCGATGCCCTGCGCGAGGGCCGGGTCGAGCGGCTTCTGGGCTCGCTCCGCGAGGTGCAGCGCGTCTACCCGCTGGGCATGTACGCGACGTTCCTGCGCAACCACGACCAGCCCCGCGTGATGCACGAGCTCGGCAACCGCGAGGAACTGGCAAGACTTGCCGCGGCGATCCAGTTCACGCTCCCCGGCGTCCCGTTTATCTACTACGGCGAGGAGCTCGGCATGTCGGCCGACAAGCCCGACCCGCAGCTCCGCACGCCGATGCCCTGGGAGCCGATCTCCGGCACCGTCGGCTTCACCACCGGCGAGCCCTGGATCGCGCCCAAGCCCAACTACGAAACCGTCAACGTGCGCACGCAGCTCGGCGACCCGGACTCCATGCTCACGCACTACCAGCGCCTGATCCGCCTCCGCCAGCAGGAAGAAGCCCTCCGCCGCGGCGAGCTGACGCTGCTCGAAAGCCCGCACGAGTCGATCTTCGCGTTCGTGCGCGAGTTCAACGGCGAGCGGGTGCTCTGCGTGTTCAACCTGGGCGCCGAACCCGTGCGCGGGCTCGGGCTGGACCTCGAGCCCCGGCGCGGCCACGTGCTGATGGGCGAGCCCGCCGGCAATCGCCTCCCCGCCCACAGCTTCATGATCGTCAAGCTCGCGGACTGAACGGACGGCAGGTGCTCCGGATGAGACGACGCCTGTGCCACTGACCTTGTCCGCAAGGTCAGTGCTCCCCCATCTCCCCATCCTCCTCCCCTCCCATCTCTCATGCTCGTTCTATCGGTCGCCGCCGTCCGCGGTCGACCACGGCACCGGTGGGGAGCGGATGGAGCATGGGAGCACTGCCTCTCAGAAGAGGTCAGTGGCACAGGGGGAGAGCCGACGATACGGCTCGGAGAGCTGTGCCCCCAGCGGATCTACGATTGCCCTATGCACCGGGCTCGGTATCAGGTCATCGTGGTCGGCGGCGGGCACGCCGGGGTGGAAGCCGCGTGGGCGGCGGCCAACCTGCTGCGCGAGCCGCACGCGGTCGCCCTGGTCACGCTCGACCCCGCGAAGATCGGCGTGATGAGCTGCAACCCCGCGATCGGCGGGCTGGCGAAGGGGCAACTCGTGCGCGAGGTGGACGCGCTCGGCGGGCTGATGGGGTTCGCGACCGACGCGACGGGGATCCAGTTCAAGACGCTGAACACGAGCAAGGGCCCGGCCGTCCACGGGCCGCGGGCTCAGTGCGACAAGCACGCCTACGCCGAGACGGTCCAGCGCTTCGTGCGCGCGCGGGCGGAGATCGACGTCATCCCGGGCGCGGTCGAGCGCCTCCTCGTCGAGCGCGCGCCCGGCGGCACGCAGCGGCGCATCGTCGGCGTCGAGATCCGAATGGCGGACCATGACCGGTGCCCCGGAAACGCGCAGCCGTCTGCGGCGGAGCTTTTCCGGAATCGCGCGTCGAACGAACTCCGCCTCGAAGCCGGCGCGGTCGTGCTCACCACCGGCACGTTCATGCGCGGGCTCATGCACACCGGTGAATCCCGCACGCCCGGCGGGCGACACGGCGAGGCGGCGGCCGTCGGCATCTCCAAGGCCCTCGAAGACCTGGGCTTCGAGCTCGGGCGGCTCAAGACGGGCACGCCGCCGAGGCTCCGCCGATCGAGCCTCGACTGGGACGCCCTCCCCGACGAGTGGGGCGATGCGGAGCCCACACCCTTCAGCGAGCTGACGCCCGCGATGCCTTCGTCTCCGGGCGCGTTCCCCGAGCTCGCGCAGGTCGCGTGCAAGCGCACGAGCACCTCGCCCGAGGCGCACGAGGTGATCCGCGCGAACCTGCACCGCGCCCCGATGTTCACCGGCGACATCGAGGGCGTCGGGCCGCGCTACTGCCCGAGCATCGAGGACAAGGTCGTGCGTTTCGCGGCACGCGAGTCGCACGGGGTCTACCTGGAGCCCGAGAGCCTGCGCGACGAGGTGATCTACTGCAACGGGATCTCCAGCAGCCTGCCGCGGGACGTGCAGGACGTGGTCGTGCGCACGATGCCCGGGTGTGCGAACGCCGAGATCGTGCGGTACGGGTACGCCGTCGAGTACGACATGGTCCGCCCGCACCAGATCCTGGTGACGGGGATGACGCGCCTCGTCGACGGCTTTTTCCTCGCCGGGCAGATCAACGGCACCAGCGGGTACGAAGAAGCGGCGGCGCAGGGCCTGATCGCCGGCGTGAACGCCGCCCGGTTCGTGCGCGCGCAGAGCGAGTTCGTGCTCGGGCGCGACGAGGCGTACGCGGGCGTGCTGATGGACGACCTGGTGACCAAGACGCCGACCGAGCCGTACCGGATGTTCACGAGCCGGGCGGAGCATCGGCTGCTGCTGCGCGCGGATAACGCGCCGGATCGCCTGACAGGGCGGGCGATCGAGCTGGGGTTGCTGGATTCGTGCGTGTTGGATGATGAAGCGGTGGCACGGGTGGACTTGGGATCGCTTCGGCGCGAGCAGTTCGCCCGCCGCCGGGCGGAGATCGAGCGTGTGCAATCGGCGATCGACGCGACGCGGGTCGGGCACGAGCCGCTGGCTCGGATCATGCGCCGTCAGGGTTTCGACGCGGCGGCCCTCGCGGCCCACGTGGACCTCGCTGGCGTGAGCGCTGCGAGTGTGCGCACGGTGCTGGCGGATCGGCTGTACGACGCGTACCTGGAGCGCGAGCGGGCGTCGATCCGGCGGGCGCAGGAGATGGAGCGCCGGCGCGTGCCGGACTGGGTGGACTTCGCGTCGATCACGAGCCTGCGCACCGAGGCGCGCGAGGCGCTGATGAAGTTCCGCCCGACGACGTTCGGGCAGGCCGGTCGGCTCGAGGGCGTGACGCCGGCGGATTTGACGCTGCTGGCGGTGTGGGTGAAGCGCGGGCGACCGAAAGACCCGGCCGGGGTGTGACTCGGACTTCTCTGGTGGCACCGGCGGAGCGAAGGTGCAGAGGATTAGGAGATCCGGAGCACTGACCTCTCGGAAGAGGTCAGTGGCACAGGGAGTTGAGCTATTCGCGGATCAGTCGGAGCTCGTCGCGGAGGATGGCGGCGAGCTCGTAGTTCTCGCGTTCCAGGGCTTCCTGCAGGCGTTGGCGGAGCTCGGTTTTCTGGCTCACCGGGAGCTTGGGGACGAGCGCTTCGCGCATGCCGCGGAGCATGTCGGCTTCGGAAGAGGCCTCGAACGCCTCGGGGTGCCCGAGGTCGGTGAAGTAGTCCTTGAGCGCTTCGAGGCCCTGATCGATCGCGAAGATCGCGGCTTTGGGCTCGTTGTCCTTCAACGCCTGGCTGGCGGCGGCGCGGGCGCGCATCATCATGATGTACGGGCGGAACTGCTCCATCGCCGCCCGGTCTTCGGGCGTCGCGCCGTGCTTGCGGCAGAGGTCGAGCACGCGCAGGTTCCGCGTCGTGTCGCGCACCACGCCTTCATAGTCGTCCACCACCAGGAGCGCGATGTACCGGTGGTAATACTGCACCGCTTCCTCGCGCAGCTCGCGGCAGGCCTCCGGGCTGAGCTGCAAGGCCGACTCGCCCCCGGCTTCCCCGCCCTCGGCGACGGGGGCGGGCTCGCTCGCGTCCTCGTCCTCGGCGTCGTGGGGCTCCTCCGCCTCGTCGGCGTCGCCAGCGACGGGGGCGACGCGCCCGGCTTCGGCGGCTTCGGGGTCCAGCCCGAACTCGGCGATCTTGTCCAGGCGGTCCTCGTGGTAGTCCAGGAGAGAATCGAACCCGTGCGGACGCTGCCCGTCGGGGCGGCCCTCGGTGCGCATCTGGAGCAGGCCCAGGTCCAGGCGGACCTGGATCAGCGGCTCGCCGTCGGTCCCGCGGATGATCCGGACGTTGATCCGCCCGGGCTCGAACGGCCATTCACGCAGCAGCTCGGTCAGGTCGCGGTTCATCGGGTCGAATCGGCTCCTTCGCGTCACGCCCGGGCCTCGCCTCGGGGGGCCGCCGCGTTCTTCCGCCAAGGGCTTGCCCAGGGCTTTCCCTGTGGGAAGAATCGGGGGTTCGGACGCGAACTATACGGGCACGGCGGCCCGTGACGACTTCCATCGGCGGGCGACCCCGGACGGGCGACTGCCCCTTGAGCCACGCGTTCGGTCTTGTGTCAATCTGGAAGGTTTGGGTGGGCGCGGCGGATCGCTGAGCGTCGGCGTGCGCGGCTTTGCTGATCGGTGGAATCGGGGCGTGCCGTCGGTGGTTTGCTGCGTGCGACGACCCGGGCCGGTCGGCGGGCCCAACTCGGACCCGCCGGGAGCGCCGATCCGTTTCAGGCGGTCGAATCGAGTGGTTCGCGGCATCGGGAAGGGTGGCCGATGCGAAGGATTGGGGCCCGAGCCCCGATGGAACCGGGCGATGCACGGTACGAATCGAAATTTGTTCTCGGAATCGCTTGCACGGTCGCAAAGTGGGGGTACGTTCCCCTCCGGAGTGGCATCCCGACCGTGGGAAGAGAGTGAGTGGCAATGAACAGCGCGATGAAGCGGACCCGCGCGGTCCGTGAGGTCGAATCCGACCTCCAGATGTACCTGCGCGAAATTAACGAAGTCTCCCTGCTTTCCGCCGAGGATGAGCGGGAGCTGGGTTGGGCGATCATCAATGACAACTGCCCCCGGGCGCGGGAGCGGATGATCCGGGCGAACCTGCGCCTGGTGGTCGCGATCGCCAAGAATTACAGCAACCGTGGGCTCCCCCTGACCGACCTGATCGAGGAGGGGAACATCGGCCTGATGCGAGCCGTGGACGGGTTTGACCCGGCCCAGGGGGCTCGTTTCAGCACGTACGGGAGCTGGTGGATCAAGCAGGCGATCAAGCGTGCGTTGATGAACGCGGCGCAGCCGATCCACGTCCCGGCGTACATGGTGGAGCTGATCGCGAAGTGGAAGGTGGCGAGCCGCCAGCTCGAGGCGGAGCTCGGCCACCCGCCGACGGTGGAGCAGCTCGCCGAGCACATGGACCTTCCGGTGAAGAAGGTTCGGATCATCAAGCGTGCGGTGCGTGCGTTCAAGGCTCCGCCGCAGGAGAGCACGGGTCGCGAGGGCGAGGCGCCGACGCTGAGCCAGATCGTGGCCGATGATCGAACGGGCACGCCGGACGATCACGCCCTCCGCGGGGAGGAGCTGGACGTTCTGCGCCGCCTGCTGGCCTCGATCGACGAGCGCGAGGCACGGATCCTGCGCCTGCGTTTCGGGCTGGAGGGTCAGGAGCCGCTGACGCTGAAGCAGATCGCGGCCGAGGTCGGGATCAGCCGGGAGCGGGTGCGTCAGATCGTGGACGAGGCGTTGACGAAGCTGAACGCGCAGCTCAACGACGATCGCCCGAGCAAGTTCATCCGCCCGGACCTGCGCCGGGAGCCGGAGTCGCGAGCCGAGGAGATGGACCGGTTCGCTCGGCGTGCGGGCTTGAACGGCTCGGCGCGCCGTGGGCAGCCGCGGATCCGGCTGTCGACGACGGCTTGATCACAAGCCTCGTCAACTAAGGCGGGGTAACTCTGCATGACGAATAGTGAACTCTTGGAGGCCCAAGCAGTTCATTTTTCATTTGTCATCGAGGGTGCCAGTCATGACTGAGCCAGATGAATCCGGCCGGATCTGGATTCAAGACAATAGAATCCACTATAAATCCTATTCTTATGGCTCATGGGGTGTGGCGGTCGACGAGCTCAGAGTCATCGGCGAGGCTACAACTGGCAACGGCCCGTTCATGGACGACTATTTTATGTGCTTCGCGACCGGACCAGAAATTTGGCTGGAAGCATCGTTTTATGCGACGGGCACAGACGAGCTTATGGCATTTTTAGCCGATTATTTCAAGTGCGACATGAAGCCTGGCCTGATCCAATCAACGTCTTTCAAAAGCCGGGTTTTGTGGCCCATGCATTTGAGGGAACAGCCGATGTTCCAGTATGTGCCCTTGAAACGGGATGGGGTACTCGGCTGGATATTTGACTTGGTTGATAAGCAGAGTTTGCAAAATTATTCTGATAATATTTTTGAGTATTTAAAATCATCAGACAGCAAAATTATTATGATCTCAAAACAATCTAAATTATAGTTATTGAGAATAGAAAATGCAAACCCCTCGCTTCCGCGAGGGGCGTGTGTGGGAGATTGCGGAGCACCGACCTCTCAGCACAGGGGCAGGCTCAGTCAGGCGGTGACGACTTCCAGGTCGTGGGCTTCGGCGACGGGGCGGTTGAGGAGCTTGCCGCGGTCCATGTTGATCGCCATGCGGAAGCCGGGCTCGGCGGCGGCGAGCTTCTGGTAGCCCTGGTTCGCGAGGCGGACGGTCCAGGGGAGCGTCGCGTTGTTGAGGGCTTGGGTGCTCGTGCGGGCGACGGCCCCGGGCATGTTGCCGACGCAGTAGTGGACGACGCCGTCGATGGTGTAGGTGGGCGTGCCGTGGGTCGTGACCTTGCTGGTCTCGACGCACCCGCCCTGGTCGATGGAGACGTCGACGATGACGGCGCCGTCGCGCATCTTGGCGAGGTCGGCGCGCTTGACCAGGTGCGGGGCCTTGGCGCCCGGGAGGAGGACGGCCCCGACGAGCAGGTCGGCCCAAGGGAGGTACTTCTGGATCGCGTGGGGGTCGGAGTAGATGGTGGTGACGTTGGCGGGCATGACCTCTTCGAGGAAGCGCATGCGGTCGAGGTTGACGTCCATGATGATGACGTCGGCGCCCATGCCTGCGGCGATGATGGCGGCGTTCTGCCCGACGACGCCGCCGCCGAGGACGAGCACGTGCCCGGGCTCGACGCCGGGGACGCCTCCGAGGAGGACGCCGCGCCCGCCCTGGGGTCGCTCGAGGTACTTGGCGCCTTCCTGGGTCGCCATGCGTCCGGCGATCTCGCTCATGGGCGTGAGCAGCGGGAGGGTGGGGCGTCCCATGGGCCCGGGGGCTTCGAGGGTCTCGTAGGCGATCGCGACGATGTTGCGTTCGAGGCAGGCGAGTGTGAGCTCTTTCGAGGCGGCGAAGTGGAAGTAGGTGAAGACGACCTGGGCGTCCTTCATGCGGGGGTATTCGATGGGCTGGGGCTCTTTGACCTTGATGATCATGTCGGCCTTGTCCCAGACCTCGTCGGCGGTGGGGAGGACGGTGGCGCCGACGTTGGTGTAGTCGTCGTCGGTGAAGCCGGTGCCGTCGCCGGCGCCGGTTTCGACGTAGACCTTGTGCCCGGCGCGGGTGAGCAGGTCCGCGCCGACGGGGAGGAGGCCGACGCGGTACTCGTCCGCCTTCACTTCTTTCGGGACTCCGACGATCATGCGAGCATCCTCCCGCCGCCGGGCGTCTGGGGCCCGGTCGCTCTCTTGGTTGGGCTGGTTTCCGCCCGGGCAAAGGGCGGTCGCAATGGTAGGAAGGGCGCGGGGGCGGGTCGCCACGTTTGGGCGGGCTTGCCTCGGGGGGGCGGGGCCCTGTTCCGGCCCGATCGGCTACCATCTCGCACCATGAGTTTGACCAAGCGTTGTGCGTCCCTGGTGTGGGTCTGGATCGTCGTGTCGGCGGTGGCTGTCGGGGTGCTGGGTGCGGATCGCGCCCTGGCGCAGGGGGCCGTGGGGCGGGTGAACGCCGCCTTGGGCAATATCCCGGACGACCGTCGGAGCGACCTGGTGCTGCTCCCGGCTCTGGCGGGGATGGACCCGGTGCCGGGGGTGCTGAGCGTGCGGTCGGACGCGGCCCGGAAGCTCTCGGATCATCCGGATTTTGCCGCGATGTCGGCTTGGGCGATGGCTCCGGCGCAGCGTGCCGTGCTGGAGGCGATCCGCGCGGTGACGTCGGAGACGGATTACCGGTTTGCGCACGCGTTCGCGCAGCCCTACGGGGCGGAGGGCGTGCCGATCGACCTGATCGCGGCCGGGCTGTACAGCGAGCTGGGCGACCCGCCGCTCTTGGCGGGGGCGCAGCACGGGTACATGCCGGCGTTGAACGACGCCGACGCCCTGGTCCACGTGGAGGCGTCGCGCCTCGCGGGGGCGGGGGAGGTGCGTGCAGCGGTGGACCTGCTGATTTCGTGGGCGTTTTTCTGCCGCCAGATGAGCGACCGCCCGTTCGCGCGGGAGATGGTCTGGGGCCTGCGTCACGCGTCGTTCGCGCTCGAGCGGATCCGGGACGTGGTGTACCTGGACGCCCAGGGGTCGCGTCGTTTCTCGACGAGCGACGCCGAGGCGGTGATCGCGAAGCTTGACGGCGTCAACGGGTTTCTGGGCACCGAGCGCCTGCGGGCGCCGATCGGGGACCGCGTGGCGGCCGAGCAGATCGTGGAGCGCGTCCTGACGGCTCAGGGCGCGAACACGGACGTGTTCGCGACGACGCTGGCGCAGATCGGGGCGAGCAGCCGCCCGCTGCGTCTGTTCGGCGAGGCGGCGCGGTACGAGCAGGGGGCGCGTGGGCACGTGGGGTTGAGCGAAGCGCGTCGGACGATCGAGGCGTTGTTCAGCGACCTGGAGAGCCGCTGGCGTCTGCCGGTGGACAACGCGCGCCTGCGTCGCCCGTTCGAGATGGAGCGTCTGGCGAGTTCGAGCAACCAGGCGATCGCGGCGGTCGTCCGCGCCCGGGCGTGGGACCCGACCGAGCTGATGGCGATGCGCGACGTCTTCCGGACCGAGGTCGTGGGGACGCGTCAGGCGCTGGCGATCGTGGGATACCGCTCGGCGTTCGGGAGCTTCCCGCCGGTGGTCTCGTCGGTGCGCCCGCGTTGGCTGCCGGCGATCGAGGCGGACCCGATGAACCGGGACCGCGTGCGCGGGCGCGTGCCGCCCTTGGAATACTTCGTGCCGATCCGGGACGTGCGCGCGTCGAACGAGCCGCACTCGATGATCGGGACGGGCTACTTCGACTCGGCGTTCAGCGTGAACCTGTTCGACGACACATTCGTACTGTACTCGGTCGGGTTTAACGGGCGGCGGAACTTCGGCGAGCGGATCGAGAACGACTGGCGCGAGGCGGGGCGCGGTCAGGATTACCTGATCTGGCCGCCGCTGCTGTCGCTCTCGCGCGAGGCGGCGGCGGATTGATCGCCGGGGCTCGCGGGAGCGGGCGGGGCGTTGTGATCGGGTCGTCGGATCGGGATCGGTTGGCTTCAGACGGATCGGAGTGTGCACGCGCATGAGCGAGCAGAACGGCAGCGCCGGGGTTCACAAGCTGGTCATCATCGGTTCCGGGCCCGCGGGCTGGACGGCCGCGATCTACGCGGCCCGGGCCAACCTCGACCCGGTCGTCTACGTCGGCGTGCCGAAGCAGAACCCGGGGATCGTGCTCCCGGGCGGGCAGCTCATGCTGACGACGGACGTGGAGAACTACCCGGGCTTCCCGGAGGGCGTGACCGGGCCGGACATGATGGGCATGTTCCAGAAGCAGGCCGAGCGGTTCGGGGCCAGGATCGCCGGGCGCGACATCGTGAAGGTCAACTTCAAGGCGAGCCCGTTCGAGCTGACGACCGACAAGGGCGACGTCGTGCGCGCGCACGCGGTGATCATCGCGACCGGCGCGACGGCAAACTGGCTCGGGCTTGAGAGCGAGATGCGCCTGGCGATGTCCGGCGGCGGCGTCAGCGCGTGCGCCGTCTGCGACGGGGCGCTGCCCATGTTCCGCGATCAACCCCTGGCCGTCATCGGCGGCGGGGACACCGCGATGGAAGAAGCGACCTACCTCACCAAGTTCGCGAGCAAGGTCTACGTCATCCACCGGCGCGACGAGCTGCGTGCGAGCAAGGTGATGCAGGAGCGGCTGCTGAACAAGCCCAACGCCGAGGTGCTGTGGAACAAGCAGACCGTGGATTTTCTGGGTGAGAAGAACGAGCACGGCGACGAGAAGCTCCGGGCCCTGGTGCTCGAGGACACGGTGACGGGCGAGCGTTCGGAGCTTGTGGTGAAGGGCGCGTTCTTGGCGATCGGGCACACGCCGGCGACGAAGTTCCTGCGCGAGGATTCCGGGCTGGAGTTCGACGAGACGGGGTACATCGATCTCAAGGGTCGCTCGAGCGCGACGAACATCCCGGGCGTGTTCGCAGCCGGGGATGTCGCGGACGCGCACTACCGCCAGGCGGTGACGGCTGCGGGCATGGGCTGCCAGGCCGCGATCGACGCGGAACGCTGGCTTGGGGCGCAAGGGCTGGCGTAAGGCGCGGAGCCGCGCCGGTCGTCATCGACGACGAGGACGCACGCGGAGCAGCGGGACGATCAGGAACACGCCGAGCGCGCCGGGTGATGGAACAATCGTGGCGATACGCAGGCCGACCGTGCCGAAATCGCTGCTGGGCCTGAAGTCCCAGTCGTCAACTCGATCGAGCAGGTATGCGCCGAGATCACCGATGGCATATAGCGACGTATTTCGCATCCGATTGCTTTGTCCGTTGATTGAAATCGGGTCTTCGAGCCATTCTTGGGCGCCGCCCGAGACGCCGAGGAGTCCCCACGGGCTATGCACATCGGGGTACTCCCCGACGGGCGCGTTGAAGAGGCGGTTGGCGGGCGTGTTCTCATCGGAGCGGAACCAGACGTCGGACTCTTCGGGTGTGACGGGTGTTTCCGACATGTGGGGGTATGGCCAGTAGCCGGGCTGGCCTTGTTCGTAGCGGTTGGGGTCGTAATAGGCGGCCTTGATGTACTCATCGAGCGAGGGAATCCAGAACTTCGCGCCCGGCAGGCGGACGTTGGTGTCGGTGTACCGCCCGTCGGCATCGGGTTGGAAGTGGCTGGTGTCGTAGGCGCCGGTCTCGAAGGCCCAGGCTTCGTTGATCTTACCGTTGTGGAGCCAGTTGCAGTATCGCGCGGCGGTGTGCCAGTTGATGTGATCGGCGGGGTGGTTCTCGGTGCCCGGGAGGTGGCTGAACTCGTTGTTGGCGTTGATGCCGTAGTAAGAGCCGTTGAGATTGAAGTGGCTGCCTTGGTAGTGGGGCGCATAGGCCTCGAGGAACTCGCCCCAGTGGGTCACGGTGACCTCGTTGCGGATGATACGGAACGCATAGCCGACGGCTCCGGGCTCGCTGACGATGGCGTCCCATCCGAACAGCGGGTCGTAGAAGTTAGGGGCCTCGGCCTCGTTCGCGGCCCGGTTGCCCGGATCACCAACGGTGACGAAGTCGAGCCCGTAGTCCGGCGGGGCGGCGAAGGCCGGGGTGGTCAGGGCCGTGGCGGTGAGGGCGGCGAGCGCCAGGGCGGCGGCGTGGCGTGGGGTGCGGGGTTGGATTCGCATCGGGTGCCTTTCGGTTGGATAAAGATGTTGTCGGCGTTGCTGGGGTTGGGGCGCAAATAGACGCCGGGCCGTGGGTTTCGGCGTGGGGGAGGGGCTTGGGAGTGAGAGAGGTGGGCGCACGGGCGGGACGCCCGTGCCACGGGGCGATGCGGGGCGTGGGCTCAGTGGGGGTCCAGGATGTCACACTCGCCGAAGAGGCGGAACTCTTTTCGGCGGAGGATCTGCCCGGCGAAGGTCGGGTCGTCGACGGCGAGCGCGATCGTGGGCGTGCCGTTGGGGCGGAGCATCAGCGGGTAGGCGAAGTGGATGTTCACCTCGGCGCCGAGCAGGCAGAGGCAGAGGCTGCTCATCGAATGCCCGCGGCTCAGCTCGACCACCAGCACGGGGTGCTCGGCGTAGGGGAGCCCGCCGTCACGCAGGATGCGCTTGGCGATGAAGGCGTTGTTGGTCACCAGGCGCACGACGGCGTGGTCGCTCGCCTCGTGGACGCTGATCGCGCAGATCTGGCACCCCTGGGCGAGCTCGAACGCGCTGAGCACGTCGTAGAGCTTGCCGACGCGGTTGTCGAGGAAGACGCTGAACTGACTGACCGTCGGCGGGGCGTAGCCCTGGGTGGTTTCGAGCGGGGTGGAAGACTGCATGCCCATCGTGTGCCCTGGCTGCCGATCGAGCGGCGTACGTGTCGCGGTGCGGGGCCCTGATCCTTCAGGGTATCGAAAAGCCCCGTCTTCGGAAAGCCCTTGCGGGTGAATCCACGCCCCGGCTTTCACCGGGTCGCGGCGGCGGCCTCGCCCGCGGCTCGGGGGCTCCGGAATGAACAACCCCGCCTGTGGGCGGGGTTGTTCGCGGCGATCGGTTCGGTTTACGCGGAGAAGCTGGAGCCACACCCGCAGCTGGTGGTGGCGTTGGGGTTGTTGAAGACGAAGCCCCGTCCCATGACTTCGTCGCGGAAGTCGACGGTGGTTCCGGAGAGGTAGAGGAGGCTCTTGGGGTCGCAGATGACCTTGACGCCGTGGTGCTCGAAGACCTCGTCAGTCTCTTTTTCGGTTTCGGTGAGGTCGAGGACGTAGCTGAAGCCGCTGCACCCGCCGCCCTTGACGCCGACGCGGAGGCGGACCTTGCCCTTGTCGAGCTCCTGCTCGTCGATGATGCGGTGGATCTCTCGGGCGGCGATCTCGGTGAGGATGACGCCGGCTTCGGCGGGGGCTTGCGTGTCGGTGCTCATGGTGCGGCTCCTTCGTGTCGCTCACACAACTGTACGCGGGCGAGGGGCGGGGCGTTCAAGCGCCCGCGGGGCAGCGGGTTACGGAAAACCACGCTCTTTCGCGGCTCGTTCGGAAGTGTTTTCGGGCGTTTGGACGCTCGACTCAATGGGCGTGGGCGGGTTCCTTGGCGGCGATGCCGTTCTTGGTCTTGTAATCGGCGATCGCGGCCCGGATCGCGTCCTCGGCCAGGACCGAGCAGTGGATCTTGACCGGGGGGAGGCTGAGCTCCTCGACGATCTCGGTGTTCTTGATTTCGAGGCCCTCGTCGAGGGTGCGTCCCTTGAGCCACTCGGTGGCGAGGGAGCTGCTGGCGATCGCCGAGCCGCAGCCGAAGCACTTGAACTTGGCGTCCTCGATCTTGCCGGTGTTCTGGTCGACCTTGATCTGGAGCTGCATGACGTCGCCGCACTCGGGCGCGCCGACGAGCCCGACGCCGAGGTCCTTGCGCTCCTTGATCTCTTTCTGGGTGCCAAACGACCCGACGTTGCGGGGGTTCTCGTAGTGGTCGACGACTTTGGTGCTGTAAGCCATGGGAAAACTCCAGATGTTCAAATGGCCCGAGGGCCAGAGATGTTCAATTCGTGTTCGTCGCGGGAATCCGATTTGGCCATCTGGCCCTTTGCCATCCGGCCGTTTCGCCTCAGTGCGCTTGCCATTCGATCTTGGTGATGTCGATGCCCTCGTTGTGCATGTCGTAGAGGGGGCTGAGGACGCGGAGTTTTTCGACGCTCTCGATGATCTTGTGGGTCGCGTAGTCGACTTCGTCCTCGGTGGTCCAGCGTCCGAGGCTGATGCGGAGGCTGGAGTGGGCGAGGTCGTCGCCGACGCCGAGGGCCTTGAGGACGTAGCTGGGCTCGAGGCTGGCGCTGGTGCAGGCCGAGCCGGAGCTCATCGCGATGTCCTTGCAGGCCATCATGAGGCTCTCGCCTTCGACGAAGCCGAAGGAGATGTTGGTGAGGTGGGGGAGGCGCTTCTCGCGGTGCCCGTTGATCTGCACGGTGTCGAGCTTGGCGCTGACGGCGGCTTCGAGCTTGTCGCGCAGCTTGCGGAGGCGGTCACCGTCCTTGGTCATTTCCTGGGCGGCGAGTTCGGCGGCTTTGCCGAGCCCGACGATGCCGGTGACGTTGAGCGTGCCCGAGCGGAAGCCGCGCTCCTGCCCGCCGCCCTCGGCGATCGCGGTCAGGCGCACGCGCGGGCGGCGACGGCGGACGTAGAGCCCGCCGACGCCCTTGGGCCCGTACATCTTGTGCCCGCTGAAGGACATCAGGTCGATCTGGGCGGCGTTGACGTCGGTGGGCATCTTGCCGACCCACTGTGTGGCGTCGGTGTGGAAGATGACGCCGCGATCGTGGCAGAGGGCGCCGATCTCGGGCACCTCGTTGATGGTGCCGATCTCGTTGTTCGCCCAGAGGAGCGAGACGAGGATGGTGTCGTCGCGCATCGCGTTTTTGACCATCTCAGCCGTGATGATGCCGTCGCGCCCGGGCTCGAGGAAGGTGACGTCGAAGCCTTCTTTCTGAAGGCGCTTGCAGGGGTCGAGGGTGGCTTTGTGCTCGTGGGTCGCGGTGATGATGTGCCCGCGTTCGGCGTTGCCGGCGGGTTTCTTGGCGTACATCTGGGCCGCGCCCTTGATCGCGAGGTTGTTGCTCTCGGTCGCGCCGCTGGTGAAGACGACCTCCTTGCGGTCGGCGCCGATGAGGCTCGCGACCTGGTCGCGGGCGGTGTCCACGGCGGCTTCGCCGGCCCAGCCGAAGCTGTGGTTCCGGCTGCCGGGGTTGCCGAACACCTCCGTGAAGTACGGGAGCATCGCCTCGACCACCCGCGGGTCACAGGGGGTCGTGGCGGCGTGATCGAAATAGATCGGGAGCTTCGGGGGCATGGTGGTCTCCGTGTGCCGGTCGGCGAGGGCGGCGAGAAGCCACCAGCTCGGACCTTGAGGTCGGTTTTAGTTTAGAATCATTCTACTTTAGGCCGTTCGAGACGCCCGGACCACGTTTCGAGCCCGGACGAGCGGTCGATTCGGGGGTCGATACGGGCCAAAGAGGGCGGCTACGACGCGAGAGGGGGTGGCCCGGGTCAGGCCGGGCGGTCGTACCGCATGATGAGGCGGTTCCCGCGGTCGTTGTGGCTCGTCGCGGTCATGTAGGCGCGGATGAGCATGAGCCCGCGCCCGGAGGGGTGCTCGAGGTTCTCATCGAGCGTGGGGTCGGGGACGTCGCTCGGATCAAAGCCCGGGCCCTGGTCCTCGACCTCGATGCGGACGGCCGACGGGGTGACGTGGTACTCGACGGTGACCGTCGCGCCCTCGTCAAGCCCGCGGTGCCCGTGCCGGAAGGCGTTGGTGACGGCTTCTTCGATCGCGAGGCGGACGGCGAAGGCGCTGGCTTTCGGATACCCGTGGCGTTCGACGGCGGCGAGCACCGCGAGCTCGAGCGCGTCGATCGCGGCCCGATCGTTGGGCAGCTCGACCGTCGCCGCGTCGGGCGGGTCACCGGGGCTCCCCGGTCCGGTGCTGGATGTGCTCGGGGGCTTGCTCATACAGCGCGTGGCGAACGATCGGGCGTCTCGGGCGAGGGCCAACGGGTCGCGGCTCTAAGCATGGAAGGACTTGATCGCGTCCTCGCTGGTCTCGTGGATGTCGAAGATCTTGTTGAGGCGGGTGATGACGAAGACGTCGTAGATCTGCGGGTCGATGTCGCTGAGGCGGAGCTCCCCGCCCCGGTTCTTGACGCGACGGCTGATGGTGATCAGCGTGCCGAGGGCGGAGCTGGAGAGGTGGTCGACGTTGGCGAAGCTGATGAGCAGCTTCGGGCTCGGCTCGTGGTCGATGAGGTCGGTGATCTCCTCGCCGATCGCCTGGATGTTGCCCTCGTCGAGGATGTTCCGGTCGATGAACTCGATCCGGGTGATCTCGTCGAGCTTCTTGATGCGGAGACGGCTCTGGTAGTTGGACATCCGGGACACCTCCCCGCCCCGTCGCCCGCCTCGTGCGGGCTTGGGGGTCAGCGAGGCGATGATAGACGCGGCCCGCGCCCGCATCCGCCCGGGCGCGGGCGGGCCTGGGGGAAGCGGGGGCCGTGCGGAGCAAAAAACAGCCCCGGCTCGGGGCCGGGGCTGGTGGAGGGTCGCGTGGTTCGGGGTGGGGTGGTTAGCCGCCGAGCCCGGTGCTGAGGCTGTCGAGCAGCCCGGGGAAGTTGCGCTCTTCTTCCTCGTTCTGGATGATGATGGTGGGCTTGAGGAGGATGAGGAGGGTGGACTCTTCCTTGAGCTCGATGCGGTTGCTGAAGAAGCGGTTGATGATCGGGATCTTGCTGAGGACGGGGACGCCGGTTTCGACCTCGGCCTCGTTCACGATGCGCTGCCCGCCGAGCATGATCGTCCCCTGGTCCGGCACGGTGACCGTGGTCTGGACGCGGGTGACGGTGACGGTGGGGAGCTGGATGAACGACTGGGTGTCGGCGGAGGTGACGAGCTGCCCGCCGGCGACGGCGGTGACGGCCTGAGTCTCGAAGGAGTCGATGGTGCTGACGGCGGCGTCGACGTTGAGCGTGACGTAGCGCCGGTCGGCCGAGACGTTGCCCTGGACCAGCATGACCACGCCCTCGCTGACGACTTCGACGGTCGGGTCGAAGCCGACGGCCGAGTCGCTCACGACCGGCGCCAGGTCGCTGACGAAGGAGCGCTGGGTCGCGACCCAGATGTTGGAGGTCTGCCCGTTGGTGAAGGTGAGGCGCGGGGCGGTGAGGCTGACCGAGCGCCGGTCGGCCTGGGTCGCCTGGACGAGGAAGTCGACCTGGATGTCATCGAGGAACTGCCCGGCGACGCCGAGGGCGGGCGCGCCGCCGAGGACGGTCGCCGCGATGCCGGTGCTGGGGATGAGGGCGTTGGCGAGCCCGAGCGAGTTCTGGGAAGCGCCGACGGGGGACCACTGGGTCGGGTTGACGATGCCCTGGCTGGGGAAGATGTCGGGCTGCCCGTCGCCGGTGGTGTCGACGCCGGCGCCCGAGACGGTGCGCCGGAGGCCCGGGCCGGAGCGCGGGTCGGCGTTGGTCGGGCTGAAGGAGAAAAAGTCGGAGCCTTGAATGGTCGGGTCGATCGCCCGCGCGGCCCGGGACTGGTTGTTGTCGATGTTGAAGTAGACGTCCAGGTCGAACCCGATCTGCTCGAAGAAGTCCTGGCTGACCAGGAGGAAGCGGGTCTCGACGTTGATCTGGAGGGCCTGGGTGGCGCGGAGCTGGCTGAGCAGCCCGCGGATGGCGCGGTGGTTCTTGGGGGTGTTGCTGATGATGAGGTTGCCGCCGAGGCGGTAGATCGAGCCGGTCAGCCCGCCGGCGTCTTCCCATCCGTCCGGGTCGACGTTGCGCCGGATGATCTCGATCAGCCCCTCGACGCGCTCGTCGAAGGGCACAAAATCGCGCCGCTCGTCCTGTTCATCTCGGAACGGGCTCTGCCCGCCGCCGCCCTGCCCGGCCTGGAGCACGGACTGGAGGTCCAGCGCCGGCGCGTTGTTGTAATCGGGCACTTCGACGATCAGGTCGCGCACGTCGTAGATGCTCAGCACCGTGTTGCGCCGGAGCTGCTCGTCGCTGCTGATGGTGAGGATCCCGTCCACGACCGCCCAGTCGGCCCGGCTGCCGAAGCTCGCGCGGCTCGCGCGGTCCAGCACGCGGGTCAGCACGACTTCCACCGGGACGGCCGACAGGCGGAGCGTGATCGGCGTCTGACGGTCGATCCCGATCTCTTCGAGCTCGTCCCACTGGACGTCCATGTCGAGCTGGGTCACGGTCTGCAAGAAGCCGAGGGCCTCTTCCAGCGTGTTGTCCTGGAAGGTCACCGGGAGGCGCTCCTGCTGGATCGCCGCGAGCACGCGCCGGTTTTCCACCGGCTCGTCGCTCGCCATGCCGCCGGTCCGACGGTAGCTCAGCTCCGGCCAGTCCCGCGGGTAATCCAGCACCGCGTCCGGCATCCGGAGCGCTTCCATGTTCCGCACGAACTGCTCGGCGTAGCTCTCCTGGTTGTCCCGGCGGATCCGATCGTACTGGCTGTAGAGACGCGCGTTGTTGATCGCCTCGCGCAGCAGCTTCCCGGCCGCGTGGTTCGGGTCGATGAACAGGATCTCGTCGATCACCTGCAGCGCCTCGGTGTACCGGCGCTCCATCTGCAGCACGCGGACGCGCTCCAGGGCCTCGCCGATGCGCCGCTCACGCTCCTGACGCTGGCGACCCTCGGCCTCGGCCTGCGCCTCGCGCACCCGACGCTCGCGGGTGGAAAGCTCCTGCTGACGCACCTGCTCCTCGGTGGTCGCGATGCGGCTCAGGAGCTGATCGATCTGGGTCTGGAAGTTCTCAAACTCCGCCTGGCGGAACAGGTCCTGGCGGGCGGTGATGGTCAGGCGAGCCTGAGCCGCCAGGTTGCGGGCCGGGGCGGTGTCCCCGGTTTCCAGCGCCCGACGGGCCTGGGCGAGGAAGTTTTCGAACTCCGCGACGGCGTTCTGACGCGCGATCTCGTTGCGGGCGACCTGATCCTGCAGGACGCCCCCGGGCGCCCGCCCGCCGCGGAGCAGCGTCCGGGCTTCGGCGAGGCGGTCGCGGACTTGCTGGGTCTGCTCGGCGGTCAGGAACTGGCGGTACTCCTCGAGCAGGCGGGCGTAGTTCTCGGCCGCCGTGTTCAGCTCGCGGTTGTCGAACGCCCGGTTCGCCTCGCCGAGGAGGCTCTGCGCCTCGAAGCGCCGGGCCGCCTCGATCAGGTCGCGGTCGCTCGGGGCGGGCTCGGCGGCGGGCGGGTCTTCCGGCTCGTCGTTGTTGCCCGGCTGGGCCGAGGCGAGCAGGGAGAGGCTCACCGGCTCGGCGTTGAAGACGCGCCCGCTCGCGAGCTCGGCACGCTGCACGCGATCACGCACCCGCTCCACCAGCGCCCGCTCCTGCGAGGAGAGCGCCAGACCCGAGCGGTCCAAGGCGGCGAGGGTCGTCTTCGCGCCGGCGTGGTCCCCGACCTCGACGGCGTCCAGCATCGACGCGACCGCCCAGCCGAGGTTCGAGCGCAGCTCGCGCTGACGGTCGGTGATCTCGCCCAGGAGCGTGTTCGCCAGCTCGCTCGAGCCGCCGGCCAGCTCGCGGGCGGCCCGCGCCTGACGCTCGGCTTCGACCAGGTTGTCCCGACGCAGGGCGTAGGACGCACGCTGCAGGCAGAGATCGACCGGATCGGTCGCGGCGATCTGGCGCTCGGCCGTCGCGAGCAGGTCGTAGAGGCGCCCGCGCTCGCGGTCGCTCAGACGCTGCCCGCCGTCGGTCCCGAGGATGCCCAGCAGGGCGCTGCGCCCTTCGACGAGCTGCCCGGCGATGAGCAGGTCGCTCGCCTGGCTGAGCTGGGTCTCGACCGGGGCCGACGCGTCGACCAGGGCGACGCCCGGGGCGGTCGTCCCGGCGGAGGCGGTGGCGCCGAGGGCGAACGCCGCCGTCGCGGCCAGAAGGGCACGGGTCGAACGGAACCTCACGGGCGTCTTCTTCAGCATCGGTATGACTCCGGCGAACCGAACTCGGCTATATGGGTTGATTCGGGGTTGGTCCTGGCACTCGCGGCTCGGCCTCGCCCCGAGCACGCCTCTCGCTCACGTCGTTCTCACTCGGGCGCCCTCGCCCGTCATCGCTTTGACGCCGATCGGGTCGGCGTTGGGCAGGCAGGATACCCGCTGGGCGGCGGGCATGCTCGCCCTCGCCCCATCACGGGTCGGAAAACCGGCGTCCATCGGGCCAAAGCTCGCAAGCCCGACCCGATCCCCCGGTCTTCGATGTCCCAGTCCACTGCGGGCAAGCCTGCGCGGGCAGGTCTTTCGGTCCGCGGCCGCCTCGTACGGCTTCGAGGCCCCGATCGGTCGTCGCCCATCGGGCACATCGCCGCGAACTCGGAATCTAGCGGGGTTCGCGCCGGAACGCAACCCGCTCGAACCGGGCCAAGCGCTACCCGCCGCCCTCGCTCCGCTCGGGCGGATCCCGCGGTTCCATCCACGCGACGACGGGGAACGTTTTTCCCGAGCGAGGCCGCACGGCGTGCTCGCGTAAGAAGCTGAAAACAAAAGATTTCCGAAGATCGGCCGCCGGCCGGCGAAACGGCTCAGCTCAGCCATCGCGCGACGAGCACGCGGGACACGCCCTGACGGATGCGGCGGGGGGCCCGCTCGGCGCCCTCGCCGAGCAGCTCGGCGAACGCCTCCGGCGTCATGCGGTCGGCCTGCACCACGAACGACTCATCCGACATCAGACCCAGCAGGTCGTCGTCCTCTTCCTCCGGGGGCTCCTCGCCCTGCGGCGCGGGGGTGTCCTTGCCGACCGACTTGGCGGGCGAGGCGGGGGAAGGCTTTTTCGACGGGGCGATCGGCTCCGGGGCGGCGCTGGTGCGGGCTTCGAGCTCGTCGGCCGCCTCGTACGCCAGGTCCTCCGCCTCCCGGAGCGAGCCGGCGTGCAGGAGGACCTCCGCGTAGCGATACGCCGTCGCGGGCGGGGCGCCGGGCGTGTCTTGTTCTTCGGCGGGCTCGTCGTTCCCGGGCTTGTTCCGGGGCTCGTTCCGGTGCTCGTCGGGCGGCGAGGCGGGCGTGGCGTCATCGGTGCGGACGCGGACGACACACCGCCACGCGGTCGTGCCCAGGTCGCGCCCGTCGTCGTCGATGTTGGTCTCGGTGTCGATGTTGAGGGTCAGAGCCCAGAGATCGCGGAGGCGCTCGACGATCTCCTCGGCCGAGAGCAGGTCGGGGCGGTCCTCGGGGGTGAGCAGGACGCTCCGGTGTTCGTGGGCGGCGGCGTCGACGCCGATCGGCTCGGGCACGGGCTCGAGGTCGAACGCCGCGAGCGCGCGCTCGAACCGCTCCTTGTCCTCGGGCTCGCACCGGACGGTGATGATCTTGTGCTCGTCGATGAAGACGTAGGCGAAGGGGTCGTCGCACATCGCGCCGAAGCCGACGAGCCCGTCTTCGAAGAGGAAGGGCGCGTAGCGCCGGGTGCCGTCGATCAGGTGCTCGAGCCCGACGAGGTCGTAGGCGATGTAGGGGTCGATCTCGCGGTAGGCGTCGTGCCCCATGACGTCGAGGATGGGGTAGATCCGCGGCGGGAGGAGGCTCGCGAGCGTGCGCCAGAGCGCGGGCAGGCGCGGCGCGGGGCAGACGATCTCGAAGACGTAGCGGTCGGGCCACTCTTCCCACTCGCCGGCTTCGTCGTCGCCGTCGGCCTGTTCGAAGCGGACGGAGTAGCCCGCGCGGGGCTCCATGGGCTCGATGGGGTACACGCCGAGCGGGAACGCGACCGCCCCGGCCTTCCCCTCGGCCTGCACACGCTCCAACGACGGATCGACGGCACAACGCTCCAGCACGCCATCACTCTATATGGTTCACCCCCGGCCCGTACGCGGGGCCGCCCCTCAACCCCGGAGCCCACGACATGCCCAGCGACGACCACGCCCCCGACCGCCCGGACCTGCTCGCGGTCGCCGTGGGCAACACCCGCACCCGCGTGGGGCTCTTCCGGGCCGGTCAGCTCGACCGCCCGCTGAGCGTCCGTCACGACCAGGGGGAGGAACTCGCGGAGCACCTGGCGCAGCTCGGGCTGGAGAGCGGGCGGTTCCACGTCGCGATCGCGAGCGTGCATGAGGACGCGGCCGGGCTGGTGCCGGGTCTGCTGGAGCGGGGCGGGCTGCGGGCGAGCCTGGTGAGCCGCCTGGGCAAGGACCTGCCGATCCCGGTGCGGGTGGCGCTTCGGGACGCGTCGACGGTGGGACAGGACCGCCTGCTGAACGCGCTGGGCGCGTACCGGACGGCCGAGCAGGCGTGCGTGGTGATCGACGCCGGGACGGCGGTGACGGTCGACTTTATTGACGGGCAGGGTGTCTTCCAGGGCGGGGTGATCGCGCCCGGGCTCTCGATGATGCTCGCGGCGATGCACGAGCACACCAGCGCGCTGCCGAAGATCGAGTTCGAGCCCGCCCCGGTCGAGGACGGGCCGCTGGGCAAGGACACGCCGAGCGCGATGCGCCTCGGCGTGGTGGGCGCGGTGCTGGGCCTGGTGCGGTACCAGCTCGAGCGGTACGCGGACCTGTACGGGGCCTACCCGCAGGTGATCGCGACGGGCGGGGACGCGGCTCGCCTGTTCGAGCACGACGAGGTGGTCGAGCACGTGGTGCCGGACCTGCAGCTCATGGGGATCCACGCGGCCATCGAATCGGCGATCCAGCAGGGCCTGGACCGCGAGGACGCCGAGGAGCCCGACGAGGGCGCAGACGACGACAACCCGTTCGCGTGAGGCGTGGTGCGTGATGCCCGATCGAGCCGCCCGGTACCGTCTCGCCACGCCCCCGGGCCGCCCGGGGGCGGTCGCGATCGTGGACGTGTTCGCGGATTCGGGCGCGGGGCTTGATGACGCGATGCTGTCGCTGGGGATCGCGTCCCCGGCGCGCCCGATCGCGCCGGGCGACGTCCGCCTGCGGGACCTGGCGGGGGTGGACCGCGGGCTGGTCTGGCGCTTGAGCGAGACGCGGGCGCAGCTCATGCCGCACGGGGGGGCGGCGGTCGTGCGCGCGTTGATCGGGGCGCTCGAAGGCGTGGGCGTGCTCGAGGCGTCGGCGGTGGACCCGCGGGATGCCTACCCCGAAGCCCGCGACGAGATCGAGGCGAGGGCGCTGGCGACCCTGGCGCGGGCGGCGAGCCCGCTCGCGGTGGACCTGTTGCTCGATCAGGCGCGCCGGTGGCGCGAGGCGGGCGGGGCGTCGGCACGGACGGACCCGGCACGGGACGCGCGACTCCGACGACTGATCGAGCCGCCGACGGTCGCGGTGCTCGGGGCGGCGAACATCGGGAAGTCAACGCTGTTGAACACGCTCGCCGGGCGGGCGGTGGCGGCGGTCGCGGATGAGCCGGGCACGACGCGCGACCACGTCGGCGCGTCGCTGGACCTCGGCGGGCTGGTCGTCCGATGGCTCGACACGCCGGGGCGGCGCGAGAACCCGGACCCGGTCGAATCGGCGGCCTGGGCGATCGCCGAGCCCCTGATCCGCTCGGCGGACCTGCTGCTGCTCGCGGGGGACGCGGGCGCCCCGGCGCCGCCGACTCCGGCGGGATCGGCGGGGCGTGGCGTGGTGCGCGTGGCGTTGCGCGCGGACCTGGGCGCGCCGGCGTGGGCGCACGACGCGTCGGTCTCGTGCGCGGGCGATGGCGTGGGGCTGACGGGGCTTGTGCGCACGATCCGGGAGGCGTTGACGCCGTCGTCGGACCTGTCGTTTGCGGGCCCGTGGCGGTTCTGGGGCTCCTAGGATCGTGCCCGGGCTCGTGTTCCGGGCTTGTTCGTCGCCGCCCGCTTGTTTGAGACAGGGATCCCACGCCATGGACGACCGTCAGCGTCAGATGCAGGTGAAAGAGGGCGCGGGGCTCGAGAACTCGCGTGTGAACACGGAGTTCGTGGAGTTTCTGCGGAAGTGGTCGACGCCGGTGCTGCTGGTGCTGTGCGGTCTGAGCGTGGTGTACCTGCTGTACACACGTCAGCAGCAGGCGTCGGACGCGCGCCGGAACGCGGCGTTCATGGAGATGGAGCTGACGATGGGCTCGGGGACGCCGAGCCCGACGGCGCTGGAGGACATCTCGCGCCGGTACAGCGACGTGGGGAGCGTGGGGCTGCTGACGCGCCTTCTGGCGGGCGACAACCGGATGCGCGTCGCGATCCTGGGCGTGGAGCCGACGGCGATGCCGGATGAGAGCGGGCGCATCCCCGCCGACGGGCTGCTGTCGGACGAGGCCCGGGAGAGCTACGTCCGGGCGGCGGAGGCGGATTACCGGTGGGTGTACGAGCGCAGCCGGGGGGATATCGGCAAGGCGTTGCTGACGATCTCGGCGTTGTACGGGCTGGCGTCGGTCGCGGAGTCTCGGTTCGAGATCGACGCGGCTCGCGGGTTTTATGAGCGCGTGATCGAGCTGGCCGAGCGTGCGAGGTTCCCGGCTCACGCCGTGGCGGCCCGGGGTCGGATCGCCTCGCTCGAGACGGCGGTCGTGCGCCGGACGCTGTTCTCAGAGGACGAGCTGCCGAACCGCCCGACGCCGGGGCTCCAGCTCCAGCCGGACACGCGCGTCAGCCCGCTGATGCCGGGGATCGATCCGGGCGGGTTGGACCCGGAGGAGGCGATGGACTTCGGCCCGATGCTGCCGGACTTCCCGGAGCTGGACCTGCCGGAGGCGCCCGGGATGCCGGAGTTGCCGCCGGAGGACCCGGACGCGGGCGGGCGGTGAACGCTCGCGCGGGGGTCGAGCCGCCCGAGGGCGGCGGCGAAGAGCGGATCGAGACAAGCTTTGCGACCGATCGTCCCCTGGTGAAGCCGGGGGGGAAGGTGGACCCGGAAGCGGTGCGCGCGGCCGTCGAGGCGGCGCGGGCCCGTCGTCTGGAGCTGGGGGAAGACGCCGAGGAGGGCGACGAGCTCCCCACGGTGACGTTCACGCTCCAGCGGGATCTCAAGACGCGGCTGGATAAGTACCTGACGACGCGCGTGACCTTCATGAGCCGCACGCAGCTGCAGCGCCACATCGACGCCGGCGGGGTCACGGTGAACGAGCAGGCGGCGAAGGCGTCGCAGAAGCTCGGCAAGGGGGATCGGGTGCGCCTGGTGGTGCCCGAGCCGCCAGCGACGGGGATCACGCCGGAGGAGATCCCGCTCGAGGTGCTCTTCGAAGACGAAGACCTGATCGTCATCAACAAGGCGGCGGACATCATCGTCCACCCCGCGCGGTCGGCCCTCCGCGGGACCATGATCAACGCCCTCGCGTGGCGTTTCAAGCACGTCACCGGCGGCGGGCTGAGCACCGTCGGCGACGAGTTCGCCCGTCCCGGCGTCGTGCACCGGCTCGATCGCGACACGACCGGGTGCATCGTGTTCGCGAAGCGGGACGAGACGCATTGGAAGCTGAGCCGCCAGTGGGAGCACCGGACCGTCGACAAGCGGTACCTCGCGGTGGTCCACGGCTCGCCGGAGCGGGACACGGAGGTGATCGACCTGCCGCTGGGCCCGCACCCGAGCCGGGAGAAGGGGTATCGGGAGAAGCAGGTCGTGCGCCGGGACGACCTCGGCAAGCCCAGCCTGACGATCATGCGCGTGCGGGAGAGGTACCGCCTGCACGATCGGGCGGTGGGGGATCAGCGCTTCGCGCTGGTGGAACTGGAGCTGAAAACCGGGCGGACGCACCAGATCCGTGTCCATCTGAGCCACATGGGCTGGGCGATCGTCGGCGACGACATGTACGGCGGGCGTTTCCTGACGCTCCCGGCGAGCGGGGGGGACCCGGAGCACGAGGTGAAGCGTCAGATGCTGCACGCGGCGTTGCTGGCGTTCGAGCACCCGCGGACGGGGGAGGCGAAGGTCTTCGCGGCCCCGCCGCATGGGGAGATGCGACGCCTGATCGCGTATCTGCGGACGGGCGCGGTGGAAGGGGTGCACGTGGAGGGCACGGTGCCGCTGGGGCGGCTGGGGTTGTGAGGGTGTGAAAGAACAACGGCCCGGTCGGATGGACCGGGCCGCTGCGTTCGCGGAGCTTGGTTGAGTTGGTTTAGCGGCGTCGACGGGCGGCGAGCCCGGCGAGGCCGAGGAACCCGAGCCCGGCGGCCGAGGGGAGCGGGATGATCGGGATGTTGCGGACGCCGAAGTCGATCTCGTCGAGGGTCATCTGCCCGTTGGCCTGCCAGATGCGGACGTCGGAGATGTTGGTGTTGCTGTCGCCGATGAAGCCGAAGTACATTTTGCCGTCCTGGAGCTCGGCGGCGTTGAAGAGCTTGCTCATGGTCGAGATGACCTGCTGATCCGCGTCGCGGAGCTGGATCACCACGGAAACCATGTTGCCGTCGAGAGCCGCGGGCTTCCAGGTCATGCCGAAGCGGTCCGTGTTCTCCCCGCCGGTGAAGGCGAAGCTGGAGAAGTTGACGTTTGCGACCCAGACGCTCTCCTGCGGCTGGACCTGCCCGCCCGCGCCGACGAGGCCGGGCTTGAGATTGGGGCTCGCGAACTCCTCGGTCTGCACCGTGCCGGTCTGGCGCAGGACGTCACCGGATTGCACCCACGTGCCGGCGGTTGCACCGGTCGCCAGACCGGCAGACACCAACGACACCACCAAAGTCGCCTTGTTCATCGTGGTCCTCACTCTTCTTACAGCTATTCGGCGTTCTCTCTTGTTGTAGCGCTCAGCAACCCGTCGCCGAATCCGCGGGCAGCGCTCCCGTTCCCCTTCGCACAGCATACCCCCAGAAGCGATGGTTTATTCCGTAAATCCATCACAAATAGCGTTTTACAGTGTTTTCTCTTGATGTTCCACGTCCGGAAAACGGGCGGTGTGGGCATCTGGGGGGTTGTTGAGCGCGGTTTGTGTGGATCGGACGACGACAGCCGCCCGGCTGGAGGGCCGGGCGGCTGGTTCGGTGCACAGATATAAGGTTTTGGTCCGAATTTATCGGCGGCGGCGGACGGCGAGCCCGGCAAGGCCGAGCAGGCCGAGGCCCGCGGCCGAGGGGAGCGGGATGATCGGGATGTTGCGGTTGAGGTCGCCGAAGCTGAAGTCGTCGATCACGAGGGTGCCGGCATCCTGAAGGATGCGGACGCCGCCGATGCGGGTGTCTTCGGGGGCGGCGAAGCCCACGAACCCGTTCCCGCCGCCGAGCGTGAAGGGCGAGGGGGCGAATCGCAGGGTCTGGGTGGTGATGATGACGCCCTCGACGTCGAAGATCTCGACGGTGAGTGTGATGGGGTTCCCCAGTCCATTGCTGAAGACGGGGGTAAAAGCGACGGCTTCGGGGCTGACGCCTTGGAAGCTGAAGGTGGTGTCGTTCTGGGTCGAGACCCAGGTTCCGGCGGCATCACCGGTGCGGGCGAAGCTGTTGCCGCCTTGCACGTACCCGCCTTGGGCCGAGAGCCCGGGGACGAACCCGTTGCCGCTGAAGCTTTCGACGACGACCGACTCGGCCATCCCGGTGAACTCGGACTGGGAGCCGATCCACGTCCCGGCGGACGCGACGGAGACGATCCCGGTCGCGGCCACCACCGCGAGCACACAAACGTTCTTCACATGACCCTCACTTTCCCTATTTTCACGGGCGGCCCCCCCTCCAAAGAGCGGCCGTCTCGCGTGAACTCCTGCCGCAAGATTACCCGCGCTTCCCAGGCTGTCCACACGGAAGATGAGGAATATCAGCTATTTACGGACCGCAAACAAAAACGATCCTCTGTTCGTGAGGGGTTTTCTTCATGTCTTCCCCGGAAGGGGCGTCTTTGGGGTTGGCAAAACAGGGGAAAACGCGCAAAAACCACGCGAACCCCCTGGCTGTGACAACCTAGGGAATATACGTGTTTTGAGGGATTGACCGGCGAACAGGTGTTCGCGCGGGTTTGCCCGCGTGGATCACGTGTTTAGCGGGGAGGGGTCGATCCGCTCGATCCCGCCCATCCAGGGGCGGAGCGCGGCTGGTACGCGGACCGAGCCGTCGGCTTGCTGGTGGATCTCCAGCAGCGGGATCAGGAGCCTCGGGCTGGCGGCGACGGTGTTGTTGAGGGAGTGGCAGAAGACGGTGCCGCCCTTGCCGGAGCCGACGGGTGTTTCGCGGTAGCGCATGTTGAGCCGGCGGCACTGGAAGTCGTAGAGGCGGCTGGCCGAGTGCGTCTCGCCGTAGCCGCCCTTGGGGCGTCCGCTCGCGTCGAGCTCGCCCCTGCCGGGCATCCAGCACTCGATATCGACCATGTCCGCGTTCTTCGGCCCGAGGTCGCCCGTGCAGCACTGGAGCAGGCGGTAGGGGAGCTCGAGGCTCTGCAAGAGCTCTTCGACGTAGCCGATCATCTTCTGGTGCCAGGCTCGGCTCTCGGCTTCGTCGGCTTTGCAGATCACCACCTGCTCGACCTTGTCGAACTGGTGGATGCGGTAGAGCCCGGCCGTGTCGCGCCCGGCAGCGCCGGCTTCGCGACGGAAGCAGGTGGAGACGGTGACGTATTTCAATGGCAGCGCGGCCTCGTCGAGGATCTCGTCCTGGTGGAGGCCCATGAGCCCGACCTCGCCGGTGCCGGTGAGGTAGAGGTCCTGCCCCGCGCCGCGGTCTTTCTCGGCAACGAGGTACGCCTGATCGCGTCCGGCGGGGAAGAAGCCGGTGCCGGTCATTGCTTCTTCGCGGACGATGACGGGGACGGACATGGGCTTGAACCCGTGCCGGTCGGCCATGAAGTTGAGGGCGTACTGCAGGACGGCCTGGTGCAGGCGCATGCCGAGCCCGGTGAGGACGTAGCTGCGCGTGCCGGCGAGCTTGACGCCGCGCTCGAAGTCGACCAGCCCGAGGCTCTCGACGAGCTCCAGATGGGTCTTGGGCGCGAAGCCTCGGGCGCTTTCGAAGGCCCCCCCCGCGGGGACGGCTTCGGGGCCGACGGGGCTCCAGGTGCGGATCTCGACGTTGCCCTCGCTCCCCGCGCCCTCGGGGACGTCGGCGTCGGGGGGGAGGGGGATCTGGAGGAGGAGGGCTTCGAGCTCCGGCGTCAGGGCGGCGATGACGTCGTCTTTTTCCTGGATGCGGGTCTTCAGGGCCGTGGGCTTGGCGCGGAGTTCGGCGAGTTCGGCTTCGAGCTGGGCGCGCTGGTCGCCCTCGGCTTTCTTGAGCTGCCCGCTGAGCTTGCCCATCTGCGGGCCGAGCTCTTTTTCGAGCTTCTTCTGCTCGGCCCGGAGGGCTTCCTGCTCGGTCATCGCGGCGCGTCGCTGGGCGTCGAGCTCGAGGGCGCGGTCGATGTCGGCGTCGATGCGTTTGAGGCGGGCGCCGGTGCGGAAGCGGTCGGGGTTTTCGCGGAGCTGTTTGAGGTCGATCATGGGGCCGGATGGTAGCGGGCGGGTGGTGAAAAGACGCGGTAGGATCGGGGTTGTGGATGCCCGGGACGCCCGGGAAAGGGGCTTGTTGAGGATGCGACGACGTTACCGCCTGCGGGCCAAAGCCGGGCTCGCCAAGCCCGTGGAGATCGACGGCGAGCCGATCGTGATCGGTCGTCACCCGGATTGCACGATCCGGATCAAGGACGAGCGTGCGAGCCGTCGGCACTGCGTGATCGAGACCGACGCGGCCGGTCGCGTGGTGGTGCGGGACCTGGACTCCCGGAACGGGACGATGGTCAACGGGGTGCTGGTGGGCCTGGCGGGGCTGGAGCCGGGGGACGTGATCGGGATCGGACGGACCGAGTTCGCGGTGGTCGCCCGGCGCGGCACGGACGGGAACGGGGCGCTCCGGGCGCTGTGGGCCGACGAGCTGCAGAACGTGCTGGACCACCTCCCCCCGGCCCGGGCGAGCGAGCCGGCGGTCGAGGTCATCGACGCCAACGGCAAGCGCCTGGACAACCTGGACCAGCGCGGCGACGGCGGCGTGGCGTTTCAACTCATAATGCAGATCGCGGAGAAGGCGAAGGCGACGGACATCCACGTCGAGCCGACGACCGAGACGTGGCGCGTGCGGATGCGTGTGGACGGGCAGATGGTCTGGATCGGGGAGCTGCCGAAGAAGGTGGGGGAGCTGGTCGAGGGGCTCGTGCGCACGGCCGCGGCGATGCAGCAGGCGGCGCGGGACGCGGTGATGGACGGGCACTGCGCGATCCGGTACGAATCGCGCCGGATCGACATGCGCGTGAGCCTGGCGCCGAGCGTGCACGGGCGGAAGCTGGTGATCCGCGTGCTGGACGGGGCGCACGCGCCGCGGTCGATCGAGGAGCTGGGCCTGCCGCGGATGATGATCGACCCGATCCGCGCGGTGTGCAAGAAAGACGCGGGGCTGCTGCTGGTCTGCGGGCCGACGGGCTCGGGCAAGACGACGACGCTGCACAACGCGCTGCGCGAGGTGGACCGCGACGCGCGGAACGTGATCACGATCGAGGACCCGGTGGAGTATCACCTCGAGGGCGTCACGCAGATCCCGATCGACGAGCACAAGGGCAACGACTTCAAGGCGCTCCTGCGGTCGGTCCTGCGTCAGGACCCGGACGTGATCATGGTCGGCGAGATCCGCGACGAGGAGACGGCCCGCACGGCGATGCAGGCCTCGATGACCGGGCACGTCGTGTTCACGACGGTGCACGCGAAGGACACGATCGGGGCGATCTTCCGCTTGCTGGACCTGGGCGTGGAGCCGTACCTGGTGGCGAACAGCATGGGCCTGGTGCTGGCGCAGCGTCTGGTGCGTGTGCTGTGCGATCGGTGCAAGCGTGCGGTGCCGGTGCCGCCGGGGGAGGCGAGCCGGATCGGCAAGTTCCTGGAGGGCAAGACGCAGAGTTATGTGCCGGTGGGGTGCGACGCGTGCCTGGGCACGGGCTACCGCGGGCGGCGTGCGGTGTTCGAGCTGCTGCGGGTGGAAGAGGAGATCCGGGATTTGATTTTGAACAACCCGAGCATCGGCGGCATCCGCAAAGCGGCCGAGCGGGGGCTGTTCACGACGCTGCAGCAGAGCGGCTGGCGCCTGGCGAGCGAGGGGGCGACGAGCCTGGAAGAGGTGGAGCGTGTGACGGGGGGTGGGTAGAAGGGGAGGGGTGGAAGACGAAGAAGGCATGTGCCACTGACCTTGTCTGCAAGGTCAGTGCTCCGTGGCTTCTGTATTCTTCTTCTCTCGTGTGAAGGGGAGCATGGAAGGCCGGGAGGTGGGGAGCACTGACCTCTCAGAAGAGGTCAGTGGCACATCCGGATTTGGAGTTCGGGAGTGGGCGTGGAGAGTGGGTATCGGAAGACGTTTCGGCGTTTCGAGACGGGCTCGCCGCGGTTTGTCACGTTTTCCACGCACCGGCGTCTCCCGCTTTTTCACGATGATGGGTTGAAAGACCTGTTCCGCGATGGTCTGGCGGTGGCGCACGCTCGCGGCGGTTTTCGTTTGTTCGCGTGGGTGCTGATGCCGGAACATGTGCATCTGGTGCTGCACCCGTCTCGCGGCGTGACTATGCCGCGGGTGTTGGTGTCGATCAAGCAGCCGGTCGCGCAGCGTGCGGTGAAGCGGTTTCGGACGCGCGAGGCGTCGGTTCTGAAGGAACTCGTGGTTCGTGACGGGCGGGTGCGATTCTGGCAGGCCGGCGGCGGGTTCGATCGGAATGTGCGCACGATGGAGAAGTTGCGCGATGAGATCCGGTACGTGCACGAGAACCCGGTGCGCCGTGGTCTGGTCGAGCGGGCGGAGGACTGGGCGTGGTCGTCGGCGCGATGGTGGGCTGGGGCTCGGGAGGGTGAGCTTGTAATGGATCCGATCCGGTAGTTTGAGAGATGGGAGCGAGGGAAGTGTTAAGAGCACTGACCTCTCGGAAGAGGTCAGTGGCACAGCGGGTTTTGTGCCACTGACCTTGTCTGCAAGGTCAGTGCTCCGAGGCGGCTTACTCGCTTTTTGACGTGATCGATGAGCCGGCGGCTCACGGGAGCGGCCAGAGCCGGTGCTGCTGGCTGTCGCTGGTGGTTACTACGAAGCCGTGCTCAGGATCCAGGTATGGATCGAGTTCAATGAAAGGTTGGGCGAGGAATGGTGTGGCGTGGGCGATAAGTTGGTCGGCCTCGTCCGCCGTCAGTGCGTACTCTTCGATGAACCACGCGAGCTGCTGGTATGCGGGTCGGATCCGGCCGTAGCGGTAGTTCGCCTTTGGTAGGAACGGTCCGGTTTTGAAGCAGATTTCCCAGCGAGGCTCGAGGCCCGTGGGGCGGTCGAGCGGGCTCGGGCGGTCGCGGCTGGGCACGCGGATTGCGACGAGCCCGTCGTAGAGATGAGTCCAAGACCGGGTCGCTCCAGAGTGGACGTCGACTTCGTCAGTCAGCGAGTGCGTGTACCAGGTCACGGCGCCGAGCATCAGCAAGATCACAGCGATCACGACGGATTTGAACCAGAGGCCGAGCATACTCGGCCCGGTGTCGGTCGGCGTGTCGTGATCACGGGGCGGTGCCATGGTGCGCTCCGGTTTTCAGGTTCATGTTAGATTCGCCCGTCCCTCCACGCCGGGAACTCCTCCCGCCAAGTTCGCACGCCCTCCGCCTCGATCGGCACGCTCAGGACCTGTTCCTGGTCGTCGCCTTCGGCGAGGATCTCGCCTTTGGGGGTGATGGCGAGGGAGCCGCCGGCGTAGGGGAGGTGGGGGTCGTTGCCGACGCGGTTGACGGCGAGGACGAAGGCCTGGTTCTCGATCGCGCGGGCGATCGCGAGGGCGCGCCAGTGGTGCTGGCGCGGGGCGGGCCAGTTGGCGCCGATGACGAACGCCTCGGCCCCCATCGCGAGCCCGTGTCGGAAGAGCTCCGGGAAGCGGAGGTCGTAGCAGACCGCGGGGCAGAGGGTCAGCCCCTGCCAGGGGTAGGTGACGACCTCGCGCCCGCCGACGAAGGCCTCGGGCTCGCGCCCGTAGGTGAACGGGTGGATCTTGGCGTAGCTGGCGAGGAGGCGGGGCTCGGCGTCCGGGCGGTCGGCGGGGGCGGTCACGGTCGCGTGGTTCTCGGCGTGGGTGCAGTCGCAGTCGCGGACGGTGCGCGAGCCGTGGACGGTGCAGGCGAGGTCGTCGGCCAGTCGCAGGAGGAAACCGAGCGTCTCGCGGTCTTTATCGCGGGTGCGCTCGGTGTTCAGGCTGAAGCCGGAGTCGAAGAGCTCGGGGAGGACGACGAGGTCGCCGGGGTGGACGTCGGCGCGGTCGAGGGCTTGCTCGACCTTGCGGAAATTGGCGTGCCGGTCTTCCCAAACAAGGTCGAGCTGGCAGAGGTGGGCGTGCGGCGTTCTGGCGCGTGCCCGGCCGGTTTGGGTTGGGGTGGTGTCGGTGGCCATTGGGGAACGGTAGCCGCGGGTGAGCGCAGGTTTCGCGCCCCGGGCGGTGGTTGACGGGGGAGGCGGGGGCGAGCGTCCTGTAGACTGATGATCACGATGATGCCCGGATCCATCCAGCCCGAGTTTTCCGAGACGCCCGAGGGCGCGGCTTTGGGCGGCGTGGCGCCGGGTCGTCGTCGCCGGCTGCTGCTGGCGAGCCAGAGCCCGCGCCGCCGGTTGCTGTTGTCCGAGGCCGGGGTGGCGCACGAGGCGGTGCATCCGGGTGTCGATGATGGCGTGCTGGCGTCCGGGGCGGTTTCGCCGTCGTCGTGGGTGGCGGCTTTGGCGTACTTGAAGGCGAGCGCCGGGGTGGCTGGGCTGGACGATGCGGGCGGGGCAACGGTGGTGCTCGGGGCGGACACGGTGTGCGTGGTGGAGGGGCGATTGGTGGGTCAGCCGCGGGACGCGGCGGAGGCCGAGGCGACGCTGCGTGCGCTGATCGCGGCCAGCGCGGGCGGCGGCGGGCACGAGGTGCTGACGGGCGTGGCGCTGGTGTGTGCGGCGACGGGTCGTCGGGAGCTGTTCGTGGACCGGGCCGAGGTGCGGTTCGGCGACCCCGGCGAGGACGAGCTGCGGGCGTATCTCGCGAGTGGGGAGTGGGCGGGCAAGGCCGGGGCGTACAACTTGGGCGAGCGGCTGGCGGCGGGGTGGCCGATCGCGTTCGAGGGGGACCCGACCACGATCGTGGGGCTGCCGATGGGGCGGCTGCTGGAGAAGCTGGCGGCGTTCGGGGTGTGAGGGTGGGGGATGGAGATCGAGAAGAGGGGGAGCACTGACCTTGCGGATAAGGTCAGTGGCACATGGCTTGAATGGGTGCTCCGGATGTGCCACTGACCTCTTCTGAGAGGTCAGTGCTTCGTGGGCTTCGTCCCTCATCCCCGCGACGCTCGGCACGCTAGCCTGATGGGTGATGAGCTCGTCGCCGTGTTCAGGGTGGTTGGTGCTGGCGCAGGCGGAATCGGCGACGCCGCTGCTGCCCTGGTGGGTGGTGTTCCCGCTGGCGGGGGTGACGCTGCTGGTGATCGCGGGGCATGTGGCGGCGATCCGTCGTGCGGCGGGGGTGCCGTCGAGTCGGCGTCGGATCCGGACGGTCAACGGCGTGCTGATGATGGCGACGGTGCCACTGATCGCGTACGCGTTCGGCGTCGCGACGTCGGCCGACGCGCGCACGTTCACGCTCGTCTGGATGCTCATCATCGGGTTGCTCGGGATCATCATCGTGGTCGCGTGGGTGGACGTGATGAACACGATGCGCCTGCACCAGGCGTCGCGCCGAGCAACGCGGGAGCGGCTGGCCGAGCTGCGTGGGCAGTTGGCGGCTCAGCTCGCGCGGGACCGGCAGGCGAAGGAGGGAGCACACGGCTCGGAGGGGCGTGCGACTGGGGAGGGTGAGCCTTGAGCCGTCGCCCGATCAGCGATCGCGCGACGGTGAGCCTGGGGGAGACGGGCTCCCCGCGTTGCCCGCCGGGGCCGGTGCCGGGGGTGCTGGGGCGCGGGCTGTCGAAGCTGTACGGGCTCGGCTTGAGGCTGGATCAGGCAAAGTACGACCGTCCGGGGTGTGTCGAGCGCCTGCCGATCCCGGTGGTGAGCGTGGGGAACCTGACGGTGGGGGGGACGGGCAAGACGCCGATGGTGGCGTGGTGCGTGCGCACGCTGCGCGAGAGTGGGCGCAAGCCGCTGATCGCGATGCGCGGGTACCGCAAACGCGGCTCCGCCAGTCACGTGGAGAGCGACGAGGCGGGCGAGTACCGGCGGGTGTTCGAGCGCGAGGGCGCGAGGGTGCCGATCGTGGCGCAGGCGGATCGGGCGGGCGGCGTGCGCGCGTTCCTGGAACGCGAGGCGGACGGGGCGGATTGCGTCGTGCTGGACGACGGGTTCCAGCACCGGCGCCTGGCGCGCGCGCTGGACGTGGTGCTGGTGGATTGCGCGCGCCCCGCGACGCGGGATCGGCTGCTCCCGGGCGGGTGGCTGCGCCTGCCGACGTCGTGGCTGGCACGGGCGGACGCGGTCGTGCTGACGCACGCGGAGCTGGTCGCGCCGGCGTTCGTGGAGGAGGTTTCGCGGGAGGTTGTGGCGCACGGCGGGGCGAGCCCGGTCGCGGTCTGTCGTCACGTCTGGACGGGGCTGGTCTGCGAGCAGGCGGGCGAGGATGTTGAGATCGAGGCGGAGGATTTGAGCGGGCGGCGCGTGGTGGCGTGCTGCGCGATCGGGAGCCCGGAGGGGTTTCTGCACGCCGTGCGGAAGGCAGCCGGGGGGAGCGTGGTGGGGGAGATGGTGCTCCCGGATCACGACCCGTTCGAGGCTCGGACGGTGGAGCGCCTGATCGAGCTGGCGACGGGCAGCCGAGCGGAGCGGATCGTGGTGACGGAGAAGGACTGGTCGAAGCTGCGGGGCGTGGAGGCGGCGCGTTGGCCGTGCGCGGTCGTGCGCCCGAAGCTGGCGATGCGGTTCGACCGGGGCGAGGCGGAACTGGCGGCGATGCTGCACGCGGCGGTGCGTCCGGCGTGACTCGCGCCGCGTGGCGCGGGCAGGACCTAGCCCCGCACGCGGGCGGCGACGACGCGGGGGAGGCCTTCGAAATCATCGAGCACCTCGGCCGAGGCGTAGGCGTCGGTCGTGCGCACGAGTTCGAGCGCCGCCAGCGCGTTCGAGTCGGCGGCTTCCACCAGGACCCACGCGCCGGGCTCGGCGTGCGCCGGCGCGCCCGCGAGCAGCGGGCGCACGAGGTCCAGCCCGTCCGACCCGCCGCGGAGGGCGAGCGTCGGCTCGTGATCGCGCACGTTCGGGGCGACATCGTCCCACTCGCGATCGGGGATGTACGGCGGGTTCGCGACGATCAGGCCGAAACGCTCGCGTTGCAGGGGTTCGAGCAGGTTCCCGGCTCGAAAGTCGATCCGGTCGGCGACGCCGTGGCGCTCGGCGTTGAGCCTCGCGACTTCGAGCGCGTCATCCGAGATATCCGTCGCGACGAGCTCCGCTTTGGGCAGTTGCTTCGCGAGCGCGATCGCGACGCACCCGCTCCCCGTGCAGACGTCGGCGATACGGATCGCCTCGTGCGCGCGCTCGGCCCGGCGCAGGTGTTGGAGCGCGTGCTCCACGATGGTCTCGGTCGCCGGGCGAGGGATCAGCACCCGGCGGTCCACGTGCATCGGCAGCCCGAAGAACCACGCCTCGCCGACAAGGTACTGCACCGGCTCGTGCTTGAGCGTGCGCCCGACCAGCCCGCGCAGCGTCTCGCGTTCCTCGGGCGTCGTGGGACGGTCGGCGTCCATGTACAGGCGCATGCGGTCGCACCCGAGCACGTGCGAGAGCAGCAGTTCTGCGCACAGGCGCGGCGAATCGATCGCGCGGTCCTTGAACGTGCCGCTCATCCAGTTCAGCAGCTCTTTGGTCGTCCAGTTGATCGGGGCGGCGGGCATGGCGCGTGACATCCTTGAAAAGCAGGCTATTTCCCGTCGAACCAGTTCGGCGCGATCGACGCGTCCGCCACGATCGGCACACGCAGGTCCATCGCGCGCTGCATCCGATCGACCACCAGCGCGCGCACGCGCTCCGCATCTGAGGCGTCGCACTCGAACACCAGCTCGTCGTGGATCTGCAGCAGCATCCAGACGTTCGGGATCTCGGGCGGCTCGCCACCCCGTCGATGCCCGGCGTGCGGGCTCAGTCGCGCGTGCAGGTCGACCATCGCGAGCTTGATGAGGTCGGCGGCCGAGCCCTGCACGACGCTGTTGATCGCCATCCGCTCGGCGAGCGACTTGCGCGAGGGGTTGTTGCTCTCGATATCCGGGATCGGGCGACGACGCCCGAGCATGGTCTCGACATACCCCTTGGCGCGTGCCTGCTCGATGCATTCCTGCAGGAAGGTGGTGATGCCGGCGAAGCGCTTTTTGTACCCGGTGATGATCGCATCGGCTTCGGAGTTGCTGACGCCGAGCCGCCGGGCGAGCCCGAACGCGGTGATGCCGTAGACGATGCCGAAATTAACCATCTTCGCGCCGTTGCGCTGCTCGCGCGAGACCTGGTCGATGGGCACGCCGTGGATCTGCGCGGCGACGGCGGCGTGGATGTCGTCGCCGCGTTCGAAGGCTTCGATGAGCGCCGGGTCGCGCGAGAGGTGCGCCAGCAGGCGGAGCTCGATCTGGCTGTAGTCCGCGCTCACGAGCGTGCGCGTGCTCTCACCCGGCGGGTTCGCGACGAACGCGCGCCGGATCTCGCGCCCGAGATCGGTCCGGATCGGGATGTTCTGGAGGTTCGGGTCGCTGGAGCTGAGCCGGCCCGTCGCGGCGACGGTCTGATTGAAGCTCGCGTGCACGCGCCCCGTCGCGGGGTCGATCGCGTCCTTGAGCGCGACGAGGTACGTGCTGACGAGCTTGGTGAGCTGGCGGTATTCGAGGATCAGCGCCGGGATCGGCGTCTCGATCAGCGGGTCGCCCGCGAGCTTTTCCAAGACCTCGGCGTCGGTCGAGTAGCCGGTCTTGGTGCGCTTGATCGGCTTGAGCCCGAGCCCGGGATCGTCGTGCGTCGCCTTGTTGAACAGGGCGGCCGCGAGCTGCTTCGGGCTGTTGTGGTCGAACCGACGCCCGATCGTGTCCTCGCTCGCGTCATCGATCCGCTTTTGAAGTGTGATGATCTGCGCTTCGAGGCGTTCGCGCTGCCGGTCGAGCTCGTCGGGATCGACGCGGATGCCGTTCCATTCCAGCTCCGCGAGCACCTCGACCAGCGGGAGCTCCAACTCGCGAGCGAGCGTTTCGAGCTTGTTTTTCCGGAGTTCCGGGAGCATCTTCGCCGCGAGCTGGAGCGCGACGTCCGCGTCCTCGGCGGCGTAGTTGGTCGCCAGTTCCAGCGGCACGGTGTCGAACGTGCGCTGCTGCTTGCCGGAGCCGATGAGATCCTTGATCGACACGTTCGTGCGCCCGAGCATCGCGAGCGCCAGCGCGTCGAGCGCGTGGCTGGAGCGGGAGGCGTCGAGCAGGTAGCTCCCGACCATGGTGTCGAGCGCGCCGGGCGCGTCGAGCCCGCGCAGCTTGACGCCCGCGGCGCGCAGCACGAGCAGGTCGTACTTCAGGTTGTGCCCGATCTTCGCCTTCGCCGCGTCCTCCAGCACCGGGCGCACCGCTTCGAGCACCGTCGCCTCATCAAGATGCCGATCCATCTCCGGCGAGCGCACGGGCACGTACCAGCCCTCGCCCGGCTTCACGCTGAAGCACAGCCCGCAGAGCTTCGCCCGGCGCGGGCTGAGCGAGGTGGTTTCGGTGTCGACCGCGATCGCGTTCGCGACTTGCAGCGCCCGGACCAGCGCTTGCAACTCCGCCTTTGTGCGCACGCACCGGTACGCGCCCGCGGCTTCCATGGTCGCAGTCGGCTCGGCGGCGCTCGCGAAGAGGCTGTCGGTGTACCCGTCGTCGGCCTTGCGCCGGCTCGCGGGTTTGCTGGTCGACGCGGGCTCGGGCTGAGCCGCGTCCGCGGGCCCGAGCAGGGCTTTCAGTTCGTCCTGATACCGGTTGAAGCCGAGCTCTTTGAGGATCGGCTCGAGAGCCGCGGGGTGGAGCGTGCGCACCTCGGCCTGCGCGAGGTCGAACTCGATCGGTACGTCGCGGCGGAGCGTCACCAGCTCGCGGCTCAGCGGGAGCGCGTCCCCTGCGGCAAGGATGTTCTCGCGCCGTTTGCCCTTGATTTTCTGCTCTTTGACGGGCTTGTCCTCGCGGACTTCGGCGAGCACGGCTTCCAGCGAGCCGAACTCGGCGATCAGCTGAGCCGCCGTCTTCGGGCCGACCCCGGCCACGCCCGGCACGTTGTCCACCGTGTCGCCCATCAACGCCAGCATGTCGATCACCTGCGACGGCGTGATGCCCGCGCCCGCGTGCAGGTCGTGCTCGGTGATCGTCTGCTCGGTGTGGGCGTCGTACAGTTCCAGCTTCGCCTCGGCCAGCAACTGCTTGAGGTCCTTGTCCTTGCTGACGACCCGCACGCGCGTGCCCGCGTCGCTCGCGAGGCGGTCGGCGATCGTCGCGACGACGTCGTCGGCTTCGAAGCCCTCGGCTCCGAGGATCGGCACCCCGATCGCGCGCAGGATGTTCAAACAACGCTCGACCTGCGGCGCCAGATCCTCTGGCGGCGCGTCGCGCGTCGCCTTGTACGCGGGGTAGAGCGTCGAGCGGAACGTGCCGCGATCACCCGAAACATCGAGCGCGACGGCGAGGTGCGTCGGCGCCCCGCCCCACTCGGTCATCTTCGCGCCCTCGCCGCGGAGCAGCTTGAGCAGCAGGCCAACGAAGCCGAATGTCATGTTCGTCGGCTCGCCGGTGACGGGGCTGGTCATCGGCGTGCGGATCGCGTGGTAATGACGGAAAAACTGGGCGTACCCGTCGATGAGGTAGAGGCTGTTCACGCGTCGGCCCGCTTCTTGGGCGAGGCGGCGGTGCGGCGCAGCGACTCGTCGTCGTGCAGCGCTTCCAGGCGTGCGGCGTAGGCCTGGCTCGGGGTCATCTCGCGACGGATCATCATGCTCCGCGCGACTTCCATGAATTTGTCGAAGCGGTACAGACGTTCGCCCGCGTCGGTCGCCCACGTGAACGGCGCGATGCACCCGCTCACGGCGGCGGTCGTCGCGAGCATCGCGCCGGTGTGCACGACGCTCCCGGTCATGATCCGCGTGCAGATCGCGGTCTTCACGTGGTCGCCCAGCATGCACCCGAGGTACTGCTCGCCGGTCGCCTCGTTCCGCCCGTCGGGCCTGGCGCGGGCGGGGACCTCGGCGTAGGTGTTGAGCAGGTTGCTATTGGTGGTACCCGCGCCGAGGTTGACCCATTCGCCGACCCAGGAATCGCCGAGGTGCCCGTCGTGGGCCTTGTTGGCGAAGCCTTGGAAGACGCACCCGCCGACCTCGCCGGCGATCTTGCACGTCGGGCCGATCGCGGTGTGGGGCTTGACGAGGCAGCGGTCGAGGATGGTGGAGCCGGGCCCGATGGCGCACGGGCCGCAGAGGATCGCGCCCGGGCGGACGGTGACGTCGGCGCTGATGACGACCGGCCCGTGCGTGGTGTCGATGATGACGCCCGGGAGGACCTCGGCCCGCGGGTCGAGCACAACATCGCCGGGGTCGCCGATGACCAGCGTGTGCGCGGGGAGCGGGGCGGACTGGCGACGGGCGAGGATGCGCATGTCGGCCGCGATCGCCGGGTCGCGCACGGTCCGGAAGTGCCACGGGCGGCTCATGAGCACGCGGTCGTGGACGGTTGTGGTGTCGAGCTGGGGATCGTCGCGATCCGGGTCGAGCAGGGCCTGGGCGTCGGACGCGCTCACGCGCGCGGCGATCAGGTCCCCGGTCGCCTCGTCGCGGAGGGCCTGGTTGGGCTCCAGCCGCCCGATCTCTTCCAGCGGGATCGGGCATCGCCCGTTGACGAGCAGGTAGGGCTTGTCGCTGGGCGGGACGGCGTTGACCGGGAGCGCGTGGCGATCGGGCACGAGGGCCCGAAGCGGTCGCGGGACGAAGACCGCCCGGACGTCCAGCTTGAGGTGCAGCTTCAGGCGTTCGATGGTGCGCATCGCGCCCGTGCGCACGTCAAACGCCGGGCGGAGGTCGGTGAGCGGGGCGAGCTGCCCCTTGCCGTCGTCGAAAAGAATCGCGGGAACCATGACGGGCGAAGTGTACGGGGCGGGCCCGGGCCGGGCGGCTCGGGCGCCAGACCCGGAGACGCCCCGCCCCGGGCATACTGTGCCCCATGCGACGCGACGCGGTGATCTTCGATTTCGACGGCGTGCTCGCCGATTCCGAACCTCTGCACGAGCGGGCGATCGCGATGGTCGCCCGCGAGCGCGGCTGGGGCGTGGATCTCTCGGACTTCGGCGACCGCTTCGTCGGGCAGGGCGACCGGGCGGTCTTCCTGACCCTCGCAGCCGAGGTGGGGGACACGCTCGACGAGGCGGGGCTGGGCTCGCTGATCGTGCGGAAGCGGGAGCTGTTCCGGGTGTTGTGCGAGGAGGCGCCGCCGGAGCCGCTCGCGGGTTCGGTGGAGCTGCTGCACGCGTGCGCACGGGTGCTGTCGTCGCCGGGCGGGGTGGGGGTCTGCACGGGCAGCCGTCGCCCGGAGGTGGAGCCGTTGCTGGAGCGGTTCGGCGTGCGCGCCGTGCTGGGTTCGTTCGTGACGGCCGACGACGTACACCGGACCAAGCCCGACCCGGCGTGCTACGCGTTAAGCTGCGAGCTGCTGGGCGTGGACCCGTCGCGTGCGGTGGCGATCGAGGACTCGCCGACGGGGATCGCGAGCGCGAAAGCCGCGGGCTTGCGGGTGGTCGCGGTGGAGCACAGCTTTCCGCGGGATCGTCTGGGCGAGGCGGACGCGATCGTGCGCACGATCGAGGCGCTCTCGCCGAGCCTGCTGCTGGAGGTGTGAGCCATCGCGCGATGGGCCGGTGCCGTGGAGACGCCTCGCTGCGGGGCTGTGCCGCGGGTTATGTGCGGGCGACGCTGAAGCGTCGGTGCTGGTCGTGCGGGAAGCCGAAGAGACCGGCCGCGGGGAGCAGCAGCAGGCTCATGCCGAAGGCGGTGAGCACCGTGTACAGGGCGGCCAGCACGCGCGCGACCAGCTGCTGCCCGGCCGGGAAGGGCTCGGGCCCGAAGATGAGCCCGCGCACGGTGTAGATCGCGACGACAACGATGCTCGCGACGATCGACCCGAGCACCGAGAGCAGCACCAGGCTCAGCGGGTTGCGACGGATCATCAGCCCGCGCGCCGCCAGCACGAGCTGGCCCATGAGCAGGAACCCGAGCGCGTACGGCCCGACGACCACAGTCGGCGAGCCCGCGACCCGCGCCGTCAGGTCCATCCCGAGCCCGAGGATCAGGCAGGCCCAGAGCGCCTGGCGCGGCGGGGCTGCCAGCGCGATGAAGACCGCGAGCGGGACGACAAAGCTCGGCGCGATCGCGGTCGGCCCGAGCTGGAAGATGTCCTTGAGCCCGACCTCGAGCCCGAGCACGAACCACGCCGCGATCGCGAAGACCAGCCAGTTCACCGCTCGCCTCCCATCGGGCCCGCGCCGTCCTGGGCGAGCGTGGCTCGGATGATGACCTCGCTGACGCGCTCGATCTCGACGGTGGGGCGGACGGTGATGACCGTCCGGAGCGGGTTGTTGGGGTCGCTCGCGACGCGCTCGACGAGGCCGATGACCAGGAGCTGCGCGTTCTCCGGCCAGGTGTCGTCCAGCAGGCGGACCTCCGCACCGGGTTGGATCTGCACGCTCGCGAGCGCCGGGTCGTCGACCGTGTCGGCGACGTCCCCCGTCAGCGTCCCCGCACCCGTCGGGACGAGCAGGCACACCGGCCCGCGCCCGTCCTCGGTGACGATCACCCGCCCGCGCACGCTCCCGGCGGCCCGGTCGGAGATCAGACGCACGCGAGACGTGCGCGCGCCGACCGACTCCACACGCCCCACGAGCTGCACGGCCCGCGCCACGACCACCGCCCCGGCGTCCACCTGCGCGTTCCGCCCGGCGCGGACGATCAGCGTCGGGCTCGACAGATCACTGGAGCGCCCGATCACGGGCGTGCGGAGCTGGCGGACGCGGAGGTCGGGATTGAGCGCGACGCCCCGCTGAAGCTCTTCGATGTAGCTCTCCAGGCGCGCGACACGTTCGCGTTCCTGGAGCCAGAGCGCCTCGAAGCGGTTGCGGTCGTCGGTGATGATGCGGACGTCCTCGGGCTCGCCCGCGCCGGAGCCGCGCGCGGGGGCGACGAGGCGCGAGGCGTAGAGGATCGGGTGGCTGATCGCGCCGACGAGGCGTCCGGCGAGGTCGCTGGTCCACTCGGCCCACTCGTTCCAGCTCGGGGGCAGCGCGCTGAGCGCGACCAGGAGCACGACGGCGACGGGCAGCGTCCGGCGGCCGGCGTTGGGTTGGGCGTAGGCGCGGGGCATGACCTGATACAGGAAGCTGTCGGCTCCGGCTGGCGGTGTGCTGAACCGGACGAAGATCCGGTCAGACGTCCATGTCGTTCTCGAGGGTGACCTGCCACTCCTCGAGGTTCTCGAGATAGACGGCCGTCCCCCGCGCGACGCACGTCAGGGGGTCGTCGGCGAGGCGCACGTCCAGCCCCGTCGCCTTCTGCAACACGATCCCGAGCCCGCGGAGCAGCGCCCCGCCCCCGGCGATCACGATCCCGCGGTCGACCAGGTCCGCGCTCAGCTCGGGCTCGGCGCGCTCGAGCGTCCGCGTCACCGCGTCGATGATGCTGTTGACCGGCTCCTGCAGCGCCTCGCGGATCTCCTCGCTGGTGATCGTCGTCTTCCGCGGCAGACCGCTGATCATGTCGCGGCCGCGGACGTCCATCGCCGTCTCGTCGCCCACCGGGGCGGCCGAGCCGATTTCGATCTTGATGCGCTCGGCCGTCTGCTCGCCGATCATCAGGTTGTACGTGCGCTTCATGTGGTTGATGATTGCTTCGTCCATGTCGTCGCCCGCGACGCGGACGCTCTCGCACGTCGCGATGTCCGCGAGCGACATGATCGCGACCTCGGTCGTCCCGCCGCCGATGTCCACGATCATGCTCGCGGTCGGCTCGGCAAAGGGCAGGCCCGCGCCGATCGCGGCGGCGACCGGCTCTTCCAGCAGGTAGGTCTTCCGGGCGCCGGCGCGCTGGGCCGAGTCGAGCACGGCCCGCTTCTCGACCAGCGTGATCCCGCTCGGGATGCTGATGACCACGCGCGGGCCGATCGTCCGGATGCGCCCGGTGACCTTCCCGATGAAGTAGCTGAGCATCGCCTCGGTGATGGTGAAGTCGCTGATGACGCCGTCTTTGAGCGGGCGGACGGCCGTGATGCTGCCCGGCGTCTTGCCGAGCATCTCTTTTGCGACCCATCCGACGGCCTGCCCGTTGCGCAGGACCTCGTTGGTCCCCTTGCGCACGGCGACCACGCTGGGCTCGTTCAGCACGATCCCTTGCCCGCGCACGGCAACCAGGGTGTTGCACGTGCCGAGGTCGATCCCCATGTCGACCGTGAACCAACTGAGGAGCCTGTCGAGGATCACACGCGGCCTTCCCTAGCGGCGTCTACGCCCCGGCGACCCGGGGCCCACATTTCGACCCGATACCGGGCCACGGCACAGCCCCGTTCCGCTCAGCGGGCTTCAACTGCAACATTATCGGGTTCGAGCCCGACAAGCCAGCACCCAAAACCGCGAGATATGGTGTCAATTCCACACTTCGCCCACTTGATGACGGGCCGAACCGTCACGAAACACCCCGAAACACGAAAACCCGCCGATCGGAGCATCCGATCGGCGGGGGAAAATCACCTGTTTAGGGTATTTCTGAAGGGGGTGGACGAGATTCAGCGTCCACGCCCGATCCGGGTGGTGCTGTGCTCGGTTTCCCGCTCGGATTCACCCTTGGGCTTGATCTCGATCGGGCGTTCGCGCTCGATCACGAAGCCGGGGTTGTTGAGCAGGTTGACGTCGCCCGGGCGATCCTTGCGGGCCGCGGCCCCGGCGCGCCGGAGCACGTCCAGCTCGAACTGGGCCCGCTGCTCGTAGCTCTGACGCTCGGTGACCGTCGCGAGCCCGGCGAGGCGGCGTTCCTGCGAGGCGAGCCGCTCGGCGATCTTGCCCTGCACCTCGTGGAGCGAGTGGCTCTGGTACCGGTCGTGACGGGCGATCGCGCGGTCGCGGGTCTCGAGCATCCCGATCATCCGCTCGTTGCGGGCGATCGCGTCGACCTGCTGGTCGAGCTGCCAGAGCTGGGCCTGGAACTGGTTCTGCTCGGTCTCGAGCTGGGCGAGCAGCTCGCCCAGGCGCGCCTCCTGCTGGCTGAGCAGGTCCAGGTCGCGCTCGATGTCGTTCTGGCGGCTCGCGTACGCCTGGTGCGTGCTCGCGACGCTGTTCGCCCGTGCGTACGCCCCGGCGATGTCCAGCGACTGGTTGTCGAAGCTCACACGCACGGCACGCATGCCGTTCTGGCTCCGGGCCTCTTCGGCCCGCGTGATCAGGTCTTCCAAGACCTCCAGATCGGTGCGGGTCAGCTCCAGCACGCGCTCGCCCACGGCTCGCTCGCGCTCCAGCTCGGTCAGGTGACGCTGCACCTCACTCAGGTCGGCCCGGACGGCCGCGATCCGCTCGGGGTACTGCGCCTCCAGCTTGCGGAGCTGGTTGCGGAGGGCGACCGGGTCGTCGATGTGCCGATCGATCTTGTCCGCGACGCCCTGCTTCACCTGGCTGTACAGCGCCGAGCCCCGAGGGGTCTGGGCGACGAGGACGACGGCGGTGCCCGCGACAACGCCCAAGACGGCGACGCGGACGATGGTCTTGCAAAGCGGCATGGCGGGATTCCTCCGTTCAACAGGCGGGCTCCGGCGATCGGTGTCGCCCGCGGATGGTCCGGTTCGGCCCTCGCCCCGCGGCGTGCGGAGCGGGTTCGAAAAAGTCCTTCGGAAACCGATCCAACCGATTTCATCACAATGAGTCCCTGTCTGGCGCCCCGGAAATGGCCCGCCGCGGGCTTTTTCCGGGTTCTTTGGTCTTGACGGTGACTGCACGCCCCGACCCGGAAAAGCTCCGCCGCGGCGGCTCCGCGTTTTCGGGGCACCGGACACGGCGTTCCGGGTCGAGCGGCGTCCGAAAACCGGGGCTCTGGTGGCGAAACCGCCCTCCGGGCGGCGGCCGCGGGCGGGGCGAGCGGTATCCTCATGTGTGCCCGCCGCTTGCATGGGGTTGAAACCCCGGCGGGCGGGTTCGGAAGGAGAGGTTCCCTCCGCGGGTGGCACAGTTCTCAGAGCTGTGATCTGCTGTTCGAACCCACGGCTCGGAGAGTTGTGTCACCGGGAGAGGGAAGGGGGGGCGCTGATGCTCAACGCGATGACCACCGGCTTTGTGCAGCGCCTGCGCGCCAACGACCAGGCCGCGTGGTTCGAGCTCTGGGAGACCTTCGGCCCGGTTATCCGCGCCCAGCTTATGAAGTGGGGCAAGGGGCGCGTCGGGGTCGAGACCGTCCGCGACTTGAGCCAGGAAACGCTGGCGGCCCTCAGCGACTCCATCGACCGCTACGACCCCGCCAAAGGCGCCCGATTCAGCACCTGGCTGCTCGCGATCGCCAAGCACGTCCTCGGGGATGAGATCGACCGGCGCAGTGCGCTCAAACGCGGCGGCGGGAAGAAAACGGCCGAGTTTGACGAGCGATGGATGCACAAAGCCGCGATGGAGGCCTCGGCCGACGCGCAGTACGAGACGGCGGTGTTCCACGCGAAGGTCGAAGCCGCGATCCGCATGGTCGAGCGTGAGACGGACTTCATGGATTTCTCGATCTTCCGGATGCGTGTCTTGGACGGGATGAGCGGAAAAGAGGTCGCCGAGAGCGTAGGGACGAGCGAGCCGACGGTCTCGCGCCGCCTGGCGAAGGTTCGGACGAGCCTCCGGGCGAGGCTGGGCGAGGTCATCGCGACGTACAGCTTCACGCCGGAGGAACTGGCCGAGCCCGAGCGAAACGGGCTGGTGCTGAATCCCAGCAAGAGCGACGACGCCCTGTTCGACGAGGCGGTGTGCGAGATCTACCACCGCCAGATGGCCCTGCGGCGGGAGGACGAGGCGTCGGCGACGGGCTGAGACCC